>DATJTK010000131.1:0-57057 GCA_035503455.1 Candidatus Sulfotelmatobacter sp. | reverse complement strand
CGGTGGCGCGCCCGAGCGGTTGACGAGGCGTCAACCGCCGCACGCGAGGGCGCGTGCGCTCCCGTTTAAACGAGTGTCAGGTCCGCCTCCAACAAGGCATTTGCGGAAGAATTGCCGACGAGTATTTTGGCCGTGCCAGGTTGGAGGACAAAACGTTCCGCCGCGTCATCCCAGTACCAAAACGCCTGTTCGCTGTATGGCAGTTCAAAGGTGACGGTTTTTTCTTCACCGGGCTGTAATTCGATGCGTTGGAAGCCGGCCAATTGTCTGATTGGCCTTTTCACCGGCGAAGGCGGCGGCGTGATGTAAAGCTGGACGACTTCTGTGCCGGCTCGTTTGCCGGTATTGGTCACGCGCGCCGAAATGCGGGTAGTTTGCTCGGGCTTTAATTTTGTTTCGGTGATTCGAAGCTGGTCAAATTGAAAAGTTGTATAACTCAGACCGTGGCCGAAGGGGTAAAGGGCGTCGCCTTCGAAATACATGTAGGTGCGTCCATTGTGAATATCATAATCGTGAAAATCAGGAAGCTGATCCATGCTGCGATACCAGGTACAGGGCAATTTTCCACCGGGGTTATACTCGCCGAAGAGCGCCTCCGCAATCGCCGCGCCCTGGGCCTGGCCGCCGCACACCGCGCATAAAATGGCCGGCAGATGTTCCTGTTCCCAATTAATCGCGAGGGTATTGTTGGTGGAGAGCACGAGAACCGTTTTGGGATTGGCTGCATAAACGGCCTGGATCAATTCCGGTTGCGCGCCGGTTAATCCAATCGTTTCGCGGTCATGTCCTTCGCCGCCCACTACTTCATTGACTCCACAGACGAGGACCACGACGTCCGCGGCCCGTGCCGCTTCCACCGCTTCCTGAAACATTCTTTCATCCGGTTCGCCAACAACGCCGCATCCCGGTTTGAGCACCACTTCCGGGCGGCCCGGGTTGGCGGGCGTCGGCGGAAGAGGATGCAGTTGGAGTTGTGTGATCGCCAGAAGATGTCCTTTCCCGCCACGAAACCTTAAAAATATGGAATGTTCACCGCTGATTCCCTCCAGCGGGGCGGAAATGTTGATCCAATTCTGCCAACCGCCAGTGCCCGGCGCCGTCAATGTGCAGGCCAGCGGTCCGTCCAATCGATCCAAATGCACCTCAATGCGGCATCCCTTTGCCGCGGCACTGGACACGCGCGCGTGAATCTCTGTCTTCCCGCTGAAGTCGGCCTTTGAATATTCCGCCCAGGCGCCATCGTCAATATAAGTAAGTTCCGTGTGCCCTTCGGAAGAGGATTGGATTCGAGTGTTCGCGCTGTTGCCAACGAGTCCCGCATCGGGAAGATAGGGGACAACTCCGAGTTGTTCAGCGATACCCTGGTAGGGAGAAATTTGCAACGACGGAGCGCCGCTATAACCGCACAAAATACAGGAACCGGCCAGCGGGCCAATCACCGCGATTCTTTTAATAGCGGTCTTATCCAGGGGCAGGAATTGCGAATCATTTTTCAGTAACACCAGCGATTGTCGCGCGGCTTCCAGCGCCAGGGCGCGATGAGCGGGAGAATCCACCACCGAAAACGGTATTTGTGTGTAAGGAACGCGTTCAGGGGGATCAAACAAGCCCAACAAAAACCGCACCGTCATCAGACGCGTGACCGCCGTGGTGATGGCTTCCTCGCCAATCAACTCCTGATGCGCCGCCGATTTGAGGAAGCCTTGCAGCGTGCCGCCGCAATCCAGGTCGCATCCGGCCAGAACGGCCATCGCTGCCGCAATCGGCATTGTGGCGGCGTAGTGGTGCTGATCACGGATACAGCCAATGGCGCCGCAATCCGAGGTCACGTACCCACGAAATCCCCATTGCTCGCGCAGCAGGTCGGTCAGCAAAAAGTGGCTGGCGCAACAGGGCACTCCATTGATCGCGTTATACGCGCCCATCAACGTGAACACATCCCCCTCGATGACCGTGGCGCGGTAGGCGCGCGCGTAAAATTCCCAAAAACTGCGCCCGTCCACCGACGCGGAAATCCTGGTGCGGTCTTTTTCCGAGTTGTTGCAGATGAAGTGTTTTGAACAGGCCGTGGTTTTGAGATAGTTCGGGTTGTCTCCCTGCATGCCCCGGACCATTTGCACAGCAATGGCGGAAGCCAGGCACGGATCTTCGCCCGGCGATTCCTGGCAGCGTCCCCAGCGCGGGTCGCGATGCAGATTAAGCGTGGGCGGGGAATAATAACTCAAACCGATCTTGTCCCGATTATCATAAGCGCGGGCTTCGTCGGAGACGGCCGTGTAGATGCGGAGAATCAATTCAGGGTTCCACGTTGCGGCCAACGCCAGCGGTACCGGGAACGTGGTTACCGGCGCGGATCGAAGCAGGCCGTGCAACGCTTCGCCACTGTAATAGCTGTAAGCGGGAATATTTAATCGGCTGACGGCTGCAGACCCGGGCAGGTTATCCAATCTCGATCCAAGCTGGCTGATCTTTTCCTCAAGCGTCATCTGGTCTACGAGATCCTTTGCGCGTTTCCAGGCTGCCCGATAGGCTGCATCCGATATTCCGACACGCTTGCGCTTTCTTTCAAACGGAAAAACCTCGGCGGCGGATGCGACTGGAATTGGCCCCAACGCCAAAAGGCCGCCACTCGCGGCAAGAGTGGAAAGAAATTTTCTCCGGCTTAATTCAGTTTTCTGTGATTTCATTTTTGCTTCAGCGAACATTGGTCCACGGAGCGCGGCTGTGTGCGGGGCAAAGGGGCACCAGCCGCAGCAGCCCCGAACAGTACGGCGTGCTGCGGCTGGTCTTCGACACAACCGCGCTTCGAGAGCGGTTCATGGGGAGAGGCGATCATTATCCCGCATTCGCGATGAAGTACGTTGTGCCTGCGAAATGCCAATCCGCGTCTTCCCATAATGAAAAAAGCGGTTCGGCAAAGTTCGAAAGGCTTGAGCCTTTGAAATCCATGGCTGCGACGATGCGAAGAGAATCGGCGTTGTATCGTTTATACCAGTCCCAACTGACTGCCGGGTTGTCCGGCCAAATGAGCGGGCCGAAACATTCCGTAACGATTGGAGCAAGCTTTTTGCCCGATGGTGTTATGAGGCGTGTCAACGCCGACTGAAACCAATTTCGGGTTCGTTCCAGCATGGCGGCGTAATGACGGCGGCAGGCGCTGTCCCAGGCTTTGGAAAAGAGCGCGAAATCAAAGTTTTGCGGGCCGGGTTTGAGTGTTTGGCCTTGAAGAACGCCCACATTCCCGCCCGGAAAGCGAGTGATGTAAAAGGGCACTCCGGGAAAAGCTTTTTGGTCCTTGTCGTCGTAAATCACGCCGGGCATGAAATGAAGGTCCACCACATCGTAGTCATCGGTCAGGCGCGCACCGTAATTTGGGTCGCCGTTCGATGAATAGGAAATGGGAATCCTTTCACTGTCGACTTCAGCTCGAATCGGCGCAGCCATCCAGCCGTTGATGCGCCGGTAAATGGCGTTCACTTCCGCGGGATTTTTCGTTTTCTTCAAAGCCGCCACGCGGCCACCGGCAAAGTTCGGCACTTCATTCATCGGCGCAATCCACGCGGCGCGTTCCAACACGCCGTCTTCGCGCATCATCTTCAGCGCCTTCACCCAGACTTCGGCGTACCGGGTGAACTCGCCTTCCTCGTCAGCTTCCTGGATGACAAAATTCGAGTTGTCACGGCCGAACAGGCTCAGTGCGTCCCACGAATCCAAACCCAGCCAAATCTTGTGCTTACGGCAGGCATCGGCCAATTCGGCGACTTTCTTTCTGACATTGCAGGTAATGGTGACCGGACGTTCGCCCCATTGCGGCGCATTGACCGCCGGGTCCCAATTTTTTTCGAACGTTGATTCATCTTCATGAAAGTGCCCGGGGAAACAATCAACGCGGAGCGTGTTATATCCACGCTCCGCAGCTTCGCCGACCCGGCGTTCCAGGTCTTCATAGGCCCCGCCGGGGCAATTGGCAAACAGCCAACTGAAATCCCACATCGAAATGGCCAGCCGCGTGCCTTTGTCAAAGTAAGTGTTTCTGCGGGAACCCGCGGACGCCTCAGCCTGCGGCGCGGCTGCCATCGTCGTGGGCAAAGCCGTTGCGAGCGGCAGCGCCAGTGAGGCTGTTTTTAGAAAATTCCGCCGGGATGTTTTTTCCATGATGGCCTTGATCAAAACAATGGCACTTCGGCAACCTCGCCATCCGGTTGCTTGAAATGCAGCACCTGGCCGCCGGGTGTTGTCTCGATGTGGCAGGATTTCGCCAGCTTCGACGTTTCCCGGGGCGTGACTTCGGTGAAAACGATTTCCAGCCGATGCGCCACTTCATCGCCGGCCTGGAATTGGCGGGGACGGTCGGAATAAGAGCCGTAGAGGATGTCGGTACGAACAGAAATTCCACGCGAATAACCGGAAGCCTGGGCGTAGGTCATTCCTGACCCATTTAGGACAACGATGCCCAGTCTGCCGTCCACATTGGCCCACGAGCCCGGAAGAGCAACGGGCTGTTGAGGTTTCTGCCAGTCAAATTCGAGCCGTCCATCCTCATCGGATACAAGCCGGGTGCCTCCGTTCAGCGAATCGTTTTCAATGCCAACCGGCGCGCCAAGTTCGCTCCGCACGGTGACATTGGTAAGCGCCATAACCGTGTCTTCATAGACCACCGTTTGGGCCCCGATTGAAATCATTCGCAGCGTTTGCTTAAGTTTGCCGCCATTGATGAGCACGGTTCCGCTGGTTTCAAAGCCATCAGCCGTTTGTTCCCGGGAATGCTCAACAACCGTCACCTTCCCATTATTATTGCCGCGGCCAGCCACTTGAAACGCGCCGATAAATCCGTCAGTAATCGGGACGGTAAATTCGGGATTGCCCAGGTGGTCTTCAATCGGCATGAGCAGGCCCATGATTCGGTTCTTCCACGAAAACGTAACCAGTTTTTGGAGCGTGCGATGTTCGATAAAATCCACATACGGATGGTCCCAAACCCCTTCTTCCTGGACGTTGGCTTCGTTCGCGGTCAAAGGCTTGACCGAGGGCCCAAATATTTTGTGCGCCAGAAGGCCAAAGGACATAAGCTCGCAATTGATTGCATGGCGGCCAAACCCTGCGGGCGATCCCGGAAGGGTCAGGCTCCCATGACACATGACCTGCCAGGCGCGCATATATTGCAATGTGTTCTGCTCCGCCCGGGCAGCAAACGGGTCCTGGCCATGAGTGGCCAGTGCGCCGTAAAGAACAGTGTATGGCAGTCCATGTAATTCCCAGTCCATTCCTTGGGGGTAGGCTGTTTCGCCCCAGGGCAGAATAATTGTCCGGTACATTTGCCAGACATCCATCAGGTGATGGGTGGCCGCCTGCGGTATGGGTTTGCCGGCGTAAGTATAATACAGGGCCGCCTGGGTCAGAAAATAGGAACTGCAGGCGACATAAGACGGGTGAAAGATGCCGTGATTTTCGAGGGTGTAATCCGGCTGCAAATTTGCGCCTAGGACCCAGTCTTTCACCTCCCGGCCATCCACTAAACTGGTGTCGTTGGTGTCCGCCGCCGTGCAAAGCGTGTTCATCATGTATTTCAGGGCTGTCGCGTGCCAAAGCTCAGCGTGCGGGTTGGACGGGAACATCAATTCGCCCAGGGTCAGCAGCGGGACGTTCCAGCCATTTTCTTCAGCCTTGGTATCCGACCAAAGATTATCAGGAGGGTTGCCCGTTGCCAGGAGGTCGTCCTGCGCCGCGACGACACGCTCGACGTCTTGTTGCAATTGAGGATCTAGTTTGTCCCAAATCAGCCACGCACCGAGGGCGAGTGAACTGGTCCAATACGAGGATTCCCATTGGGTTCTGCCAGAGTGTACACCCGGCCGGTCGAGACCGCCCCATTGTTTGCCATCGACGCATCTTTGCGGACCGGTGAAATGCGTTGCCGTTACATAGCGAATGGCTGCGGTTGCTTTGGCTAATAAATCCTCGCGTTCGTCGGCGGTCAGGCCATCGTCATATTTAAGAAGCGTTCCACACGCCAGCACCATGCTGCCGATGGGCCGGATACCATCGCGTTCACCGCTGAGACCGCCACCCCAATAGCCCGCCTTTGGATCAAACGAGGAATTGGTCCAATCCCGATCTGCATAGAGGCAAGCATCATGCAAAAGTTGGATATAAGCTTGTTGGATCTCCTTTTCCGAAAGGTTGTGGATTTGGTAAAGGTCTTTTGCCGGCACATAAAACGGCAACAATAGAAGAACTAAAACGTATTTCATTTTCATTATTTCTCAACGATCATCAGATTGCCCTGGAGGCATGAACCTGCGGTCTGCTTGAGGATATACCGCGTGAAATTCCCTGTCACGGTTCATCGAAATCCTGGTTCTTTCTCTTATGGGGGACCTGTGCCGGTCGGCGCGGTGGGGATTGGCGCGGTCGAGTGTGACATCAGCCAGTTGAAGTCAACTGGATTGGTGCCTATGGTCACGGTAGTGGCGTTGCCCTCTTTGACCGGAACCGCCTCGTTTCCGATCAACCATCGGTGAAGCTCCGCGTGGCCGTCGGCAAAACTAAAAGAACTCATATTGTTATGGTAACAGGCGGGCAAGGAGTCCCATGCGGACACCGTCGCACCTTCATCGCCAAAACAGCCATCGTTGATGGAATCTGCCTGGTCATCACAAAAAACAAATAGATTTGCCGGGCCGGGTCCGAAGTGAAGATCCGAACCTTTATTATACGCGTAGTACGGCCCTCTGCCGGAAGTTTGGGTAATCCACCAGGATTCGTCTGCAGGCACTGTTTTGATCCCGGCCGCGCTATACGCATTTCCTTCCATACAGCAGTTCATAGCGATGCTCCGGACCCGGTCTGAAGGCGAATCATTATTAATATCTGGTGCAGTCACTTTCCATATATCTGACGGACATTTATAAACTCTGGTATCCAGAATATAGGGACCCATTTTCGAATTTCGAAGGTAACCAACATTGGTGTCATCAAGGTCGCCGTAAGTTGAAGCCTCGCTCGAGCCCGGCCAAGTCAATACGCCAAGCACCCATCCGTTAAGTCCGACTGCACTTATGTTTACCTTGCCGTCGCCGCCGCAATTCGGCATCAACTCATCATCGTTGTCACTCGTGTACGAAATCCATCCGAGCGCTAGTTGCTTTTCATTACTAATGCATTGCGCTGCCAGTCCCCGTTGTTTTGCTTTGTCCAGGACCGGCAACAGGATCGCTGCCAGGATTGCAATAATGGCGATGACCACGAGCAACTCAATGAGTGTGAAGGCGCCCTGCCATGCCTTCGCGCCCGGAGTCAATCTACCCGACGCCGGGCTTTGCCTCCCTGCCAAATGATCCAGAGTAGTCACTCTTTTAATATCGAACGTTCTCTTCTTCATGGAACCTAAGGAGTATAAATCAGGCGGTAAAACACTGTGCCGTTGGCCGGGTTAATAGGCATAGCCACTTGATTGGTGGTGGTTGAGCCGTTCACATTGACCCAGTTGGTACTGAGGCCCACTTGAACGCTGTTGGTCTGCGCCTGCAATTGCCAGCCAATATGGTCGGCAGGCCAGGTCAGATAGAGTGTGCCGCCCGTGACCGAGGCGACAATGTTCGTCGGCGCGGTGTTGACCGGCGGAACGGCCAGGCCCGAAGCCTGGTAATGGGCCGCCACTTGCGCCGCGCTCAACGCATAGCTGTAAAGCGCCACGTCCTGGATGTTGCCCTGGAATTGCAGGTCGTAGTTGGTTACGGTCTCCGTCGAGGCGCGCGCCCCGATGCTGACCAGGGCCGCCTGGGGCAAAAGCGCATTCGTCGTGGTCGCCATCAGCACGCCCAATCCGCTGGCAATGCCCGTCGTGTCGGCGCCATCCACCCCGTTGGTATAGAGATGCATCGCGCCGTTGGCGCCATCGAAGACTCCCACCACGTGATACCACTGGCCAACGACTGGACCTGTGGAAAGATTGACGGCGTGAACTCCGCCCGAAGCATCACGCACAAAGAACCGGAAGTCGTTATATAGGTCCAAATCAAACTGTTCGCCGCCACTGCCATAACCCTTGGTGACGATTCCCGCGCCCAGCGTCTGCGTGGCATTGCTGCTGCAAATCCAGGCCTCCACCGAGAATTCCCCGTTGCTTCCCGTTGGCTGGGCAAAACTAATCGGTATTATCCCGTTGGTGGAATTGTCGATTTCGCTCACGTAGCTGTTGCTCGGCGATGAGTCATAGAGGCCAAACAACGCCGCCGTGTCCGTGCTGTCCGCCGTGCCAAAGCCCGCCAACCCCAATTCCACGTTGGTATAGACGCCATTGTGTCCGCCCACATAGTCATGGGCAATGATTCCGTCGTCGCCCAGGCCGTTGTCCGGTCCTTCATTCAACCGCCAATAGGCAGCCGGATTGTTGCTCAATACCGTCAACTGATACAGCGTCGTGGGCGCCGCAATTCCGGCCAGTGTCACCGGCCCAACGTTGGTGGCGCTGTAACCATTGTAATCATTGCTCACGGTGCAGCTATAAATCGTATTGCCAGAGGCGGCGATGGCCGTGTAGCTGGCGTTGGTCGCGCCGGGAATCGCTGTTGCGCCTTTATACCATTGGTAATATATCGGCAGGTTTCCTGTCGCCTGTACCGTGTAGGTGAACGGTTGTCCGGCGTATACAGTGACGTTGGTCGGTCCCAGGGACGCATTGAACCCGGTCAGGACGGTCACCGTCGTGAGATAAGCCGAATAGACCGTTCCATAGGAATTTTGCGCCTCAAGATAATAGGTGTTGCCTGCCTGGATATTGGTAATCACCAGCGTCATGTTCGTTTGGTTCGGCACGGGAGTTTCAGTCCCGTAGTACCACTGGAAGGATATTGGGGTGGTGCCGTTCACGACCGCCGGAACAGTCAGGGTTGCCCCCTGGTACACATTCGTATTCTCAACTGGCTCCTGAACAAAGTAAGGCGCAAGCCCTGATTGGTTGTATTGATTTGCCACCTGGCTCGAATTCAACGCGTAGTTAAAGACTGCCACATCGTTGATCCATCCGACGTCCTGGTTATTATTGTTGCCCGCCTCGGCATTGGCCAGGCTGGATGAACGGGCCCCGATAATCATCGGGTACGTGGTATCGGAAAGTATGCCGCTCCCGGCGGGAATGGCGGCGGTTGCCGCCAGTTGGCCGTTGGTGTAAAGGGACAGAAGGCCATTTGCTTCATCGCAAACCCCCACCATGTGGTACCAGGCTGAAGGGAATGATCCGGACGGCGTGAACGTGGATTGCGCGGTGTAGAGAGTGCCCGCCGCGCTCCTGACCAGGAATCTAAAACCGCTGCTGCCGTTGTTGTCGAGCGCGAACTCTTCGCCGCCGTTGCCATAGCCTTTGCTAATCAGACTGCCATTGGCGTCGGAGTTGTCGAATTGAACCCAGCATTCCACGGAAAACTCGGCGTTGCTGCCCGCCGGAGCGGCAAAGTCCAGGTTTTGTCCGATCCCGCCCACGTCGCAGTTATTGGGATTGAGGAGGCCAAATCCCGCTGATGTGTCCGAAGGATCCGCCGTTTGATTGTAAGGCGTATAATCCAATTCCATGTTGGTGTAAATTCCGTCATTGCCGCCCGCATAATCAAAAGCGACGACCCCGTCATCTCCATTTCCTTGTTCGGTTTCATTCAACCGCCAGTACGCTATCGGGTTCAGAGCCAGGACACTCGACGGATAAGGCGCCAGCCCGCCCGGCCCGGTGCCACTGGGATCGGCTATCACCGACGCCGTCCACACCGTGCTGGTGGCCATGCCCGTCATGTTCGCCACGATGCAATAGTTGCTGAACACGCCGGGCTGGACATCGGTCATCGACAAACTATTGGTAGTTGCCGCGGCATCCAGGACGCCGTTCGTGAACCATTGATAGGTAAACGGCGGCGTACCGCCAGCGGATAATGAGAAGGTCGGGTTCGCTCCGGCATATAACGTGAACAGGTTGGTGTAAGTCTCCGGATATTGTGCATATAGCTCAGGCGCAAATGGCCCCGACGCCTGATATTGGGCCGCTATTTGATTTGAGCTTAAAGCATAATTGAACACGGCCACATCATTGATGTTGCCATAAAACTGATTGTTGATGCCGCTTGTGGCGCTCGTCGCCCGGGCGCCGATGGTCATCGGCGTGCCGGCGGCGTTGTAGATGCCGCTGCCCGCCGGGATGCTTACATTCGTAACTAATACGCCGTTTATATAAAACGCCGCATCGCCGTGGGCTTCATCGCAGACGCCCGCCAAATAATACCATGTACCGTTGACGTAATTGGCGACTGTGGAATTGAGACCGTAGTCAGTGCCCGTGGCAGTGCGCACTTCAAACCTGAACGCGCTGTTTGGGGCGCCGGCGTCAATGACAAATTCCTCCTGGCCAAAATATCCCTTGGCCACGATGCCGTTGTCTGAGGTTTCCTCCCTGGACGCCTTTACCCAGGCTTCGACCGTGAACTCTCCATTCGCCCCGTTGGTTGCCGAGACGTCAATTCCTTGAACGCTGCCGGCGTAAGAGTAGGTCGAAGGATAGGTTGGGAAAGAGCCGAATAGCGCCGAACTGTCCGACGGATCTTTAACTGGATTATACCCCGGCAGACCAAGATTGACGTTGGTGTAGAGAGCGTCATTGCCGCCCGCATAGTCGTGTGTGAGCGCGCCCGGATTGCCGTCGCCAAGCGTGTCATCCGCCTCATTCAGCCGCCAGTAACCGATGGGGCTCAACGACAGTACATTGGATGGATAAGTCGCCTGGGCGCCGGTTAGATTGGTGGGATCAGCGATAACGGAAGCAGACCACACGAAGCTCGTCGCCGAGCCGTAAACGTTTGTGACGATGCAATAATAATTCGCGAACGAAGACTGAACATTTGTCAGTTGCAGGCTGTTGTTGGTTGCCACGCCGTCCTGCGCGCCGTTGGTGAACCATTCGTATTCAAAAGGTGAGGCGCCGCCGACATCCGAAATCGTGAAGGTTGGATTGGCGCCTTTATAGAGCGTGAACAGGTTGGTATAGGTTACCGGATATTGATTCAGAATCATGGGACTCTGGCTGATTGTCAGATACAACTGACCGCCCGTAATGGTCAGGTAAGCGCCGTAAGTAGTTGGCCCGTTGGCAAGGCCGTTAACGGTCACAGAAGATGGCGGTGTTCCCGATATCAGGCCGCCCGCGGTCGTCGAAATCAGCAGGTAGCTCGCCTGCGCGAGCGTAGGCGAACCGGAGACATTGATGGTCACGGCGTTGGCGCTGCTTAAAGTCAACGTGCCGTTGGAGACAGTCAACGTGGGTACGTTGGCGGTGTAGTCGTTCAACACCAGTGAAGAACCAGGCCCCAGAGTCAACGATCCGCCGATGGTTCCCGCCGCGCCGGCTCCCGTCAATGTCTGGCCCGGATTCAGTGTCTGGCCGGAAGGCGCAAAGATCGCATTGGTGCCGATAATGATGTTCGTGCTGTCCCCGATGGAAGCGGCGGTGGTCAATGCCAATTCGGAGTTGGTGGCCGTCGCGCTGATGGTCGTCGTGCCTGTGTACGTGTTGACGCCGCCCAAAGTGAGCGTGCCTGCGGCCACCGTTAGTCCCATATTGCCTCCCATTATTCCGGTAAAGTTGGTATAAGCGCCCGCATACCAGGTAGTGGGATAATCGGTTCCAAGATAATTGGTGAATCCGATAGCTTGATAGAAATTGGCCGGGTTGCTGTAGGTGAAGGTGGCATAGACGGCGCTGCTGTTGGAGATAATCATCTGGCCGGTTCCCGCCGCCTCGTTTGTTAATCCGCCGACTTGCTGGTTGTGGCCGGCCAGGTCAAGTATGCCAACGGATCCGTTGCCGCCCCCTGCCATGGCAACAGTCACCGGCAAAGCGTTGTCTGCTCCTAGCGTTATTTGTCCATTTCCCAGGCCTGACTGGCCCCAGGTGTTATTTGTAGAATTAATTATCCATGAAGCGCCGTCGTTTGGCCCCACCGATGCGCCGCCCCCGAGCGTGAAGGTGCCGTTTATCACTCCATGCGAGTTCACGCCGCGAATATCAACCTGGCCGTTAAAATTCAGAGGACCGTTAGTGGGCGCGGTGATATTGCCGTTGATGGTTCCTATCGCGCCGCCGGGAGCGGTGATTTGGGCAAAATCGCCACCATCGCCATTCGCTTCTACAGCAGCCGCGTCACCCTCCAACCGAATGGGTCCGTTCCATGAACCCCCGGTCCCCAAAAAACTCAAGGTGACGCGATTGAGGTTGGCGTTGCCTGCAATAGCCACCAGTGTCACGTTGGTCGGAGTGGATACGCCCGCGCCCACAGAAAGCACCGATGAATTGCCGCCCGCAATGGTTACCGTTGTATTGGGGGGCAGCGCCGCGCTGTTGGCGATAATCACTGTGCCGGGCGCCAGGTTGGTAACGCCGCTGTAAACATTGCCGGTGAAGGTGTTCGTGCCGCTCAAAGTCAACGTCCCGCCGGGCGCATTAGTCAAAATGCCGGAACCACTGATGTTGTTGATAACCGTATTCGCGCCGGAGAACAGCAACGTGCCATTGTTCATAACGTTCCCGGTGCCAAACGTTCCACCGGACAAGCCCAGCGTTCCCCCGGCGCTGACCGTCGTCCCGCCATTATAGCTGTTAATTCCGCTCAGGGCGAAAACGCCGCTGCCCGCCGTCACCGTCAGACCTCCGCCATTGTTCCCGGCGATGCTCCCGCTCGTGGTCAGAACGCTGCCTGCAGTCGTCACCGCAACCGTGCCGCCG
The DNA here is from genome assembly GCA_035503455.1 of Candidatus Sulfotelmatobacter sp. Lineage (GTDB taxonomy): Bacteria > Verrucomicrobiota > Verrucomicrobiia > Limisphaerales > UBA11358 > UBA11358. The sequence continues at coordinate 44,297 of DATJTK010000131.1, read as the reverse complement.
TTGGCGCCAAGTGTCGCGCCCCTGTCAATCGTCACGGTTGGCCCGGTGTATTGCAATTGGCCGCCATTAAGGACAATGTTGCCCGATCCGCTGCCGGCCGCCCCAATGGCGCTGGGAGCTCCACCGATGGCCAGGGTATTGGCGCTGACGGTGCCGCCATTGATAGCCGTCACCCCGGTGTAACTATTCGTGGTTAGGACCGTCAGCGTCGAGTTGCCGGATTTTGTCAGGCCACTCGCGCCCACCATGCCGCCGGGTCCGGCAAAAGTATAATTCGTATTGTTCGCCGAAACAGTGACCATGCCGGCCTGGAGCGCGCCCGTGAGGTTCACCATATTGTTGCTCACGCTGACGTTGTCGTCGAACGTCACGTTGTCCAGCGAGTTGAAGTTGGTGAAGTCCAATCCGGAAGGGTCCGTGTCATACCAGTTTGCCGTCACGGTATCCCAATTGGAGTTGACCGTGCCGCGCCATTCGAGGTCTTCGGGCGTGTAATTGGTGACCGTTAATACCAGGCCCGCGCCGTTGATGGCCAATGAACCGGCTGCGTCGCTGATGCCGTTTACCACGACGGAACCCGGAACGGTGCCTTGTACAGTTCCGCCTGGGCCATTGGAAACCAGCAAATAGGAAAAGGAGGAGCCAACCGGAAGCGAATTGGGCACATTGACCGTGACCACGCCGCTGTTGGTGCAGGTGAACGTGCCGTTGGTGACAACCAAAGTGGGTGTGCTGCCGTTGTAATTCAGGACCAGTGAAGAGCCTGCCTGCATATACATGTTCCCGGCGAGAGTTCCGGTTGCGCCGGCGCCGGTTAAGGTCTGTGCCGCGCCCAGCGCAAAAGGATTGTTTGCGGTGCCAACGCTGCTGGACTCGCTGAAGGTTGCATTAGGGCCAACGATGATGTTGACGCTCCTGGCAATCGAGCCGCTCTTGGTCAGCGCCAAAATCGCGCTGTTAGTGATGCTCGTAGTCCCGTAATAAGTGTTGGTTCCTTGCAGGTTTAGTACGCCGCCGGCCACGGTCAAACCAAGTTTGCCTGCGATGACGCCGGTATAATTGGTGAAAAAGCCGGAAGGCACCCCGTTCGCTCCAAGGCCGGAAGCTGAAGCAATAATGAATTTGGCCCCGTTGTTACTGTAAGTCAGCGTGGAAAGGATGGAACTGCTGTTGGTGATGATGGCAGCCCCTGTTGTCGTGGTGTTTGTCAACGACCCAATCTGCTGGTTGTAGCCATTCAGATCAAATATCGCAACGTTGGCCCCATTTGCGATTGCGAAAGGAACATTCACCGGCAACGCATTATTCACGCCCAGTTGCAACGTTCCGCCTAAAATATAGATCCCCCCGCACACATTGCCGCTGGAATTGATTCTCCAGGTGCCATTCACAAAGAAAGTCGCATTGGTGTCCATTGACAAATTGCCATTCAGCACCCCGCCAGTGCCGACAAAACCAACCTGGCCCGCGTAATTATTGGCGAGGGCTGCGGTTATGGTTCCATTGATGGTCAACGGCGCGCTGCTGGCGTTAAACTGGATGACTTCGTTTGCCGACCCATCCCCTGCCAGGTTGATGGGCCCATTCCATGTGCAGGGATTTACATTTCCGGTAAGGGCCGCCCGATCGCCGGTGCCGCCGCCCGTCACCATCGTCAGCGTCACACTGGCCGGAATGGAAAGCGAGAGACCCGAACCCCCGGGGGCGTACAATGCAAGAGTCGATGCATTGCCGCCGTCCAGTATCACATCCGAAGTGCCATCCAGCGCAGCGCTGCTATTGCTGATGATCAGGATGCTGCGGGTCGTTCCAAAGGTGCCGTTATAGAAATTGCCCGTGAAAGTGTTGGTGCCGGTCAGGATGGTCGTGGCGCTGGCGGCATTCGTCAAAATGCCCGAGCCGCTGATGTTGTTGCCAAGCAAAGTGGTCCCGCTAAAAAATAGAGTGCCGTTGTTTGTGACATTGCCGCTGCCTAAGGTTCCGCCGGCAACTCCCAGCACTGTCCCGCTGGGGATGATCGTGCCGCCGCTATAGGTGTTCGCGCCGGACAAAGTCAGCACGCCGCCGCCGGATACAGCCAACCCGCCTGTACCTGCGATCACTCCGCTGTTGGTTAAACCGCTGCCGGACGTGCTTACTGCCACCGTGCCGCCTCCAGCATTGAGCGTCGCGCCGCGGTTAATCGTGACGCTGGGTCCGGTGTATTGCAATTCGCCGCCGTTGAAGACCAGGTTGCTCGAAGCGGCGGACGCCGCGCCGATGGCACTGGGGCTGCCGCCATTGGCCAATTGCCCCACACTCACGATGCCACCGTTCAAAGTTGTGACTCCCGTGTAGCCGTTTGTCGTTTGAATCGTCAGCGTGGCATTATTGTTTTTAGTGAGATTGACCGCGTTGGTGCCGAAGTTGGTTATGCTGCCGGCGCCACCGAAGATGTAGTTCAAGGTATTTGCCGAAACCGTGACGGAGCCGGGTCCGACCACAACCGGAATGATGACCGGATTGGCGGAGCCGGTATCGTCAAACGTAGCGGCGGCTCCAGCCGTAAAATTAGTGAGGCTCGATTTGGTCGTGTCATACCAGTTGGTCACCGTGGTATTGTCCCAGTTTGAACTGACAAGGGCCTGGCCGCGCCATAGCAGGTTGTCAGCGTCAGAATGGGACGTGCCAAAAATAAAACCAGTGGACATCAGGAGCGCCATTGCAAAAGGCGCCGATCGATTTGTCCTTCGCACCCGGGGATTTGGGAAGTTCGTGTTCATGGTTCTTATGTTCGATTGATTTTAGAGTCAGGCGGGCTGAAGTTTCTGGGGCAGATTATCTATATGAATGATTGGCTGTACAAAGTCGGTCGGAGTTCAAGAGAGTATCGAACGGTGACCGGGACTTTCATCCGCCCGGCGCGGACATTTGAACCACTGTGACTTCAAGGAGTTCATTTTGGGTTTGGATGGTTACAGGCTAACTGGACACTGAGAATTGGCCATGCCTGAAATCCTCAAAAACATATTCCGCTCAAACAGCCCCAATCGGTTTGTTCTGTTCATGGTTGATTCTGTACCCATCATAAGCTAACGCAGGGGAGGAATCTTGCGGAATTAAGACATTTATTGTGTGTTTTTTGGCACTCGATTTGCGAATTTGCTTGAAAAGGATTGATTCTGCGTTAATGGTAGAATTGTTGAAATGGGTTTGACTTCTTGTGGAATTTGGCACATATTTTGGTTGCCATTGTTTTAAATGGCTTTCGTTCGATGACCAGAATTCGAAAGAATGAACACTCTGAACAATACCAGGTTTGGCACCCGTGTTCCTTTGGCTGTTGATCCGAACCCGGAGAAGTTGGTAACCAGGCCCAAATATGTTACCATACCAGATTTCGGCGTTGCGGTGCTTAAAAGTCGGCACGCTCCAGGATTTCTGGGGGAAATGACGGACGATTTCTCAAAATTCCATCTTATAGTTGCCGGTCATGCCCGATGGGAAGGCAACGGACGCTCTTATGTGGTTGGTCCGGGTACATTGTTCCATGTTCCTGCCGGGATACCACATATTCACACGGACTTGCCTCATGACCCTGTCACTCTCTATGTAATCCACTACAAATCTGGGTTATTGAACTATGAATTGACAGAGCAAATCTCTTCTCTGGGAATGTTCTCAGTTGACCTTGGCCGTTCGCAAATCAATCAGGCTTCTGAGGTGCGTTCACTCTACCGAAGGATGCTTTTTGAACAAGATGCCCAACACCGAGGATGGGAATCGCTTTTACAGTCTTGTCTGATTGATTTAACGGTTCGTTCGCTTAGGATGGCTTCGCCGAAAGTTGCCGCCTTTTCAACGGTTTTTCAAGCCAGCGGCGACAGCGTTGAACGTGTTGGTTTATACGCGCTGGGTTTGCGCCAGAGTTTCTATCACCAACAGACCTTGGCCGAGGCGGCCAAGTCGGTCAGTCTTAGTCCCCGCCGTTTCACCGCCCTTTTCCGTGATATTACCGGCCAACCCTGGGCAAAATACGTTCAATCCCTGCGTCTGGAATACGCCGCGAAATTATTGATTGAAACTCAAAAGCCGATCATTGCCGTTGCGTTTGAATCCGGGTTTGAAGATCTATCCCATTTTCATCATGTTTTCAAGGCAACTTACCAGGTTTCACCCTTGAAGTTTAGAAGGCAAAACCAGCAACGTTTCCCGCATACATTTGAGAATGAATTTGCGAATCGGGCCAATTGCATTTGATTGCCCGCCGTCAATAGGAAAAATTATGGGTTTGGTAACATGACTGTTCATGATTTCTTGATCAGCACGGTGTCCAAGTCCAGAACCCACGGAGGCAACCATCCAGGGATGTTGCTGAGCGGCAAAACCGAATCGTCCAGATTTATCCCCAGAACCTCCCGCATGAACGCGCGCCGTGCCTGCACCCGCTTCCACAGGTCCGGGTAGGCTTGCGCCAATTCCTTCCGCAATCGCGGGTCGGCCAAGACAACCCCGTCTTCGGCAGCGATACTGCAAAGGGGACCAAGCGACACCGGCATGATGTCCGTTTGCAGTAGCATCCCCGAGCGTAACCTGACCCGGCTCCCGGCCAGGAAGGGCGAATGGACCCATTCGTCCAGGTGCAAGTAATGGCCGGGACTATACGCCAGACGGTAAAGTTTGCGGTCTCGCGCCTTTTCGACCGCCCGCACCACCGTGCCGGCGCTCGCGCCGACCCGAACCGCCCCATACCAGGCGGCCAGCACTTGAAAATAATTCGTGACCAGCGTTAAATAAAATTCGCGCAGAGCACCGGTCACGTCATCAGGACCGGCCGCGATCATGCCTGCGCGACAGTTGAGCGCTCCCTGGACTCCAAAGGCGACCATACAAGGCTCGCCACGCCTGGCCCGTTGGGCCGACGGGCTGGAAATGCCGCGCCTGACCTTGTCCCCAAAGCTAATCATGCGGTGACAACTCAGCGGGATTCCCCGCGCATCGAGGTGCTTCTCCAATTCACACTCGGCCACACCCGGACGAAGATGGCGCAAAAAACTCAGCAGCCCTTCCGAAGTCACACCGGCGGCGTATTCAAACTGCGCGATCTGGGCCGGCTCATTGAAGACACGCAGCCCATCGCTAACATCCATGAAAAGTCCAGCCGCATTCACGACCCACTTTGGGTCACCCGCCAGATCGCGAAGAAGATCGGCAAGATAGGACGGCACATCGAGCGCTTGCGGGCCTCCTCCGCGCCTGCGCTCGTCATAACATTTCCACCCGGCACACCCGATCCGTTGACCCCGTCCCAGGCCGGAATCTCGAAGAATCTCCCTCAACGTTCGCGATCCATTCTGCAGGAGTCCCATCAGGCTGAACTCGTGGAAAAGCTCAACCTCCAATCCCAGCGCGCGGGTGTCCGGCAGTAATCCCAGGCCCTCGTTGCCGACCACAAGTTTTCGCCGGCCATCGGACGAAAGCAGCAACAGCGCTTCTTCAAACCGGGGATCAAAGCCGGTCAGATAAGCCACGTTCGCGGAATGCTCCCGGTCGGCATAAGCGACCAGCACATCCCACTTTTGAGCGCACAAGCGCTCCACCGTTCGGGCCAAACGCTCCCGGTAAAGTTCGGTTGGAATCTCCGGACAACTGCGAGCCATTCCGAAAGACGGAAGCTTGGCTCTCCCAAAGGTAATCGAGGCGCGTTTCACGCGCCTGCCTATATAATCCGATTCCAGACTTGTCAAGCTTGAACTTGGTGGCTGGGAATTTGTAGAGTTGGCCGCTCCCTCCGCGCTGTCACCCAATTACCAGAAGAAAATCAGAAATTTCAGCGAACAAATTTTAAAAAATCTTGCGAGCATGTCGAGTGGGGCAGAAAATCAGGAAGGAGGCCCACGCCATTCGTGGGCATAAAATCAGATGGGAAGTGCCAATTAATGTGAAAAGCACATTCTGCTTTGGTTTCTTAGCTGGCTCGGTGTGGTTGTCAACCTTGTTATGCGGCCAGCCAGCAATTCTGTAGTAGCCTCTTTGCGAGCTTTCACGGTAATCGGGATTGCTGCGCTGAATACTCGCGCCACAAACCTTCAACAGTAATGCCCAAAAAACCACTAAAAAATGCCGAATTCAGCAAGATTTTGCTCCACTTTTTTTGTTCAATTTTCATGAAGGGTTTTTAAAATACTGAACATGATATTACACGGCCATTGGTTGCTTTTGATCCCATGTGGGGTTTTTTCGCAGACACGTTGTTTATACCGAAAAAAAACCGGACATTTGCTGCGTTCTCAATCTGAAAAAGCAATTGATTAAGGATTTATAAGATGAAGCGCATCTTAGGATTCTTAGCTGGCTCGGTGTGGTTGCCGGCTTTGTTATGCGGCCAGCCGGCTACTCTGCCAGGCACGACCCCACTCACTCTCTCCGGAAACATTGGCCCCAATCATATTTGGTTTGATGACGATGGAACGCAACCCAAACTCACCGTCCCCGGAGACCTCGCCTCTAATATGGTGGCAGGAGTGGACCGTTTCCTATTGCGCAAGATTGACGAGTCTGCCACCAACCAGGAGCGGTTTTGGCATCGGGATCTAAGTTCCCCGGCGGCCTACAACCAATCCATCGAAACCAATCGCCAGCGCCTGGCTTGCATTTTAGGAGTGCGCGACGCGCGCCCCGCAAAGGTTGAGATGCATCTGATGGCCACCACGACGCAGTCCGCGCTGGTGGGGCACGGTTCAGGCTTTGATGCCTACGCGGTGTGTTGGCCGGCTTTTGGGGATGTGCATGGGGAAGGATTGTTGCTGGTGCCGACGGGCCAAGCGTCGGTTGCCAACGTGATAGCCATTCCTGACGCGAACCAAACTCCCGAGCAACTGGCCGGTTTAGCCCCCGGCATCGCCCCCGCTTCGCAATTTGCCCGGCGACTGGCCGAGAGCGGGTGCCAGGTCCTGATTCCAGTCCTGATTGGTACTGCCGGTTTGGATACCAACCAGCTTCAAGGCATCGACGTCGACTTGCGGCGCGGGATGCCGCCGCTAAAAACCTTGAAATCCTTATCCCATCGGGAATTCATCTATCGCCCGGCCTTTGTGATGGGCCGTCATGTGATTGGATATGAGATTGAGAAAGTATTGGCTGGAGTGGACTGGATGACGCAGGAAACGAATTCCGGGAAGATCGGTGTGATAGGTTGGGGGGAAGGCGGATTGCTGGCCTTTTATGCCGGGGCGCTGGACACGCGCATCAGCGCGGTCTGTGTCAGCGGTTATTTTGACGACCGGCGCGACATCTGGCGTCAACCGATCTATCGCAACGTCTTTGGCCTGCTGGAGGGATTTGGCGACGCGGAAGTGGCGGCGATGGTTGCTCCTCGCTCGCTGGTGGTGGAAGCGGCGCGGGGACCGGAGATAAGATTTCGTCCGGGAGGCATTGGCGCGCCGGGGCGATTAGTCACACCGGAACTGGCCAATGTCCGTTCTGAATTCGAGCGTGCTCGCGGTCTGGTTGCCGGTCTTAACCCGGCGTCGGACATACAGTTGGTGGTTTCGGGGGAAAATGGCCGTGGTCCCTTCGGCAGCGAACGGGCGCTGACGGCCTTTCTGAGCGCACTGGGAAGCCAGGCGGGCTTGGCCGCACTGGGGCCGGCGCCACGGGACTTACGGACCGACTTTGATCCTTCGCAACGCCAGGCAGAACAGATCCACGAACTGGATCGGCACACCCAATGGCTGCTGGGGCAGGGACCTCAAATACGCCGGCAGTTTATGGCCGGGCTGGACACCTCTTCGCCAGAAGCGTTCCAGCGGACGAGCCAGGAGTATCGGGATATTTGTTATCGCGATGTTATTGGCCGGTTTGACGATCACCTGCTGCCCTTCAACGCGCGTTCATGCATAGCCTACGACACGCCCAAATGGACGGGATACGAAGTGGAGCTGGATGTGTATCCCGACGTCATGGCTTGTGGATTCCTCTTGCTGCCCAAAGACCTCAAACCCGGCGAGAATCGCCCGGTTGTGGTTTGTCAGCATGGTTGGAATAGCCACGCTCAGGAGGTCTTCTTTTCAGGTAATACAGGGTACCATGACTTTGCCGCCAGATTGTGCGAGCAGGGCTTTATCGTCTTTGCGCCACAGAATCCTTATATTTTTGGCGAACGGTATCGAACGTTTCAGCGCAAGGCCAATCCGCTGGGCAAATCGCTTTACTCGATTATTATTGCACAGCAACAGCAGATAACGGATTGGCTCAAGACGCTGCCATTCGTGGAACCCTCCCGCATTGGATGCTACGGGCTTAGTTACGGGGGTCGGACCGCCGTGGTAGTGCCGGCCGTGGTGACTAACTATTGCCTATCCATTTGTGCGGGAAATTTCACCGACTGGGTCTTGAGAACCGCCACGACACGCAGTTCCTACAGCTACGTTTGGGGGAACTCGTATGAAATGTTTGACTGGGACCTTGGGAGCACCTTCAACTACGCGGAGATGGTGGATTTGATTGCCCCTCGTCCGTTCATGGTTGAGCGTGGACACAATGATCCGGTGGCAACGGATGCAACAGTGGCATCGGAATTTGCCAAAGTGCGGTATTTTTACGAGGCGCGCCTAGGGCTGAAAGACCAATGTGTCATCGAGTATTTCAACGGCCCGCACGAAATTCACGGCGTAGGCACGTTTGCGTTTTTGCATCAACATTTGAATTGGCCGAAACATTAAGCTATGCGTAACTCTTTCACTCATCCGGTTTCAAAGAGGAGATCAAGAACTGTAATTTTCCTCTTTAATTAAGGGCGCATGGCAACCAACCTTTCCACCGCACCGGCAACGACGCAACCGGGACTCAAGCGCGCGCTGGGACTTTCCGGCCTGATTTTCTACGGCATCATTATCGTCCAGCCCACCGCAGCCATGTCGATCTATGGCGCGGCGGCGGTGGCGGGCAGTGGACACGTCGTAACCACCGTCCTCATCGGCATGGTCGCCATGCTCTTCACCGCCTTCAGTTACGGGCGCATGGCCAATGCCTATCCCAGTGCCGGTTCCGCTTACGCCTACGTGGGCCGCGAAATCCATCCTGCCCTCGGCTATTTCGTTGGCTGGAGCGTCGTCTTCGATTACGTGATGTGCCCGATTATCTGCGTCGTCTGGTGCAGCGTGGCGGCCGGGAATTTTATTCCGGAAATTCCGTTTGCCGTTTATGCCGTCGCCTTTGCCGTCCTGTTCACCATTATGAACCTGCGCGGCATCGAGGCCAGCTCGCGCACCAATATCATCATCGCCATCGGCCTGGGCATCGTCATCGTGTTGTTCCTCGGCGCGGCGGTGCGTTATTTGTGGCTGCAACCGCCCGATAGTCTCGCCGGTTGGACGCGGCCATTTTACGATCCCCAAACCTTTTCGTTTTCCTCCGTGTCCAGCGGCGCGGCCTTGGCCGTGTTGACCTACATCGGGTTCGACGGCATTTCCACGTTGTCCGAGGAGGCGCACAACCCGCGCCGGAACATTCTGCTGGCCACCGTCCTGGTCTGCGTCATTATCGGCATGCTCGCGTCCATCCAGGTCTATGCCGCGCAACTCATCTGGCCGGGGACAAATTTTCCCGACGTGGTCACCGCCTTTTGCTTTGTGGCCGGGAAGGCCGGCGGGCATTGGCTTTTTATCCTCCTCAACCTCGCGCTGCTCATTGCCAACCTCACTTCCGGCGCGGCCGCGCATTTAGGCGTGGGCCGATTGCTCTACAGCATGGGCCGCGACAACGCCATTCCCAGTAAATTTTTTGGCGCGGTCAATCCCCGCACGCGCATTCCCTCGAACAATATTATTCTCGTCGGCATCTTGACGCTTATCGGCGCGTTCACCGTGAGTTATCCGCTGGGCTGCGACCTGGTGAACTTCGGCGCGCTCATCGCCTTTATGGGTGTCAACGTCTCCGCGCTTCTGCATTACTTCGTTCGCGGCGAGCGTAAAACCTTTTGGAATCTTGTCTCCCCGCTGTGTGGTTTTTCCGTTTGCGCCTATCTGTGGTGGAGTCTGGGCCGTCCTGCGCATATCGTTGGCTCCCTCTGGCTGGCTAGCGGCGTTCTCTACGGCGCCTGGCGCACGTCATTTTTTAGGAAGCCGATTTACTTTGCGGCGACAGATGCCAGCGAAGCGTCTTAATTTCAGGCATTACGTTTTTGATGCTTTAAGAAATGAAAATAGTAAGTTTGGTTTGTTTGTAATTGGGATCAATGCCATGCCCGTGACCGAAATAATTCGTTTAGGCGATTACAGCCTCGTCGGTGAAGGCTCCGCGCTCGCCATTGAGAAAGGTTTGGCGGAGGCAACTTGGTATGCCTCGCCGGTGCCAAAGGAAAAAATGCGTGAGCTGCTCGTGCGCCGCGACTGGCCGGCGCTTCGCGACACAATCATCTGGTTTGCGCTCATCATCGGTTCGGCGTGGGCCGGTTACAAGCTGTGGCAAGCCGGCAGTTGGTGGGCGGTTGTGCCCTTTATGATTTACGGGGTCCTTTATGCCTCCACCTCAGATTCGCGATGGCATGAAGCGGGGCACGGCACCGCCTTCAAAACCGATTGGCTGAACAACGCGCTTTACGAGATCGCTTCCTTCATGGTCATGCGTGAGTCCACCATCTGGCGCTGGAGCCATACCCGCCATCACAGCGATACCATCATCGTAGGGCGCGACCCGGAGATTTCCGTTCCCCGTCCGCCGAGCCGGACCATGTTTATCATCAACTTCTTTGCCCTGCCGAGCTTTCCGAAATTTTTTGGCGGGGTATTCCGCCACAGCATCGGGCGGATTTCCGCGGAGGAAAAGACGTTCCTTCCGGAATCCGAATACCGCAAAGTCATCCTGCGCGCGCGGATTTACCTGTTGATTTACCTGGGGGTTGTGGGACTGGCCATTTGGCAGCGTAGCCTTCTGCCCCTGATGTTCATCGGGTTGCCGACGCTCTACGGCTCGTGGCTCATGCCGATTTACTACTACACCCAGCACGCGGGCCTCGCGGAAAATGTCTTGGACCACCGGCTCAATTGCCGGACGGTCTATATGAACCCCGTCAACCGCTACCTTTACTGGAACATGAACTACCACGTGGAGCACCACATGTTTCCACTGGTGCCGTATCATAATTTGCCGAGGCTTCACGAGGTGGTGAAGCCGGACATGCCGCCGCCCTACACCAGCATTTGGAACGCCTGGCGGGAAATTGTCCCCGCCGTCCTGCGCCAGGTCAAAGACCCGGGCTATTTTGTCAAACGCAAGCTGCCTACCCCGACCGTCCACACCGAAGCGCCTTCCATGGCGCGTATCTTTAAGGCCAAAGGCCGCGCCGTGGATGGATGGATTGAAATTTGCGCCAGCACTTTCCTGAAAAGCGAGGACGTCATCCGTTTTGATCACGAGCAAAAGACTTATGCCATTTACCGGCTGGCCGACGGTTCCCTGCATGCGACCGACGGCATTTGCACCCACGGAAACACGCATCTGGCCGATGGACTGGTCAAAGGCAGGCTCATTGAATGTCCCAAACACAACGGACGTTTCGACATCACCGATGGCTCGCCGCAGCGCCACCCGGTCTGCGTTGCGCTCAAGACTTATAAAGCCCGCGAGCACGACGGCAAAATTTTTCTGGACCTTTCGTCCGCCGGCGGTTGCGGCATTGCGCGGCAGGAAACCATTTACAAATTCCGCGTCGTCAGCAACGAAAACGTTGCAACGTTTATCAAAGAACTCGTCCTGGAGCCTGAGCCGGGTTCGCCGCTGCCGCCCTGCCAACCCGGTGATTACCTGCAACTGAACGTCCCCGCGTATGGTGAATTTCGATTCTCCGAAATTGCCGTGAATGCGCCCTTCGCGGAAGTCTGGAAGGCGCAGCACGTCTTCGACTTCCGTTCCGAAAACGTCGCGCCGGTGCGCCGGAATTATTCGGTGGCGTCAAATCCGGCGGTGGACCGGCACCTTCGCTTCAACGTTCGCATCGCCACGCCGCCGCGCGGGCAGGATTGTCTTGCCGGCGCGGGTTCGGCCTGGGTGCACCGGCTCAAACGCGGCGACACCGTTACCGCGGTCGGCCCGTTCGGCGATTTTCATATCAAGCCGGGCGACGCGGAAATGGTCTATATCGGCGGAGGCGCGGGCATGGCGCCGTTGCGTTCGCATTTGTCGCACTTGTTTGAGACGTTGAAGACCACTCGCCGCGTGAGTTTCTGGTATGGCGCGCGGTCGCGGCAGGAAAGCTTCTATCAGGACTATTTTGAAAATCTGGCGCGGCGGTTTCCGAATTTCAGTTTTCATCTCGCGCTGTCCGAGCCGCTGCCCGCCGATAACTGGACCGGGCCAACCGGATTTATTCACGAGGTCCTGCGAAAAAACTATTTGGAGAATCATCCTGGTCCCGCCGGCATTGAGTTTTACCTCTGCGGTCCGCCTGCGATGGTGCGGGCAACAACAAAAATGCTCGAGGAACTGAACGTGCCCCAATGCCAGATCGCGTTCGACGAATTTTGACATGAAACTCAAACTTGTCCGCCACCTGTGGGGCGTGGATCAGCAACGCGGTTTGGAGCCTTTTTTACAACGCTGGCGCGAGGTCGGTTACGAGGCCCTGGAAGTTTCCTGGCGGTCTGTGGCTGACCAGCCGGCATTCATCCGGTTTCTGAAGCAGAACCAGTTTGGCTGGGTGCCTCAGGTTTACACCAACGATTTCGCGCCCGGAGGCGGGGTCCGACGGCATCTCGATTCGTTGAAAGAACAGGTTGCAGAATGTCTCGAACATCAACCGCTTTTTTTCAACGCCCACAGCGGCTCGGATGCCTGGACCCTTGCGGAAGCGGAAGACTTTTACGGCGCGGCGCTGGAGTTCGAGCGGCAATTCCGCGTCACGATCGCCCATGAAACCCATCGCCAGCGTTACTTTGGCAATCCGTGGCTGACCCGGGCAATCCTGGAGCGGTTTCCCGATTTGAAATTGACCTGCGATTTCAGCCATTGGGTCTGCGTCGCCGAACGGCTGCTCGACGACTGTGGCGAAATCATCCAACTCGCGGCGCAACACGCTCACCATATCCACGCCCGCGTCGGTTTCGAGGAAGGCCCGCAAGTGTCCGATCCACGCGCGCCGGAATGGGCGCGCCATGTCGCTGCGCATGAAAACTGGTGGAACATAGTGTGGGCATCGCAAAAACAGCGTGCTATGACCGCAACAACGTTGACGCCCGAATTCGGTCCGCCACCCTATCTGCCCACGCTGCCTTGCGCGCAAACGCCAGTCGCTGACCTCGCTGACATTTGCGATTGGATGGCGCGCCGGCAGGCCGCGCATTTTTCTGCATGCGAACAGTTAAAATAAGCAACTGATGAAAATAAAAACCATCGTAGTGTTGAGTGTTCTTGCATTGGCATCCGCTTTACAGGCCGCGGAATTCAATGTGGCGACCAACGGCAGTGACAGCAATCCCGGCACGCCGGCGCTGCCGCTTCGCACGATCCAACGCGCGGCTGATTTGGCGCAGCCGGGCGATGTCATCACCGTGCATGAAGGAATTTATCGCGAGCGCGTTAACCCGCCGCGCGGCGGCGAGTCGGATGCAAAGCGCATTACCTATCAGGCTGCGCCGGGTGAGAAAGTCGTTATCACCGGTTCGGAACCGGTCAAAAATTGGATAAACGTCACCAATGACACTTGGAAAGCGGTGATTCCCAATTCGTTCTTTGGTGATTTCAATCCATACACCAATCTCATTCACGGCGACTGGTTTAGCCCAATGGGCCGGGAAAACCATACTGGCGCGGTGTATTTGAATGGCGATTGGTTGACCGAGGCGGCGCATTTTCATGATGTGCTGAAACCTGCCCGCGCCAGGCCGCTGTGGTTTGGCATCGTGACCAACGGCACAACCTCCATGTGGGCGCAATTCAAGGGGGTGAATCCAAACGAACAATCTGTGGAAATCAACGTCCGCCAAACGGTGTTTACGCCGACAAAAACCGGCGTCAACTATCTTACCGTTCGCGGTTTCGATTTGCGCGACGCCGCTACGCCATGGGCGCCGCCCACCGCCGGCCAAATTGGCATCATTTCCGCCTATTGGTGCAAGGGTTGGATTATCGAAAATAATACAATCAGCTATTCAACATGTTGCGGTGTCGCGTTGGGTAAATATAGCGACGAATGGGACAACCGCGCACAGTCCGCCGTCGGTTACGTCGGCACGATTCATCGGGCGCTCACGAACGGCTGGAACAAGGCGACCGTTGGGAGCCATATTGTTCGCAACAACGAAATTTCCCACTGCGAACAAACTGGAGTTGTTGGGAGCCTGGGCTGTTCATTTAGTACGGTCATCGGCAACAACATCCATGACATCCACGTGCGCGGGCTGTTCGGCGGCGCGGAGATTGCGGGCATTAAGTTTCACGGAGCGATCGATGTCACCATCAGCCGCAATAACGTATATCGATGCGGCGGTGCCGGCGGCCTTTGGCTCGATTGGATGGCGCAGGGCGCGCAGGTCATTGGGAATTTGTTTCACGACAACTCCCAGGACTTTTTTTTCGAGATGCAACATGGCCCGATCCTGGTTGCCAACAATTTGTTTTTGTCAAAGAGGATTGCCCTGAATTCCCAGGGCGTTGCCTTCGCCCACAATCTCGTCACTGGCCTGATTCTAAATGACCGGGGCGACAAACGCAGCACGCCGTTCATGTTCGCCCATTCCACGCAACTTGCGGGCCTTTACCCGGCCGCCAATGGAGACAGTGGCGACCACCGCTTCTATAACAATCTCTTTATTGCGCCCTGCAGTCTTCATGCGTTTGACAACTCGGCTTTGCCCTGCTTTGCCGCCGGCAACGTATTTACCAAAGGCTCGCAACCCTCGAAATTCGACACTGCCGCGCTCATCAAACCCAATTTTGATCCCGGCGTGAAGTTAACAGAAAAACCCGATGGCTGGTATCTCACCATCAATGAAGATATGGCCTGGCGCAACGAAGCAAAGCGCAAGCTGGTGACCACCCATTTGCTGGGCAAAGCGAAGGTCCCCCATTGCGCCTATGAAAACGCCGACGGCTCGCCCGTCCGCATCAATACCGATTACTTCGGCAATAAACGAAATAAAAGAAATCCCTTTCCCGGTCCATTCGAAATTTCTGCAGGCGGAACTCAAACATTTAAAGTATGGCCCGTTTCGATGCGTTGAAGTCCTCAAATCTTTTTTTCCGGTGGAAATGCGTTTCGACTCCAAAATATGTTAACCCTGTCCACTTCCACTAATATCGCGGCAGCACGCACCCGCCTTGCCTATCTTTTGCCTATCTGTCTCGTCGCTACGCTTGGCGGATTATTGTTCGGTTACGATACAGGCGTCATTTCCGGCGCCATCGAGCCGTTAAGCGCGAGATTCGCGCTCACCGATTTCATGAAGGGCTGGGCATCTGGTTGCGTGCTCATTGGCTGCGCGGCGGGTGTGTTGCTCGTTGGCCCGATTTCAGACCGATTCGGACGCAGGACCGCCATGTTCCTTGCGGCGCTGATGTTTCTTGCGTCCGCCATTGGCACTGCGTTGCCAAATGACATTCGCGTTTTCATTTTATTTCGCATGATCTGCGGCATCGGCATTGGCGTCGCGTCCATTTCCACTCCGATGTATATTGCCGAAATCACGCCGGCGCACCTGCGCGGGCGATTGGTGTCTGTGAACCAGATTGCCATCTTAGGCGGCATCGCAGCCACGGCCTTCATCAACTACTTCCTTGCGCGCGCCAAAGGCGACCCGGCGCAACCCGAAGCGCAAGCCTGGCTCATCAATACCGGCTGGCGCTGGATGTTTGCCACCGGCATCGCGCCTTCCTTGCTGTTCGCCCTGTTGTTGTTCTCGATTCCCGAAAGCCCGCGCTGGCTTATCGAAAAAAAACGCGAACAGACGGCGCGCCACTTCCTGGAAAAAGTTGGCGGGCCTGAGTTTGCCAGCGGCGAATTTGAGAACATCCGGACTGCGCTGTCACAGGAGCAGGGCACTTTGCGCGAATTGTTCTCCGCCAAATTACGCCGGCCGCTCATCATCGGCATCTTGCTGGCCATTCTGCAGCAGGTCACCGGCATCAATGTCTTTCTTTACTTCGGGGCGACGATTTTCAAGTCCATGAGCGCCGCGACGGGCGTGGATGCCGGATTGCTCACGCAAATCGTCATCAACGGCTCCTGTACGGTGTTCACGCTGATCGCAATCGCAACCGTTGACAAATGGGGGCGCAAGCCGCTCATGCTGCTCGGCGCCAGTGGAATGGGGATCAGCCTCGTCGCCATGGGCCTGATGGCTCAAATCGGAGTGAATCCCGCAGATGAGACCACCTGGATGTTGGTGTTTATCGTCCTCTATATTGCGTGTTTCGGCCTGTCTGTCGGCCCCGTGACATGGGTGATTTTGTCTGAAATATTTCCCACTGCCGTGCGTGGCCGCGCCCTGGGTCTGGCGACATTTTTTCTGTGGCTGGCGGATTACGCCGTGACCCAGACGTTTCCCATGATGGACGCCAAAGGTTCTTTTCTCGTGAAACAATTTCACCATGCTTTTCCATTCTACGTCTATGCCGTCTTCTGCGCTGCACTCGTCGCAGTAATGGTCACGCTCGTGCCCGAAACTAGGGGCAAATCTCTGGAAGAAATTGAGCAACAGTGGAAATGATCTGCGGACAATTCTCCCTCTCCCAGTGGGCTCCCAGTGGGAGAGGGCTGGGGTGAGGGAGAATCGTTCGAATGAGAATGTTGCGGTTCATGGGGAGGGAGAATCGTCCAAATGAAAACCCAATGTGTTCATGGAAAGTTGAAACAGCCCCCTTTAGGGCGTCATTTTGGCTTTTTGGCTCTCTCCGATAACGTTAATGTAACTTTTTGTAGCTTTTCGCGTTGCCGAAATGTTGCCGACTAAACCATTGGCTACATCGTTCAATGCCGATGTAGCCGATTTTCCGAGCAATCATCATAACCATAACCATACGTTCCAATGTTCCTCCTGCCTTAGCCTCTCGATTGCCCGGCGTAGGCTTTGCGATGTCGGGTTCTTTGGCGAAAATGTCTTCATTTCCACTTCCTCGGTCCATCTTCTCAAATTCGCCAATAAAAACGCATGTTTTTACCTCATCCCGGCTTCGTTTCCTGTTTCCACGCCTAAATGTGCACAGGTCGTAGGGCAGGCGTCTCACCTTGGCAAGTGGCGCTGCCACCGCCGCCAGCCTGAACCGCTTCAACGCTTCAATGTTTTAACCTCTTGGTTTAAAATTGACCCGGTCCATTCCAACAGTTAATCTCCCCGTTCCTGAATTTTATGGCAAAGATCTACACCGACAACGACGCCGACCTGGGCGTGTTACAAAACAAGACTCTCGCCGTGCTGGGCTTCGGCTCGCAAGGCCATGCGCATGCGCTAAATCTCAAGGACAGCGGCCTGAACGTGATCATCGGCCTTTATGAAGGCAGTCCCTCGGTGCCCGTAGCCAAAGAAAAAGGCTTCGAAGTCGTCACCACAGCCGAGGCCGTCCACCGCGCCGACGTCATTTTTGTTTCCATCCCGGACACTAAACAACCGGCGGCTTATGAAAAGGACATCGCGCCGAACCTGACCCCGGGCAAAACGCTTTTGTTCGCGCACGGTTTCTCCATTCATTTCAAGACGATCGTTCCGCCCAAAAACGTGAACGTCATCATGGTCGCCCCCAAAGGTCCCGGCCACATCGTCCGCCGCCAATATGTCGAAGGCAAAGGCGTGCCGAGTTTAATTGCCGTTTATCAGGGTGGCAAAGCCGCCAAAGCCATCGCACTGGCCTGGGCCAAAGGCATCGGTGGCACACGCGCGGGCGTGATCGAGACCAATTTCAAGGAAGAAACCGAAACGGACCTGTTCGGCGAACAAACCGTCCTGTGCGGCGGCGCCTGCGCCCTTGTCCAGGCCGGATACGAGACCCTCGTCGAAGCCGGTTATTCGCCCGAGATGGCCTATTTCGAATGCCTGCACGAACTCAAACTGATCGTGGATTTAATGAACGAAGCCGGCATCAGCGGCATGCGCTTTTCGATTTCCGAAACCGCCAAGTGGGGCGATGTCACCGTGGGGCCAAAAATCATTGACGCCAGCGTCAAGAAACGCATGAAGGCCGCTCTCAAAGACATCCAGTCCGGCAAATTCGCAAAAAATTGGGTCGCCGAATACAAAGGCGGCTACAAAAAATACAAGGCGCTCCTCAAAAAAGGCGAAAATCATCCCATCGAAAAAGTCGGCGCCAAATTGCGCGCAATGATGCCATGGATGCAAAAACGCCAAATCAAAGGCGCGCAGGCGGCATACTAACAGGATCCGACAGATCCGTCGGATAGGCCGAATATGCGCCGCTATTCGATCACGTGCCGGCACTCAGCCGCCCTTTGGCTGCTGGTAACCACCTTAATGGTGGCCACCTCGCTCGTCGCCGCGCCGGATCTTTCCGAGCCTCCAGACCAGGGCGCAAAACCCTGCGCCTTTGACGGCATTCCACACCCGCGCGTTCTGGTCACGGAACAACGCCTCGAATTTCTCCGCCGCGACATTCAGACCAACTCCGTTCGCCGCGCCATTTTTGAGAAGGACATTCAAGCGAATGCCGACCGCTGGCTGCATCGCACGATTGTCATCCCCGAGCAGGGCGGCTGGGGGCATGACTTTTGCGGGCCGGACGGCGTTCTCCTGGAACTTCCCGCCAGCCAGCAATTCGACCCAAACATACCCAGCCCCTCACCGACGACCGGCAAAAGCTATATCAGCCCGAAAATTCTGGCCGCGCGGCGTTACTTCGAGCATCTATGGCTCAGCCTCGCGGTTCGCGACCTGACGCTGAGCTACGCTGTTACCGAACGCCCCGAGTACGCCGCCAAAGCCGCCGAAATTCTTCTCAAATATGCTGACGCGTACCCGAATTTCATTGCAGAAAAGCGCGGCTTCGGTTTTCACGAAAATTCGCTGAACGAAGCCTTTTCTCTCATTCCACAGGCGCAGGGCTACGATTTGATTTACAACTCCGGCGCGCTTACTGATGAACAAAAACGGCACATCGAGCATGATTTCCTCTGGCCGGAAGCGCAACGTCTTATTCAGGCGGGCGGTCTTGGGGGCAATTGGGGCTCCTGGCATCTCTCTGCCGTTGGCGCTATCGGATATGCAACGGGACATCAGCGCTTTGCCGATTACGCCGTGAACAGTTTCAAACAGCAGATCTCAACGACCCTCGGCGATGACGGCCTCTGGCCCGAATCCATTCAAACCTATCATTTCTATCCTCTCGATGGGTTCTTATCCCTCGCGGTAGCCGCTGGAAACTGCGGCGCCGACTTATTCGACTGGCGCGCGCAGCACGGCAAAGGCATCGAAGCCATGTTCGAATCACCATTGCGTTACATGTATCCCACTCTCCAGCTTCCGGCCATTAATGACGGCTGGTACGACGCCTTTTTGCCCGAAGACCAATACACTGTTGCATACTGGCATTACCAGTCGCCCGAATTTGCATGGGCCATTCATCGCAGCGAGGAAATCGGCCGCAGCGGAGTAACAGGTGATTTCTATGACCAACGCTATCGCCTCTTTCTGTTCGGTGAAAAACTTCCAGACGCGATTTCGGCGCCTCTTTTCACGTCCACAAATTTCCCCGGTTTGGGCATCGCCATACTGCGCCAGGGCTCGGATGTTCCCATTGACCGCGAAATGTTTCTCACGTTCCATTACGGCCGGTTCCTGGGCCATGGCCACTATGATAAAATGGGCATTACGCTTTTTGGCAATGGCCAGCCGCTCGCGGCCGGATTGGGAACACCGGGCTACGGCAGCCCGAACATCCGCTTTTTCGGCGAAGTCATGGGGCACAACACGATTGCAACGGACGATGAAAATCAACCGCGCACAACGGACAGCGACCTGCTTGCGTTCCGCGATGATCCGCAATTTAAGTTGGCTGCCGCTGAAACAACTCAGTCGCCGCCTGGAACAAAATGGATCCGCGCCGTCGTGCTCGCGGACAATTACGCTGTCGTCTGGGACAATTTACAAGGGCAAACGAACCATACGTTCGATTGGTTCTTTCATGCGTTTGGAGACAAGCTCGCAGTGTCCGGGACAACCGCCAGCCGCCCCGCAACGACGCGCCGGCACGGTGAATTTCGGTATCCCTTCATCACCGCCGTTCGCGCCCAACAATTAACCGGCTCGAGCATTGAAGCCAATTGGACGTTGCCGGATAATGCCGGGTTGAAAGTCTGGCTCATGGGTGAGCCAAACGATTCGCTGTTCACAGCGCGTTGTCCGACCGCCGATGGCAAAACTATCCCCATAATCGTATTGAGAAAGAAGGGCGCTGACTGCCAATTCCTCAGCGTGCTCGAGCCATGGAAGAATGAACCAGGCGACCTCCAAATCTCGACTGACCAAATCAGCGCACACCATTTGCGCGTGACAGTGAAGCGACCGGGGCGAACTGATGCCATCACGTTCAGCCCGGCAGATATCCAGTTTGATTTTGATGAAGGCGGCCCGGGAGAAAAGCCAACGGATGTGAAGCTTTAAAGGTCTTCCCGACATTCCCTTTTTCGCCAGTTCTTGCGTCCCTTGTGTCCCTTCCGTTGACTCACCTGCCAACCCCATAAAATCTGCACAATCCCCCAATAAAATCAGCGCTTCTGCCGTCAATGCCACCCCTCTTTCCCGGTCGTTTACCCGTTTACATACCTATAGACACAAAATGTGTAGCGCGCCTGTTATTGTAGCAGCGGACATACGTCCGCTCTGACTAGCGGCACGTGGCGCTGCCGCCCATCTCCGGTACTATGTAAAACCAGATGCGTCCAGCACCCGGCGCAGAATCATTTTTGCATTGCTCCTCTCGCGATTTGGAGAGACGCTCGAAAAAACGACAACAGGTCAATATGAGACGCCGCTTGATTCATCTATTTCTTGTCCCGGCGGCGGTGTTTTTGGCGACTGGCTGCGCCAGTATGTTTGTTGGGCGTGTCATGACCATGCAGCTAAAGGTTGTTGATGCAAAAACAGGCCGTCCCCTTTCGGGAGTTTCCGTCGTCTGGCGGGAGGTCGAACACGACCCGGTACTTGGCGATTTTCGGGCCGGACCTTTGGATCTGGCTTCGGACGAAAACGGGGTGATCACGATAAAGAGGACTCACACAAAAGTGATTGGCTATATCACGCTCAATCGTCCCGGTTACGCTGCAACCTATTGTGCTTATGGATGGGGATCATTTGAGGTATCGGAAAGCCTTTTATTTCAATATTCAGATGGCTCATTCAATCTCGCCGACCCGCGGACAGAATTGGCTTTGACCAACGGTTACTTTCAGATTCCAATATCCAGGAAGGATGAAAAATCGGCTGGGCCTTAGAATTAAAGTCGGTTCGCATTTCAATTTTATTTCCCCTGCATTTTCTGCTAACTCGGGGCATGGACGAATCATTGCCTCCGCTCATGCCGGGAACACTCTACCTGGTTGCCACGCCCATCGGTAATTTGGAGGACATGACACTTCGCGCAATCCGCGTGTTGCGCGAATGCGACGCCGTGGCTGCCGAGGACACCCGGCATTCCGGACAATTGCTGAAACATTTTGGAATTTCGAAACCACTCCTGAGCTATTTTCAATTCAACGAAGCCAAACGCAGCGAGGAAATCATCGAGCGATTGCGGCGCGGCGACAAAATCGCCCTGGTTACGGACGCGGGCAGCCCAGGCATCAGCGATCCGGGCGGGCGCGTGGTGCGCGCAGCCATCGCCGCCGGTTTGCGCGTCGAGGCGGTCCCGGGTCCCTGCGCGCTCATCGCCGCGCTCACCGCGAGCGGATTGCCGACGGACGAGTTTCATTTCGTTGGTTTTCTTCCGCACAAATCCGGCCAGCGAAAAAACAAATTGGAATCCCTTAAAACCATTCCCGGCACTTTGATATTTTATGAGTCCCCGTTCCGGATTGAAAAATTACTCGGCGAATTGAACGAAGTTTATCCCGAACGCGAACTGGTCCTGGGTCGTGAATTAACCAAAAAATTCGAGGAATTCTTGCGGGGCAAACCAGGAGTGCTTCTGGAAGTTGCTGCGAAACGGCGTCTCAAGGGCGAATTTGTGGTTATGGTGGCGGGCGTCGAGGCGGGCTAAACGGTGTTAAATTCGTATGGCCCCTGTTGAAATAATCGCTTGCTTTCACGACCGTCTAACATTAGTGTCTAACAGATGAAAACGGTGACAGTTCGTGACTTTTATCATAATGCAGGCCTTGTCGATGGATTGGGTGAAGGAAAGCAACTGGTGGTTACTTCAAATGGTAAGCCAAAGTTCATCGTCAGCAAGAGTGCGAGGCCGAGGATGACCAGGAAGATCGCCGAGCGACGGGCAGTCGGTGACCCCAAGGCGCCCAAGTTCGATGGAACGGCATTTCTGGCGTCTCTCAAGAAATGAAATTGTACGCTGATACGTCCTGGTGGCTTGGATACAAATGCCGCCGAGACACTCATCATTTGGCGGCGCTAAGCCTTTTTGACCTGGACCCGGAAAGTGAAGTCTTTTGGACCGCCTGGCAACGGGTTGAAGTGTTTAACAGTTTTTGCCAGGCCGAACGCGCCGGTCTGTTGGACGACGGAGAGTCACGCAGGCTTATTCGTGCCTTGGAGCAAGAGGTAAGGATTGGGTACTGGCCTCACCTTGAGTTTGACTGGGTTGACGCCGTGCGCACGGCGGGAGAACTGAGAGCCGAACACTCGCTGAGACTGCCCCTCCGTTCGATGGATTTGTTTCATATTGCGATTGCCATCGAAGTGGGTGCGGATGCCCTTTTATCATTCGACAAGGACCAAATCACATTTGCCGAGGCGGCAGGATTGGAAATCTTTAAGCTGGTTCATAAATTGCAATGAACCCTATCGAACGAAGTATTTCCCAAACGGGACTTCGAAAGCGAATTTGTGGCCATGGTTGGGCCGGAAGAATAGAGTTGTCTTTGCCAATGATTTGAAACTAGGCTGCATTTATGAATTGGTTTTACTCGGATGGCAAAACCCAGAACGGTCCGGTTTCCGATTCGCAATTGGATGAGCTTCTGCGTTCAGGAAAAATTTCCGAAAAAACGCTGGTTTGGCGAGAGGGAATGGACCAATGGCAGCCGTTAAATAGCACCCGGCCCGGCGCGCTCGAAGCGCAATCCGGCGTGACCTGCGTCGAATGCGGTAAAGCTTTTCCACTGGAAGAAACCATAAAACTGAACGGTTCGCCGGTTTGTGCCCAATGCAAACCGATTTTCCTCCAACGGATTGCCGAAGCCGCGACTATGCCGTCCGCAGCCAGTCTCTGGCGAAACAATGGGCGGCTGGTGGCCCGTTCCGAAACCGTTTTTCCCGACCGTTGCGTCAAGTGCAATGCGCCCGCCGGCGGTTTTCTCCTCAAACGCACGCTTTATTGGGTGCACCCCGCTTACCTGCTCCTGCTCCTGTGCAACCTGATTGTGCTGCTCGTTGTTTATTTAATCGTCCGCAAAAAGGCAGTTGTGCATATCGGACTTTGTGAACAGCATCGCTGGAAACGGAAAATCGGAGGAATCATCGCGGGCAGCAGTGTCGGATTGGGAATCGCCCTCCTGGGCTGCGCCGCGGCATTCAATTCAGGTCCGTTCCTGGCCGCGGGATTAGTTGTGCTGTTTGGCGGCACTGTCACTGGCGGTCTTATGGCGCGCACCATCGCGCCAACGAAAATTGAGAAGGAATACGTCTGGCTCGCCGGCGTGCATCGCGATTTTATTGCAAATTTCCCCGAATGGAATGGGTAAACAGCCGGCGTTTGGAACCTAAAGATGATGTTTCAGGACTGCAAATTCCCGATCATTCCAAAATGGTTGGGGCCAGGACGCTCGTTGAATTAACCCCCGCCCGGGATTTAGTTGCCGCTATCGCGGCTCCATCTCATTTCGCCACAATCTTCCGAACGCAGTGATTATTCGTATCGGCCACGAAGATATTGCCGTTAGCATCTATGGTTACGCCACCGGGGCCGTTCAGTGCCAGGGTTTTGTCCGCGGAGAGGGGCAAGGTTGTCACGAGGCCCATTGGGGTAATTTTTCGGATGGCATTGTTGCCGGTGTCGGCCACGTAAATGTTGCCCGCGCTGTCCACGGTTAAACCCTGCGGACTCCAGAAGCGGGCATCGGGGCCGCTGCCGTCTGTGTTGCCGGCGTAACCGGGCAACCCGGCCAGTGTTGTCACCACGCGGCCCACGGTGATTTTGCGGATGGAGTTGTTTGCTGTGTCGGACACATACACGTTGCCCGTGCTGTCCACCGCAACGCCAAAAGGATTGTTAAAACGCGCGCCGTCGCCGAAACCGTCCGAGTTGCCGCTCACGCCGGCCTGGCCGGCAAAGGTATGAACACGGCCCTCGGGGGTGATCTTTCGAATCGTGTCGTTGCTCATGTCAGCCACGTAAACGTTTCCAGTGTTGTCCACCGCAACGCCCCAGGGGTTGCGAAAGCGCGCGATGGATCCTGCGCCGTCGTTCGTGCCCGCCTGGCCGGCTAATCCAGCAATCGTGCTTACAATGCCGGCGGGTGAAATTTTTCGAATCGTATTGTTCCCGGTATCGGCCACGTAAATATCGCCGGTGGAGTCGACGGCGATGCCGAATGGCGCCCAAAAACGGGCGTTACTGCCCGCGCCATCGGCGCTTCCGTGATTGTGGAAAAGTCCGGCCACGGTGCTGACCACGCCTGCGGCGCTAATTTTGCGAATCACGTTATTGGCGGTGTCGGCTACATAGACATTTCCCGCCTGGTCCACAGCCACGTTATTGGGCAAACGAAACCGGGCCTGAAGCGCCGGGCCATTGGTATAGCCTTTAATTCCAGGCTGCCCGGCGAATGTGACAATCAGGGGCGCAGTCGCCGGAGCGGGAACGGGCGCAGGCGCCGGTTGTTGCGCGGGCACAGGCGGTGCGGTTTGCGGGGCCGTTACCGAAGTGGCGGCCGTTGGCGGAGCGGGAGCCGGTTTTGGGGTGGTTGTTACGACTGGCAGTGTCTGATTCGGTGTTGGAGCCGGCGGCGCTTTGTGCAAGAGCGTGGCCAGTATCGCAAGGACGATAACAACAGCGACCGCAGGAATCGCAGTCCACAAAAGAAGAGGTTTTGAAGCGGCTTTCTTTGAGTTAAACGGATTTTTCCCCTCTTTGATTTGTTCCAAATCTTTGAGGACGTCCCGCATGTCCGCGTATCGGTCTCGCAGTTCGCGCGCCATGGCTTTTTCAGCCACCGCCACGAGGCGCGGGTCGGCGGCAGGATTCAAGTCGGCAATGGGCCTGGGCGGGCCGGCGATGATTTTGTCGAGAATTTCCTTGGGGCGTTCGCCTTTGTAGGGCGCGTGGCCCGTGAGCATTTCATAGAGCAAGGCGCCAAAGGAGTAAATGTCGCAACGCGTGTCCTCGGCGTCGCCGGCGGCTACCGCTGGGGACATGTACGGGGCGGTGCCTTCGAGGGTCCGGTTCTCGACGTCCACGATGGTGTCATTGAACACGGTTCGCGCGAGGCCGAAGTCGGCCAGGCAAACGCGGTCGTTGGCGGCCACCAGAATGTTCGCGGGTTTCAGGTCGCGATGGATAATGCCCGTCCGGTGGGCGAAGCTAAGTCCATCGGCCACCTGGGCGGCGATGTCCAGAATGGCAATGGTTTTGAGCGGTTCGCCGGGTTTCATGCGATTGGCGAGGCTGCCGTTTTCGAAATACGGCATCACGAAATACGGCGCGTCCATGCGCTCGGAAATTTCCTCCACGGCCACGATGTTGATGTGCCGGAGCCGTTTCAGATGGTTGGCTTCCTTGAGAAATCGATGGACGATCTCCTGGTTTGTCACCAGCCCGGATTTGACGAGTTTGATCGCCACGTCCCGTCCGGTGCGGGAATTGCGCGCCAGGAGCACGACGCCCATGCCGCCGCCTCCCAGGATGCGAATGATTTCGAAATGATCGAGCACGGCGAGCACGCCGGGCCGTTGCGGGGGCGAAAGCATCCGTTGGGCAATCATTTCGCCCACAGGCCCGACAATAACGGAAACCGGCGCCGCCGAATACTCGGATGGGTCCTGCGACAGGCTCATGATTTAGGCCCCTCCTTATCGCCTTCCCGTGCTGAAATTTTTTTCATCGCTTCCGCGAGCAGCGATTTTGTCCGTTCATCGAGCCATCCTTGTTCTTGTGTGAGGCGCAGGCCGCGCTGCAAGTCGGAATCGGGCAACTGCGAAATCCGTTTGTCCAGGCGAACTAAAGCCGCGGCAATGCTGACATAATACAGGACGGTGGCAATTTCGCGCGGCAATCCACTTTCGGGGTGGTCCAGGTTTGCTTTGGCGAAATCTTTGACCAGTTGCAAAAGCTGAACCGGTGGATTGGGATGATTAAACAGATCGGCAAAGCTCGAAAGAAGCAGGCCCTGCGCGGCGGCGAGGGTTTTTAATTGGCCGGCTGTGCGGGAATCGAAACTGCCCAAATCCATGAGCACGGGCGCGGACATCTGATGCCGGAACATCGCAGCCAATTCATCCGGCCGCCACAGCGGCCCGCGCTCGTCTCCGGACGCCATGAGGGCGGAGAGTTGCTGCGCGCGGCTCTTGAAAAGCGCCGCGGACGAGTCGAAATCTGACATATCGGCTTTATTCATTACGGATTAGGCCCGGCTATCTTGCAATCCAACGTTAGTTCGACAGCCGCCCCAAAAAATCCTTCAATGCCTGGATTTCCAGCGCTGTGGCGGCGTCGCGTCCGGCGTACTCGCGGATGACCTCATCCAGGCGCGCCTTAAAAATGCGCTTGGCGCTCAACAGCGTATTCGAGGCGTCGAGCGGAGATTTCAAACCGAACCGCTCGACCAATTGGTCATAGGGCACTTGCGGCGCGTTATTGAAAACCGGGTCCAGCAGCCGGATGCGGAACATCTCCCATATATGCGAACGCCGGGGCTGGTCTTTGCCGGGCCGCATGCAATCGGCTTCCATCCGCCGCAGGGTTTCGGCCAGCACGGCACGCGCCCAGGCCAAATCGAATTCTTCGGAAGATGATTCGGCTTCGGGGATTTCCTGCTCGAGTTCATCCAACGAGAGAGGCGGATTCTTGACATCGGGCCGGCTGAGGCGGTCCAGGATGAAATTCCGGAGGCTGGTTTTCAGGAAATCGCGGAAGCGCCCGCGCGTTTGGTCGGCCTTTCGCAACCAGCCTTCGCGCAGGAATTTGTCCCCGGCAAAATCCTGGAGCAATTCGTCCGCCTGGCCCGAGAGATTCGGGAAGGTGGCGACCAGGAAAATTTTGAGGGGATGCCAATACAATCGGATGAGCCGATCCAAAGGCGCCTGTTCCGCGTCCGCCGCCTTGCTGAGTTCGGCCCAATCCGTTCGAGGAAAAATGGAACCCCCTGACGTTTCGGCGCTCATTTGCAGCTTCCAATGTGTAAAGGCGTTGTGGGTTCAAGCAAGCTTATTCTGAAAATCGGGGCGTTGAAACGTTGAAAGGTTGAAACGTTGAAACGGACTGGTCCAGCGAAATTACGTTAGTCGTGCTCTAAAATGGTTAACGTTTCAACGTTTTTAACCTTCCAACTTTTCAACTCCTTGCACTTGCCGAAACCGTGGCCGTAGGTTAAATAGAAGCGCCAATGAAACAAATCGGGAGTGCGCCCCTGTTTTTGATGTTGTTTTTTCCCCTGTTGGCGTCGGCGCAGATTGACCCGTTCAAGCGCGACCTGATTCAAATCGGGTACAACGGCGCTTTCGAAGGTCACCAGCCCTTTTCCGGTTACGCCTTTTATTACCACAATCAGCCCGATTTCCTTCAGAACACCAATTTGACCCTGCGACTGGCGGTTGCGCCCACGTATGTGGATTCCGAGTTGGGCATCAGCGGCGGCCTGGGAGAATTCACGGACGTCGGCATCGGGGCCGCGGGCGGCGCTTTTGCCGACAGCTACAACGAAATTGACGGCGGCAAGTTTATACCGGCACAATCATTTGACGGTTACGGAGGGGAAATGTCGCTGAGCCTTTATCACTTGTTCGATCCAGGCGAGTTGATTCCGCTGGATCTGGTGCTGCGGGTCACCCCGCATTATACGGCCTACGGACGCGATAACACCGCGGCTGATTTTGCGCTTCCCGAAGATCATCTCGACGGCGCAATCCGTGCCGGTCTCCGGTTTGGCGGTGTCGAGCCGACCCTTTTCCCGGCGCTGGCTATGGAATTGTCCGTGTGGTACGAGGGACATTTTCGAACCGGTTCAGGATATTACGGCTACACGACACCGGACGCGAACTACGATCCTTATCATCTAAATTGGCAGTCCCAACTCTTTTGGTCTGAAGCGGCGCTATCCTATACCTTCAGCAACTCGCAGCAAAATGTTTATGTCCGCCTGACCGCCGGGACAAGCGTCGATCCCGACCGGTTTAGCGCGTACCGTCTGGGAAGTTTTTTGCCGTTGATTGCCGAATTCCCGCTGTCCCTGCCAGGATATTTTTACCAGGAAATCAGCGCGCGGCAATTTGTGCTGTTCAATGCGAATTATCTCATACCGATTGACAAGGAGAAACGATGGGAATTGGTTTTCAACGGGTCCACGGCGGTTGTTGATTATTTGCCGGGCACGGGGCAGCCCGGGAGCTGGCTTAATGGTGTGGCGGGTGGAATTTTATGGCATTCGCCAACCGACCGATGGAAAATCATGGCCAACTATGCCTACGGCATTAACGCCATTCGCGATGGTCACCGCGGGGCCAATAGCATTGGAGTGCTTGTGCAGATTGATCTGGGCCGGCCCGGCCACGCAATCAGCGTCACGCAGCCGGGACTATGGCAGGGGGTTCAGAGGATTTTTCAATAATTCAAACATCGAACATCGAACATCGAACGCCCAACATCGAATTCGAGCGCGCGATGACGGCCATTCGGCGTTCGATGTTGGATGTTGAATGTTCGATGTTTGAATTTCTGTGCTGCCGCAATTCGCCTTGCCTTTGCCGGAAGATTTCTTATGCTTTGTATGGCGCGGATATGGTGGAATTGGCAGACACGCTACTTTGAGGTGGTAGTGGGGCAACCCGTGCAGGTTCAAGTCCTGCTATCCGCACCAATCTTTCCAAAATTATTGTCACCTTTGACCATTGGGCGGACACATATCATTAGGTTGCGGAGACGACGATAAAATCCACGAATTTTTGCAACCTTTTGCTGAGAATCGGCTAAGTAAAGGAAGTAAAAGAATATATGATGCCCCAAAAGCATGGCGGTTTCGGCGACGCTCATGGCACGGGAGATTTGTCCTGCCGCAAGGGGGCGTTCACCGTCCTCGAATTGCTGGTGGTCATCGCTGTCATTGCCATTTTGGCGGCAATATTGTTGCCGGTGCTAAGTGCGGCCCAGGAAAGGGCTTACCGCACCCAATGTCTCAATAATTTGAAGCAATGCGGCTTGGGCATTGAAATGTTTGCGGACGATCATGGCGACCAGTTGCCGGGCCCGGTCTGGCTGGGTTTTTACGAGGAATATGACAATCAGGATTCTACACGGCTGCCGTATTACATGGCCACCGACATGGGTCTGGCCGCGGCACAAGCCACGCCACAGGACGCTTTGCAGGCCCGATGCCCTTCGGCAGCGCGCCATTGGACAGCAGCCGCCCCGGGAACGCCGCTCATGTCAAATTATGTTCCGTTGAGCTATATGGCCAAAGATCAGGTCACCAACATTGACTCAGGCGTGCTGACCAGGCCGTTTGGGTATCCTTACACACAACCGCCATTTGATGAGAATTCGGACGAAGCTCCCAAGCGCCTGCAGCAAATCGCCAGCCCATCGACCTCCTGGGCGCTCACCGATGTGGACCAGGAAAACGGCTTTTCTGCCGCCTACTATTATCCCTATCTGCCGGTGACTCCAGCCCATGGCAGCGTGCGCAATCAAGTCTTTTTCGATTGGCACGTCGAAGCGGTGAGAAATACGCAATAATCATCCAGACACGCCGGGACACTCCAGGACCTTGCGGCATTTCGGGAGATGAATCATCATGTTCCGAGTCTTCGAGACAATTCATTGTCAGGAACAGGAGAATTGGCTGAAACAAAAACCAAGCGGATATCACTATGAGCCTGCAAAACATCGAACATATCGTCGTGGTCATGATGGAGAACCGGTCTTTCGATAGTCTATTGGGCTGGCTATACGATAACGAGAACGACCCGCCCTCCGTCAATATCCCGAACCAACAACCGCCGACTTTCGACGGCCTCTCCGCCGGCAACTATTCCAACATTCTGAACGGCCAAACTGTTTCTGCCACGCATCCGCCCACCAACTGGCCGCCGGCCAACAATCCTGCCGTGGTTCCCACTCCCGATCCGCAGGAAATATTTGTTCATGTTACGGCGCAGCTATTCGGCACAAGCACGCCAGCACCCGACGCAGTGCCGGACATGAGCGGGTTCCTGGCGGATTATGCGACGACAACCGCAGGCGCGGCAAATGCCGGCCAAATCATGCAGAGCTTTGATCCCCAAACAGCGAATGTCATCAATCAACTGGCGCGGAGTTTCGCGGTATCCGACCGCTGGTTTGCTTCCGTGCCCACGCAGACGTGGCCGAACCGGGCATTCGTCCATACCGGTTCTTCCGACGGTCACATCAACAATGACAATTACGAGCTTTACGATATTCCAACGATTTTTAACGTGCTCCAAAGCCAGGGAAAATCCTGGGGCGTGTTCCATAACACCACGCTGATTCCATCACTGACTCTGGCCCAGTTCTTTGGCCAGTTGGATGGCGTGCAGGACCACTTTTTCCGCTACGACGTCTTTCAGAATCTCTGCCAGGCGAGTTCGACTTCGCCTCTGTCCGCCCGGCTCCCTTCGTATTCATTTTTGGAGCCCCGTTTTATGCCTGAACTGGGACTGCTTACGATTGATTATCCAAACGATTACCATCCGCCGCACAATGTCTGCCGCGGAGAGCAATTTCTGGCGGACGTATATCAATCCATTCGCAATTCTCCGTATCGCGATAATATCCTGCTCGTCATCCTCTTCGACGAGCATGGCGGATGCTATGACCATGTGCCGCCGCCATCCGGCGCGGCAGCGCCCCAACCCTGGCCCCAATCGCGCGACGGCAGTTTTGACTTTAGCCGGTTTGGCGTGCGCGTGCCGGCGATTGTCATTTCCTCCTATGTCCAACCCGGCACGGTCTTCCGCTCGTCACCGGGCGAACCGCCGTACGATCACACTTCGATATTGGCCACGCTGCGGGACTGGCTTTCACTGGCATCGGACCCGAAAAATCCGTTCCTGCCGAGTCCGAGGATTCGGCAAGCGCCTACTTTGGATCGTGTCCTGACTCTCGATGACCAAAACAAAAACGTGAACTGGCCGAATATCACGGCGCAATGTGTCGTGGGAACGGATGATCAATCGCTTCAAACGCCGTTGAATGACGTGCAAAGGAGTTTGATCGCCGCAACTATCCGGCAACAAAGCAGCGACCCTGCCAATCCAGCCACGTCAGCCGACGCCGCACAAAAGGCGAAATCGTTGGATACCTATCAGCATGCGCTGAACCTGTTGCATCCGACGACGCAGTAAGGTGCATTGCTTTCCAAGAACCGAACGTGGTGGAACACGGCGCGCTGCGCCGTGTAGCGCCGCGTGCAGCGGCGCAACAAGCGGTCAGCCGTTGTACCGCGTACGTTCCGCTCCCCGCCAGGAGCTTGAAATTGCAATGGTTCCGGCGCTGGCAAGAATCGTGCTGTCGTGTCCGCTAAAACATGCATACGAACCCTGTGCTACTGGAATTTTGCCGGATGTTCTGGACTTCTGTGATCGGCTGCGCAGCGTGCGCCGCCGTTTCCTATATTCTCATTTGGCGCAGGTCTCTATGGCTGCGCTATTTGGATGCAGAGGAGGGCTTTTGGCTGCGATTTGGATTTCCAAAAGGCGGCATTTCCAGGCGTTTTTGCGAAGGCCGGCTCATCTCTATCGCTTTCGTGATTCTTACAGGGGCATTTTTGGTCCTCGCGGCGGTTGGCGCGCATGGGTACTTTCACTTTTCACACCGGCCATACCGGGTGCAACGTTTATAGCGCTCTGGTTTAGCCCGGATTGACATACCATTGGCTCCGGTTGAGCCTAAAAACGTTTTGAGTCAGTACCAACATCCTAAAAAGCCGAAATTACCCTGGCCAAAGTGGCAACGCATTTGTCTTCGAATTCTTGGCATTGTTCTGGTTTTGCTGGCTTTGTGGGCTTATATCCGTGGGTTTTACGCGTTTGGAAATGGGGACATTGAGTTCGGCTGGGGTTCCAAAGGCGGGTCGGTTTCAAACCGGGATTTACGTTTGTCGCTCGTGTTGGCCCTGGCCGGATTTGTTGTTTTCGGACTGTCATTTCCGTCAAATGAAATTCCCGATGACGATGAAAAGGATTGAACTCTAATCGCGGCGTTCTGCCAGGAGATGGCATTGCTTCTGCTTTTCGGAAATCATCGATGGAATTCGATTGATTCCATGGCCGCTTCAACATCTTTTGAACGGCAGAAAAATAATTGGGGTCGAACTTCCATTACCGGCATTGAATGTCCGCATACAGGTTTAACTGAGGCTGGACAAAATCAATGTTTCGTAGGAATATAATGTCATGAGTGATGAGTCAATGAGCAACTTTACCCCGCGCGCCCAGCAAGTGCTGGCACTGGCGCGCAAGGAAGCAGACCGCTTCAATCACAATTATTTAGGCACCGAGCATCTTTTGCTCGGCCTGATCAAATTGGGACAGGGCGTCGCCGTCAATGTCCTCCAGGGCATGGGTATTGACCTGGAAACCGTCCGCATGGAAGTGGAAAAACAGACGGGCACCGGTCCCGACCAGAAAATGATCGGGAATATTCCCTATACGCCCCGCGTGAAAAAGGTCCTGGATTTGGCCCGGCGCGAAGCAAAAAATCTTAATCACACGTATATCGGCACTGAACACCTGTTGCTGGGCCTTCTGCGCGAAGGCGACGGTATCGCCGCGCAAGTCCTCCGAAACCTCGACGTGGACATCGAAGAAGCGCGCCAGCGGGTGTTGAAAGAATTGGACCCGAATTTCGGAAACGAGGAATCGTCCATTCCTGCGGGCGAAAAACCGCAGCAGCAGGAAAAGAAGGGCGAAGTCAAAACACCCGCGCTCAAGGCTTTTGGCCGTGACCTGACTGAAATCGCCCGCAAGGGCGAGATGGATCCGGTCATTGGCCGCAAGAATGAAATCGAACGCGTCATCCAGATTCTCTGCCGCCGCACGAAAAACAATCCCGTGCTGCTCGGTGAAGCGGGCGTTGGCAAAACCGCCATTGTCGAAGGTCTGGCGCAGGAAATTGCCCGGGGCAATGTGCCTGAAATTTTGCTCAACAAGCGCGTCATCACCCTGGACCTCGCGCTGATGGTGGCCGGCACTAAATATCGCGGACAGTTTGAAGAGCGCATCAAGGCGGTCATGGACGAAATCCGCCGCGCTAAAAACGTCATTCTCTTCATTGACGAGTTGCACACGATCGTCGGCGCCGGTTCAGCCGAAGGCACGATGGACGCGAGCAATATCATCAAACCCGCCCTGTCACGCGGCGAGATGCAGTGCATCGGCGCCACGACGCTCAACGAGTATCGCAAGTACATCGAAAAAGACGCCGCGCTCGAACGCCGTTTCCAGGCCGTCAAAGTTGAGGCCCCGTCCATTGACGACGCCATCGAAATCCTGAAAGGCCTGCGCCACAAATACGAAGAACATCATAAGGCCGAATTTACGGATGACGCCGTAGCCGCTGCCGTGAAGCTGTCGGACCGTTATATCACCGACCGGTTTTTGCCGGACAAGGCGATTGACGTTCTGGACGAAGCCGGTTCGCGCGCGCGCATCGGCACCATGACCCGTCCGCCTGAATCCAAGGCGCTTGAAACGGAGATTGAAGAAATCAAAACGCAAAAAGAACGGGCCATCAAGAACCAGGATTTTGAAGGCGCCGCCGCCATGCGCGACAAGGAAAAACAGGCGAAGGAAAAGCTGGAGAACCTCCTGCGCGAATGGCGCACGCACCGCGAGGAAAAGCGCGTGCAGGTGAACGAAGAAGACATTTTGCACGTGGTTTCAAAATGGACTGGCGTGCCGCTCAAGCGGATGGGCCAGGACGAAGCCGCGCGCTTGCTCAACGTGGAAGCCGAAATGGAGAAAACCGTTATCGGCCAGCGCGAGGCGGTTTCAGCCATCTGCAAGGCATTGCGCCGCTCACGCGCGGACTTCAAAGATCCAAAACGCCCGATTGGAACGTTTCTGTTGCTTGGTCCGACCGGCGTGGGCAAGACCTTGCTCGCCAAGACGCTCGCTGAACAAATGTTTGGCGATGGCAAGTCCCTCATCCATTTGGACATGAGCGAATACATGGAGAAATTCAACGTGTCGCGCCTCATCGGTTCGCCGCCCGGTTATGTGGGTTACGAGGAAGGCGGTCAATTGACCGAAAAAGTCCGGCGCAATCCATATTCGGTGGTGCTCTTTGACGAAGTGGAAAAGGCCCATCCGGATGTCTGGAACATTCTGTTGCAAATTCTTGAAGAAGGAAAATTGACAGACAACGTCGGACGTGTCGTCAATTTCCGCAACACGATCATCCTAATGACTTCAAACGTGGGTTCGGACACGATCAAGCGCCAAAGCACGATGGGCTTCTCACCCATCACCGACGAGGCCAGCTACGAGAAAATGCGCGAGCGCATCCTCGACGAGTCGAAGCGCACGTTCCGGCCTGAGTTTTTGAACCGCCTGGACGATGTGATCGTCTTCCGCTCATTTACAAAGGAAGACCTCATCCGGATTTTGAATCTCGAAATCGAAAAGGTCCTGGTGCGATTGCGTCACAAAAACATCAAGGTGGAATTGGATGAAACGGCGAAGGAATTCCTCGTCGAGAAGGGCTACAACCCCGATTTCGGCGCGCGTCCTATGCGCCGGGCCGTCGAGCGTTTTCTCGAAGACCCGCTGGCGGAAGAAATTCTCAAAGGCGGCCTGCATGAAAACGAGCCGATTGTGGTGACCCGCGAAGGTGACAAGCTCACGTTCCATCAAAAGGCCGCGCCGGCGGATGCTGTGACGAGCTAAAGCACGTCGAAATGTTAAATCCTTAAAACGTTGAGACGGCCTTCAGTCGGTCCATGACCGAAGAACCGTTTCAACGTTTCAACGTTTTAACGACAACATGAAAATCCGCCTCTTCATCAAGCCCTATTGCCCGTGGTGCGATGACGCCATAGATTGGCTTGATGAGCATGGCATTTCCTACGAAACATTCGACGTCATTTCCGACGCGAAAGCAAATGCGGAAATGGTCCGCCTGAGTGGTCAAACGCTTTGCCCGGTAATCGATGTAGATGGAAAAATCCTCGCCGACTTCGGCCCTGACGAACTCGCCAAATTCTGGGAGAAAATCTCGAAGAGACCTCATTCCTGAAGATTCAGCAGCCGGTCGTCAAGGCGCAAACTTTTGGCAACTTGCCCAAAACGCCAATTCCGTGGTATTGTTTAAAGGATTCTGAGAAAATTATGAAAGTGATCATTCAGTTAAGCAACCAAGAGGAAGCAAAAGCATTACCCATCCTCCTGCGGCATTCCCCGGGAATGATCCTGGCTGGCCGCACCTACGTACTGGAAGAAAATGTTGTGGAACGGCTTCACAATGCCGGCATCCATTTCACACAATTAAGCCGCGAGGCGGCTCCGTCATTGGAGGAGGTCGCGGGTGAAAGAGTATGACGTTTTCGTCCCGCTTTTTTACAACGACGCCTCCCCGATTAAAGCATCCAAATTTCAGGACCTTCAGAAACGGTTGCTGGAGCGGTTTGATGGACTGACATACTTTCCGCAGGCCAACGAAGGCTTTTGGAAATTCGGTGATATGACTTACCGGGACGAGATTGTGATTTACCGGGTCATCAGCCAGGACTCATCCGGTTCGCGCGAATTCTTGAGCAACCTCAAGGAACACTTGAAACAGGAATTTCGCCAATTGGACATCCTCATCATTGAACGAGAGGTTGGCTTGCTCTAAGGGGTACGCAGAGATTTTCGTCCGGACAGATCAAGTAAAGCCAACCGTCGCCGCCCGAAACATCATCTTACACCGCTTCGTCATTCCTGCAAATTCATCAAGCAGCGGTCGAGGCGCACATTGAGCAATTGCCCATGAAAATCGCGTGGACGTGGATCCACCGGCAAGCCGCTCCGCAAAAAATCGGGCTGATAACCGAATAGTCCACGAATGACGGTTTCAGCGAAGGAACCGCCGTTGCTTGCGTTGTAGGTTTGATGACTGTTGGGGCTGCCGCCGCGGCTGGTGATGCGCGCTATGGCGTCAGGCTCGCGACTGGATAGTTCACGCGATTGCGAGAACGGCCCTTCGTACGTCACGCCCACGCAGCGATGGAAAACGTCCAGCGCCTTGTCAAACTCGCCAAACTCGCAAAACGCAGCGGCTGTTTCCGCCGGCCACGCGCAGAACGCGCCCATTGGGCCGTGATCGGGCCGGTTTGATACAGCCGCCGCAATATCGCTGAGCGATTGCGCGCGCATCCAGTGATCGGTCAATAATTCGCGCTCCACAAAATCGGTCATCTCGCCGCGCATTTTCAGCGTCAAATCGTCCGGAATCGTCAGTCCAATGGTTGCAAAATCAAAAACATGGCGGACCTGCACGCGTGAACCGTCGTCGTGCAGTGCGCCCCAAACACCCTGGCCGGGTTCGTAAAGCGCCAGCACCGCCGGGAGCAACCGGCTCGCTTTCGCGCGCAATTCAGCGGCGCGCGCCAGGTTCCCCTCCGCTTCCTCTATGTCAGCCACACGCCGCATCATCCAGACATTCGCGGCATTGAACGATGCCACTTCATTGATATAGGTCGGCACGCATTCCAGCAGGTTGGCTTTGCCGCCGTAGTCAGCCAGAGTTTGCCCCGGTTTGACCAGCGATTCCCAGTGCGTGGCGATGGCGTCCATGTGCTCCAGCACCGTTTTGCCGCCGATATTTTCCGAAAGAAAAGACTTATCTCCAGTCACGTTCAGATAATCGTTGAGCAGGATAAAAACCGAGTAATCGTTGGCGCTATACCACGGACCTTGCAGGGTTCCCGTCAAATATTCCTCGGCATAACCGTTGTAGATGCCGCGTGCCAGCCATGAACGAAGGCAATTCTTGAGCGTGACAGGATCTAAAAGCGCGAACACGGTGGCCCATTCGCGCGTGTCCCAGAAATACATCATGGTACAATTGCTTTCAGGCGTATTGCTCACATAAACCCGCGGCGCGACGGGAAAGCCAGTACGCAAAACACTCAACAGCGAAACCGCGCTCATATAATACATGCGGCGAACCTTCTCATCCGGCGTCGTCAGCGTCGGCAAGTTGCCGGAGAAATAATGATTATTTGGCGTAAACATCGCGTCAAACCGCTCCTGCCAGTCCGTCGCAACCCGGTCAAAAGACGCGTCAAAATGGTTCGCCCATTTTGCCGCCAAATCTTCAACCGTTTTGTCGTCCTCACCGACGGCCAACGCGTAATTGATTGTGGCGCTCGCGCCCGATTTTAGGGCCAGACGCCAGAGGGCAAAATGCTCCCGGCCCGATAACTCATCCGGCTTTTGTTCGAAACTGAAACAGTTGGCAAGCCGGTCCTGCGGATCACTCAACAACAACTGTTTGCCGCGCCGCGCCGTCACGGAAAATTGCGCCGCTGCATTCTTGGGCCGGGGAACGCCCCAGCCCCAGCGTTCATGCCGCGACGTGGCCGCAGACAGATTGATTTTTAATTCAAAAGTCCGGGTGTCGGCTCCGTTGTTCGTCAGAACGATATGAAACAACAGGCCGCGTTTGTCATAAGGCATTCGGACAGTCGTTTCGATGCCCAGGCTGCCAGCGGTCGCCCGGCGCAACACCTGGTACGCAAACCAGCGCGTTTGCTCCAACGATGGCGCCTGGCCGTCGATGAGAAGAGAACCCGTGTCACCAGTCATCGTGATCGGAGGGAAACTTAGGCTGCCGATTCCCACCGCGTCCCACGTGGCTTTGCCTGAACCCAGGGAATTATTCAAGGCGGGCAGCGAAAGCAGATTCGAAGCAACTTGCCAATTCCCGGTCAATTCATCCAGGGAAGGAACATCGGCTGTAGACTGGCCAACTGTGCGTAGCGGATACATAAGCGCCAGCCACATAAGTGATACAGCGGAAACGAATTTAGAATACCTGAATTTCACGTGATCATTTTGGCATGAAACAGGCTGTTTCCGAAGTGATTTTCTGTAACAGTCATGCCGGTACAACGCCAATTCAAAACTCGGTTCGCGATCATCGCGCTCGTCTGCTTTGCCTTCGCCGCGGGCGCCGATGATTGCGGCATCTGCGGCCTGCCTATCGAAGGCAAAATCTATTTGATGACTGACGATGTCACTCGTCAACAGGTCAAAGTCTGCTCAAGCTGCATTCAATTGCCCCCCTGCTTTATCTGCAGCCTTCCGGCAAAGGACGGCCTGCATTTGTCCGATGGCCGCTGGCTCTGCACCCGCGATGCTAAAGACGCCGTGATGGACGTTGATAGTGTCCAGCGCATCTTTGGGCAGGTGCACGACTATCTGGACCGTTTGGAAGCCCGGTTCACCTCCTTTCCCACCAACGTGGATGTCTCAGTCATTGATCGTGTGGACGTCGATTCCATGTTCCAACTGGTCGGCAATTCCTTTGAAAGCCCCGATGTTCTCGGCGTGACCCAACCCGTCACCGCCAACGGCGTCAAACGCTATGAAATTTCCCTGCTCACCGGACAACCCATGTCGCAACTTGAGGAAGTATGCGCGCACGAGTTATCACACGCGTGGGTGGGCGAAAATGTCCAGCCTGAACGCCACGCGCGAATTGCCCGCGACGCCGAAGAAGGCTTCTGCGAGATGATGGGTTATTTGCTCATGGACGCCATGGGCGAGGAGGGTGAAAAACAGCGCGTTCTTGCCAACGCCTACACGCGCGGCCAGGTGCAGTTATTCATCGAGGCGGAACAGCAGTACGGCTTTGACGAAATCCTGGATTGGATGCAATACGGCGTGACTGGCCGCCTCGAAGAGGGCCATTTGGACGAGGTCCGCGATATCAAAATGCCCGTGGACGCCGCCGTCGCGACCTTTGTCGCACGAAAAGCCGTTGGCTCGGCGCCGCCGCCTACTCCGTCAACTTTGCAGCTTCAAGGCATCATGTGGAGTGGCACCCCGTCCGCCATCATCAATGGGCGCTCATTTTTTGCCGGAGACGAATATCAAGTGCCCGTCGGCCAGTCGGAAGTGACAATTCGTTGCCTGGGCATTACCAAAACTGCCGTGCAGATTCAGAATATGGATTCAGGCAAGAAAGAGCAATTGCAGTTGCAGGCAAATCAGTTGCTCTTTTGACCTATAGTCCAGAGTCCGAAGTCATGACAGAGTTTCAACTTTTTAACGACTGGCGCTCGCCCCATGGCCCAAAACCGACGTCAATAGACCCAAAAAAAGCATTCCGCACAGTTGCCAAAACTCCGGTTATGAGCAAAATTGAGGCGCGGACTATGCCGGAATCGCTAAAGCTGAAGTTTTTGAAAGGCCAGTTGCTGCTGGACAGCGGACAGTTAATCGGCTCGTTTTTTCAGCGGACGGTCATCCTCGTTTGTCAGCACGACGCCGAAGGCGCTTTTGGCCTGGTATTAAACCGCGCTACCGGCAGCAAGGTAGGCGATGTCATTGTCGCTGACCTGCCCGAGGCCCTCAAGGATGCCCAGCTTTATTTGGGCGGCCCCGTACAGCCCGGCGCGTTGAGCTTTCTGCATTCGGACAATTTCATCCCCGACGCCAATGTCTTTCCAAATCTGAACCTGGGCCATTCCCTGGACGATTTGGTGGAAATCGGCGAATCATTTTCCGTGGGAAAAAAAGTGAAAATGTTTGCGGGTTACGCCGGATGGTCTCCGGGCCAGTTGGAAGACGAAATGAAACGAAAGTCCTGGCTTACGTATCCGGCTTCGCTTGACCTGGTATTTGAGACCCAGCCGGAAAATCTTTGGAAAAAAATTCTCCAGGCCAAAGGCGGCTGGCGCAATAAATTGCTCTCCCAAATGCCTGAAAATTTGTCATGGAACTGACATCCGTAAATCGTAAATCATAAATTCCACGGGCCTGGTTCGCTCCGCTTCAACGCTTCACACTTCAACGATTCAACGGTTACAAAAACGGTTCTTGAATCTGCCCGCTATTCCCATATCTTATTCCGCCGTAGTCTTTAAACATTACACATCATCACATGAGCAGAGGAAGAATGGGAATTTTGGTCGGCGGGGGTCCCGCGCCAGGCATCAACGGTGTCATTGCCGCGGCCACCATCGAAGGCGTTAACAACGGATTTGAAGTCATTGGTTTTCGCGACGGCTTTAAGTGGCTGGCCGCGGGCGAAGCGCAGCATAGCAAGCCGCTGGCCATCCGGGACGTCACCGGCATCGCCCTGCGCGGCGGTTCCATCCTGGGCACGTCCCGGACAAACCCCACAAAATCCGAAGAGGCCATGAAAAACCTCTTCCAGGTTTTCGAGGAAATGGGCATTACCGCCCTTGTCACCATCGGTGGCGATGATACCGGCTTCTCTGCCAGCCACGTTGCCCGCCGCAGCGGCGGCAAAATCCGTGTTGCCCACGTGCCCAAAACCATTGACAACGATTTGCCTCTTCCCGGCGCCACCCCGACATTCGGATTCGAAACCGCCCGCCAATATGGCGTGCAAATCGTCCGCAACCTCGCCGAAGACGCGCGCACGACGTCGCGGTGGTACGTCATCATCAGCATGGGACGCGCCGCCGGTCACCTGGCGCTCGGCATCGCCAAGGCTGCCGCAGCCACGCTTTGCGTCATTCCTGAGGAATTTCAAGGCCGCCAGGTCACAGTGGATGAAGTTTGCGACATTATCATCGGCTCCATCATTAAACGCCGCGCGGACGGCCTCCATTACGGCGTCGTCGTCCTCGCCGAGGGCCTCATTGAATCCATGGGCGAACAAGGCCTGGTCAAGGCCGTGCCCGGCGGACAACTCGACCGCTTCGGCAAAGTCATCCGCGATGATCACGGCCATCTTCGCCTCGGAGAAATCGAGTTCGGCCGTCTCATGAAAGAGCTTTTGGCCGCGCGCCTTGAAACGCTCGGCATCAAAATGACCTTCATTGACAAAGACCTCGGCTACGAACTGCGTTGCGCCGACCCGATTCCCTTTGACGCCGAATACACGCGCGACCTCGGCTACGGCGCGGTCAAATTCCTGCTTTCGCCCGAATCCGAAAAATACGGCGCCATCATCAGCTTCGTGGACGGCAAGATGATTCCGCTGCCATTTGAAAAAATGCTCGATCCAAAGACGGGCCGCATGCAAAACCGCAAGGTCAACGTGGCCGGCGAAGCCTACGAATGCGCCTGCGCCTACATGATCCGTTTGGAGCGCGATGATTTCGAAGACGAACGGAAACTGGCCAAACTTGCGGGCGTCGTTTCCATGCAGCCGGCGGAATTCCGCAAACGCTTCGGCTATTTGGCCGGCGTGAAGTAATTGTTGATTAATGGATCGCAAGGCCGCGCAAGTGCGCGGCCTTCCTTTTTTGTAACAACCATGCAGCTTCATTTCAAGCAATTGGGCCGGGGCCGGCCGCTTGTCATGTTGCACGGCCTGTTCGGTTCCCTGGACAATTGGCTTGGCGTCGCTCCAAAACTCGCCGCGATATTTCATCTCTTTCTCGTGGATTCGCGCAACCACGGGCTCTCCCCCCATAGCAGAGAGATGGATTACCCGCTCATGGCCGCGGACCTGGCCGAATTTCTCGACGCGCAACAACTCGATCGTGCCATCGTCCTCGGTCATTCCATGGGTGGCAAAACCGCCATGCAATTCGCGCTCGATTACCCGGCACGGGTGGAAAAGCTCGTCGTGGTGGACATCGCGCCACGCGAGCGGCCGTTTGAACACGAAAAAATTTTCAAGGCGCTGCTCGCGCTCGACCTGGCCCAATTTCAGTCACGACGGGAGATGGAAGAAGTGCTCGCGCCCGAAATTCCCGATTTGACGGTGCGCCGGTTCCTTCTTAAAAATCTCAAGTCAACAGATTCACCCGGCGCAACGCCCCGTTTTGAATGGAGAATTCCATTGGACCTCATCTACCAAAATTATCCGCAAATTTGCGATGCCATCGCGCCGGCGCCGCCATTCAACGGACCTGCCCTCTTTTTGCGCGGTGGAAAGTCCCATTTCCTCCTGGAAG
Source organism: Candidatus Sulfotelmatobacter sp. (assembly GCA_035503455.1). Classification (GTDB taxonomy): domain Bacteria; phylum Verrucomicrobiota; class Verrucomicrobiia; order Limisphaerales; family UBA11358; genus UBA11358. The sequence goes on along the minus strand of DATJTK010000131.1, from coordinate 1,891 downwards.
AGGATGTGCCCCAAATCCGCAAACTTTTTCCACAGGCAAGAATAGAAACGATTGCCGCGGCAAACCACTGGGTCCACGCGGACGCTCCCGAGGAATTCCTTCAGCGAGTCGTGGCTTTTTTGACGGAAAAACACTAGCGGACGGAGGGCAGCCATTGCGCCAACGGCGCTTTCCATACCAGCCTGGGGCAACGCCCCAGGGAACACGCCACCAAATACATCAAGGGCTGAAGGCCCGTTTCACCAATTCATGGCCGAATTCACGCGCTATTTCATCGCGGTTAATAGGTCGCGCCGTTGGCGCTTATTTTTTGGCGGATCAGAACCTGGGGCGTTGCCCAGGCTGGTATAAATTGGGCCGTTGGCCCATGAATCTCACTGCGCCGAATTCGATGTTCGATGTTCGATGTTTTTTTCCGTTCTCATTTTTTCGCCCGTTGTTCGGCAAAAAAGTTCTTCAACAAAGCGCGGCATTCGGGTTCGCGCACACCGCTGGTAATCGTACAACGATGGTTGAGCGTAGGAAACTGCAGCAGATTCATCGCGCTGCCGGCAGCGCCGCCTTTTGGATCACTGGCGCCAAAAATCACCCGCGCAATTCGCGTGTGAACGATGGCGCCGGCGCACATCGGACAAGGCTCCTTGGTGACGTAAAGCGAACAATCCGTCAGCCGCCAATCGCCAACGGCCCCCTGCGCCTGCGTGAGGGCGAGCATTTCGGCATGCGCCGTGGCGTCCTTGAGCAGTTCCACCTGGTTAAAGGCGCGCGCAATAATGCGGCCCTCCCGCACAATGACAGTGCCGACCGGCGTTTCCTCCGCTTCGTATGCGCGCGCCGCCTGGCGCAGAGCTTCCCCCATAAAAAAATCATCGCTGTGCAGATCTATAATCGGCTCGTCCATACAGCGAAATGTAAAACAGGGCCGCCTCGGGCAATAGGGAAATCGTCCTCGTCCTCGTCCTCGTCCTCGATTCCCCACATTGCCCTGCCGCGTTTCATCACTAATCCAATAATCCATCAATCCATCAATCCAACCCCCGCACCTCTTCCAACGTCCAATCGTTCCGTCCATCCGGATGGCAATGGCAATGCGCCGAAAAGAAACCGCCGCGATATTTCCAAAACCACGGCCAGATTTGTTCCCGGTCCGTTTGCGGGATTTTGATCGAATCAATTTCCGCGCGTGAAAAAAATTGAAACCGCCCCTCATGGCATTCCTTTGGCAGCGTCGTGAGTTTCTTCTTCACCTCAAACAGGAACATCAGCCAATGCGTGCGGCCCTGGTAACCGTGCTCACTCACCATTCCAGCCAGATGCAAGTTAGACGGCGAAAGCGTCACACAAATCTCCTCCTGCGCCTCTCGACAGGCGCAAGCGTAAGGCGATTCGCCGATCTCCATCTTCAGTTTCCCGCCACACGGACTCCAAAATCCACGATTGGGCTCCTGGGACCGTTCCAATAAGAGGACGTCATCGCGCTCATTGAAGCAGTAAAGGAGCGTGGCGACTTTATAGGGCAAAACCATCGGCGAAATTATGGGCCAACGGCCCGACCTATACCAGCCTGAGGCAAGCACGAATCCGATCAGCCACTCGACCCGTCTCAGCGCCAACGGCGCCTTTCATACCAGCCTGGGGCAGCGCCCCAGGTCCGAGTCGACCAGGGAACAAGCGCCAACGGCGCGGTCTATAAATGGAAAATTAACCCCGCACGCCCGGCTCGGTTCTGATTGATGAAACGGGCCTTCAGCCCTTAGCCCGGATATTTCATAGTTAGATTTGATTTTGACAAGAATGGTGCGGAGGCGGGCGACGAGGGCGATTTTTCGATCGATTGGGTTGCCTAACCGAGGTCCCCGTGCGTTCGGGGATGGAAATCTGGCTTGGGCGC
>DATJTK010000130.1:0-10515 GCA_035503455.1 Candidatus Sulfotelmatobacter sp. | reverse complement strand
GATGGTTTGATAATTTGGGGGCTGGCAATTCGGGACGAATTATGTTAAAAGACCCTCAGCTTGCCTGGATGAACTTGGGTTTGTAGTAACTGCAACGTGATAGATACAGAGGAAAAACTGGCTGCGTTTTTGCCGGAATTGCGCGCCGCCGCCTGGGTGTCGCTGGACACCGAGGCGGACAGCCTGCACGCCTATCCTGAAAAGGTGTGCCTGATCCAAATCAGCATTGAGGGCAGCGACCGATTGCTGGATCCCCTCTCAAAAATCAATTTAAATCCCCTGCTGGACGCCCTGAACGCGCACGAACTCATCATGCACGGCGCCGATTACGATTTGCGGCTCCTGGAGAAACATCATGAATTTGTTCCTTCGGCCATTTTTGACACGATGCTCGCCGGGCGGTTGCTCGGCGAGCGGCAGTTTGGCTTGAGCGCGCTGGTGGAAAAATTTTTGGGTGTCAAATTGGACAAGGGATCGCAAAAGGCGAATTGGGCGCAGAGGCCGTTGACGGAGCGGATGGAAAAATATGCGCGGGCCGACACGCATCATTTAAAGCCGCTGGCGGACAAGTTGCGCTCTGAGCTGGCCGCAAAGGGACGGCTTGAATGGCACCAGGAATCCTGTGCACGGTTGATCGATCAGTGCGCGAAGCCGCAAGTGATTGATTTGGATCTGATGTGGCGCGTGAAGGGAAGCGCAAAGCTAAGCCGGGTGGGCCTGGCCGTCCTGCGCGAGTTGTGGCGCTGGCGCGAACGTGAAGCCATTCGCGCAAATCGTCCGCCGTTTTTTATTTTCAATCACGAGAAGCTGGTGGACCTCGCAGCGGTGGCATCGGTGAAACATTCGGTCGAGGCAATATTGCCGCGCCAAATGTCGCCACGGCGGCGGACGGGTTTGTTGGAAGCGGTTACGACGGGCCTGGCCGTTCCGGATACGGCGCAACCGGAAATTTTGCGGCATCATTTTCAGCGGCCGTCGGACGCGGAATTTCGGCGATACCGTGAATTGGAAAAAATCCGGGATGCGCATGCGCAGGAATTGGGGATTGATCCGGCGCTGATCGCGAGCCGTCCAGTCCTGGGCGATTTGGCGCGGGACTGGGAAAACTACGCGCCCTCGCTGATGAATTGGCAGCGGGAATTGTTGCAGAAAAAATAGCTTCCTTTAACTTTCACCGATGCAGCAGACTACGTTGACACTTGGCCACTCGCCCGACCCCGATGACGCGTTCATGTTTTACGGGCTGGCGAAGGAGAAAATTCCCACGGCCGGTTTTCAGTTCGAACACATTTTGCAGGACATCCAGACGCTGAACGAACGGGCGACGCGGGGTGAATTGGATATTTCAGCGGTGAGCATCCATGCCTACGCCTATGTGAGCGATAAATATGCATTGCTGCCTTCCGGGGCGAGCATGGGCGACGGTTACGGCCCGATGCTCGTGGCAAAACAGAAATGGTCGCGCGAGGAAGTGGGGCGGAAAAAGATCGCCGTGCCGGGGACGATGACGAGCGCGTTTTTGGCATTGCAATTGTGGCTGGGCAAGCCGGCGAAGGAATTTGATTATGTGGTCGTTCCGTTTGACCAAATCTTTCGCGCGGTCAAGAGCGGCCAGGCCGACGTGGGACTTATCATTCATGAAGGCCAATTGACTTATAAAAACGAGGGGCTGGTTGTGTGCGAAGACCTGGGTGTATGGTGGAATGGAGAAAACGATGGATTACCGTTGCCGCTGGGCGGGAACGTGATTAACAAGAAATTTTCGCCCGAGGTGCGCCGCAAGATTTCGGGGATTCTCACTTCGAGCATCCAGTACAGCCTGGACCATCGACCGGAAGCCGTGCAACACGCGCTGCAATTTGCGCGCGACATGGGCCGCGACCTGGCCGACAAGTTTGTGGGAATGTACGTAAACCATTGGACGCTGGATTACGGCGATCGCGGGCGCGAGAGCATCCGGCGTTTCCTCGGAAAGGCCTTCGAGAAGGGTATTTTGCCGCGAAGACAGGAACTGGAATTTGTTTAAGGACGGTTTATCCTATTTGCTTGCGTGGGACTTGGTTTAGAAACCGTCCCACACGGCGAAAAGCCGGGAGAATCCGACCGCAGCACGCCCGGTTGGTCCTTCGCGGAAAGTTCATAATCGCGAACGTAAAAACAAGGAGCGGCTTAAAACTATGAAAAATCGATCCAACAGGGGCGAAATATCCATCATGTTGGCGGCGGGCCTGGTTTCGGCGTGGCCGGGGGCGGCGGCAGATATGGGCTCCGATTCAGGGGCGAGCAACAACACGACTGGTTTCTACGAAAGCGTCGATGGGGGAGTGGCCTTCATGCAAAAGATGACATTCCACGGCAGCGCATTCCAGGGGAGCGCGCTCCAATTCCATACCGGCCCCAGGTTTGACCTGAGTCTGGGTTACAACCTGACGCAAAACATCGCCGTAGAAGTGCAAGGCGGCTTCGCTTATAACACCGCCAAGTTCACCGATTCGTTCATGCCCTCAGTTGCCCCGGATGTTTGGACGGTGCCCGTGATGGCGAACGGCATTTACAAGCATTCATTCAACGACCATTGGCAGGCCTATGGCGGCGCGGGTGTGGGCGCCGTCTTCAGTTCCCTGGGATTCAGTTCGTCGGGAGAGACCATCAACTCGACTGATGGCACGTTTGGCTATCATGCGATGGCCGGAATCAAGTATCTCTTCAACGACCGTTGGGAAGTCGGCCTCGGATATGACTTTTTGGGCTCACTCGACCATCACTGGTCACAGAGCGAGGGCATCACAACCGACCCAACGTATGTACACTCCGTCCTCCTGAGTTTAACTTACAATTTTTAAGATCGAACGGTTAGACCCACCGGCGGACCCGCGCTTTGTAGTTGCGGTAAGCGTCCTCGAATTTCACTTCCAGGAATTGTTCTTCCCGCCTGACAATTTTCCAATGCATCACAGCCAGCACCGGGAGCAGCGTGACCAGGAGCCATAACACGCCGGTTGAAAGGGCGATCCCCAGATACATGGTTGTTAGCCCGATATACAACGGATTACGGGTATATCGATACGGGCCGTCCGTGACGAGCGTCGTGACCGGGCGATCCGGCCGCACTGCGGTGCCCGCCCGGCGCAATGCTTGATATCCCCATGATCCCACGCTGAACCCCACAAGGATCAAAACACCTCCCGCGATGGGCCAGGGCGAGGGCATCAACAATGGAATCAGCCAATTCAATAACCAGCCGGTTCCCAATGCCGCTATAAAAACCAGCGGCGGACAGGCGATAACACAGGGCGAATTCCTGGAATGCTCCGCAATCATTCCTAAATTTACCCGAGTCGCCGCTTGAAATCACTATTATCCGCACGGGTAATTCCGGTAAGGGGTCGGTTCCTAGTATTGTAGTATTTGTGAATAATCCCTGCCCGCGAGCCAAAGCACACTTCTTTCCGTTTAGCGCCGGTCAGAGCGAATTGACATTCGCTGCGACGGTATCGGCGGCGGCGCTGACCGTTATAGATCTGCGCCAGCAACACGCTCTGAGAAAAGAAAATCTGCGTGGAAAATCACGGCACTGGATATTCTTCGATTGTTTTCTCACCCTGATCCGTCAGCCAGGCTTTTTCCAATTTCCAGGGACTGCTTTGGGTCTGGCGGGTGAAGGTATAATGATAGACGGAGGACCCGCCTTTCTTTTGTTCATCGAGTGTTACCAAATCGAGGCCGTTGGTTTGATGAGTCCAATGAGCAACACCGTTCTCAGGCACATCATTTGTCGTCCAGCCGGGCAACTGACCTTTTACCCTCAAGCTGTGTGAAAAATCCGCCGCGGATTGTCCCACTGAATCTGTCGCAGCCTGGGTTTCTTTGTCCAGCAACGGCCAATCGCTCGTGCGTTTGAGATACATTGTCCGCTCGGGAAAATCGAATGTGACCAGGTTCTCGGACAAAACGTGAAGCCCGATCGTGTTGAATCGGGTGTGATTATCGAGTTGGCTCTTCTGAAGGCCGACCAAATCAAGGTCGTGATACATTTCCCCTCCCAATGTGCCATTCGGCGAGCGGAATTCGCCGTTGGCCAGCGGCGCGGACTGATTCGTCCACTGCTGATATAATTTTGGCGTCAGAAATCCATCAGCGTTGTCGCCAGTGTCGAGCATCGAATGCGCACCCTTCGCGCCGGTGAGATTCTCATCAATGATCATGCAGTCGGACCAAGTGTAGGTCAAATGAAACGGACGGCCCCAATCTTTTTTGTCTGCGCGCGCGGCGTCAAGAAAACGCACCTTGCCGCTCTGAAAATCCAGTTGAACGCAATAATGTTTCAATACGTCTATGCCAAGGATCCCCATGTACGGACAACGCGGGTCTTTGAACCATCGTTTGAAATCCAGGGTCGCGACATAAATGCCGGTCTCTAGCGGGGTATCTCCCAGGTAGAGCCTGGGCGGCCGATAAGCACCGCCCGAAAGCAAAACGCCGAAGTTCGCCACACTGGCGTTGCCGATACGCGTGCCCAATTGGGGTTCCAGGGATGAATCCAAATCAGTCATACCAGCACCGGTGTCCATGATGAACGGCAATGGTTTGCTGTCGTTGACACGTACCATCACCGTCAATGGAGCGCCGCGGCCAGCTTCCGGGTTCATGGACACGTCTGCTGGAAGCGGGGGATGGACCGTTGCGCAAGAACACAAGAACAGCAGGCTTAAGAGTACAGCGGACTGGCAAGATTTCAGGACTGCTTTCATGGGTTGCGGAAATGTGCAAAAATGTGGTTTGGACTACCCTGCGGTCGCTCTTTGCAGGCGGCGTCGAACCGCCCTGCATTGGATGACATAGCCGGCGCCGGCGACCAGGACCGGGATTGTTGCTCTGAACCACGGCATACTGGCCAGATCGGTGCTCAGGGTTCCGCCTGCGGTAAGAGTCAAACCGGTTTCACTTGCGGTAATAGTGTTCGGCTTGAGTTCAGCCCAGAAAATGACGGCCATCAGCGACCAAATGGCGCAGGAAATGACCATCCACCTGAGCTTCACCGCCGTTCGTTGTGCCAGCCAAAAGAACAGCAGCGCCACCAGGACGACACCAAAATAATCCGTAAAACGAAACGCCAGAAGCAAATGATGCAATGTAACCGGATTGCTGGCGGCAACATGGAGTTTTTCGCGATTGCAACCGTAACCCAGTGCATAGACCAGCAACATCTCGCACAGCAGCATCAGGTACCAAAGCAGACAGGCCAATATCGGCAGGAGCCCGAAAGTGACGACGCAATGCCGGCCCCACCAGGTCGAACGCCGGACGGACATCATCGTTTGTTCCGCCAAAACGAGCGGGTCGCCGAGCGACGCATCCGCCCGGGCTTCGGCATCCGCCTCGGACAGGCCCTCCGCCAGTCCGGCTTGTTTCAAGTCCTCACGATGGTCAGCCAGTTCATGCACCAGCCGCTCGATGCGCGCCGTTGGGCATCTCAGTTTCAGCAGCCGCCCGCGCAATTGCCCCATGAAATCACGCATATTTTCCCTCCATCAAAAGCGCGACGCCGTTCGTCACGCGATTCCATTCATCCGTCAGGGTTTGCAGCCGCTTTTGGCCGCGTTGAGTGAGCTTGTAGTAATTGCGATTCCGGCCGTCCACCTCCTGTCGCCGGCTGCTCACTTGCTTTTCCGCTTCGAGGTAATGCAGGTAAGGATAGATGCAGCCTTCGCCAAAGGACAGGGCGCCTGCCGTTTGGCTGCGGATCGCTTCCACAATTTGGTATCCATACATTTCCTCTTTGGAGAGCAGCCGCAGCACCAGCAATTCCGGGACGCCGTTCAAAAAACTGGGGTTGGTTTTCTTCATCGCGGCCCAGAATACATCTAACCATGATGCATTGTCAACATCAAACTGTGAGGCTTAGGGGTCGGTTCCTGGTATTGTAGTATTTCCAAACACGTCCGACAGAGAAAGCGCTGCTTCAAATCTGTGTTTTGGATGACAAACGGAATAATTCTTCTCGTAAGTAACAAATCGTAAATCGTAAATTGCCGGGATGTTCGACCTTCTTAAGACCGATTCATATACCAAAGCGCGGCTGGGCAAACTGCGCGCGGCGCGGGGCGTCGTTGACACGCCGGTGTTCATGCCCGTGGGCACGCAGGCGAGTGTGAAGGCGCTGGATCCGCGGGAGTTGGATGAAATGGGGACGCAAATCATCCTGGGCAATACGTATCACCTCAATCTTAAGCCGGGCCTGGACATCATTCGCGCGGCGGGCGGGTTGCACCAGTTCATGAACTGGCAAAAGCCGATTCTTACCGATAGCGGCGGTTTTCAAGTATTCAGTCTCGCCAAAATCCGGAAGATCAAGCCGCATGGGGTCGAGTTCCGCTCGCACATTGACGGGTCGCTTCTGTTTCTTGGGCCAAAGGAGGCCATGGAAATCCAGCGTGTACTCGGCTCGGACATCGCGATGGTGTTCGACGAATGTCCGCCGCACGATGCGCCAGCGCGGGAACAGCGTCATGCCGTGGAGCGCACTGTGCGCTGGGCGCGTGAATGCCGGGAACAACCGCGCGCGGATGGCCAGCACGTCTTTGGCATTGTCCAGGGCTGCTCGAATCCTGCCCTTCGCGAGGAATGTGCCAAAGCGTTGGTCGAAATGGATTTCGACGGCTATGCGATTGGCGGCGTGAGCGTGGGCGAACCGGAAGTGGAAATGCTCAAAGCGATTGATCTGACCGTTCCGCATCTGCCGGCACACAAGGCGCGGTATGCGATGGGACTCGGCACTCCGGCCCAGATGCTCGAACTGATTGCGCGCGGCGTGGACATGTTTGATTGCGTGCTGCCCACGCGCGTGGCCCGCAACGGCACTGCCTTTACGCGGCGCGGCGCTTTTGGGCTCAAGGGCGGGAGTTACAAGGCTGATTTCCGGCCCATTGACGAAACTTGCGACTGTTTTGCGTGCAAACGCTTTACTCGGGCATATCTACGGCATTTGCTGAACGTGAACGAAATTCTGGGGCTGCGCATGGTGAGTGTGCATAACTCGCATTTGTTTTTGAAAATCATGGCTGAGGCCCGGGAGCACCTGGCGGCGGGGACGTTCGGGGATTTTTACCACGATTTTATCGCGAATTATGTTCCGTCGAAGAAGGTTTTGGATGCGCGGAAGGCGGCGGAAGCGGTGCCGGAACGGTGATGGAATTGTGGATTGCGGATTGGCGGCTGTTCGATTGTTGGATGGATAGGGTGTTGGGATGCACTGGCACGTTGCTCTGCCCACCACAGTTAAGAGGCTGTCCAGTTTTTCGACTCGGTTTCCATCTCATTTCGGGCAATCGGTAATTTAAGAATTCGGTAATCCGCGTCTCCGGAAGTAAAATTAATGGCATGGCAAATGCGGCATTTTCGGGCAGGGGGCTGGTTGGTCTTTTGGGGGAAGGAGCGGCGCAGTCTTCGGTTTACATATGAAAACGAATTTGCGCCTTACGAGAATTTTAATTTATCAACACCTCGGATTCCTCGCGATTATTACGATTTGCTGGCTGAACGAACTGCTCAAGCTGCCGTCCCTGATATTTTCGAATCACCCGTTTGCCTTTGTCTTCCGCAAATCCACGCTGGACATGCTGCTGGTTCTGGCGGTGTGGTTGCTGGTGAGCGGCGTTACGCGCCGGATATTGGAACGGCTCCGATACCTGGAAGGATTCCTGCGCATGTGCTCATGGTGCCGGCGCATGGAATATCACGGCGACTGGATGCCGCTGGAAGAATTCATGCAGCAAGGCTATTCCACGCCCACCACTCACGGCATCTGTCCGGATTGCCTGCGCCTCCAAAAAGAGGCAATGGAAAAGGCAAAAGCGGCGCGCCGCAAAGATGGCGTGTCGCCGGAGGAGGCGGTGCAGGAACGGTAAAGTGATTGTAGATTTCGGATTGCGGATTGCGGATTGGTGAAATTGAACCAAATCCAACGGGTTTTCGTTCGCTCCTTCTGGAGCTCGTAAAAATTCTGTGCGATCGATGGCTGGATTCCAAAAACTCAAATAAATTGTAATTGTCACTGAACAGGTTTTGCGGGAATCTCATCTATGAATCCTGAAATCGTCAAAATGCAGGAAGAACAGGTAAAAAGCTGACAGGCCGTTCCGCAAATGTCCAAAGCGAAAAAAGCAAAACAGGCAACAGAACAGGAGTAATCATGAAGTACGCCAATTCACCTAACAAACCGTTTAACGCGAATTTTTCCTTTCGAAAAATATTCTCGGCGGCCGTGCTGGCTGCCATCGCCATCATTATCCTGGCCGTTATGTTTACCGGCTTCTACACTGTGCCTGCCGATTCGCAGGCCATTGTGCAACGGTTCGGGAGATATACGTCCACGGAAGATCCCGGCCTTCATTTCAAAATACCGTTGGGCGTGGACAAGGTTACCGTTATCCCCGTGAGCCGGCAGCTTAAGATGGAATTTGGCTACAGCACACCGGACGCCGCAAATCCGAGCCAGGGGGACACAGACCCGGATGCAACCAAGGAAATGGTGACCGGCGACCTCAATGAAGCGGAAGTGGAATGGGTGGTGCAATACCGCATTACCGACCCCAAACAATATTTATTTGCCGTCCAGGACCCGGAAGACACGCTTCGCGCCGCTTCGGAAGCCGTCATGCGGCAAGTGATCGGAGACCGCACCATTGACGAGGTCATCACCTACGGGCGCGAGGACATCGAAAACGAAACCCTGGTGCTGCTCAAGGATGTGGCGAAGGAATACGAACTGGGAATTTCCATCGACCTTGTGCAGCTGAAAAATGTCAACCCGCCACAACCGGTCCAGGCGGCGTTCAACGACGTCAATAACGCCCAGCAGGAGAAGCAAAGCGCCATCAACCAGGCCGAAGGGGAATACAACACCGTCGTGCCCAAAGCCCACGGCGAAGCCGACCAAATGATCTCCGTGGCCCAGGGCAACGCAGCCAAACGAATCAACGAAGCAAAAGGCGACGCGGATTATTTCAACGACATTCTCGCGCAATATGTCAAGGCCCCGGACGTCACACGTCGCCGGCTCTACCTGGAAACCATGACCGACATCCTGCCGAAAATGGGGAATAAAATCATCATCGACAACGACATCAGCCGCGTCCTGCCGCTGTTGCCGCTCACGAAAATTCAGGGGCAGTAAGCCGGGCGCAATAACCAGAGCACGCTAAAGCGTGTACACCAAACACTACCGAACCAAAAAATTTACAAAATGAAAACGACAGTCGCCACCATCGTAAGCGCCCTGGTGCTGCTCATCCTGATATGCGTCTATATGTGCACGTATTCAGTGCCTGAACAGCACGCGGCCATCATCACCGAGTTCGGAAAACCAACGGGCGCCACGGTAACGCAGCCGGGATTGCACTTCAAAATGCCCCTGATTGAGACCGTCAACCTGCTTGATTTGCGGATGCAGGAATGGGACGGACAAGCCGTCCAAATGCCGACGCATGACAAACTCTATATGATTGTGGACAGCTACGGCCGCTGGCGCATCACCGATCCGCTGCTGTTCTTTACCCGGTTGCGCGATACCCGGAGCGCCCTGTCGCGCATGGACGACATCACCGGCAGCGAGATGCGCAATGCCGTGGCCCAAAACGACCTGATCGAAATGGTGCGCACGGACAAAAACCGCAAAGTCGAAAAGGATTATGACCCGGACAACACCAACGCTGAGGAAAACGTCACCACGAGCACGTTGCCGCCCATCTCGATTGGCCGCACCGCGATTGAACAAACCATCACCGCAAATGCAGCGGCCAAGCTTAAGGAATTCGGCATCGACCTGGTGGATGTGCGGCTGATGCGATTGAATTATCAGGCCAGTGTCACGGACAAAATCAATGACCGCATGATTAGCGAGCGTGAGCAGATAGCCGCGCGTTTTCGTTCCGAAGGCGAAGGGGCAGCGGACAAAATCCTGGGCGACCGCGACCGTGACCTGGCGGAGATAAAATCCGCCGCCTATCAAAAAGTCCAGGACATCGAGGGCCAGGCCGAAGCGCAGGCGACCGAGATTTACGCGGATGCGTATAATCAATCCCCGCAGGCGGTGGAACTGTATAATTTCCTGCGCTCCATGCAGACACTGGAACAGGTGGCCACGAATGATACCACGCTGGTGCTTTCCACGGATGGAGACCTGTTCAAATATCTTAAATCGGCGGATGCGAAGTAGGGCGCTACGTGTTAGCCGAGGTACGAGGCTCTAACTGAAAGCCCTGAGAAGGGCGGACGAAAGTAGCCAGGGGTCGAGCGCGACTCAGGGAGCGCGACCACCCCTGGTAACACGGAAAGGAATCAGCCGCTGACTGACGAATCCGCGCGATAGCGCGCGTCTTAGCCCGGATATTTCATAGTTAGATTTGATTTTGACAAGAATGGTGCGGAGGCGGGCGACGAGGGCGATTTTTCGATCGATTGGGTTGCCTAACCGAGGTCCCCGTGCGTTCGGGGATGGAAATCTGGCTTGGGCGC
>DATJTK010000129.1:0-53329 GCA_035503455.1 Candidatus Sulfotelmatobacter sp. | reverse complement strand
CGTGGCCCTGACGTACGATGAGGGAAGTGGTATAGCGACAATCTACACCAACGGCGTTGCGGCAGCTTCGTCCGATTTCGGCAGTTTTGCGCCCCAAACTACTTATCCGGTGAACCTGGGCCGGCGTACGGGAGAGGTTATTGGCGATGGCGACACCTACGCGGGCATGATGGATGAATTGAGCCTTTATAACCGGGCACTCTCTTCCAATGAGATTGCCGCCATTTACAACGCCGGCAGCGCAGGAAAATGCAAGCCGGAGCCTCCATATATTGTGGAGCAGCCGACCAACCTGACGGTGTCGGCCGCAAATAACGCAGTCTTTAGTGTTGGAGCCGGAGGCTCAATGCCTTTGAGCTATCAATGGACGTTTAACGAAACCAACTCCATTTCCGGCGGCACTAATTCCGCGCTTGTGCTCACGAATGTCCAATTTGCCAACGAAGGTTCGTATTCAGTCACAGTAACGAATCTTTATGGTTCGATTACCAGTTCCAATGCCCTATTGATCGTGACCGTGGACCATTTTGCCTGGAACACGATTCCATCTCCGAGATTCGTAAACTCGCCGTTCCAGGTTGAGATTATCGCGCAGGATGCGGCCAATGGCGTATTCACTAACTATACTGGCATTGTATTCATTGGTTCGACCAATGGAATCCCGGTTTCTCCGACTGTCTCAAGTAATTTTGTCAAAGGTGTTTGGACTGGAACAATCGCCGTATCGCAAACGGCTACAAACCTGGTGCTGAGGGCCGCTGACGGTTCGGGCCATGGCGGTTTGGCCAATCCCATTAATATCGTAAACCTGCCACAACTCGCGAGCGCTCACTCCGGGGGCACACTCTATATTTCGTGGCCCATAAGTCCGGCGGGATTTGTTCTGGAATCCTCGACCAACCTCATATCGGGACCATGGTCTCCCGTGACCCAACCCCCGTTCACACTTCCGGGCCTTAACGTAGAGTCCATAATACTGCCAAATACTAATGCCAGCGTCTTTTATCGACTCCAGTTCTCTGGACAATAAATAAACGACAACATATCATTTGGTCTTGACGCAGAAAATCGCGGCGGCTTTTGCCGGATGCCATCGAGTCCAGAAAAGATGGCCGATCAGGCTGACTACCGCCCAGGCGATTTTAGGCCTGCCTTTGATGGCATGAAATTCGCCTCGCAGTTTTTTGGGCCCAAGCAATCCCTCCACCTGGTACCCATACCGCTCCATTTCCGCGGCTTCCCAACCCGATAAGTGTTCCTGCAGATCAGCCTTTTCCAGGTGACGCTGCGGCAGAAAACCACTGGGAGTGAACAGTACGACTTTGCGGCGCGCGATTTTCTCCATTCCTTGCATGAGCCTCAAGCCGTCGTCTTTGACCAAATGCTCAATGACATCCATGGCAATGACGGCGTCGAACTGTCCGGGCGAAAAATAGTCTTCGAGCCGTCGCACGTCACCTAGAATCAATTCATCATGCGTATTCAGCCTGCGCGCCTCCTCAAGGTCGGGCGCATAACCTTCGATTCCGACGGAACGCTTGATGCCGAGTTCGCGTAAAGCCCTGGATTTTCCACAACCGACATCAAGCACACTGTCGCAGCCTTCCAACGCTTTTCGCAGGGCCAGACGGTTCAAGATTTGCGCAGGATCGAAGCCCTGTTTGGCATAAGAGAAGATGATACTGGCGCGGCTCCGCATAATTGATTGAGCTATGATTACTGGTGAATGCCAACAGGAATGTGGTTCCCATCATGCTTGCGCGCTCTTTTTAGCACGATGGCCGCGTCGAGTCAACTTCTCTGAAGGTGTGCGAAGCCGTCCTTTGTTATTGCGCGTATGATCTGCCTCACTGCAATCACCGCGGATTCGCAGACAGCCAAAATTCAATATTTGACGCTTCCGGATTGCCGGGGTCCAATTGCAGGACTTTCAGATATTCCTTCCGCGCCCGTGGCACATCGCGCAATTTTTGAGAGTAAATATTGCCCAATTCAAGATGGGCGCGCGCATCATTCGGATTGGACGCCAAAATCTTCCGCAATTCATTTACCGCGTCGGTCACGTAATCAGCGGCCTTGAGCGCCAGAGCGAAGTTGTAACGGGCGTCGGCGGAGCCAGGCTCGATAGCCAGCGCGGTTTCGTATGCGCCCAGCGAAGATTGATAATCGCCGAGCCGATACGCCATCACCCCGCAGTTGTATTGGGCCTCAAACCATGCCGGATCCATCTGCGTTGCCTGGCGATACCCGTCAAACGCGTCGGTCAACTTGTGTTCCATTTCGTACTCGCGGGCACGCGCAAAAATCGCAGATGCCGCCCGGCGGTCTCCCGGCGCGGGCCGGTCAGGCGATAAATAAAGGTATCGTGGAAAAGCCGGAGGAGCCGGCTGAACGATATGGACTGGTGCAGGCACGGGGGCAGGCGGAATGCTTTGCAATTCCGGCTGGGTGGCGGGCGCGCTCGTCTGTGGTGCCTCGGAATGAAACCAATGAAATGGATTAAATCCGCTGGATTGGTTGGATGGCGGAATCGGTTGCAACGACCGATACGCATCCGGTTCTGATGCAGGCTTGAGGCCGGCCGCGGGCTGGGAAACAACCTTTGTTTCCGGCTGAACTTGAACGGTTTCGGCCGGTTCCTGACTTGTGTCGGTTTGGTCCGCAGGCGCGGTGTAGTCGGTCTCCGCCCGCGCAATTTGTGTTTTGCGTTCTCTGCGCTTTTGTTGTTGTTTGGGGGGCTCGTATGTTGGCGCCCCAGGTTCCATCAGCGGAGACGGTAGCCGGTCTGGAGAGTTCTGGCGGGTTTGCGAGGCCGAAGCCACGGCAAGGGCCGAAGAATGCTCAAGCGTGTTCACGATCGCATTGACGTCGTCCCAGTTTGCCGGGTGAGGATTCAGGGACAAATAAGCGTGGTACTCGTCCAGTGCCAGTCTGTCGTTGTGCAAATACTCATGCTCGACGGTTGCCAAATTTAAAATGGCAGGACCAAAATCGGGATGGTATTGGACTGCGGCGTAGAAAAACTTTTCCGCTTCCTGCGGGCGCCCACGCTCCATACGCGCCAATCCCATGCCATTCAGCGCTTCGGCATTGTTCGGGCTCAAATAAAGCGCGGTACTAAAGCTTTTTTCGGCCGACAGAAGGTCACGCGTGTGCAATTGCGCAAGACCCAGCTTAAGCCAGCCTGCGGGCTCATTGACCTTCCGCAACGTATAAGCCGTAAATTCGTTCACCGCCCTGTCCGGCTTCTCTTCCTCCATCCACAGGCAGCCCAGATTATAGTGGGCTTCCATTAAATCACGGTCCAACTCAAGGGCCCGCTGATATGCCTTGGCGGCTTCGTCCAGTTGGCCGGCATGCTGTTGAGCCACGCCAAGATAATTCCATGCTTCCGCGTTGGTCGTCATTTCCTCGGTCGCCGCTTTAAACTCGTTGGCGGCATCCGAATAATCGCCGGCATCCAGAAGCTGCTTGCCTTTGAGCAGGGCGTGTGTGCCTGCCGGGGTGCATCCCGCCAGCACCCCAACAGAGACTAAAAAAGCAAGTAGGAACATAGCGGCATTCCCCTTCACATTGCCGAATTCATTTTTGGTGCTCAACATTCGCACTGGTGGTATCATTCGAGCTTTGACGTGTCAACAAAAGCACTGGTTCAATTAGTGTCCGTTTTATTGTGGCTGGCGGCTGTTCAAATTCAAGCCGGAACCCTCCCTCTTTCGTCGAATCCGGGCGCGCGAGTCGTCATCGTCCAAAATTCGGACGCCATTTTCAATTTTCAGCCTGATCCAGCGACCGTCCAGGCGATGGTTGACCGTGGAATTACAAATTTGACAGGAAAGGCCGGGGTTGGCGCCGCCTGGCGTTCGCTGGTTTCGACCCAGGATGTTGTCGGTATCAAGGTCTTTTCCGCTGCCGGCGAAATCAGCGGCACCCGCCCGGCGGTCGTGGCCGCTGTTGTGCATGGATTGCTCCGGGCCGGATTGCCGCCAAAACACATCATCATATGGGACAAACGCGCCGAGGACCTCCGGGCCGCGGGATTCGTCAGGCTCGCCCGTCAGTTGGGTGTCCGGGTCGAAGGGGCTGTTGAAATCGGATTCGACCCCACGAACTATTATCAGCCGGATAGCGCCATCATTGGCAGTCTCGTCTATGGTGACTTGGAATTTGGCAGGAAGGGCGATAATGTCGGACGCCGGTCATTTGTGACCAAAATCCTCAGCCACGAAGTCACCCGCATTATTAGCATTGCCCCCCTGCTCAACCAGCCATCGGCTGGGGTTTGCGGACACCTCTATAGCCTGGCGCTTGGCAGTGTAGACAATACAATACGTTTTGAAAATGATCCCGATCGCCTGGCCGTCGCAATTCCGGAAATCAATGCGCTGCCTGCGGTGGGCGACCGTGTGGCCCTTAATATCACAGACGCTCTCATGGGCCAATATGAGGGAGGAGCCAGCGTGCTGCTTCATTATTCCACGGTTCTGAATCAGCTTTGGTTCAGCCGGGACCCGGTCGCGCTGGATACTCTCGCTATCCAGGAGTTGGACCGCGAACGACGCGCCGCCGGAGCATGGGGGTTCCCGCCGAATTTGGAAATCTATACGAATGCCGTCCTGCTTCAACTTGGAATCAATGATCCGTCCCAAATGCAGATCGAAAAAGTCCAATAAATCAGCCCCGAACCCGGCGGAAAAGCGACCGAAACGACCAAAAAGAATGGCATTTACGCCGGCTTCAATTTAGCATGCCTTCCATGAGCAAGGTCACAAAACTATTGCACACGCGCTATCGCGTGAACGATCTGGACCGCACCGTCAAATTTTATCGTGACGTCCTGGGGCTTGAAGAAATCCGGCGAAGCAAATCTCCACGCGGGTCAGAATTGGCCTTTTTAAAGGCGCCGGGCAGCGATGAACAGATTGAAATCACGTATTTTCCAGCCGGCGGTCCCGTCCAGGTACAGCCGGATCTCACGCATCTGGCATTTGAGGTGGACAGCCTGGAGGAGTTTTCACGACACCTTGCGAATTTTGGCATAAAATTCTCCGACGGCCCGACAACCAGCTCGAGCGGAAGTACGTTCGCCTTCATTGACGCGCCGGAAGGGTATGAAATTGAATTGATTGAAAAAAAATGAGCGTTCTTATCGTTGGTTCCACGGCGTTAGATTCCATTAAAACACCAAAAGCGGAAAACCCACGGCTCCTGGGCGGGTCGGCCAGCCACGCAGCCGTGGCGGCCAGTTTCTTTTCGCCCGTCAAGCTTGTGGGGGTCGTCGGGGACGATTTTCCCAAAAAATACATCACACTCTATCGGAAGCATCAAATTGACCTGAGCGGCCTGCAAATGGTTGCGGGAAAAACGTTTCATTGGTCGGGGGAATATGAGGTGAACATGAACAATCGCCGGACGTTGCTGACGGAGTTGGGTGTGTTCGAGAGTTTTACGCCTCATTTGCCGGATACCCACAGGGCGTCGCAATTTGTATTGCTGGCAAACATCGCCCCGGCCCTCCAACACCACGTTTTGGACCAGATGACCCGGCCGAAATTCGTGGTTGCCGACACAATGGACCTATGGCTCAACATCGCGCTGGAAGACCTGCTGCGGCTGCTGCCGCGAATTGATTGTTTTGTTCTGAATGACAGCGAGGCGCACCAATTGACCAAGGAAGATAATGTATTTGGGGCGATCAAAAAAATTCACAAATTGGGGCCCAAATATGTCATCGTCAAAAAGGGTTCTCACGGCTCAATTTTGTCCGGCCCAGGCGGCCATTTTATATGCCCGGCGTATCCCCTGCACAGCGTTTGCGATCCGACCGGGGCCGGTGATTCATTTGTGGGTGGAATGATGGGCTATTTGGCTACGGCCCGCGGAGCCGTTGACAATCATTTTCGTCGCGCGATGGTTTATGGCAGCGTCGTCGCATCCTTTTGCTGTGAGGGTTTCGGACTGAACCGCACGACGAGGGTTAAGCGCAGCGACATCGACAAGCGGGTTAAAGAATTGGAAAAGCTCACCCGATTCTAACATGAAACCCAGTGGAGACGCCTGGAGTGACGCTCAGCCAGGGGTTGAATGGCT
Organism: Candidatus Sulfotelmatobacter sp.; assembly: GCA_035503455.1. GTDB lineage: Bacteria > Verrucomicrobiota > Verrucomicrobiia > Limisphaerales > UBA11358 > UBA11358. Next base: position 47,239 of record DATJTK010000129.1, on the reverse strand, counting down.
CCCTGGGAAAACGTAACATGGAGGCCAACTATGGTAACCATTGACATTCAATATCAAGGTGAATTGCATTGCGAAGCTGTGCACGGGCCGTCAGAAACCCACCTGAGCACCGACGCACCGAAAGACAACATGGGCAAAGGTGAAAGCTTTTCACCAACAGATCTGGTAGCGACGGCCCTGGGCACGTGCATGATGACGCTCATGGGCATCGCGGCCCGGACTCTCGACGTGGATTTGAAGGGAACGCGCGTAACCGTGCAAAAAGAAATGGTGGCCGCGCCGATGCGCCGGATTGGCAAACTGGGTGTGAAAATCGTCGTACCTGCCAAACTGACTGAAGAACAGAAGCAAAAACTGGAGCGAGCAGCCATGACCTGCCCGGTCCACAAGAGCCTGCACCCGGACGTCCAAATACCGGTTGAATTTGTGTGGGCCTAATGGTCGCGGGTTTGGCAATAGATTTGCTTATTGTCCGGCAGCAAGTCGACGAATGCACCAGACCGCTGCCAATCAGGAACCGAAAGTGATAATTCATTCACCCGATCCGTGCCCAGTAATGCAGGACAAAATCAGCATTTATCGGGCTAAAACCAGAAGCGAAACGTTGAGCGTTTCCGTTCCTTCACCCATGCGGGTGCATCAACATTTCATTCATCGGCAGCAAAACTACACCGGTGACGCTTGATTCATTTTTGGTACCGGCTGTCCTGTTTTTAGGCATTGGGCGGGACTGCCATTTTCCGTTCACTCGACAAGGGGCAATTCCATGACATTCAGATTGACGATAACGACGAGGTCAACCCCAACGAAGAAATAAAAAAGGCCGGACACTACTCCGGCCTCTTCAACCAACCACATCGAGAACTGCGTGGAACACCAACACAGTCAGGATAGCAGAAACTGAATTTGCCACATGTCACCAATACTGGTTACGGCCAAAGCGGCCTTTAAAACCAGGCAAACTTTTCAGGCACATAAACAATATCGTTCGGTTGCAGGAAGAAATCGTCTTTGTCATCCCCTTTCAAAACGGCATTCAAATTCAAAACGTAACTTTGAGACGAGTCGTTTTCCCGGCGAATGACATGGATCTTTCGGAGATTGGCTCGCGAATAATCGAACCCGCCCGCTTCCATGATGGCCTCCAGGGCCGTGAGTGGCTGATTGGAAAGAATCCTGCCCGGGCTCAATACACAACCCGTCACGTAAATCGGAAATGAAGATGATTGAATGGCCACCGTGATGTCACTCGAGGAAATCTGCGGCGCATACAGTTTGACGAGATTTTCCTGAAGTTGATCGGGCGTCAGGCCGGCCGCCTGGACGTCGCCGACCAGTGGCAGCGCAATTTTTCCATCCAGCCGTATCTGCTCGGATTCGTTGAGATTGGCCGCGCCAGGGAACGAAATTTTTACGCTGTCACCCTGTCGAAGAATTGTTGGCTGCTGCGGCGAGTCTGATTGTGAGGCGTCCATATTGTTAAAGATGCCCTGGTCTGAAGCGGTCCCCTGGGAGGCCGTGGACGATACTGAACTATTGGGATCGTAATACGCTGTGCTGCACCCGGCGACCGTCAGGGCCGCCAAAGTGATGATCGAGTGCCTTAAAAATGGCAATTGGCAAATGTTGCAGATAATTTTTTTCATAACTCCTTGTTCGGCGTTACGGTAACCTCAAAATAGAATTCGTCAAGGGCTGGGGATTTGCGCTTCACTTGACCCGGATTTTTTGCCGGTGTCACAGCCAGGGACAACGTGGAGGCGAATTTTGAGTTTTCAGCGGCTGTGTCGATTGCAAAAGCGCTTGGAAAAAAATTGGAATATTTGAAAAAAAGGCTTGCACCCCGGGCGCGTTAGGATATTATACGCTCACAGGTAAAGTTAGTTAGCTGTTGAAGCGGACAGGCACGTGGAAGATGGGTCTTCCCGACAATTGATTTTCTTCGCGGTTTTCTAAGGCAGCTGTTGCCATTTCTGCGCGGTTGATTGCGTGGATTGGGCAGCGGCATTTGACATTGTTGAGCTTCGTTTGAAACAGGCGAAAACGGCGAGTGCCGTTTTCTTCAAACGACGGAATTCAGGCAATTCCGAAAAACACAAACAAATACAATACAGAAAGACTATATCTATGCGTGGAACATTAATGCTCTGCAGTATTTTCGCGGCGCTCCTTCTCGCGTCTCAAACCAATGGCCAATCCGTCGGCAGTGTGACACTTGCCTGGAGTGCGAGCCCAAGTACGAACGTGGCCGGTTATTACATCTTTTACGGCCCGTCAAGCGGCAATTACACCAACGAGGTGATCGTGCCCGGTGCCACGAATGTCACGATTCGGGGGTTGGTGAACGGGGCAACTTATTATATCGCGGCGGCCGCCTACAACAGCGCCTACCAAGAGGGCTCAATGTCATCGGCAATTTCCGTGACGGCCGGGGCGATCCCGGGCGCGGCTGGGCTCCTCACCGCGATAGCAAACCTTCCAGCGGGTCAATACGGTTTTGCCGTGGCAGGGACGGCAGGCGATGAATACACCGTGCAGGCTTCGACCGACCTTGTCCACTGGGTCACACTTCAGACGAATGCCGCGCCGTTCAATTTTGTTGATTCGAATGCGAGCCAGTTCAGCCACCGGTTTTACCGCACGTTCTATAACCCGAATTAATCCTGGTCAAGTGCGTCACGCGGGCCGCGCAAGCGGCCCGCGTGTTTTTTACTCTGACGGCTGTGACTATTGTCTGTTTTTCCGGAGCGCCATAACGGTTGCTCAAGCGTTTTTTTTCCTTCTCCGTAACATTTTCATTTCGGCGAAAGGCCTTATCCTTTTGCAACTTGCACGCAAAAATTGCAAATCGCCCTTATTAGCGGCGAGTGAGCATTGATTAATCAGCAAAAATCGTATTGGCATATTTCCTGTTAATCGGAATGCGCCAATGAAAATGGAGGTCCAAATGCAAAGCCCGGCATGGTACTGCGTGCGAACAAAACCGAAGCACGAGCATATTGCCGCGGCGACACTGCGAAAGAACCTGGGCCTGGATGCCTTTCTGCCCCGTTTGCGTTTGGAGCGCGCCACCAGGCGCGGAGCGGTCTGCGCGATTGAGCCGCTCTTCCCGTGCTATCTATTCGCACGCTTTATAATTGCCGAGTCGCTGAATGAAATCAAACATGCGAACGGCGTCAGCAGTCTCGTGCAATTTGGCGAGAAAATTCCCGCAGTGGAGGACGCCATTATCGAAGAGCTCCAGGAGTGTTTTGAAGCCGACGAGTTGATGACGGTTGAAAATCGGCTAACACCCGGGAGTGAAGTGGCCGTGGCGGGCGGAGCGTTTGACGGAATGCGCGCGCACGTGCTTCGGAATATGCCGGCGAAACACCGGGTTCAGGTTTTATTGGATATTCTCGGACAACCGACACCAGTAGAGGTGGATCGGACCGCAGTGGTCTTGTTGGAAGACACGCTGGCGCAATTGGCGCCGGCTTTGGCGCGCGAAACCGCGCGCGTTTGATGGAAATCGGGCGACGGCCGGAATCCGCCGCTCAGGGAGGAAGAAACGAACGGAGGGAAAGTTGGTAAAACAACAAGTGCGGAGCTTTTATCTAAACCAAATGAACACTTTCAATGCAATCACACCAGGCTCCCGGACCCCGCGCTGGAAACGCGCGCTTGATCTCGGACTGATTGTTCTAGCCCTGCCTTTATTAATTCCAGTGGCGTTGCTCACGGCCGGGATTATCCGGTTGGTTTCACGCGGTCCGGTTCTATTCAAACAGGAACGAATCGGGCGCGGCGGCGAAAAGTTTCTCTGCTTTAAGTTTCGAACCATGTTTACCGGTTCGAATTGTGTGTCGCACGAGGGCCACTTGCGCCGCTTAATTGAATCAAACATACCGATGACCAAAATGGACACGGGCGGCGACAAACGAATCATCCCGTTCGGCGTTATGTTGCGGGCCGCCGGCCTGGACGAACTGCCGCAATTGATCAATGTACTTCGGGGTGAAATGAGCATTGTCGGACCCCGGCCGTGCCTGCCTTACGAATTCAAATATTATCAAACGGGCCAGTATGAACGCTTCAGCGTCGTTCCAGGTTTGACCGGGCTTTGGCAGGTCAGCGGAAAGAACAGGACAACATTCAGGGAAATGATCCAGTTGGACATCGAATACTCGCGCCGCCGGAGCCTGGGGCTGGACCTGGAAATTATCTTTAAGACTATTCCAGCGCTGTTAACCCAGGTGCTGGATGCGCCGGGCAAAAAGGCGGCAACCAACGGTGTGCCTCTCGAAGAAGACAGCATGCTTTCGGCGCGTATCGCCAATCATTGATTTGAATCCTTCCTCTAGTGCCGCGTAAAAATACCATCGCGAGAACCATCGCGGGCGGCGAACCATTCAACAAATTATGTCAAAAGCAATCAAGGTCGGTGTCGTTGGCTGCGGCTATTGGGGGCCAAATCTGGTCCGCAACTTCAATTTACTGCCGGACTGCCAGCTCAAAATGATGTGCGACACCAGTGAAGACCGCCTGCAACATCTTAAAGCACTTTATCCGGACGTCCAACGCGCAACAGACTATGAGTTCATGCTTAACGGGATTGGCCTGGATGCGGTGGTCATAGCCACCTCTGTTAAATGGCACTATCCGATGGCCAAAGCGAGCCTTCTGGCCGGAAAACACACGTTTATTGAGAAACCAATGGCCAGTTCGTCGTCCGAATGCGAGGAGTTGATCCAAATCGCGCAAAGAAAAGGCGTGATTCTGATGACCGGACACACGTTTTTGTATTCGCCGGTTGTCCGAAAAATCAAAGAAATCGTCGAACAGGGAGACATCGGGGATATCCGATATATTTGCGCGCGCCGGCTCAACCTGGGGTTGTTTCAAAAGGACATCAACGTAGCCTGGGACCTTGCGCCCCATGATATATCCATCATTCAACATATCATGGGCGAGCCTCCCATTGCGGTCAACTGCCGTGGCTGCGCACACATCACGCCAGGCGTGGAAGATGTGACGATGATTTGCCTGTCGTTTCCGAAACAGCGCACGGCGATTATTCACAACAGCTGGCTCGACCCGCGAAAAATCCGGGAAATGACGATCGTCGGAAGCAAGCGGATGATCGTGTACGACGACGTTGCGCCGCTGGAAAAAATTCGCGTGTTTGACGCGCGTGTCGAAACCCCGCCCCATTATGACACATTCGCCGAATTTCAATACGCCTATCATTATGGCGATGTGTATGTGCCGTATGTAAAGCAGGAGGAACCCCTGCGGAGCGAATGCCAGCATTTTCTCGATTGCATCAAGAATGGGACGACGCCGTTGACGGACGGCAAAAACGGCCTTGAGTTGGTGCGGATATTGGAAGCCTCATCGAGGTCCCTCAAACTTGGCGGCGCGCCCGTGGATTTCCTGCCTGAGCCAGCCAGGTTGAAGGCGGATGCATCGAACGGCGAAGCCAGCCGCCGTCGTGAGGTTTTAAGAAAGGGAGCGGGCCGGCGAATTCCAGTGGCTAAATTTAACGCGGAAAAACGGGCCGTTAAGTTGATCAAAAGAGTTTCACGGGTAATGGCGCCGGAAATTTTCCACAATGACCGCGCCTGAGGCATCGGGGCGGCGAATTGGCGCCGATGTTCGACTGGGCCGGAACGTCCGCATTTATGATTTCACAAACCTTTACGGCTGTGAAATTGGGGACGACGTGAGGATTGGCGCTTTCGTGGAAATTCAAAAAGGCGCGAAAATAGGGAATCGGTGCAAAATTTCCAGCCACACATTCATTTGCGAAGGGGTCACCCTGGAGGATGAGGTATTTGTCGGCCACCATGTTGTCTTTACCAATGATCGTTTCCCTCGTGCAACCAATGGAAACGGAGAATTGCAGACCGAAAGGGATTGGGAGTGTATCCCAACTTTGGTGAAACGAGGCGCATCCATCGGTTCGGGAGCGATTTTGCTTTGCGGCATTACTGTAGGTGAAGATTCGATCGTTGGCGCCGGCAGCGTTGTTACCAGGGACGTTCCGCGCGGGGTCATTGTCGCGGGAAATCCCGCGCGCATCATTCGAGCAGCGGTCAATTGCGGATTGCCGAATACGGATTGCCCAATTTCCTGATTCCCTTCGGCTGGATACGCCGGATTCCCATTGTGATTGCAGAAAACATCATCAGTAAGCCCGGATTCATTCCCCCTTCCCGAGAGCGGATCTCTTCGCATTGGGTCGGAGTGCAGTGGGCAAACCCGCTGGAGCACTGCGACTGGGACAAACAAATCGCCAGCCAACATGACCCTGCCCGTTCCTTTTTCCACAGCGCGGTCTGGGCAAAGGTTTTGATGGAAACATACGGTTACGAGCCGATTTACTTTGTCAGCAAGGCATCACGGGCAATTCATTCGGTGTTGCCACTAATGGAGGTCGCAAGCAGCCTGACTGGAAAACGGGCGGTGGCCCTGCCCTTTACAGACACTTGCGAACCGCTGTGCCTGGATAAATCCGAGTTCGCAGAGCTCTTCAGAAACGCGGTTGAGCTGGCCCGGATGCGGGACTGGAAATACCTGGAGTTCCGCGGCGGCGAAACATTTTTCAATGCCACAGCGCCGTCGCTCTCATTTTACGGGCACTCAATTGAAATCCCGCCGGACGAAAACACCTTCTTCCCACGATTGGACGGCGCCGTTCGGCGCGCCATTCGAAAGGCTGAAAAATCCGGGGTGCGGGTGGAAATTTCGCGGGACCTGAGGGCAGTCAGGCAGTATTACCTGTTGCATTGTAAAACCCGAAAGCGCCATGGATTGCCGCCACAGCCGTTCTCGTTCTTCAAAAATATCCACAAGCACGTCCTTTCGGAAGACTTTGGCTTCGTTGTTTTGGCGCACTGGAATAAAGCGCCCGTGGCAGGAGCGATATTTTTCCACGCTGGGGATAAGGCGATTTACAAATTCGGCGCATCGGATGATGCGTGCCAGCATGTGAGGGGAAACAATCTCGTGTTTCGCGAAGCGATTTGCTGGTGTTCAAGAAACGGAATCAGAACATTGGATTTAGGGCGGACTTCAATGACAAATGAAGGCTTGCGGCGGTTTAAATCCGGCTGGAACGCGGAGGAGAGGAAGATCGGTTATTTTCGTTTTTCATTGCGGACGATGAAATTTATTTCAATGCGCGATGAAGGTTCCGGCTGGCACAACCGCATCTTTAGGGCGCTGCCGCTTCCGGCATCGAGAATGGCTGGAGAAATTTTATACCGGCACTGGGCATAAACTGACAACACAGGAAACAAAATGAAGACGCCAAATTACGACCAAACCACCGAGCCGCCGGCTATGACACCGGGGGACATCTATTTCATACTCTTCCGCCACAAATGGAAAATCATTCTGCTTTCACTGGCCGGCATCGCCGCGGCCGGGGCCTATTGGTGGTTTTGTCCCCCACCCTATCAGTCCGAGGCGAGGCTGTTTATCCGTTACGTCCTTGACAATCACTCGGTCAATGCCGACGGCAAGAACGCCCAAATGACTTCGCCTGACGAGATGGGACAAAGCATCATCAATTCGGAGATTGAAATCCTGACGAGCTTCGATCTTGCAGAAGAGGCCGCCAAAAACATCGGACCTGACAAAATTTTAGCACAGTATGGCGGCGGAAATGACCCGCTTAAGGCGGCCGAGATTGTTCGAAAGAACCTGTTGGTAGAAGCTCCCAAGCAGGACAGTGTGATTCACGTGGTTTATATGGATGCTGACCCGGCAATCGTCCAGCCCGTATTATCCGAAATTATCAGTGATTATTTGGACAAGCACCTGCAAGTACACCAATCCAGCATGTCTGATGATTACCTCTCGCAGGAGACCGCACAGTTGCGGTCGCAAATTGACGAAACTGAGGATGAATTGCGGGCAGCCAAGACGGGTGCGGGAATCATATCGCTCCCTGACGCGGAACGATCTTACACAGACCAGATTGGCTGGGTAAACAACCAGTTAATCCAGGCCGAGGTGGACCTTGCGGCTGAAACGAGCGCATTAAAGGCCGAACCTGAACAGACCAACGCCGATGAGGCGCCAACGCCGGGGGTCCTCATAACCGTGCCGGAAGGCCGGATCGAAGAATACCAGCGCGTATGCGCCCGGCTCGACTATCTTCAAACCCAGCAAAACCAATACTATACGCAGATGGGATACACCGACGAAAACCGGCTGGTGCAGGAAACGCAATTGGAAATTGCGAAAACGAAATGGCTCAAAACCAGTTTGGAACAGCGTTATCCGGATTTGGTTGGCACTTATGAACCTTCACAAGAGCCCGGACAGCCGGCTGGCCAGCCGGGAACTGATCAACGCCTGATACCGATCGCGTTGCGGGCGAAAATCAGCGTCCTGAGACAGCAACTGGCGGAACTGCAGGCAGAGGCCGTCAAGGTGGACGAGGCTGAATCGAAAATCGCAGACCTTGAACGCCGCAAGGAAATGCTCGAGGGAAACTACCAAAATTTTGCGGCAAGCCTGGAACAATCCCGGATCGATGAAACGCTTGGGCCCGGACGTGTCTCCAACATCAACACGGTAGAATCGCCTACTCCGCCCTACAAGGACATGAAAAAACCGATCAAAGCCATGGCGATGATGGCTGGCGGCGGCATCCTGGCGGGTCTGGCCTGGGCATTCTTTATCGAATTTTACCTGGACACTTCGGTGCGGCGCACGAAGGAAATCGAATCCCGGTTAAAACTGCCGCTGTTGATTTCGATCCCGGATATCAGCCGCAACGGACACCGCCGGCTAATCCAGGCGGCGGAACGCAGGCAATTGCAATTCCAAAATCCGGATGCCGAGGCGGACGGCAACTCTGGAATTTTGTCCTGGGAAACCAGCAGTTGCTTGAACCCGTTTTATGACGCATTGCGTGACAAGCTTGTCAATTATTTTGAGAACGCGAAGACGATCATTCAACCCAAACTCATTACCGTGACGGGGACCGAAAAGGGCTGCGGCGTCAGCGCCATCGCCGCCGGCGTGGCGACGTCCCTTGCTGAGACAGGAGAGAGGGTATTGCTTGTGGATATGAAGCTGGAACACGGTGTGGCGCAGCAATTCTTTCTTGGCCGGCCATGTTGCGGGCTGGATGAGGCGCTGGCACTGGAAACGCGGGACTCGGCCCTGGTGCAGGAAAACCTGTATGTGGTTACGGCTGGATCGCCCGACGAGCGGTTTCAGCGGATATTGCCGCGTCTGTTTGTATCCCTGTTGCCAAGAATCCGCGCGAGCGATTACGGCTATATCATTTTTGACATGCCACCGGTCAGCCAGACAAGCATTACATCACGGCTGGCAGGATTCATGGACATGGTATTGCTGGTGATCCAGTCCGAAAAGACACATCTGGACGCCGTGCAACAGGCCATAGGGCTGCTGGCGCACTCCAAGACCAAAATTGGCGTGGTCCTCAATAAAACCCGCAGGTACATACCCGAGCGCCTGCACCGCGAAACGCTCACGGACTTTTAACGATTGCAGTCGTCACCGGGCGGCGTTCCGGCTCCAGCCTGTTTGCTGAAGAACCCCGCCGCCCATCTTAATTTCCCAATGCCTGACCCCCTGTTCAGTAACCGGATTTATTACCGGTTTAAACCCTATTTGCCCTGGCGCCTCCGAATGGGGATGCGCCGCATGGTCGCGCGCCGGAAACGGGACGCGTTCAAGAGTGTCTGGCCGATTAATGAAGCAGCTGGACAACGTCCGGATAACTGGCGGGGCTGGCCCAATGAAAAGCAATTCGCGCTGGTGCTCACGCACGACGTGGAAAGCGCGGGCGGCCTGACAAAGTGTCTTCGTCTGATGGAACTCGAGCGCCGGCTGGGTTTTCGTTCTTCATTCAATTTCATTCCGGAAGGCGATTATTCAGTACCCCCCGAAATGCGGCAGATTCTTTCGGAAAACGGGTTCGAAGTCGGCGTTCATGACTTGCGTCATGATGGAAAGCTCTATTGGCGCAGAAATGATTTCATGCAGAGCGCGCGAAGCATCAATAATTACCTGAGAAACTGGAAAGCGAGCGGCTTTCGCGCTGCTTTTATGCTGCACGACCGCGAGCGATTGCATCATCTGGACATCGAATATGACGCTTCGACGTTTGACACCGACCCTTTTGAGCCGCAACCCGACGGTGCAAACACCATTTTTCCGTTTTGGATTTCGGATGGTAACGGGGGAGGCTATGTGGAGCTGCCCTACACCCTGCCACAGGATTCGACTCTCTTTCTGGTGTTGGACGAGAAATCGCCGGAAATTTGGAAGACCAAGCTGGATTGGCTCGTCGAACGCGGCGGCATGGCGTTGCTCAACGTGCATCCGGATTACATCGGGTTCCGCAAGAAACTGGAAGCCTGTGAATATCCAGCCGCCTGGTATGAAGAATTTCTATTAGACATCCGGGAACGGTATACCGGCAGATTCTGGAATCCGTTACCCAGGGAACTGGCCCATTGGTTCAAGGAAAGTTACCGACCGAAACCTTCGTACCATTCCAACGGAGTCAACGGCCACCACACAAAATCAACAGTTCTCCAGACGAATGCAGCGGTCGTCCTATACTCGTATTATGCATCGGATCCGCGTCCGCGCCGGGAGGCCGAGGCGCTGAAAAGGGCTGGCGTGGAAGTGGACGTCATTTGCCTGCGTAAAGACCGATCTGAACCGGCCTTTGAGAACATTCAGGGTGTAAACGTTTATCGCATACCTCTAAAACGCCGGCGCGCCGGCAAACTGTTGTATATCTATCAATATGCCTGCTTTTTAGCGGCATCCTTTGTTTTGTTGACCCTATGGAGTTTCAAGAAACGTTACCGGCTCGTTCACGTGCACAATATGCCTGACTTTCTGGTTTTTAGCGGCCTGATTCCCCGCTTGCGCGGTGCGAAGATTATTTTGGACCTGCACGACCCAATGCCCGAACTCTTTCGGAGCATTTACGGCCTGCAACAGGAACATTTCATCGTCCAGTGGCTGCAAAAGATGGAAAAAAAGAGCATCGGGTTTGCGGACCTGGTCCTGACCCCCAATATTGCATTTAAAGAATTGTTCACTTCGAGGAGCTGCCCGCCAAATAAGATCCAAACTGTAATGAATTCGCCGGAAGCGGCCATCTTCAACTCGAAAAACTGCTCCGGCACAAACGGGACCATAAACGGTCATAATTCCGGCGCAGGTTATCAGCGAAACGACTGGAAAACATTCACGCTCATGTATCACGGATTGATCGTGGAACGGCATGGGCTGGATCTGGCCGTGGAGGCGCTTGCCAAAGTGAAACCAAAAATTCCAGGCATTGCCCTTCATCTTTACGGAGAGCATACAGAGTATCTGGAGAAAATCCTTGCGCTGGCCAAAAATTTAAACCTGGCAGGCGCGATCCAGTTTCATGGTTTCAAGACGCTGGATGAAATCGCGCGAAATATCTCAATCACTGACCTGGGTATCGTGCCGAACCGTCTTAGCGTCTTTACGCAGATCAATTTTCCAACCCGGATTTTTGAGTATTTGGCGATGAATAAAGCTGTGATGGTGCCACGCACGCGGGGTATCGGCGACTATTTCAATGAAAACGAAATCCTGTTTTTTGAGCCCGACAATGTAAACGATCTGGCAGCCAGGATTGAATGGGCATTTGAGCATCCTTCCGAACTCCGACGATTGGTGGAAAATGGCCGGAGAGTGTATGAAAAGAACTGTTGGGAATTGGAGAAGGAAAAATTTGTCGGAATGGTTCGTGGCTTAATCAAGGAGCCGGCCACGACAGTTGAACTGAAAAATTCGTTTGCCTAGATAACATGCCTCCCACACTTGCGCTAGTGTTGACGCTCGGCTTTATGGCCGTCCTGTTCGTCCGGGATTTTCGGGAAAGGGCGAACGTGACGGGCGCGCTCTGGATTCCTTTTTTGTGGATTACCGTTTGCGGCGGCGGTTCGCGTTTCTTTTCGCAGTGGCTCGACATCTTCGGGATTCATGTCGGCGGCATAACGGTGGAAGACGGCAGCCCGGTGGACGCCGCGTTTAATGCCGCGTTGATTTTCGGGGGGCTGATGGTTCTCCACAAACGCCGGGTTTCAGTCCTGCAATTTATTCGCAACAATCGATGGTTGACAATCTACATGGCGTATTGCCTTTTGGCCATCGCATGGTCGGATTTCCCGTTTGTGTCCGCAAAGCGATGGATGAAGCTCCTTGGAAATCCGGTCATAGCCCTTGTGCTTCTGACGGAACCCGACCCAATGGAGGCGATCGTCCGGACGATGAAACGCTGCGCCTATGTGCTGCTTCCCGTGTCTGTTCTATTCATTAAATTTTACCCGTACCTGGGACGCACGTTTGATGAGTGGAACGGCCTTCCATTAAACACGGGCATCGCCACCAATAAAAACGAGCTTGGTTTTGACTGCTGGATTCTGGGCGCGGTGCTGTTCTGGCACATGCTGCATGTCCTTCGATGGGAGCGCGGCCGGGCACGGCGAGATGAATTGATTTTATGCGCGGGACTGATGGGAATGAATTTGTGGCTGCTCAGAATGGCAGAAAGCATGTCGTCGCTGGTCGCCTTTGTGCTCGCGACGGGGACTATCTTGTTTCTTGGATTTCGATGGGTGCGCAAACAAAATATTGGCAGTTATATCGTCTTCGGAAGCGCGGCGCTGGTGTTGGCCATGTACGGTTTTGGCCTGAAAGATACCTTCATCCATTTCCTCGGCAGGAATGATACGTTGACAGGCAGGACGGATATATGGGCAGATTTGTGGAACTGGCCCATCAATCCAATGCTTGGAACCGGCTTTGAAAGCTTTTGGCTTGGAGAGCGGCGGATCGAACTTCAGCAGATCTATGCTTCATTTCTCAACGAAGCGCACAATGGCTATTTGGAAACGTATTTGAACCTGGGCTTCGTTGGAGTAGGCATCACCGCGGCCATACTTCTGGCAACCTACGCAAAATCACGCCGGGCGCTGCTTCGCGACTTTGAATTTGGACGGTTTCGCCTGGCCTACCTGATTGCGTTTATCGTTTACAACTGGACGGAGGCAGCATTCCGATTGAACAGTTTTCCATTTTTCATGTTTTTCCTGGTCGCAATTGATTATCCGATGCAACGGGTTCAAGTAATGGCGCGGCGAACTCTGTCGGAGACTGTCCAGGCCGGCGATCTCTTCGTCGCTTCGCGACCACAAACCATTTGATTATGGATTTCGCTCCAGGCATCCGGCTCAAGAAGCACTTGCAACTATTCCTCAAGGGAATTGGACTTTATGAGCGCCTCCAGGCATCGCGCATGCGTGATTTATATTGGTCTTGTGTGGACCGGCATATGATCACTGACCGGACAAGGGAACTTCAATTTTATCGCACAGCACTTTCAAGCTTTCAAAAGCGGGACCTTATCTTTGACATCGGCGCAAATGAGGGCTCCAAAACGGACATATTTCTCAGGCTTGGCGCGAAAGTGCTCGCCGTTGAGCCGGACGAAACCAACGTGGAGACATTGCGCGGCAAGTTCCTGAGGAACAGGATTTTTCCAAAGCCAGTGATCATTGAAGGGAAGGCCGTTAGCGATCGGCCGGGCCGTGTTCGGATGCTCATTGACGCGCCCGGCTCGGCATTAAACACACTTAGCCCGAAATGGGCAAATACACTGCGTGGCGATACGACCCGGTTTGGGCAACAATTTGATTTTACAAGCGAGAAAGAAGTCGAAACGACGACGCTGGAAGCGCTTATGGAAACGCACGGCGTTCCGTTTTACATCAAAATAGACGTGGAAGGCCATGAATTGAACGTTCTCCGGGGGCTGAAGCGGCCCGTCCCATTTCTTTCTTTTGAAGTCAACCTGCCTGAATTTAGAGAGGAAGGATTGGAATGCGCTCGTCTCCTCCAGCGGCTGTCGCCTGACGGCGAATTTAATTGCCTCGTGGACCAGCCCGCCCGGCTGAAATTTCCGTCGTGGCTCCAGGAGCGGGAATTTCTCAACGCATATAGGCATTGCTCGGAGCCAATGATCGAAATCTTTTGGCGCAGCCGAAATGTTTTGCCCCCAGGTTCCTGTTAAACAACGTAAGGAGGTCCCGTCATGAAAGCACGAAGCATTTTTTTACCTTTCGGTATCATCGCTGCAATCGTTTTGTGCGCGGCAGTTAACAGCAATGCAAAGGTTATCAACGCGGCAAGTGTTCAATTTGCGGACGTGAGCAACGCGGTGGCACAGGCGTCTCCCGGCGATGTCGTGGACATCCCGGCTGGCACAATCACGTGGAGTCAAACATTGATTCTTAGCAACGGCGTTTCTCTGAACGGGGCGGGCACTAATTCGACGATCCTGATCGATGAGGAGAACCGATCGGTTAGCGCCCAAATGATTATGGTTTATCCCGCTGCCGGATATGAGTCGCAGATTTCCAATCTTCAACTCCAGGGAGGAACTACCAATACAAGCCCAAATTATTTCGGAGCAATCGCCGTTTATGGTTTCGCGGGCAGTTCGTGGCGGATTGACAACTGCGTCTTCAATGGCCTTTACGCCAAATCCATTTGCACCTATGGGAACTCTCTGTCCGTGATCGACCACAACTTTTTCTTTGAAAAGCTACTTTCAATCGCGGCAAATACCTACATTCCCAACGACGGCGAAGGTGATGCGTCATGGGCTTCTCCTCCGACTTACGGCCTGAACAGTTCCAATGTTCTCTACATCGAGAATAATTTTTTTACGAACCTCGTGGGATACGTGGCCAGCGTCGGGGCTTGTGACGGCAATGGAGGCTCACGAATGGTGTTTCGATATAATACGGTCTGGAATGATTGTTTCAATAATCACGGTACTGAATCCGGTGGCCGGATCCGGAGCCAGCGCAGCTTTGAAGTTTACGGCAATACCTTTATCTGCCCAACCAACAGTGTTGCATATCCCATTTTCGCAGCGATGCTGATTCGCGGTGGTTCCGGAGTTATTTTCAGTAATTCAGCCAGCGGTTATAATGATCTGGTTGCCCTGCGCAATTATCGTTACACGTGCACCTATTACAACGAATGGGATCCTTTTGCGGGCGCCAATGGCCTCTCCTGGTACGATTCAAACGATCCTACGCTATACTTAACCGGTACAAATTCGGCGCCAAGCGGGTCGACCTATTTGCAGGTGAACGGCGCGCATTGGACGCCTAACCAATGGTACGGCTACACTGTCCTGAACACGAACAACGGCGGATTTTCCGTCATTACCTCTAACACGACAAACATCATCTATTACCTCGGAAGCACTGTTCAATCGGCTAGCATTGTTGCCTGCAGCGTGTTGACCTTCAATATGGGTGACACGTTCCAAATCCGGCGCGTTTATGCAGCGCTTGATCAACCCGGGCGCGGTTCGGGCAACTTGTTGGAGGACCTCGGCGTTGCGACAAATGGGGAGAGCCAGGGCTTTGGGCTTGGGACCAATCAGGTTCTTCTGACCATTAATACTTCCACGGGAATCCCGTCATGGCCGAATCAAGCCCTGGACGGTATTTACGCATGGGGAAATACCACCAATGGCGTAGCGGCCAATTTGGATTCCATGTACCCCACTCTTCAAGCCGGGCGCGACTATTACAATAATACACAGATGCCCGGCTATACGCCTTTTGTTTATCCTCACCCGCTGGTGACCTATGTCGGCGTCAGCACCAATCCGCCGCCTCCGCCGCAAACCAATGGCCCGCTGCCGCCAACCAACCTTCACCAGATTTACCCAAACCCTTAAAAGCCATGGCTCAATTCCTCTACAGACTAAGGAACAAACTTCATCCGCCTTTGACACTGTTCAGGCTTCTGAACCGTGGCAAAGAGGAGTTTGAATGCCCCATTTGCAATTACGTTGGAGCATTCGCCGACGTGAAGAATTTTGGCGGACTGAGAAAGCATGCGAAATGTCCCGGTTGTGGCGCGCTCGAGAGGCACCGGGTGCAATATCTGGTCCTTATGGAACTTTTTGGAACCATCGATTCGTCGAGATTGAGGATGCTTCATTTCGCGCCGGAGCCCTTCTTCAGATCGATTTTATCAGGCCGTTTCGGCGTTTATGAAACTGCGGACCTGTGCATGAAAGATGTGAATCATCGGGTGGATATTCAAAACCTTCCCTTTGAAAATGGAACATACGACTTTGTCTTCGCCTCCCACGTGCTCGAGCACATTCCGAATGACAGAAAAGCGCTCCTGGAAATCCGCCGGATTTTGAAGCCCAACGGCATTGCCATTTTGCCTGTGCCCATCGTCTGCGAGAAAACAATCGAATATAGTGAACCAAATCCGAATGAGGGATATCACGTCCGGGCGCCTGGGCTGGATTATTTTGAACGGTATGAAAGGTATTTTGACCGGGTTAAAATTCGATCGTCCGATTCACTGCCGGAAAAATACCAGACATTTATCTACGAAGACCGGACCCAGTGGCCGAGTCGCGCATGTCCATTGCGCCCTGCGATGCCCGGTGAAAAACACCCGGATTTTGTCCCGGTTTGTCATGCCTGTTAAGAAGCGCCCCATGAACTACGTGCTCATCACCTCCGCGAGGAACGAGGAATCGTATATCGGCAAAACGCTGGAATCGGTTGTTGCCCAGACCCAACTGCCCGAACATTGGGTCATCCTGGACGACGGCTCAACCGATCGAACAGCCGAGATTGTCGAGGATTATGTCGAGCGCTTTCCCTGGATTTCGCTGGTTCGTCGTGAGAAACGGCCCACGCGCCATTTCACCGGAAAAGCGGACGCCGTGAACTGCGGGTTCAGTTTATTGGAAACGGCCAAATTCGACATCGTGGGAAACCTCGATGCTGATATTTCGTTCGGTCCGGACCATTTTGAATTTCTTTTGCAAAAGCTTTCTGCGGATCCCCAACTGGGCGTCGCCGGAACGGCATACAGGGAGGAAAACTGGGATTCGACGACGGACAGCTTTGAAGGTGAAACCTCTGTTCACGGGGCATGCCAACTGTTCCGCAGGTCATGTTTCCGGCAAATTGGCGGCTACGTCCCCAGTCCGTCCGGCGGCGTTGATTGGATCGCCGTCACGACCGCCCGAATGTTGGGATGGAAGACGCGCAACTTTCCTGAAAGACGCTTTTATCATCACCGAAGAATGGGAACTGCGGGGCGCGGCGCGATCGGCGCCAAATTTGATTACGGCATGAAAGATTATTATCTCGGAGGTTCTCCACTATGGGAGTTATTTCGAGTCATTTACCGGCTCGGCAAACCACCCTATATCCTTGGCGGTATTGCTTTGCTCTTCGGCTATACCTGGGCGGCCTTGAACCGGGTGAAGCGCCCGGTATCGCCAGAACTAATCCGCTTTCACCGGCGGGAACAGATGCAGAAATTGAGGGCGATCTTTCGGGCGATGATCCGATTCGACAAAATCGAGCCGTTTAGTCTCCCCATGAATCCGGAAAAAGGGCCGCAACAACCAGCCCGATAAACCGCCTCACTTTAGAAAAAAGAAACAATCTTGATCTATGCAACACGCACTTTCTGAAGTACGGGATTTTTGGAACGCCAATCCATGCCAATCCCAATTGTCACACGCGGCAGAACGACGGCGATATTTCGAGGAGATATCTTACAACCGATACCACGGCCGAGAGTGGCATGTGCCGACAGTCGCCAATTTTCCGGCCTATAAAGGCAAAAATGTGCTGGAGATTGGCTGTAGTATTGCGACAGACGGACTGGAATTTGCCAAAGCCGGCGCCATTTACACCGGCGTTGACCTGACACCTCATTCCATCGAACTTGCGGAGGAACGATTCTCGATTTTCGATGTCCCTGGAAACTTTGTCGTGGCCAATGCGGAGACCCTTCCCTTTGCTGACAATAGTTTTGATCACATTTACAGCTTTGGCGTGATTCACCATTCGCCGCACCCGGAAAAAATCACCGCCGAGATGCGCCGCGTCCTGCGAAAGGGCGGCACGTTTACCGTTATGTTATATAACCGCAACTCCATCAATTACCGCGTGGAAATCATGTTTTTGCGAAAGCTCTTCAGGCTGTGCCTGTT
Organism: Candidatus Sulfotelmatobacter sp.; assembly: GCA_035503455.1. Classification (GTDB taxonomy): domain Bacteria; phylum Verrucomicrobiota; class Verrucomicrobiia; order Limisphaerales; family UBA11358; genus UBA11358. The sequence continues at coordinate 29,154 of DATJTK010000129.1, read as the reverse complement.
GCCAAAGCCCATGCCGCGCGTCATTTCCGGCCTTACCGGGTTCGACCGATGGAAACTCGAAGGGCACAGGGACGTTTTAATCAAAAAAGGCCGAATGACCTGTGAGGAATGGATCAGCATTAACACGGATGGCCCATTTTGCCCGCTCGCGCGCGTGTACAATTACAAAGAGGCAGCCGACCTCTTCAAACAATTTGCCGATGTTCGACAGGAGGTTTGGGAATTCAATTCCCGGCACTGGTCATTCCTTGGAAAACTCATTCCTCTCGGCCTCGAACGGCAAATAGGACGCCGTTGGGGATGGCATCGAATGATTTATGGAGAGAAATTGTAACCCGGATGAACCCAGGAGACGAATGCTATGACACTAAACGACAAAATACAAACGATGGACGCTCAGTTCTTTGATGAATACACGTCGCAGCAGGCAATTCGAAAATATACCCGCGCGACGGCCGGCTATGGCATTAGCCATCTGTTAGAACACGGCTACAGAGACGTTTATAGCCAGGCGTTGGACCGGTTGCCGCCTGAGATTAAGCGAGAAGGAATCCGCGTCCTTGAATTTGGCTGCGGCGGCGGCATGAACCTGATTCGACTCTTTTCGTTATTGAATGATAAGGGCTACAAAGTGGAATCGGCCGTTGGCACTGATTTCTCTCCGGTCCTGATTGAATCGGCAAATCAGGAAGCCAAAAGCTATCTGCCGGACAGTGAGGCAAATAATCTTGAATTCCACGTGGCCCGAAACGAGGAGTTGGTGTCCGGCCTGTCTGCCGCCATGGCAGCCAGCCCGGAACAACTGGCGAATTCATTTCACTTGATCATCGGCGTGAACACGATCCGTTATTGTCATGCCGCAAAAAGGCAACTGGATTGTGCCAGAGACATTTATCATTTGCTCGCGCCGGGCGGGATCTGTGTGGTGATTGACATGAACAACCGATATCCGTGTTTCCGCAGTGATTTGAAGAATCGCCTTCGCAGGATAAAAGTGGAGCAATGCTACGTGCCGTCGCTGGAGGAATACACGGCCCCTTTTGAGGAAACGGGCTTCGAGGTGTTGCGAAGCGAACACTTTTGCTGGGTTCCCCACTCCGCCGGACCGTTCATGACGTTCCTCTTCAGCGGACTGACGCCCCTGCTGAACCTTGTCGCCAGATCTCGCGCGATGAGGTCCCTGGTGGTATCCAAAAAACCGGAGTGAAAAACACCGGGCCGAAATGATACGCCGAATTGAATGAATTCAACGCAGTTTGTTGGATTATGAATCGGGCAATTGTCTTAAGCGGATGTGGAGACGAGACACCGGCGCGAAATATGTGCCGGTTGTTGGAGTTTTTTGGCCTCAGCGCCCACGTTCACGATTCGGCCGGCGGCTGGAAACAAATGGTTTCACATCCGGAAATTGGCCCAAATATCAAGCTGTTTGGTTCAGCCGCGAATGTTCTACAACTGCTCCGCGATATGGAAGAAGCGCAGGAACAAGCGGTTTGGACCAGAAGAGTTCATTCGGTGTTTGTTTGCAGCTATGGTCGTGCCGAAATGGCCGCGGCACTGGCTAAAAAAATTGCGAAGACAGGCAAGGCGGATATTCAGCCGTCTATGGATATGGAATTTCACGTCAGCAGCGGCATGAATGATTTCTGTGGGGCAATGGCCGGCGTGGCGTGTTCAGCCAATAACATCGATAGCGGCGTCTATGTCCTCAAGGCCGAAACGGCAGACGACATCGTCACGTGCGCGGACGGCCCGGTTTTTGCAAAATTCCTGTATCACGATGTCCCCATATTTGTTTCAACTGCCGGCGTCATTGATATTGATTCGGAGTTGGGAGCGCGGGATTTTGACATTCGCGGCCATTTTCTGACCGCCACTCCTGTCGTGATGTATATCAAATGGGCCTTCGCCGAAACCTGTTTTCAGCCGGCCGAAAATAGCGCCTGTTTGATCATAGATGATCCGCCGCTGAAACCGCGCTATGGTTTTGTGGATTTTCAAAATCTAAATGATTTGTTGTGGCGCCACCGTTTCACATGCAGCCTGGCTTTCATTCCATGGAACTGGCGTCGCAGTGATTCCCGGGTGGTCCGTCTTTTTAAGAAAAATTCCGAACGATTATCGCTATCGGTCCACGGTTGTGACCATACGCGGGGCGAATTTGGAATACAGAACGGTGAGCAGGCGCGCTGGAAAGTCCTTTGCGCGTCCCAGCGCATGAAACGTCATGATTTCCGGACAGGCCTCCGCCACGATCCCGTCATGGTTTTTCCACAGGGCATCTTTTCGAGAACGGCCATGCATGCCCTCAAAGGCAGCGAGTTCATTGGGGCTGTGAATTCCGAGGTGATCAGCGTCGATCCCGAGCCTTGCCCCATAAAAATCTCCGACTTTTGGAGTATTGGGCTCATGAACTACGATGACTTTCCCATTTTTACACGCCGTGATCCGTGGCAGGGCCTGGAAAATTTCGCCTTTGACATCCTATTGGGCAAACCGTGCATTGCGGTGGTCCACCACAACGATTGCCATGACCAGTGCCGCCACGTTGTGGAATTCGTCGACGGGCTTAATCACTTGAACGCGCATTTGCAATGGCGCGACCTGGGCACACTTGTCCGCCGCAGTTTCCGCCAGCGCAACCTGTCGCCAAACCGGATCAAAATAGAAATGTTCGGCAAGGAAGCTCTCCTTGAAAACCCGGCCGGGGAAACGAAATATTTTTCCGTCTACAAACGCGAGTCGTCCCCTGGCCGCATCGATGAGATTCGGGCGGGAGGCAAACCGGTTGACTGGACAAATACGCCTGACGGCATTTCCTTCCGCATCATGCTGAAACCTGGCCAGAGCCAAATCGTGAGAATCGTGTATCGCGAGCTTTCAGCTAACGGCTTTGCGGAAGAAAACTCTTTTGCGGGAGCGGACGTGGTCTATTGGGTGAAAGCCACGCTCCGCCGGTATCTCTGCGAAATTCGAGACAACTACTTGATGGGAAAGACATTTTCACATTCACATTTATGACCAATCATGCAAATAACGTCCGGACGGTTTTGGAAAACTTTTCGGCGTGGCTTGGAGATTTCGGAGAAGTTTCCCACGATCATCAATCATTCTTTGCCGGGCGGGCCGGGCGCGCTGCAAAATCCCTCTATTACCGGCATAAAATGGCTGGCACAGCCGCAGTGGCGCCGATGATTTTGTGCGAGGCATTTTTTCCGTCCGCGCGGAAATGGTTTTATCATCCAATCCGGCTGCCCATCGCCGATGCGCATTATGCCATGGGATTCGCCTGGCTGTATGAAGCAACCGGCAATGAATTTTATATTCAAAAAGCGATGCATTTTTTGGAAATCCTCCAAAAAACACGATGCCCCGGGTACAAGGAATTTTGTTGGGGATATCCCTTTGATTGGGTTACCGGCACCGGGGTGATTCCGGCAGGCACTCCCCTGATTACGACAACACCTTATGTCTTCGAAGCGTTTCTGCAGGTCGAACTATTGCGCCCGCACTTGAAATGGCAGCGGATTTTGGAATCCATAGCGCGCCACATCTGCTCAGACTACAAGGACCTTAAAGTCACCGACACAGCGAGTACCTGCTCGTACACACCGTTTGACAAGATGGGAGTTGTCAATGCATCGGCTTACCGGGCCTTTGCCCTGGCCAGCGCGGCCTTGTTCCTTAACGACGATCGCTTTTTGGAAGCGGGCCGTCGAAATCTGAATTTTGTGCTCGAGTCGCAAAAGCCCGATGGCTCCTGGCCCTATGCCATGGATGCCAAACGGGATTTCGTGGACCATTTTCACACCTGCTTCGTTCTCAAAGCGCTTGCCAAAATCTTCCTTCTTACCGGCAATAAGGATTGCATGAAAGCGCTCAAGCCCGGAATCGAATATTATACGCAATATCTTTTTTCGGATGATGGGATGCCGCGGCCCTTTGCCAAAGCTCCGCGCCTGACCGTGTATCGTCGCGAACTCTATGACTGCGCCGAGTGTATCAATCTGTGCCTGCTTATGAGAAAATGTTTTCCGCAACTCGAAAAAACTTTGGAGACAGTGACGGCCGGGGTTTTGAGCGATTGGGTAAAGACCGATGGCTCATTTCGGTCCCGGCGGCTGATGTTTGGATGGGACAACGTGCCAATGCACCGTTGGGGACAATCACAAATGTTTCGCAGCCTGGCGCTTTATTTGTACGAAGCACAGGAGGCGGACACCCAAGTCTATGAAAACCTCGATTCCAAATTTTATGTGCGGGATTTGCGGGCAGCTTAATTTTGCAAAAGGCGAGCCGGTAGATCCGGAAACGATTCGCCGGATGTCACGTTCGATGCTCCACCGCGGGCCGGACGACGAAGGCGAATTTATTTCCGGCCCGATCGGGCTCGGCTTCCGGCGGCTGTCCATTATTGACCTGGCCGGCGGCCGCCAGCCGATGTCTGACGCCGAAGGCTCGGTCCAGGTGGTTTTTAACGGTGAAATCTATAATTTCCGCGAGCTGCGCCGGGTGCTGGAAGCGCGCGGCCACAAATTCCGAACCCGTTCCGATACCGAAGTCATCGTGCACGGCTATAAACAATGGGGCACCGAGATTTTTAACCGGCTGAACGGGATGTTCGGCATCGCCATTTGGGACGCCAAACTGCGGCGGCTCGTCGTGGCGCGCGACGCCATGGGCATCAAGCTGATTTATTACCGGATCGAGAATGGGCACTTAACGTTTGGCTCGGAAATTCGCCCGGTGCTTGCTGCAAAAGATTCAACTCCAAAAATCGCTCCGGCGGCCGTCGCGCTCTTTCTCCGCTTCCGTTATACACCCTCTCCATTGACTATCTTTGAAGGCGTCAGAAAGCTGGCCGCGGGAACGATGTTGATCGCTGAAAATGGGACCTGCCGCGAGCAACGCTGGTACGAGTTTGCGCCTTCGCCCTTTCCAAACATCCTCAAGGACTCCGAAGCCGCGGATGAATTGCTTGACCTGTACCGCAGTTCTGTGCGGCGACACTTGTGCGCGGACGTACCCGTTGGAATTTTGCTGAGCGGCGGGCTGGACTCTGCGTTGCTGCTGGCATTAATGAATGAGCACGGCCGGCATTGGCCCGCCTTCACAGCGGGCTACGGGAAACATTTTGCGGACGACGAACTGCACACCGCCGCGCTCTCGGCTTTGCGGTTGGGGGCGCGTCACGTGGCCGTCAAATTGGACCAAAACGAATTCGAACGGTCGCTTCCGAAGATCGTCGAGTACCTGGAAGAGCCTGTCGCCAGCGCGTCCATTGTTCCGATGTATTTCGTGTGCAAACGGGCGCGAGAGGACGTAAAAGTGGCTCTCATTGGCCAGGGACCCGATGAACTTTTCGGCGGTTATACCCGGCACCTGGGCGTTCAATATGGAAATCTATGGCGGCGATTGCCCGGGCCCATTCGCTCGCGCGTCAGTTCGGCAATTTTACGGCTGCCGCGGAACGAAACCCTGAAGCGCGGCGTGCGAGCGCTCGGGGTCGAAGACCGGGTGGCCCGATACGAAAGCGTTTTCTCACTGCACCCTGCCCAAACGGTAAATGGACTTTTTCGCCCCGAGTTCTCCCTAAATGGCGACAGCGAATTATCTCATTACCTGGAGCCGATCCTGGGGCAAATGGAAAAGACGGACGAGTTGGGAGGCTTTCAACTGGCGGAAATCCGCTCATCGCTTCCTGATGAGTTGCTCATGTATGCGGACAAACTGTCCATGGCGCACAACCTGGAGGCGCGTGTGCCGTATCTGGACAGGCCGGTGGTCGAATTTGTCCAGCGACTCGGAGCCAGCCAAAAGATCCGCTACGGCGTCCGTAAATGGCTGCACCGCCGTGTTTGTTTCAAAATGCTCCCTCCGTCTATTCTGCTTCGCAAGAAGCGCGGTTTCGCCGTGAACGTGGTGGACGATTGGTTTGAGGCCCGCGGCGGGAGTGTTTTTTCGGAAATGCTGCTGGACAAAGACTCGCTCATGTTTGAACAGCTCAGGCCCGAACCGGTGCGCGACCTCCTGGAACAGCATCGGGCGCGGCGCCAAAATAATCACAAACTGCTGTTTAGCCTGGTCATGTTTGAGCAATGGCTGCGAGGCATTCGCTCGCAACAGAGCAATCATTTCGCCTTCGCGCAAGCCGCCTGATTTTATGCCCGCAAATTCTGCTTCATTGCCTGCTGGTTTTGCCGAGGTCCGGGTCAAGGGAAAGACAACACTGGTCCCTTCGGTTGATGTTGAGGAGCGAACAGTGATTGTTACCGGAAAATGGCTCAAGCTGGCCGCAATCCGCGAACAAAATCTCGTGGAAGGCGAACTGGTAAAAGACCCGGACTCCTTTATCCGGGCCCTAAAAGGCAGCGAACTCAATGCGGATATTTTTACTTTTTTCCAAAGACCGCCCGATGTCGCCCCAAAATTCAAATTACATTTTGATTGGGACAACTACGCCGCCGTGCCCATTACTACGTTCGAAAATTGGTGGAAATCCGTCCCGCAGGAAACAAGAAAAAACGCCCGGCGCGCCGCCAAACGGGGAGTCGTTGTGAAAAACGTCCCCTTCGACGATGATTTGGCGCGCGGCATTCACAATCTATGCAGCGAGACGCCCATCCGCCAGGGCAAGCCGTTCTGGCATTATGGCAAGGATTTTGAAACGATCCGTCGCGAGCATGCGACCTATCTGGAACGGAGCGAGTTTATTGGCGCATTTTTTCAGGGCGAACTCATTGGATTTATCAAAATGGTCTACGTGGACCGCGTCGCGTTCATTATCCACATTTTAGCTGCGAATGCGCATTACGATAAGCGGCCCATTAACGCCCTCATTGCCAAAGCCGTGGAGGTCTGCGCATCCAAAGGCGCCGCCTATTTTGTGTATGACCAGTATGTGTATGGAAATAAAAAGCACAGTTCCCTTATCGAACTCAAACGGAGGAACGGTTTCGAGCCAATTCACTTTCCGAGGTATTTTGTGCCATTGACGTGGAAAGGAAAATTCGCCGTGGCGTTGCGTCTTTATCGGGGTCCGGTGGGTCTTTTGCCCGCGCCGATTTTGAATGCGACGCTGGCCATTCGCAATCGGCTCCATCAGCAAGGATGAACTGCTGACTTTGTATGCGCCGGTGTAGCTCAATGTCAGAGCGGCTGATCTGTAATCAGCAGGTTGGAGCGTTCAATTCCTCCCGCCGGCTCCAACTTCTTGAAGACAAATTCATATCTTGCAAATCCATCTATCCGAAACGGCTCTCTTGCCGAAGCGTATCTGTTCTGTCTGCGCCATCAGTGGACGTTTTTGGCCCGCTTTCTCGGGTTGGCCCTGTCCTGTGACATTCGATGCCCAATTCCACGCCGCCTGTTTATACCGCATCCAACCGGCATCGTGGTCGGATCGCATGCCTGCACTGCAAATGATGTCGTTCTCATGCATCAAGTCACGCTCGGTTGCCGCTCAGCGCATGCCGGGGTTTCGCCCGATGACGGCAATCCAGTTTTAGATCAGGGAGTTTATGTTGGACCCGGCGCAAGGGTCCTCGGAAATATTTGGATTGGTGAATGGTCCATCGTTGGCGCCAATGCCGTTGTAACAAAAAGCATTCCCCCCAATTCGATTGTTGTCGGCTACAACAAGGTATTGTCGAAGCCGACAAAAGAATGCTCATTAAACTTCCAAACAACCTATGCCAGGAATATTCGGAATCATAGGCCATTTGCCTGCTGAACAATGTTCGCACCTGGCAATGCTCATGGCCGAAACCATGCGGTGTGAAGGCTTTTACCGGTCCTCAGCCGGCTGTGTTCCGGAACTGGGAGTGCACTCTGGCTTTGTCGGATTAAAAGGTTCTTCCGACGGCATCTTTGCCAACAGCAGCAACACAGTTTTGCTGGCATTTTCAGGCGAATGTTTCCACGGCCCGGCGCTGGCCAGTGTCGACCTGTTAATTCGGCTGTATGAAAACGAAGGCGAAAAGATGGTTGAAAAGCTCAATGGCGTTTTTTGCGGCATATTGATAGACAGAAAACGGCGGAGAATACTCCTCTTCAATGATCGCTACGGCATTCAGCGTGTCTACTTTCACGCACAGGACGGCAATTTTTATTTCGCCAGCGAGGCCAGGGCCCTGTTGAGGATTCTGCCGAGGCAACGGGAGTTTGATCCGGATGGGTTGACAGATTTTCTGACGTTCGGCTCGACGTTGAACTGGAAGACCCTCTTCCGCGGAATTGAAATAATGCCCGGCGCGTCCCTGTGGACTTTTAAAAACGGAAAACTGCGAAAGGAACAGTATTTTTCGCCTGAAACCTGGGAAACGCAGCCGCCGTTGGCGCCATCCGAATTTGAGGATCGGTTTCAACTCACTTTCAAACACATTCTGCCCCGGTATTTCGATTCATCCCAAAAAGTCGGAATCGCTCTGACCGGCGGACTGGACACACGAATGATTATGGCTTGCCGCCCGCAAAATAATGGCCACACCACATGCTACACGTTTTCGGGGAATAACGGCTGGACGCAGGACGACAAAATCGCCGCCCGCGTGGCTGCGGCCTCGCATCTGGAGCATAGCCTTGTACGACTGGATCCGGACTTCTTTTCCAATTTCGGCGAACACGCCGATAAGACCATTTTTGCCACCGACGGCTGCGCCACAATATTCAACAGCCATGAAATCTATCTTAATCGCAAGGCCCGGGAGTTGGCGCCGGTGCGGCTTACTGGAAATTTTGGGAGCGAAATTCTACGCGGCCATTCTACTCTCAAACCGGCGTCGGTTTCACCACAGCTTTTCAGCGCCGATTGGCGTTCGCGGGTCAGCGCCAGGGCCGAATCTTTGGCGCTTGAAAGAACCCGGACCCATCCGGTTACTGTTGCGGCGTTCAAGGAAATCCCCTGGCATTTATACGGGAACCTTGCCGCGGGCCGTTCCCAACTTCAGTTCCGAAGCCCCTACCTGGACAATGACCTGGTCGCTCTTGCCTTCCAAACGCCGGATCCGCTCCGCAAGTCGTCGCTGCCGTCATGCGACCTCATTCGCGCAAGCAATTTCCCTTTGAGTGAAATCCCTACGGATCGCGGTTTCGGGAGCAACAATTCAGGACTGCGATTCGTCGCGCGCCGGGCCTTTGCCGAGGTCACCTTCAAGCTCGATTATTACACGGTGTCCGGTTTGCCAAACTCTCTTGCCCTTCTCAATTCAATTTATACGCCGATTGTGAAGGCACTACGAATCGCGGGGATGCACAAATTTCTGCGCTACAGCGCATGGTTTCGGAATGAGTTGACGGCATACGTCCGCGAGGTAGTGAACAGCCCGCGCGTTCGCGGCAATGGATTCTGGAATCCCAAATTTATTGATCGCCTCGCCGGCATCCACATGAGTGGACGCCGCGATTATTCCGCGGAAATCAACGCTGTGATGACCATCGAAGCCATCGAACGATTGCTGTTTCGCGATTTGTCACGGGAGATTTGACTGACTGGATGAAAAAACTAAACACATTCGATCCAAATATCAGTGTCCTGACCGGCGGAAAAGACCCCCATTATTCATATGGGCTGGCCTCCACTCTCGCCGCTGCCGGTGTCCAACTCGATTTAATTGGCGGCAATGAGTTTGAGATCTTCGCATGGCCCCCGGCGATTCGATTTCTAAATTTGCGCGGCGATCAATGCAAGAACGCGGGTTTGCTGAATAAAATGCGCCGCGTCCTGATCTATTATGCCCGCTTGCTTCTATACGCAGCCCGATCGAAAGCGAGAATTTTTCACATACTGTGGAACAACAAATTCGAACTGTTCGACCGGACGCTATTGATGGTCTTTTACAAAATGCTCGGCAAAAAAATCGCCTTTACAGCGCATAACATCAATGCCGGACAACGGGATGGCTCAGATTCCCGTCTCAATCGCGCTTCCCTGCGGCTCCAGTACCGGCTTTGCGACCTGATTTTTGTGCACACAAACAAAATGAAAGCCGAATTGCTTTCTGAGTTCGGCGTTCCGGCGGACAAAATTGTTCGAATCCCGTTTGGAATCAACAATGCCGTTCCCCATACCGGGATGACCCGGGAGCAGGCCCGCATCCGGCTGGGTTTGCGTCCGGAAGACAAGGTGCTTCTGTTCTTTGGAAGCATCGCGCCTTACAAAGGTCTCCATTATCTGGTTGAGGCATTTGACACAATTGCCACGCACGACCCGTCTGCGCGGCTTATGATTGCCGGATACCTCAAAGACCACGGGGATTATTGGAACCAAATTCAGGAGTCCCTTCGAAGCAAGTCCTGGCGCGACCGAGTGATTCATAAAATTGAATACATTCCAGACGGCGAGATCGAGGTCTATTTTAAGGCGGCGGATGTTTCGGTGCTGCCTTACGTCCATATTTTCCAAAGCGGCATTTTTTTCCTCGCTTACAGTTTTGGGCTCCCTGTGATTGCGACAGATGTCGGTTCACTGAAGGAAGACATTATCGAAGGCGAAACCGGAATGATCTGTGAGCCGCGAAACGCCGCCGATTTGACTCGCGCTATTCAAAAATATTTTCAAAGTGATTTGTACCGACACCCGGAATCCCGCCGGCGTGAGATCCTGAGTTTTGCAAACAAAAAACATTCGTGGAGCGAAGTGATTTCCATAACGACGGCGGCCTATCAAGGAATGCTGCGTGAAGTGGACCATCCAGACCAGCTCCTCGAGCACGAAGGAAACGATGAAACCTTTAGTCTCAATTCTCATTCCGGCATACAACGCTGAACCATGGATATCTGACGCAATTAGTTCCGCACTCCGCCAGACCTGGCGCAACAAGGAAATAATTGTTGTGGATGACGGCTCGACGGACCGGACGCTGGCTGTCGCGTCACCATTTGCAAAAGAGGGTGTGACCGTGGTTTCACAAAACAACCGCGGCGCATCGTCGGCGCGAAATCGCGCCTATTCACTCTGCCAGGGCGATTATATCCAATGGCTCGATGCCGATGACGTTCTGGCCCCCGACAAGATCTCCCGGCAGATGGCATTTGTCGAAACGGACCGCAATCCATGGCTGCTGTTGTCGTCGGAATGGGGACGGTTTCTGTACCGGACAAGCGGTGCCAAATTCATCCACACAGAGTTGTGGCAGGACCTGCCGCCGTTGGACTGGCTGCTGCGGAAAATGACATTGAACATATGGATTCAACCCGGAGCCTGGCTGGTGAGCCGCGAATTGTCTGAGGCGGCCGGTCCGTGGGACGAGCGGCTGTCTTTTGATGACGACGGCGAATATTTTTGCAGGGTCATTTTGAAGTGCAGGGGGGTGGCTTTCGTGCAGGGCGCCAAAACGTTTTATCGGGAGAGCCCCGGAAGTCTAAGCAGCGTGGATAGTTCGGACAAAAAACTGGAGTCCGCCTGGCTTTCTATCCGGCTGCACATTGAATATTTGCGGCGGCTTGAAGACAGCGAGCGCACGCGCAGGGCCGCTGTCCGCTTTTTACAGACCTGGCTCAATATATTTAATCCGCACAGAATGGATATCGTTCAACAGATGCAGCAGTTGGCAAGATCGCTGGGCGGTGAAGTCAAATGTTTGAAACTCGTTGAACCCCTGCGATGGAAATTTGCCTGGATGGAAGGCATTTTTGGACAGCGCATCGCCTTTTGGGCCCAAAAAAGGCTGCCCCAATTGAGACACTTCCTCGGTCGACATTGGGACAGGACACTCTTTCAACTCGGCTATTAACAACAAAGTTCATGACTACGACCCTTGTTATCGAAGCCGGCCACACCGAACGGCAGTACTGGCGCGACCTCTGGAGGTTCCGCGAACTATTCTATCTGCTTGCCTGGCGCGATTTTTTAATCCGCTACAAACAGACAGCGGTCGGAATTGCCTGGGCGCTCCTTCGTCCCCTGCTGATGATGCTCGCCGTGACCCTCGTCGGAAGAGCCGCGAAATTGCCGGCGGGCGACGGCCCGTATGCGCCTTTTTTCTTTTGCGGACTGCTGCCGTGGCAATTCTTTTCAACCGCAATGTCCGAAAGCGGCAACAGTCTGGTGAACAGTTCCAATCTGATTTCAAAAATTTATTTTCCCCGACTTGTCGTTCCTGCGAGCAGCGTTATTGTCAGTTTCACTGACTTCCTCATTGCCGCGGCGCTTCTGGTGCCGTTGATGTTTTATTATCGTATCACGCCGGAGCGGCAGATCGTTCTAATCCCGTTTTTTGTGCTGTTGAATGTCGCGCTGGCGACGGGAGCAGGATTTTGGATTTCGGCGTTAACCGTCAAATATCGTGACTTTCGCTTTGTGGTTCCATTCATTGTTCAATTTGGAATTTTCGTTTCAGGCGTGTTTCCAATGACAAACCCTGGCCATCAAACCCAGCGCTTAATCTGTTCGATCAATCCCATTGTTGGGATCATTGACGGGTTTCGTTGGTGTATTCTGGGAGGCCAAAACTTCATTCGAATGCCCGAAGTTTTGGTTTCTTCGTTCGTAACGGCCCTGATTTTCCTGACCGGCTTCCGATATTTTAGAAAAACTGAGCGCACTTTTGCGGATATCATTTGATTTTATGATCACTCTCTTCCCCAAATTCCACCACAACGCCTAAAAACTCTGTCTAAACTGATATGTCCCAATCCGACACAGTCATCGCCGTTAGAAACCTGTCCAAATGCTATTCCATAGGGCAGGCCGCGGATGATCCATCGAAATTCAACCCGCCCGGTATGCGTCATGCCATCGAATATATGCTGCGAAATCCGCTGGCGTGGTGGAAAAGCCGAAAGATCGAGGATGAGCAATTTTGGGCGCTAACGGATGCCTCTTTTGACGTCAAAGCCGGCGAAGTGGTCGCCGTCATCGGTCGCAATGGGGCCGGCAAATCCACCTTGTTAAAAATTCTCAGCCGAATCACCGAACCCACCACGGGACGCATTGAAATCACCGGCAGGGTTGGGAGCCTGCTGGAGGTGGGCACCGGTTTTCATGCCGAACTAACCGGAAGGGAAAATATCTTCCTCAACGGCGCGATCCTTGGGATGACGCGCGCCGAAATTAAGCGAAAATTTGATGAAATTGTGGCCTTTTCCGAAGTGGAGCGGTTCCTGGACACGCCGGTCAAACGCTATTCCAGCGGAATGTATGTGCGTTTGGCCTTTTCGGTGGCGGCACATCTGGAACCGGAAATTTTGATCGTGGATGAAGTATTGGCCGTCGGCGACAGCGCCTTCCAAAAGAAATGTCTCGGCAAAATGCAGGAGGTTTCCAGAAACCACGGACGCACCGTTTTATTTGTCAGTCATAACATGTCCGCCGTTTTACAGTTGACCACTCGCGCGGTCGTGTTGGACAAAGGCCGCGTAATCTACAACGGACTCACCGAAAAAGCCGTTGAAAAATATGCCGGATCCATTGGAAATGATTCCACCGTATTTTTCCCCGTCGAAAAGTCCCCCCGCAAATTCCGGGGGACCGACGCTGTCCGATTTGTCTCGTTCCGCTTTGATCGTCCCACGCCCATTTTCTCGCCTGACGAAGACTTTCAATTTGTCGCCAAAATCCGGGCGCACGAAACGGTGCCCCGGATCCGTTTTAGCATGACTGTTTTTACACAGGAGGGAGTGCCCATCGGCACATGTTTCGGAACTGAGCAGGCGGGCGTGCGGCATGGCGATGAAATCGAGTTTGAAATTTCCGTGCCCCGCCCGCGACTGGCGCATGGCCGCTATTGTTGTGGTATATCCGTCGGCAAGGGAGACCATCGCGTGGGCATGATCGATTTTGACACTGTCCTTGATACCCTGGCGTTCGAAGTTCGCCGTGAAGAAGGAGATGGCGGCACGCTGGCCGAATGGCCGCGAGGCTGGGGTTCCATTATTTTGCCGGACCTGAAGTGCCGCCCGGCGCTGGAACCATCCTTTGACTTGAAAAATAACATTCAAGCGCTTCCCGCATAATTTATGGCAAATCATCAATCGTTGGCTATCGTCATTCCAGCTTACAAATCAGCGTTTTTACGCGAAGTCCTGGAATCCATCGCAACCCAAAGCTGCCGAAATTTTCAGATCTACGTTGGCGATGACGCCAGCCCCGAGAAAGTCGGGGATATCGTCCGAGAGTTTTCTGGAAGGCTCCCGATCCAATATCATCGCTTTCCAAAAAATCTCGGAAGCGTCTCCCTTGCGGAACATTGGCGCCGCTGCATTGCCCTGAGCAGCGAGCCGTGGATCTGGCTCTTTTCGGACGACGACCTGATGGAGGGAGGATGCGTTGAAGCATTTTATTCTGAACTGAGGGCCACCTCGGCCCGTCACGAACTGTACCGCTTCAACACCTATTCCATTGACGCCCGAAGCCGCGTGATTTCTGAAAACGCCCACCATCCTCAAAATGAAACCGGCCCGGACTTTCTCGTTTCCCGCCTCCGCGGCGGCAGGACCAGCACGGCCCAGGAGTTGATCTTTTCGCGGTCCGCGTGGGAAATGGTGGGCGGATTTCCCGACTTCCCGCTCGGCTGGGCGTCCGATGACGCCTTCATCGCAATGCTCGGCGCCCGCAGGCCGCTGCGCGTTGTGCCCGGACCACGATTGAAATGGCGGTTGAGTGGAAAAAACATTTCAACGGACAATTCGTTTGCCATGGCAATACAAAAATTTCAGGCATGCCGCAAATTCGTCGAATGGGCGGCGAATTTCTTAAAGATAAATCACCCCACCGACGGCTCTTTGACAAATGGTGAACTGGCTGGTCTGCTTGAAGACTGGTTTTTTATGCAAATGATTTACCGGCGGCAATTGATGAGTTTTAAATCCAGCCTCGACGTGGATTCGCTCGCCGCCTCCGTTTGGCGCCGTCCGCGAGGCTACGGCTTTTTGAAAACCATGAAATTCAACTGGGGACTCGCCCGCGAAAAAGTTTTTAACAAATGAAAAAAATCCTTCTCTTTACCTCACACGATCTGAACGCCCGGGATTACGGGTGTGTCCTGCGCATTCGGAATATTGCCCGTATCCTTTCCCGGCACGGCGAGGTTCGCGTTGTACTTGGCAGCCGCTTCGGGGAGGTGCTTCAAATCGCCAAACCCAGCCAGGCCGGCTTTGAGTTGGCTGGTAAAATACAATTTTACCGGGATTGGTATTCTTTCCCGGGCCGAATCCGCGCCGCCCTCAAGTCGGATTATCTGGATATCGAAAACTACCAGGCGTCGACCAGCGA
This sequence comes from Candidatus Sulfotelmatobacter sp., assembly GCA_035503455.1. GTDB lineage: Bacteria > Verrucomicrobiota > Verrucomicrobiia > Limisphaerales > UBA11358 > UBA11358. The sequence continues at coordinate 13,943 of DATJTK010000129.1, read as the reverse complement.
CAGGGAAAGGCTTCAGGCTTTCATGGCCGAACAGGACCTTGTGTGGGTGCATGGCCTGGAAACGGCCAATGCCTTTGGTTTCTGGCGATGGCCAACAAGCGTGGTGGACGTTGACGACATTCCCAGTAGCGTCTATGCGCTGCGCCTGTCGCAACCCAATTCGTTTCTCCAAAAATGCAAAGACTGGACACAAATGATTCTCTGGCGCCGCAATGAAAAGTATTTGCGCCGTCGGTTTGACGCCATCTGTGTCTGCAGCGAACGGGACAGGGAAAAGGTGGGGCACGAGAGCGTTTTTGTGCTTCCGAACGGCATCGAAACTCCGCAAGGAATTCCTCCCAGACACCCCGTCGCACCGCCCCAAATCGGATTTGTGGGCACGTTTGTGTACTGGGCCAATTGCGATGCGGTGGAGTGGTTCATCCGGAAAGTGTGGCCGCGAATCCTGGAGCGGCTTCCAAACGCCAGGCTGCGTCTGGCAGGCGAGCGTGGCGAAGGCATGTTCCGGGGCCCGAACGTCGAGTCATTGGGCTGGGTCCGCAATATGGAAGACGAGATGGCGAATTGGTCTTTGGCTATCGTCCCGGTGTTGGTCGGCGGTGGCACGCGCATCAAAATCCTCGAAGCGTTCAGCCGCAAGTGCCCGGTCGTGTCCACGACTCTCGGCTGCTATGGTCATGATGTTCAAAACGGCCATGACATTTTGATCGCAGACAAGCCCGACGATTTTGCGGCCAGTTGCCTCCGCATTCTCGAGGACCCGGCGGAAGGCGAGCGGCTGGCAGACAATGCCTGGGCTAAATTCTCAAAAAACTCGACATGGGACTCCCATGCCGGACGCATCGCCAAAGTCGTTGCAAAAGTTTGGGGCACCCGGGTCCCGCCCATCAAAACCGACACGCTTTCATCATGGAAACTTGTTCCAAAAGCAATCTCAACATGAGCGCCACGGCCATTCGCGGTCCATCCGCGGAAATGATGCAACCCGGGCCAGCGGTTTCGGTCGTGATTCCGGCGTATAACCGCGCGCATTGTGTCGCTGCTGCCGTGGATAGCGCCTTCGCGCAAACCTTCAAGGATTTTGAAATCATCGTCGTTGACGACGGCTCTTCCGACGGCACGGGCGATGTGCTCGAAACATTTGGCGAAAGAATCCGCCTCATACGCCAGGACAATCACGGTGTCAGTTCCGCCCGTAATGCCGGTGTTCGCGCCGCCCGTGGAAAGTGGATCGCGTTTCTTGATTCGGACGACCGATGGTATCCCGACAAACTCGAGCGTCAAATCGCCGCTTTGGAGAAATATAACTGCAAAATCTGCTTCACCCGCTCCATTAATCACGAAAACGCTATTTTGCGGGACATTGAATTTATTTCGTCAACTTTGCGCGAACCGGAGATATTTTACGTGGAAAACGCGGTGGATTCCGTTTGTCTTTCTCCACGGCATCCCCTGATCCAAACCATGGTTGCGGACAGAAGGCTTCTTGAGACAGTCGGTCTGTTTGACGAGTCCTTTCCCGCGGCGGAAGATGCTGAATTGATTTTTCGCCTGTCCTTCCTATCCGGGTTCCTCTACGTGGACCGGCCGCTGGTGACTATCTTTGAAAATTCAGAAAATAGCCTGACATACTCGACAAAACTCGATTCCCAGGCGAGGCGAAGCCAATCGTACCTCCGCCTTTTGGCCCACATGTACTGGAGACTCGTGGAGATTTCGCCTGAAAAAGTTTCCATCATTAGAAAACGGCTTGGATATTTTATCTCGCGGCGCGCGGAAATCGCCTGCGTGGCCGGGCAACCACCCGTGGCCCGGGCCCTGGCCCGGGACGGAATTCTGTTCGCGGGCAATTTTCGTGATTTTGCCCGCTGTGCCGGGGTCCTGGTCTGTCCGGGCCTGGTCCGAACCCGCGCCCGGAAAAAGTGGCTCACCTGAAATAGTTCCGGCATTCCCGCTGTTTTCCCGAACACCGGATGAACGATTACGTATCGAGGAGTTATGGTTTTGGTCTTAGGGGCAGGAACCTATATTGGCCGCGTCTTTTGCGCTGAGTTGCGTCGGCGGGGTCACGATTATCTCTTGCCCAGGGACAAGGATTATCTTGATTTTCACTCGCTGTTCGACTGCATCCGAAAATCAAAGCCCGAATTCCTCATCAACGCTGCCAGCTATGCAGGCGTCAACATGGACGTCTGCGAACCCGCGCGCGAAGAAATGCTTCGCACAAACACGATCCTGCCCAGGTTCATTTCGCAGGTTTGCCTTATGACCAACACGCCCTGGGGTCACGTCTCCTCCTGCGGCATTTACTCGGGAGCCAAAATCGTGGTGGCCACCGGCGTTATCGTGGAAAAAAAACTGGCCCGCGGCGAACTCCTGAAATTGACGGCCGAATCCCCGGAAAAACTGCGCGGATTCACCGAATCCGACGAGCCAAATTTCTCATTTCGCGCCGCGCCGTGCAACTTTTTCAGCGGAACAGCCGCCCTGGCTGAGGAAGCTATCCGCGGCATCGGGCGCAATTATATCTGGCGTATGGGCGTGCCGTTCAACGAACGCGATGAACCGGAAAATCTTCTGCGCCAGTTGCAAACATGTGAGAAAATTTACGACGGCCTAAATCCAGGCTCGCATACAGACGATTTTGTCCGCGCCTGTATTGACCTCTGGGAACGGAGCGCTACATTCGGAATCTACAACGTCGCCAATCCCGGCGTTGTGACGACGCGGCAGATCGTGGAAATGATCCAAAAAATCATTAAACCGTCGCGCTATTTCGACTTCTGGCAGGACGATGCCGGGTTTTACAGCCAGGGAAACCGCGTGCCGCGCGCCAATTGCGTCCTCGATGTGTCCAAATTGCTCGCCACGGGCGTGTCCATGCGCCCCCTCGGCGAGGCAATCGAAGATTCGCTGAAAAACTGGCGCAGGGAGAGTTTTCATGATGAACTGAATCGCGCTGCTGCATAAGATGAAATTTAAATTAACGACGGCTTTCCCGGGCCTTAGAAGCCTTTTCCTGCCGCCGCTCCTGGGGTTTTTTCTCTTGAGTGCGACAGCGCGGGCGCAACAGCAATTCAACCCGTCAACCCTCCAACCGCAGGCCCCGCCGGTCGAATCCACCTCGCAGCTATATATGACCAACAGTTTTCAACTTTTTAATAGACAACCCGCCGCAACGGCGCCCGCGCCGTACGAGCCCTTTCAGTGGGACCAATTTGTGCTTCGGCCCCATGCCGATTACCAGTATATCGACGCCTACCACGTTCTCGCGGCCCCAAGCAACCTGGTGGATACAACCATTCAACGAATTTCCCCCGGCCTGTTATTCAATCTCGGGCCGCATTGGGCTTTGGACTACACGCTGACCCTTGGCTTGTACTCCAATACCAATTTTGGCACCGAAGTGGACCATTCCATCACCCTGACCGGCCAGACGGTTTACGGAGATTGGATCTTCGGATTCCTGCAATCGGTCCTTTTGACATCCACACCGTTGGTTGAATTCGGCGGGCAGCAAGACCAGCAATATTATAACACAAGTGTTACCGGACATCACGAAGTCAGTCCGCGCGTTTCCATTGACCTCAGTCTGAACCAGAACATACAGGTCTTTTCCGGAAACGGCTTTGAAAACATGCATTCCTGGTCGACGATCGACTGGCTAAACTACGCGCCCCAATCCCATATCAGCTTTGGTATCGGTCCCGGCCTTGGTTACAACAATGCCGTTTATGGACCCGACTCTCTCTTCCAGCAGATACAAGCCAGGGTCAATTGGCGGCTCACAGACATATTAAGCCTCCAGGTCTCCGGCGGCGTCGTTGAAACTGAGTTCCTGGGAAGCCAGGGAAACGGCGACTTATTCAGCCCGATTTACAGCGGAAGCCTTCAACTTCAACCTTTTTCCCAAACCGAAATCTCGGTTTATGCGTCCCGCTATGTCTCGCCATCGGTCCTGGTCGGCGAGTACACCGAAGGCACCACCTTCGGCGCATCGTTCGGCCAACGGTTTCTCGGACAATTCTATTTCAGTGTCGATGCCGGCTACAGCAACCAGAAGTATGTTGCCTCCGCCATCACTGTCCCAGTATTAATCAACACCAACACCATTGCCTTCGAGACCCTCAACGAGGGACGCACCGATAAGCTTTACTCGCTTTCCTGCCGGCTGGGCCATTCCTTCCTCCAACGCGGCAATATTTCCATCTTTTACGCATACAGCAGCGATAATTCCAGCTTCGGCGGGTACTCCTTTGCAAGCAACCAGTTCGGCGCGGAGGTCAGCTATAGCTTTTGATATCTATGCCTGTTAAAGAACTCAAATTGGCTCCGGGAAAAAGTCCGCTTATTTTCGAAGCCCCGATTTCGACGCGGAAAAACAATAAACGCCGGATTTTTGCGTGTCTGGTCGCAACCGCTTTGCTCGGGCTCTGCTTTAGTGTCCCGATTTATCATTTGCTTCGGCTTGCGTTCACCGATGATTTGTACTCCGACGTTCCGCTGATCCCGTTTGTCAGTGCCTATCTGGTGTGGCTGCGGCGTCACCGGATGCCGGTGTCTTTCGAACCTGCGCCCGTGCCTGCCGCGTTGTTCTCTTTAGCCGGCCTTGTCGTCGTTGCGGCCGGGTGGTTTTCGTTCCATGAAGCGGCGCCGCCGGGCGAAGATTCTCTGGCACTGAATATCCTGGCGTTGCTGCTTCTGTTTGTGGGCATTTGTTTTGTGTTTTTAGGCAAAGCGTTTATACGCGCCTTTGCGCTCCCGGTTGCAATGCTCGGCTTTGCTGTTCCATTTCCAACCGCCGTGCGTCAGGGCATCGAAACGCTGTTGCAGCATGGCTCAGCGGCGTTTGCCGCTCTGTTCTTTGGACTCGCCGGGGATCCCGTTATACGCGACGGATTAGTTTTCCATCTCCCGGATATCTCCATTCGCGTCGCGCCCGAGTGCAGCGGAATCCATTCAACACTCGTATTGACCATTGTGAGCGTTGCCGGAAGCTGGCTCTTCCTGCGTACTCCCTGGAAACGGGCGGTACTCGTGCTGGCCGTTATCCCCCTGGCCCTTATGCGAAATGGATTCAGAATATTTGTACTGGGCCGCCTTTGTATCGCGTTCGGCCCACAGATGCTGGACTCGCAGATTCACCACCACGGAGGCCCCATTTTCTTTGCTTTGTCCCTGCTCCCATTCTTTCTGCTGTTGCTGTTTCTTAGAAAGACAGAGCGACCGCGACCAAACCGTGAACCATTAACCAAACCATCGTTATGAAAAAAAGTCATATCTTTCAAATTCTCGCCGCCGCGTGCCTTCTGGCGCTGGCCGGCGCCGGATGCTCGCAGCGGGCAAACAAAACTTATGACCTCGGGCCGGCCGACCAGTATTTCGAGTCCGGCGAGTTTGACCTGGCCGAAACCAATTACCTCAAGGCCCTTGCCACCGACCCTGAAAATGCCAAAGCCATAGGACGCCTCGGTCTCATATACTTTGACGAGGGCCGCTTTCAGAAGGCCGCGCCGTATCTCTACAAAGGAAGCCAATTGTCCTCGAGCAACTTGGAACTGCGCGTGAAGTTGGCTCAGATTTGCCTCGCCGTCGGAGACCGGAAGGAGGCTCAGCAGCATGCGGACTTTGTATTCAAAAACGACCCCGCAGACCCTGATGCCCCGGAAATTCTGGCCGAATCCGTTCCACCGGCTCAACTCGGCGACCTGCAAAAACATTTCCAAACGCTCACCACAAACGCTGACAGTCCTGCCCTCGAAACGGCTCTGGGCGTTGTGGCCACGCGCCAAAACGATCTCAAGGGCGCCTTGGAGCATTTTCAACGGGCGCTGAACCTGGATTCGAAATTCGCGCCGGGCTACGCCGCCCTCGCCAATGCCTACTTGCAATTCGACGAGGTGAAAAAAGCCGGTGACGCATTCAAAGCAGCCGCCGATTGCGCGCCAACGACATCCCCATTACAAACCGAGTATGGCCTGTTCGAAATACAGGCCGGTGAATTGGCCGGCGCCGATAAGTCTTTTAGCGATCTCACTCAAAAGGAGCCCGGTTACATGCCGGCCTGGCTTGGTCTCGCGGAAGCGAAACTCGACGAGAAGGACTTCGATGAATCGGCGGCCGCGTTGCAAAAGGTCCTCGACTGCGACCCGGAAAGCCTCGACGCGCGCCTCCTCACCGCACGGCTGGATCTCGCGCGATCCAATACTGCCAGGGCCATTGACGAGCTCGAAAGCCTCGTTAAAACCTTTCGCCAGTCGGCCGAGATCCACTACCGGTTGGCCCTTGCCTACCTGGTTGGGGGGGACACTGAAAAAGCCATCAATCAACTGCACGAAACCGTGGACCTGAATCCGAATTTTGCCCAGGCCGCTTTTTTGCTCGCTCAACTGGATGTCAAACGAGGAGACGCAGAATCCGCTCTCGGTCTGTTGAAGCCATTGATTGCACGGCACCCGAACCTCGTCGAAGCGCAATTGCTCCTCGCCGACGTTTATCGGCTCCAAAACGATTTCAGTGACGCTATGCCCATTTATCAGCAGCTTGAAAAATCATTCCCAAAAAATCCTGAGATCCCCCTTTTGGCCGGCTCGGCCTTCGTTCAACAGTTAAATGAGAACGCCGCGCGCGCGGAATTTAATCGCGCCCTGCAAATTGATCCCGGCAACGCCACCGCCCAGGAGGAATTGGTTCAAATGGATTTGGCTGACAAAAATTTCGATGCGGCGCAGCAGCGCGCGGAAAAGCTGGTTTCAACGAATCCTAATCGGTCTCAGCCGGAAATCCTCCTGGCCAAAGTCCTGCTCGACCGCGGCCAGACCAACCAGGCTGAGGATGCCTTGATGAAGGCCGGCAGCCTTCCCAACGGATTGCAGGCCAATTTGTTGCTGGCACAGTTGTATTTTAACCTCAAGCAGGACCACGAAGCCCTCGACATGCTCAACCTCGTGATGTCAAAAACGCCCGATAACCCGGACCTCCTCATGTTTGCGGCCGAAATCCAAACCGACCAAAAGGATTACAGCGCCGCCGCCGCAAGCTATGAAAAACTTTTGACACTGAAGCCCCAATTCAGCCTGGCAATGAACAACCTCGCGTGGCTTTATTCCGATTATCTCGGCGACCTGGACAAGGCCTATGCCCTCGCCGAACGCGCCCACCAATTAGGCCCCAATGATCCATCCACGGCCGATACATTGGGTTGGATTTACTTCAAGAAGGGCCAATACACGCAGGCCCTGAATATGTTCCAGCAAAGCTCCGCCGGATTGCCCAATAACCCTGAAGTGCTCTTCCATTTCGGTCTCGCTTACTATATGTTGGGCAACGAAGATTCCGCCCGGCAGGAACTTCAAAGCGCAACGGGATTGGATGCCCCATTTCCCGATCGCAGTGAATGCCAAAAATATTTGGACATTCTCAACATCGATCCTGCAACTGCCGGTGATACGGCCCGCGCAGACCTGGAAAAGAGAATTTCTGAACAACCCGATGACCCCGTTGCTTTCGACCGCCTCGTCACCATCTATCAGCGTGAAGGAGATACAGAGCGGGCCTCCGTACTCTGCCAATCCGCTCTGAAGGCAAATCCAAACAATATCAAAGCGTTGCTTCTTTTGGCCCGGGTTTACGAGGGCCAGGACCCGCAAAAGGCGTTTGCTCTGGCTAAATCTGCCTACCAACTCACGCCGAATGATCCCGTCATTTGCTCCACACTCGGACATCTGGCATTCCTCACCGGCAACGATCAATGGGCGTTCAGTCTGCTTGACGAAGCGTCGCAGGACCAGCCGACTAATGGCCAAACGCTCTTTGATCTGGCAAACGCGGCGTTCTGCCTGGGCAAAGTTTCCGAAGCGCAGGCCGATATGCAAAACGCCGTGCAGGCAGGACTCTCCGCCCTCCAGTCGGCACAGGCCCAAAATTTCATCCAAATGGCCACTATCTGTGAAAACCCGGACCAGGCTGCCGCCAATCAATCGCGCGTTGAAAGCACCCTGGCCTCTGATCCCAAAAATCCCGCAGCCCTCTTTGTCCAGGGTCTTGTGGATACCCAAAACAACGATGCGCTGGGCGCCGAACACGCCTATGAAAATTTGCTGTTCGACCATCCCCATTGTGCCATCGCCTCAAAAAACCTTGCAATTCTGTATGCCCAAAACCTGGTTGACCCGGCAAAGGCATATCCAGTCGCCCTTGAGGCGCGAGAAGCTTTTCCGGACGACCCGCAGGTGGCGCGGGCTCTGGCCATGGTCCTCTTCCAACAGGGCGAGTACTCGCGCGCCGCTGACTTGTTTAACACCATTTCCAATTCGACCACAGCCGATGCCCGGCTCTTTTACTGCCTCGGTATCTGTGAATACCACCTGAGAAATTACATCGAAACCAAAACGTCGCTCGAGCGCGCATTGAATCTGAACCTGTCGGGCCAGGACGCGGCGGACGCTCGGCAAACGCTCTCAGAACTCCACTGACCGCTCCTGCAGTGACAGTTTAGCTAAACGCGTCGGCGGATTTTACACAACCGAAACCCCCGGTTTTTCGAGCAAATAAAGGGTTGCCCATCGTTTCCACAAAATGCGTCGGAAAAACTTACGGCTACGCCCAAACTAACGCATAAATCCCCGCACAAAACCATTGGCATTGCTGATGCTTAAAGCAAAACCGACGATTGCAAATACAAGGACATATAAGAAGAAAGCAATAGTATGAAAAATAAATGGTTAGTAATGGTGGCAGTTGCGGCGGCCGTTTGTGGGGTCGGCGGGATTGCCCAGGCGGTCCCTATCTCGGGTGATATCACATTCGCCGGCGGCGTCGAATTGGACACCACTTCGGCTGGGACAGCCACGGAAGTTCTCGCATGGACCGGCGTGAATGGCGAGGGTTCGCCGACGGTCATCAGTGCTGACGGAAGCTTTTCCGCTCTCGTTGGCGATTCAGCGACGTTTAGCGCGCCTTGGTTTTTTAACTCGGGATCTGTGGCGGACCTCTGGAGCGTTGGTGGCTTCACGTTCGATCTGACCTCCTCGCACGTTATTTTCCAGGGTGGTTCACCTGCTGTGGTTGCCGTCGATGGAATCGGCGCGGTCATGGGAAATGGCGAAAGCCCCGAGGCAATGACTTGGAGCTTCTCCACGTCTGATCCGGGTGCAGCGGGAATCAGCACCCTGGTCTTCTCGTTCCAGGTGGCCAGCGGGACAACTGCCGCCGTGCCCGATGGCGGCACGACTGCCATGTTGCTCGGCCTGGGCGTCCTCGGACTTGGTCTGGTAAAGAAGCAGATTCTCGCCTAAAGAGCGAACCAACAACTGCATAGTATTTTTGGGCGGCTTTTCGCCGCCCAAAAATTCCTTTTCTAGTCGGCCAACTTTACACAATCAGAAGCGCCGGTTTTAACAGGGAATAAAGGCCATTTGCCAACGTGTACGAAATGCGTCGGAAAAACTGACGGTTTGACATCGAAACCCACGCCAAATCCCGCACAAATCCAGTGGCACCTTCGATGCTCAAACTAAAAACCGACGATTGCAAAGTACAAGGAGAAAGGAAAAAAGGGAATATATGAAAAAGAAATGGTTAATAATCGCGGCTGTCGCAGCAGTCGTTTGTGGGATCGGCGGGATTGCCCAGGCAGTTCCAGACCCAATCTCGGGCAATATCACATTCGCCGGCGGGGTTGAACTAAACACGTCGTCTGCCGGAACAGCCACCGAAGTGCTGGCATGGACCGGCACGGGCGGATCGGGTATGCCGGTTGTCATCAGCGCTGACGGAAGTTTTGCCGGCACGGTTGGCGACACGGCGACGTTCACCCAGCCTTGGTTCTTCAATTCGGGAACCGTGACCCCGCTTTGGAGCGTTGGCGGATTTACGTTCGATCTGACCTCCTCGCACATTATCTTCCAGAGCGGCTCGCCCGCTGTGGTTGCCGTAAATGGAATCGGCGCGGTAATGGGAAATGGCGAAAGCCCCGAAGCAATGAGTTGGAGCTTCTCAACATCTGACCCGGGGGCCGGAGGGTCAGGAGGAACTCTGATATTCTCGTTCCAGTCGGCTGACGCGACTATGGGCAGCGGCGGCGGTGCTGTTCCTGACGGCGGCACGACAGCCATGTTGCTCGGCCTCGGCATCCTGGCGCTCGGTCTGGCAAAGAAACAGATCCTCGCTTAAGCGAATCAACATCTGCACGGGATTTTTGGGTGGAAGCTTTCGCCCAAAAATTCCTTTTTTCTGCATCCATAAAAACTTCAACCGCATGAATATTGCCGTTCTCATCGCCTATACAGCCGCCCTCTTTAGCGCGGCATTGGCTTTTAGCGTCGCCTGGCGCGGTCGCGGCACCGTCCACCGTTCGTTTGCCGCAGGCATGTTTGCGCTGGCCGTTGAAAGCCTCTTTAACGGACTTGCCTCCGGAAGCCAATTGCCGGAAGAAAAAATATTCTGGGAACAATGCCGCCTTGTGGCCATGTCCTTTTTGCCCGGCGCATGGCTCTTTTTCAGCCTGAGCTACGGGCGCGGCAATTATCGCGATTTCCTGCACCGCTGGCGTTTCATTCTGGGGGCGGCCTTTCTGGTCCCCATCGGCCTGGCTCTCTCCTTTGAAGGACGGCTCATCTCCCAGGTCGACCTGGTCAACGGTCATTTCCTCTTTGAACTCCGGGCTGCGGGCGTCACACTGAACCTCCTCTTTCTGGCTGGGGCCGTGCTGGTTCTCATGAACCTCGAACGCACCTTTCGCGCAGCCATTGGCGCCATGCGCTGGCGAATCAAATTTATGGTCATCGGTTTGGGCGTCTTATTCGCTGTCCGTTGCTACGGCGCAAGCCAGACACTTTTATTTCATGCCGTTGACATCTCTTTGCAAACCCTGAATGGAGTCGCCCTATTGGCGGCTTGCGGTTTGATCTCGCGTTCCTTGTTCCGAACCGGCCATTTTGACGTGGATATTTATCCGTCGCATTCCATCCTCAAAAGCTCCCTTACCGCCCTCCTCGCCGGAATCTATTTGTTCATCATCGGCATTTTTGCCAACGTCGTTGCCAGGCTCGGCGGCGACAACGCCTTCGCCGCCAAGGCTTTCTTTGTTCTCATCGCCCTGGTATTGCTCACCGTTTTGCTGCTCTCGGACCGCGTACGCCTCTGGTCCGCCCGGTTTGTTAGCCGTCATTTCCAGCGGCCCCAGTATGATTACCGCGACCTCTGGCGAAAATTTACCGAAAGCACCGCATCATGCGTCGGCACAAATGATCTCGCCCAGGCCGCCGTCAAATTCACCGCCAATATCTTTCATGCCTTGTCCGTTACGACCTGGCTCGTGGATGAAAACGGCGAGCAACTCAATGTCGCCGCCTCTACCTCATTGACCGGACCCAGGTCAGGCGAATTTAACCTCGAAAAAGACGAGACTCGCCAGTTGCTCGCTGCCCTTAAACAGAAATCCGCTCCTCTTGACGTGGACCTCTCCCGCGAAAACTTCGCGGCCACACTCAAAAAGATTCATCCGGCCGAATTCTCCAGTGGCGGCCGCCGGGTTTGCGCGCCTCTCGCCGTTGGCGGTCAATTGCTCGGGCTCATCATCATCGGCGACCGTATCGGCGGCGTGCCCTTTTCCGGTCAGGACTTCGATCTGCTGAAGTGTATTGCCGATGAAACCGCGGCCAGCCTTCTAAACACCCAATTATCCAAAAAATTATTGCAGGCCAAAGAACTGGAGGCTTTCCAGACCATGTCCGCCTTTTTTGTACACGATTTGAAAAACGCCGCGTCCACCCTCAGTCTGATGCTCCAGAATTTGCCCGTGCATTTCGATGACCCCGCCTTCCGCGAAGACGCATTGCGCGGTGTTTCCAAATCGGTCGCTCACATCAATCGCCTGGTCGAACGGCTGAGCCTTCTTCGGCACGAATTGAAAATCGCGCCGGCCGAAGGCGATCTCAATGACTGGCTTTCCAAATCCCTCGGTGAATTGGAAAAAAATTCCGGCGTCCACCTGGTCAAAGAACTCCAGCCATTGCCAAAAGTCCTCTTCGATCGCGAGCAATTGCTCAAGGTCCTGACCAACCTCGCCCTCAACGCAAAGGAAGCTTCCCCGCCCAACGGACAAATTTGCGTCACCACCAGCCAGATGAACGGATGGGCTGTCTTTTCCGTCTCGGACAACGGCTGCGGCATGAACAATGAGTTTCTAAATCACTCGCTGTTCCGGCCCTTTCAAACGACCAAAAAAAACGGCCTCGGTATTGGAATGTTCCAAAGCAAAATGATCGTCGAGGCCCACCGCGGCAAAATCGAAGTCCAAAGCCAGGCCGGAAAAGGCACCACCTTCCGTGTCTATTTGCCGGTCGATAAAGACCATGAACCCACGATTGTTAATTGTTGACGACGACGAAGAAATTCGCGCCCAAATGAAATGGGCCCTTTCCGGCGATTACGAAATCCTCCTCGCCGCGGACCGTCACGCCGCCATTGAGGCTTGTCGCGCGGAAAAACCTTCGGCGGTCCTTTTGGATCTCGGCTTGCCCCCGAACCCGGGAACTCCGGATGAAGGCCTGGCGACTTTGTCTGAAATCCTGGCGGCGGACCGGTTCGTGAAAGTCATTGTCATCACCGGACAAAACGAAAAGGATATCGCCCTCCGCGCCATCGGCGGCGGCGCTTACGACTTCTTGTGCAAGCCCATTGAAATGGGGGAAGTCAATCACCTCTTGAAACGCTGCTTTCACGTCTCGACGTTGGAACGGGAATTTGCCGAATTGCAAAACCTGATGGGCGGGGGCGAAACCTTCGAGGGCATTCTCGGCAACAGCCCCCGCATGCGTCCCATCTTCGAAATGATCCGAAAAGTGGCCACCACCGACGCCCCCGTTCTCATTCTCGGTGAGAGCGGAACCGGCAAGGAAATGGTCGCGCGCGCCATCCACAAAAAAAGCGACCGGCATAAAAATCCATTTGTGGCCATCAACTGCGGCGCCATTCCCGAAAACCTTTTGGAAAGCGAATTGTTCGGCCACGAACGCGGCGCCTTTACCGGGGCCCATGTCCAGCGTCCCGGACGCATTGAAACGGCGAACGGCGGAACCCTCTTTTTGGATGAAATCGGCGAAATGCCCCCGACTCTCCAGGTCAAGTTGCTGCGGTTTTTGCAGGATCAAACAATTGAACGTGTCGGCGGACGCGAGGAAATCCGCGTCAATGCCCGCGTCATTGCCGCCACCAATGCTGATTTAAAGAAGAACATGGCCGCCGCGACCTTTCGCGAGGACCTGTATTACCGGCTTGCCGTTGTCCAAATTTTATTGCCGCCGCTGCGCGAACGCGACGATGATATTCACTTGCTCGCAAAGTTTTTCCTGCACCGCTTTGCAACCGAAGCCGGAAAATCCGGCCTCGCCTTCGACACGGACGCCTTGAAGGCCCTCAATAAACATCCGTGGTCCGGAAACGTGCGTGAACTGGAAAATTGCGTGCGTCGCGCGGTCATTCTTGCCGAAGGCACGCGCGTCAGCGCCCGCGACCTCGAATTAAACGCCGGCGGCATCGATACCAATGGCGCGGTGACAATCAAAGACGCGCGCGAAGCCGTCGAGCGGCAAATGATCCAGCAGGCGCTTCGAAAATATTCCGGAAAAATTGCTCCCGCGGCCGCCGAACTCGGCCTAAGCCGCCCAACCATTTATGAATTGATGGAGAAACTCGGCATCGCCAGACCCGGCTCGGAACTCGCCAAAACCGCAAAAGGCTGATCGCGATTGAAATGATCCTAAACCGGGATGATTGTTCGCCGTGTCAAACCATCGGACGACAATTCTCCCTCTCCCAGCGGGCATAGGCGCTAACTTAATTTCTGTATTGGTCAATTATGTTCACTAATCGGGACATCTGCGGCAGACGGTTGCGGGGTGGTTCCCTTAGCCTGCGCGAGATTTTCGGTCCCTCGTGGA
>DATJTK010000128.1:0-89701 GCA_035503455.1 Candidatus Sulfotelmatobacter sp. | reverse complement strand
TTTTGCGACATTTGCTTCGGTGTCAATAAGTTCACATTTAGTGAGGTTATTGACACCAAGCCAAAAACGGCTTTTCGCTCGGTAGAATCAAAGAATTTACTAGCCTCATGGTCATAGACACGCATTTTTGAGGTTCAACGCCTCATTTTTGTCCCAGCTTCTTCTCCAACTCCGCCACACGCTTGAGAAGTTCGGGCAATTTCTGCATAGCCAGGACCTGTCGTTTCACATCGCGGGCTGGCTGGGCGGGTATCCACAACCATGTTTGGCCATCGGGAATGTCATGCATTACACCGGATTTCGCTCCCACGATGACCTGATTGCCGATTTTCAAATGTCCCGCCACGCCAACCTGGCCGGCCAGGACCACATAATTCCCAAGCTTCGCACTGCCGGCAATGCCAACTTGCGCGACCAGCAGGCAGCCTTCGCCAACTTGCACGTTGTGCCCGATTTGGACCAGGTTATCAATCTTCGTTCCCTTTCCGACGACCGTCGGGCCCAGCGCTCCGCGGTCTATCGTTACTCCTGCGCCGATTTCCACGTCGTCGCCAATAACGACGTTGCCGATTTGCGGGACCTTTCGGTGCACCGAGCCGTCCTGGACGTAGCCAAACCCGTCGGAACCAATCACCGAATTTGCGTGAATGCGGACGCGGTTGCCGATTTTGCTGCGCGGATAAATGACTACGTTTGGAAATAAATTAACGTCTTCACCCAGCGCGCAATCGTCGTCCACAACAGATCCAGCCTGCAAAACAGTTCGCGGTCCGATGAACGCGCGCTCACCTACAACGCAATGGGGGCCTATGTGCGCGGTCGAATCAATATTTGCCGATGGTGCGATTACGGCAGTCGAATGAATGCCCGCTGGAAATTTCTTTTCCGGGAAGAACACCGCGAGCGCTTTGGCAAACGCGATGCGCGCGTTGGGCACCTGGATCAGTGTTTTTTTTGTCGAAGAAAACCGTTTATCGGCGATGATGGCGGTTGCTGCGCTGTTTTCAGCGCGCGAAAAGAAATCGTCATTTTCGGCAAATGTCAGGTCCCCGTGCCGGGCATTTTCGATGGTCGCAAAATTGTTCAGCACCGCGCGTGAATCGCCAACGACTTGTCCGCCTACCAGTCTCGCTATCTCTTCCGTTGTGTAAGGCATTTTGGGGTGTGATGATTGACGATTTGCGATTGCCGCGCCAGTGAAAACGCGACCACCCGTAGCGCAGGTTTCCAAACCTGCTGTATCGCGGGTTTCTAAACCCGCTGATCGTGCGAAGTCGCGCGCCCGTTCAATTTGGGAACGAGTGTGGCACCGGGAAAAGGCGCGCATCTCAAATTCCGTATTTTTCCCTTTTCCTTTTTCCTGTTTAATTGCCAAGCTAACGCCCACGCAAAAAATGAAAATCAAATCAGCATCATCAAAGCCCTCGATTGACCACGCATTTCAACTCGCGTGCGAACGTTATAGCGCGATAGGCGTGGATGTGAAACAGGCGCTCGAAACACTGGCTGCCATTCCCATTTCATTGCACTGCTGGCAGGGCGATGATGTGACCGGTTTTGAGAATGTTGGCCTTGCACTTGGCGGCGGCCTGGTGGCTACGGGAAATCATCCCGGCAAAGCCCGTACGCCGGATGAGTTGCGCGCGGATTTGGAGGTGGCCTATTCGTTGATTCCGGGAAGACATCGTTTCAATTTACACGCCTTTTACGGTGAGTTCGGCGGCAAACGCGTTGACCGCGACGAAATCACGCCGGAACACTTCGCGCGCTGGATTGGCTGGGCAAAAGAAAACGGCCTGGGCCTGGATTTCAATCCGACCTGCTTTTCGCATCCAAAGGCCAGCGACGGCTTCACGCTGTCGCACCGCGACAAGGCCATTCGCCAATTTTGGATTGCGCACTGCGTCCGCTCGCGCGAAATCGGCGCGGCCATGGGCAAGGCGCTGGGCAAAACCTGCGTCACGAATGTTTGGATTCCCGACGGCATGAAAGATACCCCCGCCGACCGCAACGGACCGCGTGCGCGTCTCGCGGAATCGCTCGATGCCGTCTTCAAAAAACCGCTTTCGCCGCGATTGAACCTCGACGCCGTCGAACCGAAATTATTTGGCATTGGCAGTGAAAGTTATGTCGTGGGCTCGCATGAATTTTATTTGGGATACGCCCAGAGCCGGAAAAAACTCCTGACCCTGGACGCCGGGCATTATCATCCGACTGAAGGCATCGCCGACAAAATCTCCAGTGTATTGCAGTTCATCCCGGAAATATTGCTGCACGTGAGCCGCGGCGTGAGGTGGGACAGTGACCATATCGTGATATTGAACGACGACCTGCTGGCTATTGCCCGGGAGATTGTTGCGAACGATTTTCTGGACCGGGTCCATATTGGCCTGGACTATTTTGACGCCAGCGTGAATCGAATCGCTGCCTGGACCATTGGCTCGCGCAACATGATTCGTGCCTTGCTCATGGCGTTGCTGGAACCGACAGAAAAACTTCGCGCCGCCGAAAATGAAGGCGACTATACAACACGCCTGGTGTTGCAGGAGGAAATCAAGTCGCTGCCTTTCGGCGCCGTTTGGGATTTTTATTGTGAGATGAAAGAGGTTCCCGTCGGGGAAAAGTGGCTGGCCGAAGTGAAACGGTATGAGAAAGACGTTTTGGCGAAACGGGGATAAGAGGAATCGTTCCCGCCAGTCCGCCATAGACGCTAACCTTTTTTGAAGATTCCCTGGTAGCTTCAGCGACATTCGCTTGCCGCACCGCAGTTTAGCGAAGACGGGCCGGCTTGCCGCGACTTCGCGCACGACATCCTCTAAATAATTCCCAGCTTTTCATTCGGAATCTTTGCCAGGGTTGCCGCGTCAACGCCAAGATGCGCCATTGCCATTTGCGGCGGCACCCGTCGCAGCCATTCGTTGAGCGAAACGTCCTCTGCACGGCTGCAAACATTTCGAGAAACACCACGTCGTCGTCCCCGGTATTTTCTATGTAATGGCCGGCGTTGGATGGCACATACCCCACGTCATTGGCCCTAAAGTCCACGGTTCGAGCGTTTCCAACGGGAAAGAAAACCGTCATTCGCCCCTTGCCGGCAATCCAATACTGCCATTCGGAGGCATTCGGATGCCAATGCAACTCGCGTACATGGCCGGGTTTGATAATGTTGTGAATTGCTGCGATCTTTTTTGATACAGGGAAATTAGTCGAATCGAGCTTCCGCATTTCGCCGCCCTCAGAGGATCGGAAGGGGGGCTCTGCCCTGAATTTGTAGGTGTATGATTCGGAGGTCGTTACCGTCTGGCCACCAACATCCGCCCGATCCTGGTCCACAGTGTTACCGGGCACATCTCCGGGAAAGATATAGAGAGGCTTCTGGGGGAATTTGGACACAGCCTCCTTGCTCAGTTTCATGTTTTTCATTAACACTTCTGGCGGCATCGTTGCCACAAACTCAGACAGCAACATAGTTCCGTCCTCACTAAAATCGCCTTGGTTGAATACGAGCAAAAACTCGGTTCCATCGGGGTCAAGCCCCTGGATAGAATGCGGATGGCCGGCCGGGAAGATCCAGGTATCCCCTTCGCTGACATCGCCAATGAATATTTTTCCGTCCGGGCTCATCACGGTGACGCGCGCATGCCCATAGAGGACATAGGACCATTCGTCCGCGGTGTGCCAGTGCATTTCGCGGTAACTGCCGGCGGTCAGGCGCATATTAACGCCAGCGATGTCTTTCGACGCCGGAAGTTCCAACTCCGTGACCTCATGCGTCCAGCCCCCTTCTTCGATGCGCTTCTTTACCAGGTCAAACGAGTACCAGAGCGCGGGCATGTCTCCGAAATCCGTCGGCGGGGGCATGTTGACGTCCGGATTTGCCTCCAATACGGGTTTATCTTCCGGCCCGGGGTCGCTGGCCGAATGATCGTGCTCGCCGGCCTCAATGCTGGCCCGGCTCTGCGCCCGGGCATTCAACCCGGCAAGTGCCGAACCGAACAGCGCGACTGAACTGGCCGTCAAAAATTTCCTTCTCGAAAAGTCTGCGACGATTGAGCGGAGTTGTTCTGATTTCGGGTTTGCTGGCAAACTGTCTGGCTCAAATACCGCATTGTGTTTTGGGACGCCCTTATGTTTATTTTGTGCGCTCATATTGTCCTTTTGTCTCCTTTTTTCCATGCGCGGCCTAAGCCGGCGCGCTCTCTAATTTAGAATAGCGGGAATTGGATCTCAGAAGGCCAACCAGAAATACCCCCCCCCGGTTCATGAAGATGCGATTGTTAATCAAAAGGAACCCAGAGAACACAGAAGATTCGGGGCTCTGTAAGGGCGGCCCAAATCGCTTGGCGTTGCATTGCGGCAATGATTTTATTTACTGGGCCGTAATCTTTTCCTTTTTCCTTTTTCCTTTTTCCTTTTTAATTCCCGCAATGCGTTTTCACGTTTTCTTCCGTTATATTTCGATAGCGCTGGTCCTCTTCGTCGGCGTTCCCGTCCGCGCCCAGGTAAAAGTAATGCGCGTGGCCCCGGGACAAACAGATCCCGCCATCGCGACTGTTCATGGCCCGCACATCGCCCTGTACGATCCCGGGGTGGCCTCAAACCATCGATTGTTTTTCTTTATCGGCGGCACCGGCAGCAATCCCGCAGGCAGCCTGCCCATAGACCGGACCTTTGCCAAATCAGGCTTTCACGTAGTCAGCATTGACTACGAGAACAACCTCATTACGACCGCCCTGGCGCACAGTCATGACCCGTCGGCCTTCGGCCATTATCGCGATGCCATTGTCACGGGCGCGCCTGTCAGCGACCGGATCAAGGTGGACCCCGCCAACTCGATACTGAACCGTTTTCAAAAGCTTCTGATTTACCTGGCCCAACATGATCCCAAAGGCGGATGGAACGAGTTCATAAATGAAAAAAATGGCAAGCCGGCGTGGGACAGAATTGTCGTGGGCGGGCATTCACAGGGTTCGGGCCACGCGGCCTATATCGGCAAATTGTTTCATGTGGACCGCGTCCTGATGTTTTCCGGCCCGCAGGATTATATGGACGACCTCCACCAACCCGCGCCCTGGCTCGGCGAAGCGAGCGCCACGCCGCCGTCCCGCTTTTTCGCCTTTTTATCCCAAAACGATCCGTTCAACATCCATCATCAGTTAGCCAATTGCGCGGTCCTCATGCATCTGACCGACCCCGATACAAAAACCTGGACCGCAAGACCCGGCGAATCCGTCAAAGGAGCGGGCGGCGATTATCAGATCTTTGTTAATGATGCGCCGAAAATAATCGCTCACGGTTCCACGCTTTCCATCGTGTACGCGAATGTTTGGGAATATATGTCTCACGACTAGCCAAAACCCGTTAAAAGCAGAGTTTTTCGTGTTTTTTCGCGTTTTTTTGGGGGGCCAAAAGGGACAATTCGATTTTTCGGGCGGTTTGCACTGCGGCCACCCCATAAAATGAGGGTTTTTTGAATGCGCCCACGGGCGTTTCGAGGGGGAATTGTCCCCCCATCGTGAGGGAATATTTTTGGCGATTCACCAGGACGCCAACTTCGCAAATTGCTCTGCCGCCGCTGCTTGCGGCGGCAAGCGACCAGGTGTGGGAATTGTCCCCCTTGAAGGCTGGGGGCGAAGATGGAAGATAGAAGATGGCGTCGCAGGCCTGCGGCTAGCAGACTCTCCGCGAAGCGCAAACTGAGAACCCTGGAGCGTGGAACATTTAGGCCGACGGCCTAAACCATGATCGCCGCAGTGCAAACCGCTGCCGACGGTTAACGCCCCGCAAATCCCGTTGCCCTGCATGGGCAATACAAATTCTGTGACCATAACAGTATTTTCTCAGATGTACGGCTCAGTACAAGAACTAGATTTGGAACCCCAAAAAAGTTCAATGCCGGCGAGGGGATTTAGGGACAGAAATTTTTTATTTCGTTTTTTGGGAACCGCGAAATATGCGAAATATGCGGGAAGGATTTTTTGACAGGAAGAAAGGGACGGGGCGAAGATGGAAGATAGAAGATTGCCGTAGCTACGCCGGGCACGCGAGGACGAGGACGATTCCCCTTGGCCCCCTGGTTTAGTAAAAAATGGTGTGCGTGAAAACCGGAAATAAACGAGCTAAATAAACTGCTAAACGAACTTGATTGCGGGCTAAACGAACGCTGTTTTCTGAGAAAATCTGCACCTCTGCGCTAAACGAACGGCGAGGGCGATTGCTGGCGAAAAAGCGGTTTGGGTTAGCGAAAGTTTAGGGTTTTTTAAACGAATCTGCCGTTGGTTCGCTTTTCGGTGATCGAAACGGAAATTTTCGAGATGGCCGGAGTAAACGATTGCTTTCGGTTAGGGATGCGACCATTCCAAGTATATGATTTTGAGATTGGAAAACCGCGTCTTTTGTGTCAAGCAGCGGAGAGATGCGAGAGGCAACGCCGCGAAAAATGGAAAAATACTAGGAACGACCCCTTTACGCGTGGCAACGACCAACGGTTATACAAATTGGACGAGCACGTTGCAACTGGCTGCCGGGACAAACGTCCTCAAGGCTTGCGCTATAAACCTGGGCGGGAACTACTCTCCCACCAACACCGTGAACATTATTTCGACCAATGCCTTCAAGATGCAATTTGGTCTGGTTTCACGTTCGCAAACAGCCAATGGGTTCGGCTTTAGCCTCGACGTGTCGCCGGGCGTGAACGGCCGAATTGAGGATTCGACCAACCTGATTGACTGGACTGTTTTGACAAAGCTTTACCGACCATTCGTATTTGGAGATTTTCCTTGACACTGTCGTGAACGTGTGAGAAGAAGGGCACAGTTTCAGCAGGCGGATGTTTTTTTGAAAGAAATCCAGTTGCGCGGCGTATAAACAATGGCGGCGCCGGATTTTTTTCTGAAACCGGGTTTCAGATTTGGCAGGCAACCGAAATCATTCGAAAGGCAGATTATGAAAACGAAGCGAATACGGTCGTGGCTTCTGGAAATTACTTTGACCCTTTTTCTTCTGGCGCACGCTGCCCGCGCGCAAAGTCCCCCATCCTGGGCCATCATTGCCAATACCGTTGGATTCATGGTCTTTCACCGATCACTCCAACTGGACAGATGGTAACGGAAACTCCCCAATTTCGTTCACGAACATTGCCTGGAGCGACCTTGGCAACGGTTCATCGCTGGTCGTCGATACCAACGTTCCCGCCTGGCTCAGCTACAACATTTACGGGACGAATGGCGCGACAAACATAGTGGTCGACGGTCCCGGAAGCATTTGTTTCTGGTATGCCGGAGAATGGGCAACGACGAACGGTGGTCCAGGTCAGTGGGCGCAATTGATTGGTTCTGGAGAATGGACGTCAAATTCCTCCTTTGGTTACTTCGGACTTTCAATTGACCCTGCGGGAAGCAATGTCTGGTTTTTCTCACAGGACGGCCTGGGTAACAGCTACGATCTTTCAGCTCCAATCTCGTGGACGACCAATTATTTCCATTTTATCGGGCTCACGTATTCGGAAACGAACGTTTCGATCTACCTGGATGGCCAATTGGCGACCAATGACCCCGGCGGTTTGAGTGTCTGGCCGGGGCCGGCTATTGTCCCAGGCGGGCTCTACCTCGGTTCAAATACGAACGGAGATTATTTAGCTGACGGACTTTTCGATTCGGTACAAACGTTCGGATTTGTTTTGGACTCCAATGCGGTTGCGGAAATTTATGGCTGGCAGGCTGGCCTTTACGAAATCAACCCATGGAACATCCCCTACATGGACGCGCTAAGTTCCGGCGCCTCAAGCCCGTCCTATACACCTACGTACGAAGCGATTACCGGCCCGGGCAATCTGATTTTGGTATCGAACGTTGACAACTGCGCCAATGCCGGTGAATACGACGTTTGGATTACGAATGTGACGGCTTCAATTGTCAGAAGCGGCACAAACGTCTCGGCGGAGGCGGCGTTCACGATTGAAGGAGGGGAGTCCGGTGTGGCTTGCGACGTCTTTGCAAACACAGAGTTGCATGGAGGAACGAACGGGATGCCCTGGACATGGATGGGGCAAGGCTATCCATGCGGCCGATACATGCTCACCAACATGCCAGCGAGTTATTGCTTTTTGATTCTCGGAACTCCGTACAGTTCAAATCCCGGTTTGGGCCTTACGGATGCCTACGAACTTCTGGTCCTGCAAATCAATCCAAATGGCCCTCAATACGACAGTTACGGCGTTCCGTACGCCTGGTACGCGCAGCATGGCCTGACAACCCTGACCAATGGTCTGGCAACGGCGGACCCTGACCAGGACGGCATCCTTAATTATCAGGAATATCTCTATGGAACGAACCCGCAAGTCTCGGAAGGGTTTGCGATTTGGGTGAGCACCCCGAACGGAACGAGCAGCATTCCCTAATAATCAGGAGGAATAAATGAATATTAAGAAATTAGCCACTATACTGGCAGTTTGTTTATTGGGCGTGTTTGCTGCAATTGCGCAGGATTCCGAAACGACGCAGGAGATTTTACACCATCCGGGATTCCGGGAAGGTTTAGCTTGGATTGGGAGCCAGGAGCCGAGCGAAGCCGAAAATCAAGAACTGCTAAACATTATCGCTCACATGGACAAACCCGTATGGCGAGCCGGCGTCGAGAAATTCCTTCAAGAACATCCAAATTCCCCCTGGGCAGCTTCGCTTCATTATGATTACGCTTCCTATTGCCGCCGCTCCGGGCGGACAACGAAGGCGTTGGAGCAGTATCAGGCCGCATGGTCACTGGTAAAAAATGATCACAGTTTATCAGGCCACCGTTTGGGCGGGGCGATTCTCGCCAACTGGACAGATTTGCTTTCGAGCCTTGGACGGCTCGAACAACTGAAAGAACTGATTGCCATTGGCGATGGCTGGCATTTTGTTAGTCCACAGGACAGGGACAAATTTCGGGGAGCGAAATACGCCTATACTTTAATGCGGCAACACCCTGAAATCGCCTATCGTTGCGGCACATTCGCTCTCAAAGCCGTTGGTGGAGTTCTAAAACCAAATGATCAGGCTCTTGAAAGCCTGGTGGAAGTGCCATCGCCAACAAACGGGTTCAGCATGGCTGCGTTGCTGGATTTGGCTAAGAAATATGGCCTAAACCTGGTTGCGGTGCGTCGAACGGCTGGACAGGACTTGATTGTGCCGTCTGTAGTCCACTGGCGCCAAAACCATTACGCGGCCATTCTTGATAAGGACGGTGACAACTATTTGGTCAGCGACCCAACGTTTGGCAGCGAGAAGTGGCTGACTGCCGATGCCATTAATGAGGAAGCCAGCGGCGAATTTCTGATTCCCGCCGGGAAAGAAGAAACCGGATGGAAAGCACTCGCCCTTGATGACGCGGAGAAAATTCACGGCATGGGCTTGCCGAATAACATCAATGACGGCAAGGACTGCGGATGTCCGACGCCGGGCGCCTGTTGCGGAATGCCGAAATGGTGGGTAACGGAGCCCTACATCAACTTGTGGATCGAGGATCAACCATTGTCTTATTTGACCTCGCGAGGAGAGTCGTTCCCATTTCAAATTACCTATAAGCAGCGCGACACCCGCCAATATTTGGGCGCTCCCATGTATAATCCGGGATGGAACAACTCGTGGTGTTCCTATGTTGTAATGGATTCCGTCGTGGCGAATTCGCCCACTTTTGCGCATTGCGATATATCTGTTTTCCTCGCCAATGGCGGTGAAGTGGATTTTCCTCATAATTTTTCGGCGACCCAGAGGTTCGATTCGCAAACCCGCTTAACGATTATGCAGGTGGGCAGCAATTTGAGCGGCCAGGACGTGGGAAACAATGGGCTTCGCCTCATCTATCCGGATGGTTCGCAGGACATTTACGGACTTGTTCCACCATACGCCAAAGACGAATACGCCCAGATTTATTGCTTGCTGACCCGTCACATTGACCCGCACGGCAACACAACCTGGTTTAATTACACAGAATCTTCGGCAGGAGGGTATTACCTCTCATCGGTCGTGGATTATGATGGCCGAACAAACACCCTGGGTTACACATCAAACTACCTGATTTCGTCCGTGACCAATGCCTACGGAAAAAGCGCTCATTTCCTTTATGATACCAATGCGAACCTGACAAACATTGTGGACGCGCAAGGCTTGTCCTCGACGATTACTTACGACACAAACGATTATCCCGCGACGTTGATTACACCTTATGGAACAAATTCATTTTCCGTTTATTCGATTCCGGATGATACCAATACAGTTGGTGGGGATGGCAACCTTGGCGGCGACACCGCGCCGTACATTGATCGTGCGATATTAGCAACCGATCCCATTGGCGGAAATTATCTATATTTGTATCAATTTGACTGTTCAACAATCATGTCCTCCTCGTTTTCGTCCAGCGACGTTCCCACCAATACGCCGCTAGGCACACTTGAAACGGGAGCGGGCAGCACGAATATCCTGACCGGCGTTTGGTCCCGCAACAGCTTTTACTGGGGGCCGCGCCAGTATCCGCTCCTTTCGACGACCAACATCCTTGATCTCACCGCCAACGACTATCTCCGGGGGCGGATGCAGCACTGGCTGGAGGACACAAACCAGCTTTATTTAGACGGGTACCTTTCCGTGGAACAGGACCCTTCGCCGGACGGTTCGACTCCCGGCTTGATGACCTTTTACGATTATCAGGGCAAGCAGCCCGGTTACAATTTTTGTTCCGGAACCAATGCGCTGCCGTCGGTGATAGCATGGCGGTTGCCGGGCGGCGAGACGCACTATGAATATTATCAATACGATTATTTCGAAAATATAACGAACGACATCACCACGTACACGACGGCGAACGGCTCGTTGGGGACGCGCACAAACCAGTTCATCTACACAACCAACACCTATTCCTACGCTTTTGGAGAAGCACCCAACGGTTTTGGCGGCGGCATTTCCGTTTCAATCACCACTCCGTATATCGTTCCAAACTTGTTGACGGCGGTGATTGGCCCGGACGGCAATCCAATTTGGAGATACGGCGGTTTTGATACGGTCACATGGACGAATTATTTCAATGACCTTTCAATAGTACAGACCGATGCCACAATAACCACATCGTTGCGCGTTTTGCCGGATTACGCCACCAATGGCCTTGGCCAGATTGCCACGACTATTTACACAGGAAGCGGCAACCCAGTCACCAATTACGATTCGGGGACACCATGGGATTTGGTATATCCGGGTTATGACAAAGTCGCAAGCGTTACGTCCGTAGCCGGATTGATAACCACCAACATTTACAGTCCTGATGGCTTTCTGGCCCAGACGATTGACGAGCAAATTGGCCGTACGAATTCATTCACCTACGGAACGGATGGCCTGGTCAATACGTGGACCAACGAACTCGGCCTCGCGCTTGGACTCACCTGGGACAACCTGATGCGGTTGACAGAAATCCAATATCCGGACGGCACCTATGACTACATTTATTATGACGCGTCCTATGCTCCGCTTGATCCTGATTTTGTCATCGACCGGGACGAAAATCTTACCTCCTTCACTTATGACGGCGATCGCCATCTGACCGCCATCGAACGTCCAAACGGCACAACCACTTACGACTGGTGTGCCTGTGGCGCGCTGGCCGCCGTCATCGACGCGCTCAACAATCAAACCACGCTCAACTACGACAACCAGGGAAACCTCACGAATGTCTTTTATCCCGACAATACCAGCCTGACTTACCAGTACGACCTAGCCAGGCGCATCACGAGCGTCTCGGATGCTTTGGGACGGTCGCTGACGATTGGATACAACAACCAGGGCCTGATCACAACGGTGAGCAATGCGAACGGCCTGCTCGAATCCGTAGTCTATGACATCAAGGATCGTCCGGTCCAGGTGACGGATGCCAACGGTGTGACCATGACGAACGGCTATGATCTTATCGATGAATTGCTGTCCCGAACCTGGCAGGACGGCATCAGTGAACATTACGGATACAACGCCGCCGGTTTGGTTGCGTACACGAACCGCGATGGCCAGGTCACACAGTATGGATTGGACGTTGCCGGGCGTTTGATCGCCGCCACCAACGCAAATAAGGAAGTGGTCCAGCTTGCCTATAATCCATCGGGGGAGATAACCGCCCTCACGAACGGGCTGAATCAACCAACCACATGGCAATACAATCAATACGGTTTGCTGACCAACAAAACCGACGCGATTGGCCGGGACGCTTTCCGCTTCGCCTACGACCCAAACGGATGGCTAACAAACCGCTGGACGCCGGAGAAAGGAAACACCGCTTACAATTACGATCACGTGGGCAACATCCTCTCCATCGTTTATCCAAATTTCACAGACAAATACGCCTACGACGCCAGGAATGAGCTGACAAACATGGTGGACGCCAGCGGCACAAACCTTTTCGCGTACACGGCCGTTGGACAATTGCAGAGTGAGACCGGCCCGTGGCCAACCGATACCGTTGCGTATCTTTACAGCCAGCAGTTGAGGACAAATCTGACTTTGAGCGAGCCTGGCGGCTCATGGACACAGGGCTATAGCTACGATTCAGGATGGAGAATGACGGGCGTTTCGTCCCCCGCTGGCGCGTTCGGCTACGCTTATGGTTTTCAACCGGCATCATTCCTGGTTTCAGGAATCACCCTGCCAAACGGCGCGGGAATTGCCAACAGCTATGATTCTTTGGCGCGGCTCACGCAAACGATCCTTACAAACCACTGGGGCCACACGCTGGATGGCTACAGCTACACCCTCGATCCGCTGGGCCTGCGGACGAACATCCTCCGGAATCTTGGCCTTACCAGTTCCAGCGTCAGTGTTGGCTACGACAACATCGGGCAACTGATCCAGTGGTTCGCGACAGAAACGAACGGCCTTGCCCGATTCAATGAACAACTGGCTTTTGGGTTCGATGCGGCAGACAACCTTCATTTCCGAACCAACGACGCGTTGTCGCAAACGTTCACCGTTGACGGCGCGAACGAATTAACGAATGTGTCACGCGCAGGAGCATTCACATTGAGCGGAGCCATGCCCGCTCCGGCCACAAGCATTACTGTGAATGGACAGGCAGCGCAGTCCTACGGGGATTTCACGTTTGCGGCCACGAATCTCTCGCTGACGAACGGCGCGAACACGTTCACGATTGCCGCTACCAACGTTTATGGTGTCCCGACGAACACTGTGCTCGCCCTGAACCTGCCACAGAGCGTGAGTCTGGCCTACGACAACAACGGCAACCTGACAAACGACGGAACGCGAACCTTCGGTTACAACACGGAAAACCAACTGACCAACGTCTTCGTGCCAGGTGAATGGCGAAGCGATTTTGTTTATGACGGCCTGGGCAGGCGCAGAATCGTGCGTGAGTATACGCCGAGTGGGGGTGGATGGGTTGAGACAAACGAAGTCCATATCATCTACGATGGCTATTTGCCAATCCAGGAGCGGGACGCCAACAACAATGTGTTGGTGACCTACACTCGTGGCCTTGACCTTTCGGATTCGCTGCAAGGTGCCGGCGGAATCGGTGGCTTGCTGGCGAGGACGGATACGAACGGCTCAAAGTTTTATCACGGTGATGGCGCTGGAAATATTACAGCGTTGATGGACGGGCAAGAGGATATCGTCGCCCGTTATATGTACGGCCCCTTCGGCAAGCTCCTCGGGCAATGGGGCTCAATGGCAGGCGTCAACGAGATGCAGTTTTCCTCGATGCCTCGTGACGCTATCTCAGGCCTGTCGTTTTATCCGTTCAGGGCGTATGAGCCGAATTTTCAGCGGTGGTTGAATCAGGATCCGATTCAGGAGCAAGGCGGAATTAATCTTTACCGATTTAGTTTTAATAATCCATTCGGGTGGTTCGACCCACTTGGGTTATATGAATTGTACGCAAGCGGTATGACATCAGATTCGTTTGGAGGATCTCAAGCTATAATCTTGAACCCCGGAAGCACTTACGGAAATCAGGTCGAAACGGGAATTGCAAACTATGAAAACACTGGCAATCCTAACTTTTTAAACGGTGTCCCGCAGACTCCGCTTCTCCCGGCCGTGGTGCAAGACGTAAATAATCAAAGTGACGTTAATTGGCTCCAATTGTTAGTGGCTGGGATGATGGCTGGGAATGACAACGCAGACCCCGGCGAGCTCCCAATTGGCCCAATAGACCGCGAACCGGATGAACCCTTGCCCGAGACACCAGCCCTATCAGGGGATGAGCAACCAACTGGTCCAACAAAGCCGATAATGTGTCCTGTACGGGTTAGGCACTACACGTCTCCAGAGGATCTGAAAAAAATTAAACAAAGCCAAAAACTGTTGGCATCTCGGCCCGCCGACAACCCCGGCGTCTGGTTCGCGAGGGAGCCATTCCCGGCTTCCGCCGACAAACCACAGGTCGGGGAAGCGGGGAGGGGCGCATACGTAGAAGTAGACGCACCTCCAGGAATGCAGCCGGTGCAAAACCCTGGCGAAAGTCCTTGGGGCTTTGTTCCAACTGGCGGCGCGCCGCTCGATATTAGCAATCTTAATCCGACATACGTTGGGCTTGGCCTGTTTGGTCTTTGGTGATATTTTACGCCAACTGCTATGGATGCTGCGCCGAAGCTGCCTAAGGCAACAACAGCTAGAATTTACTGTCTCTGCTTCGTCGCGGAGCGATCTGTGGTGTTTGCACAGACGAACCCGACGATCTGGCGTGACTTTTTGGCCTTTTTTTCCCCAGAACAAAAGATGCCATTTAACGACATATACCGCGAGATACCGAGCGTAACGACTCCCGATCTACCGCGATTGCAAATGCCTGGTTCTTTCAATATGTTTTTGCTGAAGCTTTCGGCATTTTTCAGACCTTGTCCATTGGCATTCGCTTTCGATCCTTCGGAAATTGGATTTATTCGGAGGTCGTTAGAAAGCTTTCAACAATTGCTGCAGCTTCCAACTCCGGACATCGTTCGACTTTCAGCCACTCGACGCAACCTCGGAAACTGTCAATGGATCATCGAGAGGAAGTGGTTCAATCGAAGACGGTGGGACATTTTGCGAAGAGCCGATCATTTTTGCCGGAATCCGATACTTGGTCCCGCATTGGATGTGGACTCTGCGGTTCGCACGTTCCTGTCGTGAACCTTCACGTGCCAACCAAGACACGCATGCGTGCCAATTTGGCGTTGGTTCCAAAACCGAGATGATGTCGTATATGGGTTTTTTGTGCGCAAAAAAGGAGGTTATCTACAGAGGTGGGATGGTTCGCGGCAGTTTTTGGTTGTCTCGTGAAATGAGCAGATAATTTCCGGCCAGAGGAATAGCTGACCACGATTCGCTCCCGGCGCACTTGACTCAATCACAGTATGTGACGACATTGCAGGTCAAGTGCGGGAAGAAATATTTTTGCTCCTTGATCGTCAATTTCATGAGGATCGTTTGCGTATAGGCGAGGTACTTTTTACCCCCTTTGAAGAGTAACCAGTAATCCGCAATATAATCGGTCACTTCCGAAACACGATGCTCGAACGGGATGTTCGTCACGACACCCTTTCCCGCCGTCAAGGGTTTTGTAGTGACGTGCCAATGCATGAAACCGTCCGGGTTGATGATATGCACGGCTTTCTGAAGGGGCCTGTTTGGATTCAGGGTGAGATCGGGATGTGGATTTTGAAAGTTGCTCGAAGAGTTTTGCAACGATTGAAAGCGCTGGTCAATGTTTAGGTCGGATACCAGCGTTGCTGGCGTCGGAGTTCCTGTCGGCGCTGGGACTGGGTTTGCGGGCACAGGATAGGGAGATGGACCGTCAGGGATGCTTGGGCTGCCGTCGAATTTAGGATCTCCCTTCCATGGGCCGGCGCCATTGTGGCCAGGCCGCGTGTCGAATGTGCCAAGAGCCAGAATGGAGTTACCATGTGGCACTGATATCTGCTTAGCTATCAGGGCATCTGCCGGTTGCTGAAGGCCATCCGAAACCAAATCAGTAGGCGGTGGAAAGAGCCCGCTACCCGGCGGGTTCTCCTGGTACGGGCCGTCACCCTGAACATATCTAGGTAGCCATAACCACGTTCCGTTTTCGACATGCACAACGTCTCCGTCCGCTGAATTCGCCCTCGGGCCCTGTGGTCCTTCCGCAAATTTGACCTGCTGTTCGTAGAAAATCGCCCGCGCGTCCTGATTCACCCGGCCGCCTCGATTCGGAGCCCTCGCGGCGATTGCGAGAGCTTTCTCCGGATCATCGCTGTTGAAATGAAGCTTCTCATGGTACTTGAAATTCTTCAGAATGTATCCGTACGGGTCCGAGGTCTGCGGCAAGGGCATGATATTGTAGGAAAGGGGATTTTCTTCCCCTCCAACGGTATCGCCGTCATCGTCTTTTCCAAAATCCAAGTTTTTCCAATTCCCAACCAATTCCTGTTGGAATTTGGCCAAAATACCAATTGGTGCGCGTGCAGGCATATTCGTCCTTTCTGTTATTTGTCTTATGCTTCCGATTAGCGACTACACTTATATGGCTACTTGACGGCCAAATCAAGAACAATTGTGTTACATTCTGGAAACAACCTGGCTGTTGATCCGGCCTATAGCGATTATCGCCACGGCAACCGCCAAATAAAGGGGTCAGCCCAGAATGGCGTTTAAATAACCGCTACGATGACTACGACACCTACGGAAGAACCGATTTTGAAGACGGATGTGATAGGGCGCATGCGAACGCTAGCGTGCCGGGAGCAGTTACTGGATGAGTTTGAAAAGAGCGGCCTGAGCGGACAGGAGTTTGCCAAGCTGGTCGGGATCAAATATTCGACATTCGCCACGTGGGCACAGAGGCGGCGGCGAGCGCGAGGAACAATGCGACATTCCGCGATAACGATAATGTAACTTTGTAGCTTTTCGTGTTGCCTAAATGTTGCCAACTAAACCATTGGGACCCAACGTTGTAGCCGATGTAGCCGATTTCCAGAGCAATCATCAACCATCACCACCTCGCCCATCGTCGCCACGGAGTGTCCGTCAATCTCCCCTTCGCGGCCTTCGCGGCCTTTGCGTGAGAATTATTCATTTCCGATAATCACGGGTGCGGTGGTTGTTAATCCTGCCCATCCTGTCTAAGCCTGCAAATCCCCCTTCCGAAATTAAGTCACCCCTTAATTTCGCCTTCATCAGATTGAGCTTTTTTCCCGAAAAACCGTTTCGCGTTCGTTAAGCAGAATCTTCAAATTTCCAAACAAAACCGCATCCTTTTACCCCCTTAACATTCAAATTAAGCATTTCGTTAACCCAAGTTAAGCCCGCAAAATCATAGCACACCCCTTTTTACTTAATTTGAGCCAGGGGGAGGGGGAATCGTTCTCGCTTGCCGCCGTAGTCAGACGAAGGCGGGTCCTCGCCTGCCGTCAACTGCGCCAGCCCGCTTCCTGCTTTCTTGCTTTCATGTTTTTATTGAATAAGTTTTTCCCGGGATGAGAGAAAGAAAACCCTTTGACCAGCGGCTCAAGAACTACCTGGATGAATCGGCGGAACCGGGTCAGCCGAATCCGGTAACGAATGAGGACCGCGTTTGGTTGGCGCGGAAACGGATAAATCGAGCGCTGGAAAAACGTGAAAATATTCCCGGATTACCGAATGGTGTTGAGACGCGGAACGTCACCATTGGATCTGGCATTCCTGCCCGAATTTACCTGCCACCCCACGCCGGCGGGCTCATTCCAACGTTGATTTATTTGCACGGCGGCGGATGGGTCATGGGATCAATCGCAACGCACGACCCGTTTTGCCGGCTTCTGAGCGAGGCGGCGGGAGTGGCCATCTTGTCCGTGGGATACCGGTTGGCGCCGGAACATCCTTTCCCGGCGGGACTGGATGACACATTTGAATCGGTTGCCTGGGCCCGACAGCATTTCGACCAATGGAACGGTGATCCGGCGCGATTCGCGTTGGGCGGTGACAGCGCCGGCGCAAACCTGGCGGCTGTGGCAGCAAACGAGATACACGCAAACGCGGACAAGCCGAAACTCGCCGCGCTGTTGCTGCTTTACCCCGTGACGGATCACCCAAGTTCGAACCATCCGTCATACACTGAGAATGCGACGGGTTACGGACTGGAAGCGGAAACGATGCGTTGGTTGTGGGAACAATACGCGCCATCTGTTGTCCCTGACAATCCCAGGGTTTCGCCATTAAAAATTCAAAGTGTCCCGCCATTGCCGCCGACATTAGTCACAACAGCGGAATATGACGTCTTGCGGGACGAAGCAATCGCGTACGCCGGGAAGTTGAAAGCCGCAAATGTCAAAGTAGCGCATCTGCATTCGCCCGACATGAACCATAACTTTCCCGTGCATCCGGGGACGGTCGCGCGGTTTCCCCAAAGTCAGGCGGCGCTGGCGGACATTGCGGGGTGGTTGCGCCAGACGCTCAATCCCGTCCTAAATACTTCACCGTAGCTTCGGTACGGGAATGGACGTGGAGCTTGTCGTAGATGCGGACCATGATACCGATAAGTCCAACCAGCGGAACGCGTTTCATGGGCATTGCATGGTGGTGATTGAGGCTGGAGCACGCACCGGAGCGATTCAATTGACGGCCAGTTCACCGGGTTCCTCTGGCGTCAGTTTCAAGGTGGAATAGGCCCATGAGTGAGCGTGAGTGCCAAACATCCGGGGATGATTAGCCTTCGGTTGTGTTCGAAAGATGGACAACCCACGAGCTACTCGGGACAGGTGATGCGACCCAGGACGGTGCCAGTTCGTTCGGACTTGGGCGTGTTTTAGGCGAATTTCGCAGCGGTAAATCATTGAATTAGCTAGGACTACAACAATCTCAATGGCAAATACGGTATTTTCGGTTCGGAAGCATACCTGGAGGCGAAATGTTTTTGATGGCTTAAGTGTCTTGGCTCGCTTCCTGCTGAATTGAGTGAAAGACAGGAACTAAAGTCGCAAAAGCATGAGCGCATTGGCCAACAATTTCAAAAAGAATTTCGCGGGTCTGCTTCGTGGATTGCTCCGCAAAGTGGACAATAGCGATTCCACTGACCCACAACCGATGCCCCGCAACCTGCTTCGGCAGCCTGCGCCGGGACCCGTGCCGGTGCCGCAGTATCCGGGCTCCATGAATCAGGAATCCATGGCTTCGGCGATGCACGCGGCGTCTTACTCGACGCCGTCGGCGCCCATGGCGTCGCGAGCGCCAACGATATCGGAACTCGAAATGCCCCTGCTGCCCATTCTGGAAAAGCTGCCCGCCGATTTGCAGGCTAAATCGATGCTTGGGGGGGTGAACCTGCAAGAGGCCACTATTTCGGTGCCGGTAAAAAAGGTTTTGCCTCAATTGGCATTGGGCGCGGTCAAAATTACATTTGGCGAATTGCGCAACGCCGCCCCGAGCCTGTTTCGGATGGGCGAGGAATATGACTCTTTGCCGATTACGCTTCCGCTCAATGAAGTGCTTTCGAGATTGAACCCCGCTTTGATTACGCGCAACCCGGGACAAAGGTCCGTCCCGCTTCCTTCGGACATTGCCGAACCTTTCGGCCCCGGAGGCATGGGCGCGACATTTACGGCCGCCCCGACGGCGACGCAAAACCCGACCCAGGCGGCGCCTGTGGCGCCGGGAGTAAAACCCGCTCCTCCGACCACCCATTTTTACAAAAAGGCGGTGCCATCAGAACCCATCAAAATGCCAACGCCTCCGGCGGTGGCTGCCCAGCCTTTGCCGTTCGTGCCTCGCGCGACAACGCCCGCGGCGCCACCGCCGCCCGCGCAGATGCCTCGCGCGACGACGCCTATACCTATGCCTCGGGCGACAACGCCCACGCCGCCACCGACGGCGCCTGTGCCGCCGCCGGCCGCACCGCAGCCTTTGTCCTTCACGCCTCGCGCGACGACACCCGCCGCGCCACCCACACCACGCGTCAATTTCCACCCAGGGAATGGGAACGGAGGCAACGGTGGAGGTTTGCATCAATCGCCGCCTCCGATGCGGAGCATGCCGAATAATGGAATTCCGAACATTCCGATGCAAAGGCCAGCGGCTCCGACGCCTCCTCCCGCGTCCAGGCCGGCGCCCGCTCCAGCGCCCAGACCCGCGCCGGCTCCGGTTCCGGAAGCTCCGTCGATCCTCGCGCCACTGGCGGCCCTGTCGGAAGATTGGCCTGAATCATTGCGGGTGGAAATTGCGCAACTGAACCTGACCAACGCCGGCGTGGCGCTGCCAATCCATTTGGTTGAGGCCGCTTTGAAACGCGGGCGGGTGATTTTTTCGTGGCATCACGTGCGGTCGTGGATCAAGCCAACACCGCCGGGCGCGTCGGCTCATGATCCGATGGAATTAGAACTGCCGCTCAAGGTAATTGCCCCGTTGTTTTTGCCGGGCCAAAAGCAGGAACCCAGGCCGCAGGCAAAAGCCGACCTTCCGCCGTCGTCGATTCCAAATCTGTTTTTTGGTTTCCCGCAACCGCAGCCTGAGGAATTGGCCGCACCGGTCAACATGCCCGAAGCTGTTCCGCTGGTAAAACCGCTGGACGCAAAATTGAACGATTCGAATTTCTACGTCTGGGGCGAAGGCGAAGAATCCCCGCGCCTGGAGACGGAATACAAGCGCGCACAGGCGCCTGCGACGGACTTCACAAGCCGGCGCGCCCAGCCTAAAGAGATTATCGATCGCGCCATGAAACTGCCCGGGGTGACCGGGGCCATCATCGCGCTGCCGGACGGCTTGAAGGTTGCTTATCAACTCCCGCAGGAATTGAACGCAGACACCGTGGCGGCATTTTTGCCGCAACTATTCAGCCGCGTGGGCCAGTGCGCGAAAGAACTGCGGATGGGTGAATTGAACAATCTAAATTTTACGTTAGGCAACATTCCCTGGAAAATTTTCCGCGTGAACGCCGTTTATTTTGCGGCATTCGGTGTGGCCGGGGTTTCATTGCCCACCGCGCAACTGGCCATGCTGGCTGGAGAACTGGATAGAAAGAAATGACCTATGGCAATCATCAACCAAGCTACTAAAGAGTTACAGGTTAAAATCGTCTATTACGGCCCGGCAATGGGCGGCAAGACCACAAACCTGGTGCAGGTCCACGACCATGTGCAAACCGCCGCGGGGAATAAGGGCAAGCTGGTTTCGCTGGCCACCAGCTCCGACCGCACCCTGTTCTTCGACTTTCTGCCGATCGAGGCCATGACCATTCGCGGCTTCAAGACAAAGTTTCAGCTTTATACCGTGCCCGGCCAGGTAATTTACAACACGACACGCCAGTTGGTATTGCGCGGGGTGGATGGAATTGTGTTCGTGGCTGATTCGCAATACGAAAAGATGCCTGAAAACATTGAGAGCTTTCAAAACCTTGCCGACAACCTGGCGTCGTTAAAACTCAATCTCGACGAAATTCCCTACGTGATGCAATACAACAAGCGGGATTTGCCCAATGTGGCCCCGATCGAGTACATGGAATATCTCTTAAACAATCGCGAAGTCCAGGTGCCGTCGTTTTCAGCGACGGCTCACAAGTGCGAGGGTGTTTTTGAAACACTCAACATGATCACGCGTCTTTTGCTCCACAAATTCATCAACCAGAGCGCCCAGCAACCGCAATACGCATGATAAAAGGGACCCAGACTGTCGCTTTTGATTATGGCCACCTTGCCACAGCTCATTGAAGAAGACATTCGGAGCCTGAATGAGACTCTTCACGAATTCATCGCCAACACGGACACAACGGCGGCCCTCCTCATTGACCGGGGCGGCTTCCTGATCACGCACCAGGGCGATGACAGGGATTTTGACCTGACCACCATCGCCGCGCTGGCCTCCGGGGCGTTCATGGCCAACCAAACCATCGCCGGCCTCGTCAAGGAAACCAAATTCAATAGCATTTACCAGCAAGGCGAGCATTTCAGCATCTTTGTTATCAGCGTGGATGAAAACGCCTTGCTTGTGGCCATCTTCAAATCCCAGGCCGGCGTGGGCGTGGTGAAATATTTTGCGGCGACCGCGATCAAAAGCATCGCGCGCCAAATGAAAGTGGCACAAGAGCGAGCGCCTGGGGAAGGGCTGGATCTTTCGATCCTCAATGTGGCGAATGCAGGGCCGTTCTTCAGAAGGAAATAGGAAGAAGGCGGACCCGCCTCCGCTTCTAGCTTCGGCGCGGCGAGCCCGCCTTCGTTAAGGGTACGGTTGGGCAAAGCGAGCGCGTCTTCGATTGGATTCATATGCACGGGTTTCATAAACCAGCGTGGTTCATACGCTCCGATTCCAAGGAAAGCAATGTCGGGCGATCCAAGTTTGCTTTTGATGTCTGAAAAATGGTTTGAATAGCCGGAGTCACCGGCAAAATAAATGCGTCGGCTCGCGTTTTGGATCATGTAACCGCCCCAGAGACTTTTTTGGCGGTCAAAAAGGCTGCGGGCGGAGAAATGCTGCGCTGGAGTGAACCGGCGGAAAGCATAGATTAAGTTTTTAAAAGTCGGAGCCTGACCAGGCTTTCAGCGCTGGAAACGACGGCTTCCTCGCGCGAACGGGGCGACCAGCCCAGCATTTTTCTGGCTTTTTCTCCGGTGCCATTTTTGATTTTGCCCAGTTCGGGCAGAATTTGCTTTACCGCCGAGTCTCGTAATGAAGCCAGGTGCACCAGCCAATTTGGAATTTGCATCGTGGGTACTTTCCTGGCCGCTTCGCCCATGCGTCTTTTTAAAATCACAGCAATCTCGCGCAACGACGTGAAATCGCCGGAAACGGCCAAAAAACGTTCGCCTCTGGCCTTGGGATGGGTCATCGCGCGAATGTGCAAATCCGCAACGTCGCGGACATCCACAACGCCGAAATAAAGCTTTGGGATGCCGGGCATGGCCCCATCCATTAAGTGTTTCACGAGATGAATTGAGGCCGAAAAGTCAGGACTCAGGACCGGACCTAAAACGGCAACGGGATTGACAACTGCAAGCTCGAGTTTGCCGCCTTCTTTGGCCATGAAATCCCAGGCCGCCCGTTCGGCGAATGTTTTGGATTTGATATAGGGCATCACATCGTTCGCCTGCGGATCCGTCCAGTCTTTTTCATCGAATGGCGTATTTCGAGGCGTATGGCCATATCCGATGGCTCCAAAGGATGAAGTGAGGACCACGCGTTTGACGCCCGCATTTCGTGCGGCGCGCAACACACGCAGGGTGCCTTCACGCGCGGGCACGATCAATTCGTCCTCATTCTTTGGGACATGCAACGGCAATGGCGAGGCGACGTGCAGCACGAATTCGCAACCGGCAACGGCTTCCGCCCATCCTGAATCATTTTCGAGGTCGGCGGCAACGAACGACAAACGATTTCCCGGCTCAATGCCGCCTTCCTTCAACATCGCGCGGACGTCGGCCTCGCGTTTGAGATTTCGCACGGTTGTGCGCACCTGATGACCCGCCGCCAGGAGTTGCAGGATACAGTGAGCGCCGATGAAGCCCGAGCCGCCGGTGACAAGAATTGTGCTCATAGTTGTGTTTCGGTTAAGATGTTTAAAAATATGTTTAGCTCGCTTTGACATATTGACATAAAGTGTCAATATTGTCAAATGCCGGTTTGGTATCCACCCTTTAGGGTGCTCTGGGTTCGCCGTCCCAGTCTCCAAGGCGCGCCAGAGCACGCTAAAGCGTGTACACCAAACGAAAGCCATTATTATGGAGTCGAAAAACGTTGAAAAAATCGTTACCGAGGTGGGAAAAGTTTTCCTGCGATACGGTTTCCGGCGCACGACAATGGCCGACCTGGCGAAGGCGGCGCAGATGTCCAGGCCGGCGTTCTATCTGATTTTCCCGTCCAAAGAAGAAGCGTTTTTGGCCGTGGTGAAACGATTCATCGCCGAAAATCTGGAGGAGATTCGCCGGGGCATTCCGCGATTTAAAACTGTGGAACAGAAGCTGACGTTCGCATTCGATGTGTGGTTTGTGCGTCCGTTCGAGATGATTCGGGCCTCTCCTGATGCCAGCGATATTCTGGAATCAGGTTCCGAGATCGCCTGTAAGGAAATGGCGGAGGCAAAAAGCGAGTTCGAAGCAATGGTGGCCGATGTGTTAAAACTGCTTGTGCGGGAGCAATCGAAAGCAAAACTGTCAGCGCGTAAAATCGCAGAAATTCTTTGCCGTGCCGCGCACGGGTTCAAGGGAACCGCCAGGGATGTTGGCGAACTGCGTCAGATGCTTCACGATCATCTCACGCTCGTTTTGACGGGGCTTGCCGGGTGATCACACGGTGACCTTTTAGAGTATCAGGCCATTAGATGATTCGGACCGGAATTGATCATTTCGCGTAATGTTCGCCTGACCGCGGCGTGGCTGCCCAAATAATATCGCGCCGCGGTGGCGGCCATGCCCACACGTACGGAAAATGCCGATTCAGGCAGGGCGCGGAACATGTCTTCATCCGTCCAATCATCGCCAATGCTCAATTGAAAATCGAAGTTCCAGCCATTGAGCCACTCGATTGCCGCCGTTCCCTTATTGACGCCTGTATTGCGGACTTCGATAACTTTGTTGCCTTCGAGAACCTGTATATCGATATTGCGGGTATAGCCGGACAAATCGTCAAGCAATTCCTTGGCCCGTTGCGAGGCCTGGTCAGGATCGGCGCGGCGAAAATGCCAGGCCAGGGAATATTCCTTTTCTTCGAGCATGGCGCCGGGCAAGCGATCGACGAAGAGTTGGAGAATGGGGCGGACGCGTTCTTTCCATTCCGCGCTCAGGTTTTTAAGCATCTGCCATTCGTCCTTGCGGCGCATCCAAACGCCGTGTTCGGCAACCAATGAAACGGGAAAATGGCCGAACCATTGTTCCAGGTCGCGCCGGGGCCGGCCGCTGATAATGACGACGCGGTTTGCCGGATCATTGGTCAACGACGACAGCAAATCCATCAGGTCTGTGTCCGGCTGCGCATATTTGGGATCAGACGCGAACGGCACGAGGGTGCCATCGTAATCCAACAGCAATGCCCGCTGACCAGCCGCCCGATATTGTTGGATGAGACTAAGCAGGGCTTTTCCAGTCAACAGACGCGCGCGCCGCGCCACGTCCGTATTCTGGACGGAGAGCGTCCCCTGGACGAAATCGTTTGCCCAGCGATTGACATCATAACGGCGCAGCCGTTCCTGCAGGATATCGTTGCGCCGGACCTGTTCATCTTCGGGCATCGTCAGGGCCAATTCCAATGCACGCGCAAAGTCCTCGGTATGAACCGGATTGATGATGACTGCCTCGCCCATTTCCTTGGCCGCGCCTGCAATCTCGCTCAAAATCAGGACGCCTTTCTTGTCGGGCCGTGATGCCGCAAATTCCTTGGCGACGAGATTCATGCCGTCCCGAATCGGGCTGATGAGAGCGACGTCGCAGAACCGGTAAAGCGCCACGATTTCTTCGAATGAAATGTTCCGGAACTGGTAAATGAGAGGGTTCCAATTGACAGTTCCAAAGGCGCCGGTGATGCGGCCAATCGTTTGTTCCAGTTCCGTTTGCATGGCCTGATAGCTTTCGACCCCGATGCGGGAGGGAGCAACGGACATGATAAACACGACCTTTCCATGCCACTGCGGATTATTCTTTAAAAACAAGTCGTAACCCCGCAACCGATTGACAAGGCCCTTCGTGTAATCGAGGCGATCCACGGAAAAAATCACCTTTTGCCCCGCGAATTTCTGGCGCAATTCCTCGACGCGAATTTGCGTTTCGGGCGACTCCGCCGCTTTGGCGAAACGCTCAAAATCCACGCCCATCGGAAACGTGTCCACTTTGACCGCGCGATCGCGCAACGTCAGATTGCCCAATTGATGTTCGTACCCGGAGGTGCGCACGACAGCGGTCAAAAAGTCGCGGGTATAATCGTGCGTATGAAAACCAATCAGGCTTGAACCCAGCAAACCCTCGATGATTTCCTCCCGCCATGCGCGTGGCACGAGCCGGAAGATTTCGAAGGACGGAAAGGGGATGTGGAGGAAGAACCCGATGGGGATTTCAGGGAATTTCTCGCGAACCAACCGCGGCAACAGCATGAGATGATAATCGTGTATCCAAACCACGTCGTTGGGCTCCAGGGTATTGGCAACGGCTTCGCCAAAAATCCGGTTCACATTTTGATATTCCTGCCAATATTCCTCGTCAAACCGGGCCAGGGACGGAAAATAATGAAACAGGGGCCAGATGGTTTTATTGCAAAAGCCGTGGTAAAAGCGTTCCATGCTTTCTTCAGGCAGAAAGACCGGAGCGCATTTAAATTCTTCTTCGCCGTGTTTTCGAACCGCGCTCTGGAACTCCGGGGCGATGCTTGCTCCGGGCCAGCCCAGCCAAAAATAGTCCAAATGATTGCCGGCGCCCGCATTTGCCTGTCGCAAATAGCTGGCCAGGCCGGTGCTCAATCCGCCCGTGCTGGTTTTAAATTCCGGCGCACCATCCTTGAACGATACTGTGAACGGCAACCGATTTGATACAACAACCAACCGCATCGCCCAACTGTCCGATGTTCAGCGCAATTGTTCAAGGCCGCTTTCCAAAAAGAATTCATTTATTGATGACAATCCCCAGCACGTCGGCCACGGCGCGTTCGTGTCCGTCGGTTGGCTGGTTGAGGATTTTCATCATACGGGTTGCGGGATCACGCACGGCCATCACGGAACTGCCCCCGCCATCCAGGTTGATGGCATCTTTGCACCCCAGGCGCAGCATCTCCGCTGCAAGTTCATCGAGAGTCATGCCGTTGGCAATGCCCGGCTTTCGTCCATCGACAACCAGCAGCGTAAGCGTGGTGCCGCTGCCGTCAAGACCCACGACCGTGCGCGGGTTGGGGCCGTCAAATTTGTTACCTGGTTTTGCAGGAGGAACAACAACCGCGCCGTCACGGAGCAATATCGGGCCGCCGCCAACGACCTCCCAATCGTCCGCACCCGGTTTGGTCAGCGATTCAATTGTCACTCTGCCGTTCTTGTGGATGACCAGACAGGGCCGCCGTTTGGCGCTCGTGGACCATGTCTGGCCATCGGTCATCGCCGTGCCCTCGGTCCGCGCCCATTGACCGGCGCGATAGCCGGAACGGGCGCCTTCGGCGTCCTGAACATGCCTGGCCAGAAAAAAATCGCCGTTCACGACGAGGGAAAAATGTTCGCGATCGGCGATTTGGGTGGGCGGCATCAGCGTGGTTTCCCATTCGCCGGGGCCATCGGGGTCCGGGCCGCCGGGCGCGACGCGCAAGTGGACGTGGGGATTGGTTAAATCGATCCTGGCGATGCACAGCCGCTGCGGTGGATTCGCGCGGGTTTCTGAAGTGCAGACAATACCGGGAAGCTGGCAGTTTGTAACCGTTTGTCCGCTGGCAGGGAATCGTGCTTCAACAATTAAGGTGAGACAGATAAACAAACAGACGAGTTGTTTCATATAAGACCTTAAAAGACGGCCCAATTGTATACAGGTTACAATTGGGCCGTATTTTTGGACACGTCACGGATTGCGCATCCGTTTCTCACGCTTTGTCAAACAGACGCTGTCCGATAAATTCACCTTCTTTAATGCCGCCCGGGCAGGCGAACAAGCCGCCCCCCGTGTGCGTTACAAACTGGTTCATCATATCGAACTTTGACATCTTTTCGAATATTTTTACAAATCCGGTTCGCGGGTCGCGCTGATAGCAGATGAAAAACAGTCCCGCGTCGAATTCCATTTCATCCCGCCAGGGCGGCCAGCGTTCCGCTGTGACATTGGCGCCGTCATTATAGGAATATGGCCGCCGCAAGATTTGCGCCCCATCGTTATTTACGGCCGCGCCCAAACGGATGTGCGAGTTTTCGGGAATGATGGGATTGCCCTGGTCGTCGGTTGCATCGTAGTCGGCCTTGTCGAATTCATTTTTTTTACCCAGCGGAGCGCCGGAATATTTGTGGCGTCCCACGGTTTGCTCCTGAAAGGCGAGGGTCATGCGGTCCCAATGCTCCAGGGCGATTCGAATGCGCCGCGCGACCATATAACTGCCGCCGCGCATCCAGTCTGGTCCTTCATCGCCGGACCAGATTAGCTGATTCATCTGGTCGGGACTATTGACGGATGGGTTATTCGTCCCGTCTTTGAATCCCATCAGGTTCCGCGGGGTTTGCTTGCCGTCAAAGTTGGGGACGAAGCCGGTTTGTACCCACCGGATTTGCGCGACATCATAGGACAGGCGGGCCAATTGCCGGATGGCGTGAAAGGCGACTTGCGGATCGTCCGCGCATGCCTGCACGGACAAATCCCCGCCGGTACGGGCATCCACGAGCTGGTCGCCGGCAAACCGGGGCAGGTCAATCAAGGCGGCAGGACGTTTAGCGGCAAGACCATAACGGTCTTTGCCGTCCTTAAAAAATAATCCCGGTCCAAAACCAAATGTGATGGTCAATCGTGCCGGGGACAGACCCAATGTATCGCCGCTATCGGGCGCGGCAACCGAATCGTCCTTGCCAAGGGGTTTTGCTGTCTGGCCGGCGGACATTCTGGCGGCGGCGATCATCCACAACTGCAACATTTTCATAACGTCGTCACGATCATCGGTGACAAGATCGAATGCCGCAAAATAAGTATGATGCTGAAGCCGCGTCAGAATGCCTCCCTGATGCTCACCGTAGAATGGTTCGATAGTGTTTGGAGAGGCTTTTTCGTCCTGGTTTGCCCCGCCAATGACTGCAGGCGCGCCGTGTGCGGTTAAGCCAGCGGTGGCTGCGGCCATGAATCCGCAGGAGATGAAACGGCGGCGCGACAGGTTTGGCTTTTCATTGTCAGGCTGTTTCACCGAGTCGCCTCCATGATCGTATTCACATCGTCTTCCACGTAATAAAATCCTTTGCCGTCCGGCGTCATGGCGATACCGAACAGGTCACCGTTGCCGGGCGGGGATTGCGCCTGGTCGGCGTCAATCCATTGGGCATAAAGTTGTTTGCCTGTGGCGGGGTCTATTTCGACGACCTGTCCTTTTAAGGCGTTGATGGCCAGGAGATGTCCGTTTGATGCGGTGGTTAAGGCCAGAGGGCGTTTCAGCAGGCCGTCCTTTGTTACCGTGCGTCCGGTTCCCGCGCTGGTTGTGCGGGTAGTCGCGTCGGGAATGGCCACAATTTGATTTCCCAATGCGTCTGACACAAAGAGGGTGTCATTTGGGCCGAGAGCCAGTCCGGTCGGGCCGACCAGGAATGCATCGCGGTCCGCGCGCTGCCCAAAACCGTTGGCTATGACAGTTTGGCTCGTAATGACCGGCGGTTTTCCTTGTGGGATGGAAAGCTCGAGGCGCAGAACCATGGCTTTTCGTACTATCACCGGATAACCCGTTATCGGGTCGCGCGCGCCGGGGCCGGGGACGTCCAGCCCGGCCATGCTGATAAACAAAATCGCGTTGGTTCCATTGTCGATGGCGGCAACGTTCCCCCAAGGGTCATTGATATTTGTATTGGCCCAGGTTTCAACTAAATGTCCGTTGGAATCCAGCACAAGCAAACCGCCCGGACCCATCGTGCGCGTCGTGCCGTCGGTGCTTGGTGTGCTGCCAACGATCACCCAGCCGCTCTTGAGCATCACCATCGCGGTGCTCAGACCCACGCCGCCGGGGCATCCGGGCACTGTCGCAGGCAATTCGGCAAACACGGAAATATTCCTGGTTGCCGGATTATAGTCCATAATGGTGGTGCCGGTTCCCTGCAGGTTTGAAATCCGGTTGAA
Organism: Candidatus Sulfotelmatobacter sp.; assembly: GCA_035503455.1. Classification (GTDB taxonomy): domain Bacteria; phylum Verrucomicrobiota; class Verrucomicrobiia; order Limisphaerales; family UBA11358; genus UBA11358. Next base: position 60,003 of record DATJTK010000128.1, on the reverse strand, counting down.
ATTGTCCACAAGCACGTCATTTTCGTGAATTTTTCCGGCAGAGACGGGCGCGACGATAAGCGCGTAAGGGTTCAAGTCGCCATTATCCGCCACGGTAGAAGCCAGAGTGATGTGGCGGTGAATCGTTTCGAGAAAACCTTTTGGTTCTTTTGCGTCCGCAACGGCGACCCCAATGGCCAGTGTGAGGACCAGGATTATTTTTTTGAGCTTTATCGCATGCATCGCTGTTTATCCTTTAAAATATTATATTAGCCCTCAGCCCGATGACAGCCTCATTTTTTATGCGCTGTCCCGGAGCATCTGGATTGGGAAGCCCGCCGCCGGGATTAAACACATATTGAAAATCCGGCTGCAAATCGCACCAGGGTGTCAATTCATATTGGTAGGTGACTTCGACAAAGGTTTCGCCGCTCTGAACTGGAGCGGTCGAACCGGGATTATTAAGATTGAAAGCTTCATCGGCATCGGCAACTCCATTACTCACCCGAACATATCCCATTCCTATGCCGAAGGTGTCGTCGTCGCGATTGCGAATCGGTTCGTGAAAGGTAAATCCCGCGTTCATGCTAAAAGCGAGCAGGTTGCGGTCCTGGAGCGGGGTGCCCATCGCCCGGGCAAAAAAGTTGATGGTCCGGTCGCTATCCGGGTCGTTTGGGTCGCTCCAAATCATCTGGTCCATTACGGCGTAAAACGCGTAATTACCGTCATGTTCGGAAGTGCTGTTATATCCGTTATCCGGAAATTGCAGGGTATTATACCAGGCGCCAATTTTATAAGTGCCGGAAAGTGAACTGGATTGATCGGCTGAAACCATCGAGCCGAGCGAAGGGTAGGAGTATTGCAGTTCGGCAATCATCAATGAGCCGTTCCACGGAAAGCTGACGCCGGACGGATTGGCTTTCTGCGGATCAGGATTTGTATTCGGGGCGGGACTGCCGCTGAATACGCCTGCCAGGAATGTCAGCGAGTTAATCGGCCGCACGCGAAGGCGCGCGCCGAGAGCCGAGAGCGGATAGGCAGGGCCGCCACCAGGCATGTTATACGATGGCAACGCGGGCCAGCCAAACATCGTATTTACAAAGAGCAGGGCGTTCTGGCTCACCATGAATTCCTGGTCAAGGCTCTGTTGGCCGACTTTTATGTCCATGCGGTCTTCTTCCAGGAATTTCTGCTGATACCAAAGCTCCCAGAGGCGGGTGGCACGGTCGGCCTCTATGCCGCTGGCGGTTTGTAGAGAGTACAAATTGTCCATACTCAAGTTGCGCCCGTGGATTTGCAAGCCACTCACGTTAAACAATCCGCCGTACCAGTTAAACGCGCGTTGCGTATCCATCTGCAGAATCATTTGGGTTAGACCCTCATAGGCAGCTCCTTGTTTGATTCCGCCGGTTACGTTGCCCAGCACTTCGCTGGTTTCGGAAATGGCCAAAGACATACCATATTGACTGAGCCAGGGCCGAAGTCCCCACATGTCTCCAAATAAATAGCCGCTTCGTGACAGGCCGGTCAAAAATCCCAATGGCGTGATTGTTTCGTTTGTCGTGGACTCAAATGCGGCCGCGGACAACGCTGGTGGAGTGGCCACGGCGGTGTTGGCAGACAGTGCGGCAACGAGCAAGCCGGGCAGCAGAAAAAGGGGAACCATTGAGCGACAGCAATGAACGAATGATTCATATCTCATTTGTCCGGAAAGACTAGCGGAAGCCGAAAATTTCCGCTGTCGCCGCGTTGCTATTCTTTTGCGGTAAGTTGCTGTGTGCTTGCTTTAGTCGCTCGGCTCTTTGTTCGGTCATTCCGACACCGTTTGCCTAAAAAGTATCAACGTCGACCACAGCTTTGGCGAAAGCCCGGGGAGCCTCTTGAGGCAGGTTATGCCCGATACCGCCGGTGATAACCCGATGCTCATATTTGCCTGAGAATTTTTTTGCGTAGGCACTGGCAGGCGGATGTGGATCGCCATTGGCATCACCTTCGAGAGTAATGGCAGGCACGGTGATGGCTGGAGTTTGTGCCAGCCGCTTCTCCAGGTCGTCATATTTTGGCTCGCCTTCCGCCAGGCCGATCCTCCATCGATAATTATGAATGACAATCGCGACGTGGTCGGGATTTTCGAAGGACGCTGCGGTGCGGTCAAAGGTGGCATCGTCGAAGTTCCATTTCGGCGATGCGAGTTGCCAGATGAGCTTCGCAAAATCGTGCCGGTATTTATCATAGCCGGCGCGGCCGCGCTCCGTGGCAAAGTAGTATTGATACCACCATGCGAATTCAGCCTTGGGCGGCAATGGCTGTTTATTGGCTTCGGGGCTTCCGATCAGATAACCGCTTACCGAGACAATAGCCTTGCAGCGTTCCGGCCAAAGCACAGCCATGATGTCAGCCGTCCGTGCTCCCCAGTCAAAACCGGCGATAATCGCTTTCTGGATGCCGAGCGCGTCCATAAGCGCGACGATGTCGACAGCTACCGCTGACTGCTGTGCATTCCGAAAGGTGTCATGGGACAGAAAGCGAGTCGAACCGTAGCCGCGCAAATACGGGACGATTACCCGATAACCAGCCGACGCCAGCAAAGGGGCGACGTCCACGTAGCTGTAAATATCGTAAGGCCAGCCGTGCAGCAACACAGCCACGGGGCCGTCGCCGGGTCCAGCCTCAGCGTAGCCGACATTCAGAACACCGGCATCAATCTGTTTGAGCGAAGCGAAACTGCTGTTCATTCCGGACTTATTCCCGGGCGAGGCCGGCACGGCCAATCCGCTGGGTGATTCTTCCGCAAAAGCCGCCGTAGAAAGTTGTGCGGCAGCAACGGTCATGGCCGCGCTGCACAGAAAACGTCGGCGGCTATAGCCAACTTGTTCCGACTTTTCGGTTGTTTTCATTGGCAAACCTTCTTTCGTATGGCGATTACTTGATGTCATTGGTCAGGACGATTCGATAATGGGCTTTGCCCGCTCGCAGACGCTCAAATGCATCATTGATCCTGGACATCGGAAATTCCTCCACGACCGGAGCCAGCGAGTGGCGGGCACAGAATTCCAACATCCGATCAATGGCGGTGGGACTGCCGGCAGGCGAGCCGGAAACGGATTTCTGTCCCAAAATCAAGCCAAACGCCAGCACTTCGAGCGGTTTGAGAACAGCCCCGAGGACATGTATATGCCCTTTGGGGGCAAGCGTGCCCAGAAGTCCGGGAATATCCAGGGGCACATTAATCGTGGAAATGACAAGGTCCAGGGCTCCCGCCAGGCTTTTGAAAACACCCTCCCGCTTCATATTGTGCACAAAGTGCGCGCCAAGCTTGCGAGCCTCTGCTTCTTTGTCGTCGCTGTTGGTGAACGCGTGGACTTCACAACCCCATTTGTTCGCAAATTGCACTGCCATGTGCCCGAGACCGCCGATGCCAATAACGCCAACCCGGGCTGTGGGAGAAACTTTGTATATCAGAAATGGATTGAACACAGTGACCCCGCCGCATAGCAGCGGGCCGGCCTTGGCATAATCAAGCCCGTCCGGAATCGGACGTACCCACGGCCATTGAGCGCGCACCCGGTCGGCGAATGCGCCGTGACGCCCCACCATGGTGCCCTGGCCGTTCGGACACAAATTGTGATCTCCCGACAAACACTGCCGGCACGACAAGCAACTCATTGCCCACCATCCCACTCCCGCGCGCTGACCCATTTTGAGTCCCTTGGCGTTCGCACCCAGCGCAACCACGGTTCCGATAGCCTCGTGTCCGGGAACAAGTGGGTAGGTCGTCATTCCCCATTCGTTGTCGAGCATGGAGAGGTCGGAATGGCAAAGTCCGCAATGAGTTACTTTGACTTCGACGTCGTCCGGACCCAGCGGGCCAGGATTGAAGTTGAATGGCTCCAGAGGGCCTTTGGGCCGGGAGGCGGCATAAGCTTTGAATTCCTGCATAATAAGTACTTTCTCCTTTGATTAAGAATAATTGTGCCCTGGATTTCATCAGGTTGCCAGTTTAATTTCAAAAAATGTGTCCACAATCAGCGGTGCATTGACAGGCAGGCTTTGTACTCCATAAACCAAACGGACATGACCGGCCTTCGGCCCAAAAATTTGGGCAAATAATTCCGACGCTCCATCCGCCACCGGAGCGAGTTCGGTAAACTGCCCGGTCGTAGCCATCAAGACCGTCAGTTTGACAAGCTTTTTAAGGCGATCCAAGGTGCCGAGGTGTTCTTTCGCCGCGGCCAGCGCATTGAGCGAAGCGATGCGCGCGGCTTCCCGCCCTTCCTTGACCGAAAGATTTTCGCCAAACCGGCCTGAAATGGCCAGTTTTCCGTTTACCACCGGGAGAACTCCGCTCAGGAAAAGCAGGTTTCCGGTGTCCGAGGTCTCAACATATGCTCCCAGCGGGGTCGGCGGCGCAGGCAGCACGATCCAAGCTGGCTGAGGCGCGAACTTACCGTGTTGGCTTTATTACCACTTGGCGCCGGCATGGGCTCCTCCATCAATTCGAAGGTTTTCGCCGTTGACCATGGGCGCGGATTGCAAATACAACACGGCATCCACGATTTCCGACGCTTCGACCAATCGCGGAATCGGATGGAGCTTCTTCAACGCTTCCTGGTCGTCATGCGCGTGCATTGGCGTGTTCACTGTGCCCGGTGAAATCGTGTTCACGCGAATTCCGTCCGCCAGAAGTTCCATGGCCAGTGCCCGGCTGAATGCCGGAATGGTGGCCTTGGTGATGACTTGCAGGGAGATGTGCGCGCCGGCCAGCGGCTGGTCCACTAACACTGTCGAAATGCCCACGATGTGGCCCGACTTTTGTTTGCGCATTTGCGCCACGGCCTGCTGCGTCACGAAAAAGTATCCGCCGACATTCGTGCTGATCATCCTTTCAAAATCTTCGGGCGTATATTCCAGAAACGGCTTTGGGATAAAAATGCCGGCGCAGTTGACGAGCAGGTCTACCCGCTCAAAATTCTTCACCGCCGCGTCAACCACCTTGATTGCCGTCTCCTTTTTGCCGATGTCACCTTCCACCAGGATGAGATTTGTTGACTGTTTCAAATCTTTGGATTTGCTCATGTTGAGCGAGGTGCCAACGACATTGTAGCCCCTCTCCAGAAGGGCCTGGGTTATAGCCAACCCCAGGCCGCTCGACGCTCCGGTGACGACAGCTACTGGCTTTGAGTTTGTTTTGTCTTTCATTTCGCTCTCCTTTCGAGCCATTCGTGCCAAACCTTGCGGCCGGAACCCGGGCCGTCGGCATTAATCAGGCATGGGCCCGATTCCACTCAAAATGCGAAACACTCGCATACCTGGGCCGAATAAACCGGGATAACGTTGTGCGCGGCTTCGGCAGCGATAGGCAGCCCATGCCACGCGTTTTAACAACCGTGTTGATTGTTTTTTTAGTATAGTTTGATATAAGATTTAGCCTGCCGGGTTTCGTTTACGCGGCCTTTTTCATCTCGAATTGCCTCAAAAGGGCCCTGGCAGCGCCTGTTGATGAGGCAGGATTCTGCCCCGTGATGAGGCGGCCATCGACCAGCACAAAGCTTTCCCAATTGGCCGCTTTCTCATAGAGGCCGCCGAGTCTCTTCAGCTCGTCCTCTACCAGAAATGGCACGACTTTGGTAAGTTGGACGGCTTCTTCTTCCCCGTTAGTAAAGCCGGTCACGCCCTTGCCTTTGACAATCGGCGCTCCCTGATACAGCACGCGATGGAGCGCGATCGGCGCGTGGCAAACTGCGGCGACTGGCTTGCCGGAATTATAGAATGATTCAATCAACTTGATGGAATCGGGGTCCTCAGCGAGGTCCCACATCGGTCCATGGCCGCCGGGGTAGAACACGGTGTTAAAGTCCCTGGAATCCATTTCGGACAATTTGAGCGTTTGGGACAGCGCCTTCTGCGCCTCTGCATCCTCCTTGAACCTGGCCGTCGCAGGAGTCTGGTTTTCCGGCAAATCGCTCTTGGGGTCGATTGGAGGCTGTCCGCCTTTTGGCGAAGCCAGAGTTATCTCCACTCCTGCGTCCTGGAATACATAGTAGGGCGCCGCGAATTCTTCCAACCAGAAGCCGGTTTTGCGACCGGTGTCGCCCAATTTATCATGTGATGTCAGTACCATAAGAATTTTCATAGTTCGTTCTCCTTTGCCCTCCCTTTAGCTGAGGTAAATCGCAATTCCCTTTTGTTCCGCTTTCCCCACTTTCTGCTCACAGAGGAACAGCGAAAATTCAGCCCGGAATGGCCAATATACTCGTTTAGATTTTTATCTCGCTTTCCTTTCCATCCATGAGTGTCAATCCCGGTTCAAAAAAAACGCCACCGGGGCTTTTTCGACCGGGAAGCGGAGCGTATTGGAGAACACTTCCCGTGTTTCAGTATCCCAGCTAAAGAATAAAGTTCAGCGGGAAACTGAAGCCCCGGCGGCGTAAAAACCTTGGCCGGGCGATGATTCGAAGGTTGCATGACTAAAAGTTTGGAATGCATTTGTCAGCGGCTGGTTCCTTTATGGCGACGGGCCTCTTTCGGAATTTGTAAAGACATATGGAAGGACGCGCGGCAATCGATTTCCCGGCCAGATAATGTCGCAAGTCCATTGCCAATCCGTTCGCTGTTGGATAGCGTCGTGCGCGGTCCTTCTCCAATGCCTTCATGACGATCCAGTCCAAATCACCGCGAACATCCCGGATTAGCTTCACGGGTTCGGCTAGTTGAAGGTGCGCGATGCTTCTCAGGTCCTCTGCCGGCATCGCGCTCAACTGTGCGGATGGCGTAACCGGGCTTTCCGTGGTAATGACGCGCCGGATATTTTCGATTCCCGCCATAGACAACGCTTTGTAGTCATACGGTGTCGTCCCCGTGAGGAGTTCGTAAAGCAGCACACCCAGACTGTACACGTCCGCTCGGGAGTCCAGGTCCGTCGAGGCACCTGCTGCCTGCTCGGGGCTCATGTAAGCTGGGGTGCCGAGGAGCGTTCCATTTTCGTTGGAGAAAGCCTCATCCGGAAATTGCCGCATGGACTTGGCGACCCCGAAATCGATAACCTTTGGGAGCGGCTTCCCGTTGGCTGCCTCGGCAACCAAAATATTGGATGGCTTAATATCGCGGTGAATGACGCCTTTTCGGTGAGCATGTTGGATGGCATCGCAAATCGTAATTAAGAGGCCCAAACGAGCGGATGTGGCCAGGGATTTGAGTCTGCAATATTCCGTGATCTTAACGCCGCGTACGAACTCCATCACTAAAAACGGCCGTCCAGCAGGGGTGGCGCCCGCATCGAAAACATTGACGATGTTGGGATGATCCATCAGGGCCAGGACCTGTCGCTCGGCCTCAAATCGGGCGATGACGGATCTCATGTCCACGCCCGGCTTGACCGCCTTTAGGGCCAGCTTCCGGCGGACGGGTTCTTCCTGTTGGGCCAGAAAAACGACTCCGCAGGCGCCTTCGCCAATCTGTCGCAACAGCTTGTAGTTTCCGATGAGATCACCCGGCTTTTCCGTGTTAAGCACGGCCGCGATCCGTTCGGCGGCAAATTTACTTGGAGGCTCGTCCAAAAAGTCACCCGTCCGGTCGTAAGCCTTGAACAGCCTCCCGACCCTGCTGCGAAGAGTTTTGTCATCTCCACAAGCGCGGGCGAGATACGCGCTGCGCCGTTCCAACGGAAGGGAAAAACCTTCCATGAAAATCTGCATGTCGCGGCTGGACTCGGTGCTCATGGCAGGCAGAATTCTGATTTAAGTGACATTGGAAACACGTCAGGCCTCCTCAATTTCATTCAATAGCCACGCCCGGGAAAAAGCCCAATAGTTTTTCGCCGTCGAAGCCGAAATGCCCATAAGCCTGGCGACCTCTTCATTTGTCATGCCGACGAAATATCGAAGCTTTACCAACTCGGCCTGGGCGGGATGTTTCAGAGACAGCTTGTCCAATGCGTCATGCAGGAGCAACAACTGATGATCCTTTTCCGGAGCCGGCAGATCGGTCTTGTCCAAATCAACCCGCTGAAAACCGGCGCCGTGCCGTTTCGTCTGCCTGCGTCGCGCCCGATCAATCAGGATCCGGCGCATTACCTCGGCGGCAGTGCGGAAGAAATGGGCGCGATCATTAAACTTGCTCGATTCGCTGCCAACCAATCGTATCCACGCTTCGTGAACCAAAGCGGTGGGCTGGAGCGTTTGACCGGGAGCTTCCCTGGCCAGCTTGAATGCTGCAATCCGCCGCAATTCGTCGTAAACGACTACCAGCAATTCTTCCGCGGAATTACGATGATTGTTCTCCACGGCCGCTAACATGACAGTCGCGTCGCTCACCGTCTGAAGTCTCCCTTTTATTCGACGCCGAATATGACACACCTTTTCCATTCACTCGTAGAACCCCTGGTTGTCCTTCTTGACAGACACCTTCCCGGCATAACGTCGCGAGATGATGACGAAGTAGGTCATTGCCAGGATGACGCTTATTGGCCACCAGATTGAAGCGAACAGGATAGAATTGGGATGGGAAGCAACCGCATAAGCGGTCAAAGAATTTTCCGGCGCCAGAGTCGAATAAAGCATGATCGGGTAAAGCGCCGCCGCGCCCGTGCCAAAAATGCCGGCAAGAACGCCGTTCGACCCGGCGAAAGCGCGTCTCTCATGCCCGGAGACGAGACCTGAAATCAGCGCAATGGCCGAAATGATAATGACCAGACATCCCAGCCAACAAATGGCATGATGAACTGAATTTTGATACAGAACCGGCCGAATTTTCCAGGATTCAATAGAAATGATGACAAAAAGCGGCGCCACTACTGCCCAAAGGCGTTTTGCCGACCGGGCGCTCCGGTCATGCACCGGGCCTTCCGTTTTTAGAGTGAGATAGGTTGCGCCGTGAGCTGCCAAAAGAACGGCCACAAAAATGGCGACAGAAACCGTGTACCAATCCAGCAGTCCTACATTCCCATAGGGTGTGAAATCGGTGAAAAACGCCATTGAGAACGTCCCCTGGGCATCGAGGGGGACCCCTCGCTGCAGGTTTCCCGCCGCGGCACCAAAGAGAATCGCCAATAGGAAATTGGAAAACAGGAATACGGTGTCCCAAAACGACTGCCAAAGGGGATCGTTAATATGACCGCCAACTTCCAGCGAGATGCCACGTAAAATGAGGCACCACAAAATCAGCATGAGGGCGAGATAATAGCCGGAAAATCCCGCAGCCAGGAGCCGTGGAAATACCGCGGCCAATGAACCGCCAAAGCCGACGAGCCAGACTTCGTGCCAGGACCAAAGCGGGCCGATTGCTGCGATCACCTGCCGCCGTTCCTGGGGCGTTTTAGCCACCTGCCAAAAGAGCATTCCCGCGCCAAAATTGCGCCCATCCAGCACCATGTAAACGATGAGCATGAAACTGATTATTCCGAACCAGGTCGCAATCATTTCGAGTCCTCCTTTCCCCGGGCAGCAGGCGCTTCCCCGTCCGGGCCCAGCCCAATCTGGCGGCCCGTCAAAAAAAGAAAGAGCAGGCCGAGCACAAAATAGAGGCCGGTAAAACCAATGAGAGTGAAAATCGTGTCTCCATTGCTCACCACCCGGCTATAGCCGTCATTCGTGCGAAAGAGCCCATAGACCACCCACGGTTGACGACCCAATTCGGCCGTCATCCATCCAAGAATATTGCAGATATAGGGAAAAGGCAGAGCCAGCATCAAAACCCAGAGTAACAACGGACTGGACTCAAGGCGTCCGCGCCAATGCTGAAAAGCGGCAACCGCCATGAGGATGATGAATAACGTACCGAGCGTGATCATGAGATGAAACGAATAGTACAGGAGCTCAATATTGTCAGGCCACGTATCCTCCGGAAAGTCGTTCAACCCGTGGACAAAACTCCCAAAATGGCCATAGGCAAGGAAGCTGAGTCCGCCGGGAATCTCAATTGGATTGTCAAGCCGCCGCGCGGCGACATTAGGCTGGCCGATGAGAGCCACGCCTGCTTCGGGACCGCCTTCGAATCTGCCTTCCATCGCTGCGAGAGTCACCGGTTGATGACGGCCAACCATTTTTGCCTGCTGATCACCCGTTGGAAAAGCGACCAAAAAAGCGGCAATCAATCCCATGGTCGTACCCTCACGCAAATAAAGCGTGGCTTGGTCTCGATGAAGTCCACGCAGCGTGTAATATGCGCCTATAGCGGTGACCACAAATGAACCCGTCACGAGCGCGGCCATTTGATTGTGGGAGAACTGAATCCATGCCCAGGGATTGAGCAGAAATCTGCTAAAACTCTGGAGGCCAAGTGTGCCATCGGCTTCCACTTGATAGCCTGTCGGATGCTGCATAAAGGCATTTGTGGTGAGAATGAAATAGGCGGAAGTCCAGCTTCCCACCGCCACGGCAACGGCAGTCAGAAAGTGAAGGCGCGGCCCCAGCCGCTTTTCACCCCATATGAGCGCGCCCACGAATGCGCTTTCGAGGAAAAACGCGAACATCCCTTCCATTGCCAATGTCTGCCCGATAACGCCGCCGGCATACCTGGTGAAACTTGCCCAGTTCGTGCCAAATTGAAACTCCATCGGTATGCCGGTCACCACGCCCACGGCAAAATTCAATCCAAAGATCCTGGCCCAAAACCGGGCGGCCCGATTGTACTTTTCATCACCTGTCCGCAGGGCGCGCCATTTCCAAAACACAATGAACCACGCCAGGCCCATGGTGAGTTGCGGAAAGAGATAATGGTACGAAAGAGTAAAGGCAAACTGCAGCCGGCTCCAAAAGGCGGGGTTTGATAGATTCTCACTCATGGTTTTTTCACTTGGATGATTTCGGCTTTGCCATCTTTTCTAGCGAAACAGGCTGGTAACAGCCAGGTCCAACACTTCATCGCTGCGACCATTGAGCACGGCTTTGAGTGCCCACAGGTTAAAGCCAATATTCGTTTCATGCTCGTTTACGCCGCCCTCCGGATGTTCGACACGGTCGCTTGGGTTTCTTCCGGCTTATTGATTTCAACAATGAGTCGCGAGCCGCCTTGATTGGTCAGAAAGGACCAGACCCATTGGAAGAAAACACCGATGCGCATGCTGAACTGTGCAAGGAAACTGATATGCACCAACGCCCATACAAGCCAGGCCGGGAATCCGCTTATTGAGATCTTGCCGCTTTGCAAAATCGCATAGCCCTTCGCGACGACAGCCAAATTTCCTTTATCGAAATAGCGGAATGAACCTTTAGCCGAAGCACCGGCGATACGCCGGCGAATCGCCACACCAGCATAACGTCCCTGTTGAATCGCCACCTGTGCCACACCGGGCAACGGCTTGCCGTCCTGTTCAAGCGACGCGGTATCACCGATAACAAAAATCTCCGGATGACCAGGCACGGTCAAATCGTGTTGAATTTTTACCCGTCCAGTCCGGTCGGTTTCCACGTCCAGCCATTTGCCCGCCGGCGATGGAGCCACACCAGCGGTCCAAATCACCGTTTTGCTGAAGATGCGTTCGCCCGCCACGATGACACCGTCTTCATCAACCCGGTCCACGCCCTGGCCCAGTCGAACTTCCACGCCCAAACGTTCGAGCTTTCTTTTCGTCGCTTCGGAAAGTTTATTCGAAAAGGAACCCAATACCCGAGGCGCCATGTCAATCAGCACAATCCGGGCAGTTGCGGGATTGACCCGCCGAAATTCCGACGCGATCGTTCTGCGCAATAAAACGACGATAGCTCCTGACAATTCCACACCTGTAGGGCCGGCGCCCACAAGCACAAACGTGCGCAGTGCCTGATGGCGGGTTGGATCTTCTTCCGCTTCCGCCTGCTCAAAAGCCGATAAAATCTTATTTCGGATTGCCAGCGCATCCGCAAGACTTTTGAGCCCCGGCGCAAATGCTTCATATTCGTCGTGTCCGAAATAACTGTGCCTTACCCCGGTTGCTAAAATCAGGTAATCGTATTCCAAAGATACCCCCTCCCTGTCAGCCGTATTAACGAAGATGCGTCTCTTCTCTTTGTCAACGCCCGTTACCTCGCCCATAATGACCGTTGTATTTTTATTCTTTCGCAGTATGCCGCGGATAGGAGAGGCAATTTGTCCGGTCATCAATGCCGCCGTCGCCACCTGGTACAAAAGCGGTTGAAATAAATGATGATTTGTCCGGTCAATTAATGTGATCCTGGCCGGGGTATGCTTGAGCGCCCTGGCCGCGGCCAATCCGCCGAAACCTCCGCCAACAATGACAATACGAAGGGGATCGTTCATGCAGGTCCTTTCAGGCCGAATCGAAGTTCCATTTTGTTTCTCTCCTTTAAACGCTTTCACCGGGCTGCATTGATTGCCGTTCCGGGATTTGCGAACCATGCGGGTGGTTTATTTTCTTCAATTCGTCGGAAATTCTCGCGACGGGAAATTTGATTGAAAATGTGGCGCCCTTTCCTTTGCCGAGACTGGTCGCCTGAATGGATCCATTGTGCAATTCCACGAGTTTGCGCGAAATGGCCAGCCCCAAACCCAGGCCGCCCAGGCTGTGGGCGCCCTGAGAAAATTGTTTGAAGATGCTTTTAATCTCATCGGGCGTCATTCCTATTCCACTATCGGTAATAGTGATGGCGATTTGTTTGTCCATCGTCTCCGTTTCAAGGCAGATTCGCCCTCCATGCAACGTGAATTTAATGGCGTTTCTCAATATATTCCAAAAGACTTGTTGAAGCCGGACGGGATCGGCGTCAACGTGGTGATGCATTGCCCTAAAATGCATCCTCAGGAAAATTTGTTTTTTCGCCATTTCATTGTCCACCTTCGCAACCGCGCTTTGGAGCACAGCATGAACATCCACGGCGGAACGTTTGAGAGCGAGCTTGCCGCGCGAAATTCGAGTCAAGTCGAGCAAATCATCAATGAGACGGGCTTCAATCTCGATATTATCACAAATGGTATTGAAATCCCGCCGTATTTCCGCCGGCAAATCCTGGTTGCCGGCGCCGTCACTGGCCAGCAAAAGCGCGGGATTCAGCGGGATGCGCAGTTCATGCGAAAGCGCAGCCAGGAATTCATCCTTGGCGCGGTTTGACGCTTTTTCACGCGCAAGATGTTGCGCCAATCGCCTCTCCAATCGTGTGCCCATAGCCCTCCTGCCTGTTTTGTTGGTTTTCCTCATCGTAAAAATGCTGCCGGCGTTGGACGATTGTTCTACACATAGCTCCGCACTTGGTCTCGCTTCCCTTTTTAACATCAACTGGCCGAAACCTATACCAGACGCAGTGGATATCGCAATCGGCCTTTTGCCGACGCTTTATCAGGCTTTGGCTTAGCCCCGTCAGCAAATGGCCTAATTTAAAGATTGTCTAAACTTGTCTAATCAGTGAATGGAATTAATGAAAGGATGACCGTCCGCCACCATTAACTGTTGCCGTTTCGGGATCGGTGGGAAATCAATCGGGAATGGCCCGAATCCGTCCCGGGCGGCTATTTAAGAAGGCTTTTCGGCAGTTGCGCCCTGATTTTGGGACTGATGGCAATATGGCCTTGAAAGATTTCCCGGATTGCCTCGACGACCCGCTCCCCGCCATCTTTTTTCATGACATATCCACGGGCGCCGGCGCGCAATGCGGAGCGCGCATACAACAATTCACTGTGCATTGAAAGAACCAACACGGGCAATTCGGGGTTCGTAGCCTGCAGCGATTTGATTAATTCAAGGCCATCGTTCACTTTCAGTGAAATATCCGTGAGCACCAGGTCCGGCTTGCTCTTCTTTACCAGGGAAATAGCATCCGGGACGGACTCGGCCTCGCCGCAGACTTCCATATCGGCGGCGTGCCTGATCCATCGGACCACGCCTTCGCGCATGACGGGGTGGTCATCCACAACCAGGATCCGCCTGCGCAAAAGAGCATCTTCGGATTTTTTCTTATCCTTTCGTTTAGTGCCCATTTTTGAGACAGCCGTTCCGACGTTGCGCAATAATGACGGAAACTTCGGCTCATGAGCAGAAAGCAACAGCTATGCCGGACTACTGCTTTCAATGAAAAAACGGAGAATGGCCTGGAAAGCGGAGGCTCAACGCAACTTCAACACCGGATATACAAACGCAATTGCAATTAAAATGAGACGAACTGCGTTCAAATTCCCGCTGGCGTCTCTATCTACAAATTGCATTGCAAAGCGCAATAATTTTGCCGTTGTTCTCAATTTCAATTTCCGCATCACATTCAACCGGTGAGTTTCCACGGTTTTGTGGCTTAGGTGAAGCCGTTCAGCGATTTCACGGTTGCTTTTGGCTTCGCCAATCAATTGCAGGACCTCCAATTCACGGTCCGTTAGATTCGGAAGTATGGATTGGCCGCCGGATGGGGATGGGTTGCCTGAATACTCCTCGAGCAGGTGGGTAGCCATGACCGGACTGACGACAATCCGCCCTTGAAAGACCTCTCGGATTGCCTCGACTACGCGCTCGCCGCCAACGCGTTTCATAATGTAGCCACGCGCGCCCGCCCGAAGGGCGCGCCTGGCGTTAAGGGACTCATCGTGCATCGAAAGCACGAGCATTGGCCGGTCAGGTTGGACCGCGCGCAGACTCTTGATAAGTTCCAGGCCGTCCCCGCCGGCCAGGGAAATGTCAATCAGCACCAGGTCCGGCTTGAGTCGTTCCACCCGGGACATCGCCTGGGCCGCGGATTCGGCCTCGCCGCATACTTCCAGGTCGCCGGTCCGGTTGATCCATTGCGTCAGGCCTTCACGCATCAAAGGATGGTCATCCACTAAAAGGATGCGTTTCTTTTTGGACGAAATCAGATCTTTGGGTTTCGTTTTCATAGGGCATACCTCTCTTGCGGATAGAGTGACCGATGCGGCACCGAACAAAGCATTTCAGTCCCTCCCATCGGTTGTTTCTTCATTAACAACCGTCCGTTAAGCGCGTCGGCCCGGTACTGCATAATCTGAAGTCCCATTCCCAGCTTTTTGCGGTTCGCTCGATGAATGCCGAGCCCATTGTCACAAACCCGCAGGACGATATGCGGGCGTTTCACTTCGAGCGTAATATGAATGCGAGTCGGTTTCGCATGTTTGACAGCGTTGTTTAGCGCTTCCTGCGCGATACGATAAAGGTGTATTGCCGTGCCGTGCTTTCGAACCAGAACTTCTACAGGACAGTCGAACCGGCAATCAATTCTGAATAATTTGCTTGTGCGCCCGGCAAGCTCATTAAGGCCCGCCATCAAACCTTTGGGAGTGGGCGCAACCGGTTGCAAGCCGTGGGCCAGGCTTCGTGTCAATTCCAGCGAATCCAAAATATACTCTTTGAGTTGCCGGGCTTCGAATGCGCGCCGCGAACGGTCCTCCTCAAGATTTTTTTCCAAAAGCGCCGCCAGATAGGATACTCCGTGCAGATGCTGGCCCAGGCCGTCATGCAGGTCCCGTCCAATACGCTGCCGTTCGCGTTCGCTGATTTCCAGGAAAGTCTTTCGCATGGCTTTGCGTTTGGCTATCTCGCGAACGGTTTGCAGCAATTTTTCGCATTCCAGCATCACTCTGCCCATGGCTAAACGATGACGCCTCAGCTTTTCTTCATTGACCGATCTCAGCCTGGCGCGGTCGCGGCGCGCATTTGCGCCATCGGCCGGCTTGTTTCGCCACTCCTCCTCTAAACGCCGCGCCCGTTGCGTCAGCAGGGCGGCCCGCGAGTTGATTTTCAAGATTCTTGAAAGCGGTATATTGGGTTTCACTTTTACAACTCCGCCTTTAGCCAGGATTTTGCTGCTTCTCTCAGTGATTTGCCATTCTTTTGCATTTCCGTCAAATCATACCTCGTTCAAAGTTCATTCACCTTCCCCAACGGATTCCTGTAATGCTTTGAGAGACGCCTGCTTGTCTCGCTCAGCAATCACAGAACGTTTTGCTCTCGAAAATCGCTTCCCGGCCGGTTTGTCGCTTGTTCCCGGCTTCGAAAATCCGACGCCACCTCGGCAAAGATTTCAACCAGCGCCTGATTCCAGCCTTTCACAAATGCCGCGGCTGTCGGTGATTGAACGGGAATCCGGCGCGAGTAATCTCGTTGAAAAATGACGTCGCGGGGCAGTCCGTTCGTCGCGTTCACGAATATCACTTGCAGGGCCAGTACAGCGTACGGCGAGCCGGGCTTGCGAATATCTCCGTAAAGCTGGCTGATATCAATTTCAACCAGCGTATCCGGCCTTGCCGCGCTTCCCATTCCAACGACCGCATGGAAACATCCGTCTGCGCTCAATATTCCACTTATGGCAGCGGTCAATTCCTGCGCCGGAGAACTCAAAAACTCCGCATACGGATCGGGCTCGTACGAAAAGTCTCCCGTTCGATACACCAGCGCGCGTTGGTCAAACGGCGGCGCAATTTGCAGGGTCCGGATGCTGAGCACGCGGTCATCTGCCGCGCTATTGGTGGCGACGTGCAACGGTGCGGTAAAGGCGAACGTTTGTGTCTTCATGGACGGCCGCAACAAACAGCCCCCAAGGACCAACGCAAGGGACAAAAACCCAAAAATACCCAGCCCACGAAAGAACCGTGAGGCTGGCGTTTTCATAGCGTTAAAATGGCTGGAATGTTTCATCATTTTTGAATCCCCTTTACCGGGGCGGGCGGAGTGCCAAAAATAAAACCGGAGGGATATTCCTTTAATTCAGTCAAAGTCTCATCCAGGCTATTGATCGTTTGATGCGCTTTCGTGAGCAAATCGTTCAGTTGATCAAAGTTTATATTCGCTACCCCCGGCTCGATCCGTGAAACCGTGTCCTGCAATTGGTTCGCGAGCGTGTCCAAATCCTGCGTCAGCTTCTGCAATTTCAACCGGGTAACGGTGTTATCGGTATCGTCCAAAAGGGTTTTTAGCCTGGCGTTACTCCCGCGCACGTCGATGAGCAGGCTGTTGGCATTTGTACTAAGGCTGGCAAAATCAAATTGCTCGGCGTGGTCCAGGACCCGTCCCGCCGATTGAAGGTCCGTGTCCAAAAGCTGGTTCATCGCTTTGAGATCAAGGTTTTGGACGTTGCGCAGGACTTTTTCAACCGACGCAAGCAATTCTGAAAATTCGCCGGGGGCCGATGGAATATAAGTGTTTTTTGGCGTCCAGGGAACCCGGATGGGCGGGTTTTCAATTGGGTCAACGTATTCCAGCGACAGGACGCTTGCGCCGGTGATGCCCTTTGTTTTAATTCGAGCCCGCAAACCCCGCTGGATGGCAGCTTGCAGCTCATCTTCCGGTTTCGTGCCCGAGGGACGCGGCTCAATGTCATTGCGCATCTTGAATTGCACAACGATATAACTCGGATCCGAAACCTCATATTCAGTCCAGGAAAAGTCGATGCCGGTAACTTTGCCTACGTTGACACCGCGCAGTTCCACGCCCGAACCAACCGACAACCCCGTTACGTCCCCGGCAATGTAGGTTTCAAATTCGCTTGATGGCTGAAAATAGCTTCGCGCGCCAAAGGCAAGCAGCCCCGCGACTATTATCGCCAGTCCGCAAAGGGTGAACAGCCCCAGCTTGAAATTGTTGATTGGCCGGCTCATAGGATTCTAAAGATGCAGCCTGGATGCGTCGGCATCAGGCTCCCGTCTAAAAAAGCGCCGCACGTGGGGATCGGTGGCCGTATCGCGCAATACCGCCGGCTTGCCTTCAACCGCGATTGTTTTAGTTTGGCTGTCCAGCATAATCACGCGGTCGGCTATCGAATAAATGCTGGCCAGGTCGTGCGAAACGACGACAAATGTTATTCCGAACCGATTGGCCAATTCCTTTATCAAAAGATCCAGGTCCGCCGCCGTTACCGGGTCCAGCCCGGCGGATGGCTCGTCCAGAAACAGAATTCGCGGATCCAACGCCATCGCTCGCGCAATGGCCGCGCGCTTTTGCATGCCGCCGCTCAACTCAGCGGGCATCTTTTGGACAGATGCCGCCAGCCCCACCAGTTTCAGCTTGGCAAGCGCCGCCAGCTCTTTCAATGGCTGGGGCAGGGCCGTCAATTCGTCCAGTGGCAGCCGCACATTTTCCAGGATGGTCATTGAGCCGAACAACGCTCCGCTCTGGTAAGCCACTCCAAACCTGCGGAGCAGGTCCCGCCGTTCTTCGCCCTCGGCAGTTACCAGGTTGGTCCCCTCGATCCATATTTCGCCTTCCAGCGGGGCGTAGAGTCCAATCATGCTCTTCAATAATGTGCTCTTGCCGCTTCCGGAGCCGCCCAAAATCACAAACACGTCGCCGCATTCCACGTCAAAATTAATGTTGTGAAGGATGACTGTGTCTCCGTAGCCAACCTTGAGGTTGCGCACGCTAATGACAATTTCGCTCATTTGTTCAGGACATAGAAAAGCACGGCGAACACAGCGTCGGCCATGACGATCAATATGATGCTCGCCACCACGGCGCGAGTCGTTGAAACGCCAACCGCGCTGGGTCCCTCTCCGGTCTCCAATCCGCGCAGGCAACCCACGGCCGCAACAATCGCGCCAAAGGCAACGGATTTGGCCGCGCAGAGAACAAGGTCGCCCAGGTGAAGAGAAGCAGTCAATTGGTGATAGACCAGGCTCCATGAGTATCCCAGGGCGACCGCCACCGATACGCCGCCCATGATGCCCAGGAAGGTTGAAAAGCAGGTCAATAGAGGGGTTAAAAGAATCGACGCGACGACTCGCTGGATAACAAGAAAACGTATGGGATCCAGGCCAAAAGTTTTCAGCGCGTCCAGTTCCTCATTGACCTTCATTGTGCCGAGCTCCGCCGCAAATGCGGAACCGGAACGGCCTGCCAGAAGCACAGCCGCCAGCAAAGGCCCAAGCTCGCGCACCATGATAATTCCAATCATGTTGACCAGAAAAATTTGCGCGCCGAAGTTCGCCAGCGTTTGGGACGACTCGAACGCAATGATAAGCCCCACCAAAATGCTGATGAGTGAAACGATTGGCACCGCATTTGCCCCTGCCTGTTCGAAAACCCGGCCAACCTCCGGCCAGCGCGTTTGCCGGCGGCTCCACAGGGTCGGAATTATGTTGCGCGCGACGTTTCCAAGAAATTCTATTTGTTTCCGCAAATCGCGCGCCGCATGGCCAACTCCCGACCCAACTTCAGCCGGAAGGGAATGGCACCTTGCGCGGGACGACGGGCGCAATGCCTTGTAATCCTCCAGCGTAAATGCCCGAAAAAGTTGCTCCAAATCCGGGTCCAGCCCGTTGATCGCGACAACAGCCTCCGGGGTCATCAATCCCATGCTCAGGTAACGGAGCAAAGACAGGCCCGCTCCGTCGCACAATTCCATTTCCCGGGCGTCCACTTCGAGCTTTTCGAGCTTCACCGCTCGCAATCCCTCCTCCAGCGTATTCCAGGAAATTGCCGCCGTCCGCGCATTCAGGCACCCGCGCAGAACTACCCGGGCAAAACCAGGCGGCCCGAACTGCAGCACTGTCTCCAAATCCTTTTGTGTGGAAGTAGTCACGGAATGTTTCAATGCCGTTTTCTAGTTCATAAAAACGTTTGCGCTCCGCTGCCGTCCTGCTGGACGCGATTCTCCTTGGGAAAAGATGTCGAAGAATTCCCGAATTGCAACCTCATTTGCAACCAGAATCGTTCACCGTCAGGAACATGGATAGCTCCATTCATCCGAAACCAGGGCCTAAGCCAGGCCTTGGACCTGTCGTACCAGGCGCCGCACAAGGCGTGGACGATCGTTTTCAACGATGCTCGCCGCCGATTGATTCCATTTGGCAAACGCCGATTCCAAATCACAGGGCCGCAATGGCTGAGCGCTCTCCACGGACGCTGCCATACGCTGCAAATAGCTGGCGACCACGACCCGCAAATCCGCTTCCGATGCCTGCGCCGCCGGGCTCAGGAGCCGCCATTCCTCGAGTTTCGTGCGCCTCAACAGGGCCGTGGCAATGAGACCGAGGGCCTGGACGCGTGAGTTAATGCGCTCCAGCAGGGTGGTAGAGAAATTTTTGGGATTATCAAACATGACGTTTTCCACCGTGGCCTGCTCTGAAAGAACCATCACATTGTCCATGTCCCTCGCGAGATCGACGTGCAGTGACTTCGCCATGTCTGCGTCTGTTTCAATGGCCATATCCACTTTGGGAAGGCAAACCAGTTGGGAGAGTGTCCGCAACACCCGCGCCAGCGTCACCCGCAACTGGTCCGCCGCATGTTCCGGCCAGACATAACGGAAAATCACTGCCGAAACCACGGTCCCCAGGAGGATGCCCACCACGCGATCGCGAGCTGTCGACAAGTCCGCTTCCGGTTCAAAGCCCTGAAAAATGCTGAGGTAAAAAGCAAAGGCAAATTGCACCCCGGCATAGGCGATTCGTTCGGAACCGCTGGCAATCCATCCGGCCAGCGCGGTCACGGCCGCCGTGACCAGGACCAGTGAAGTGATGCTCACCATATTCGGAATGAGACAGAAGATGACTAAATAGCCGAGCAGCCCGCCGCCCAAACATCCAAAAAATCGCAACCAACTCTTGTAAATCGTCGCCCCGGTATTCTGCAGCGCAATGAAACAACAGGTCACAAAAGACGTGCTGATGCCCGGCCAATCGAGCGCGCTATACAGAATGTAACAAAACATGGCCGCGAACGTCACCTTCAGCGCGAATCGAACGTGAGCCGGATTCGTAAAGGCATCGGGGTTGAACAACGGCTTCTTTTGTTTCGTAATATTGGTTGATGAATAGTCAGAAGCGCCCTTTATCATCGTGTCGCGAAATGATTCAACGGCGAATTGAAGTTCGCGCAGTTGCGGGAGCTCGGCGCGCTGCACCAGGATTTGGCGCGAAGCTAAAACCCTTTCCTTTTCAGGCAACAGAGTTTTAAGCTGCTCGATCTCAGACAACAGCGTTTTGGCGTGGAGAATATCTTCGGCCGAAACGGCCAGCGGGTCTCTGAATTCCAATGAGGCTGTGGCATTGACGACGTGCGAAGCTGCGGAAATGCGCTCCACGAGAAACGGATGGCGCCGCTTTACCAGCGGCTCGTTCGACTCTGCGAAATGGAGCAGCGCAAGCATCGGTCCGCTGCCACGCGTGGCCAAATTCAATAGCGGCTGGTTGATTTGGCCGCCAGCCGTGCCCTCCTTGATGACACGATTCAACGCCGCCGAAGCCGCATTCAAGCGGATATCGAATCCCTGCACTAAATTCGTCCAGGCATCGGTCGGCAACAGCAGTTCATTGACAAAGACAGTAAGGGCGATCGGGTAGGCGATGGCCACCCAAAGCCACAGTTCGTTGCGAACCAGGGTTTCGGTATCCGGCGCGAGCTCGCCAACAGTAAGCATGAGCGCGCTAAAGAAACCGATGATGAATCCCAGGGGCCCAAGCACGAACGTCCGCGATAGAAACATGGCGCTGTAGATCAGGCACGCCATCACCGGGACGCGAACTTCCGGATAATCAAACGTCCAGGTGTAAAGCAGCAGATTGATAAGTGTGGCGGCGGTAGCGCCAACGATAAATAGGACGCCGGTAACGAGCGTAAGCCCCCGGTGTTCTTTCGTCGCGAAGACGCAAAAAAACGCCGAAAACGCCAGTTGCGGGACCTGCAAGGCCAGGGAAATAATGGTCACGATTGTGACCGTGACCACCAGCCTGATGGTCATGGCCTTGCGGCCGGGAAACGGGGCCATCTCACGGCGCAGCCACAACAGCCATGGAGGGCTCGAGTCCCTCAGGCTTGTGAAAATAGTGGAACTCATTTGATAATGGCTACGGCGGACTCTCCGTTTCGGAATAAATCATTATCGGGATTTTCAATTTCAATACGAACCGGGAATCGCTGTGCGATATGAACCCAATTTAACTCGCGTGGCACCGAGGGGACTCCAGTGTTGATATCAATTTCGTCCGTTGATTGCACGGCCCAGCCAATGCCCTCGACTCTGCCGATAAAATGACGCCTGGGCGCGGACATCAGGTAAACATCCACCAGGGAACCCTTCGCACAATGACGAAGCTCTCCTTCACGAAAATTCGCGATGACATACCAATGCCGCAAATCAAGAAGCGAAAAGAAGGGGACGCCCGCAGTGGCAAAGGCGCCGACGGATAAGTTTAGATTGATGATCTTGCCGGGAAACGGCGCGACAACTTTACAATAAGAGAGATTGAGTTTGGCCAGGTTCAGCGCGGCGACGGCGCCCGGACGTTGTGCCTGAAGGGTTGCCAAAGTGCTCACCGTAGTTTTTGCCTGGTTCAATTGTTGTTCATCGTTTGCCACCGTCTCTCGCGCCACCTTGACCGCCGTATCCGCCCGTTCAACATCATCCGTCGTTGCAAATCCCCTGGGCAGGAGCGGTTGAAGACGTGCCAGGGTGTCACCGGCTTGTTTTTCCTGGGCCTCCGCCAGTGCGACCCCCGCCTCGGCCGCTTTAATTTGGTATTTCAGGTTTACGTCCTGTGCGCGGGCCACTTCAATTTGCCGGTCCAGCGAAGTCAGCGCAGCCTGGGCGTTATCGACTTGAAGCTGGAAATCCGATGGATCAATCTCGAAAAGAAGGTCGCCCGCCTTAACCTCCTGGTTGTCCTGCACGTTCAATAGGACGATCGGGCCGCTGACACGCGGCGCAACTCCGATGACATTTGCCACCGCTATCGCATCGTCCGTGCGGGGATGGTGCTCAATAATGTCCCAAACAAAAAGCACCACCACACACGTCACGACAATAAGGACGATGCTAATGATCCGGCCCGCTATCTTGCGCCATTCATTCGGGTCGGCAGGAGGATTTGTTTCGGCGCCACTGGCGGGGGCGCCTGGAGTGCTTGTAGAAGTTGAATCAGGCATAGGTTTAGTCCAGAAAAAACGCGAGCCAAAGAGTCATGGTGAAAAGGACCAGCATGCAAACGTAAACCAGGGGCGCCGGATACAGATGAGTATTGAGCTTTAAGCCGATGAGAATCTGGCGCGTGATTAAGGTCAGGGCCAGCCCAAGCATGATACAGATGATCCATGCCGGAAAATACGATCCCAGGATGTCAACCGTCGGTGAATTGCCATTGACCCCGCACCCGGTCAGCATCAACGCAGTGGCCAGCCCAATAAATGTAAATTTCAGGGATTTCATTAATTTCGAGAGGTTGCGGCTCCTGTGTTTGGTGTACACGCTTTAGCGTGCTCTATTTTCTGTGATTTCATTCATTTCGAGACGCTGCGGCCGATCGTGGCGGTTTTGCCAGGTCGCCAACGCTTAAGGCCAGGGCGGTTTTGCTGGTATAAATAGCCGAACGCGCATCAACCAGTGTTGTTCGGGCGGTGGCCAGGTTGCGTTGGGCGACTTGCACTTCTATATAGGTTCCCAGCCCGTGTTTATACGATTCCAGGGTGGCATCAAAAGCCGTCTGGGCCGCTAACAGCAGGACTTCCGCGGCATCCTGTTTGCGCAACGCGGTCTTCAAATCAATATAACTGGTCATGACCTGTTCCACGGCGGTGTCACGGCTGTCGGCAAGGTCGCTCTCAGCCGCCTTGAGTTGCGATTTGGCAAGTTGAAGATTATTTCGCCGCGCAAAGCCGTCGAAAATTGGCACCTCAATCTCCAGCCCGGCGGCATACGCAGGCTTGCTGTTTCCGACATAGGGTGAACTGTAGGCGTTGACATCCAGTTTCGTCCAGCCGGCGCTGGCCCCGAGGGTAATTTGCGGATAGTAAGCGGCGCGGGCCTTGCGTACCGCCGCCTGGCTGGCCTTGAGCGTGGCCAGTTTCGCCAGCAGGTCCGGGCGCTGTGAAAGCGCCCGATCAACCAAATCATCCAATGGCTCATCAAGATTTTCCGGGACAGGCTTTTCTGGAATTTCAGCCACGTGGATTTGAGTTGTGGGAAAAACGCCCAGCGCGCGCACCAACGTCACTTGGGCGTCGTCCAGAGCGCCCTGGGCGGCGGTAAGATCATAATCTGCCTGTGCCAATTCCTGTTCAGCCTGCAGCACGTCCTGCGTCGTTCCCAGGCCGTTATCGAAACGCGCCCTGGCCGCTTCGGCGACAACCTGCGCGGCGTCCAACGTGCTTTGCGCCGCTTCCACCTGCTGCCGCGACGTGTTGTAGCTGTAAAAATCGTCGGTCACCGTAAACACGATCTGTTGGTGCGTGGCGTTGAAGTTCACATTGGCCAGCATCAATTGCTGCCTCGCCTCGGCCACCCCGGCTTTTCGTCCGCCAAAATCGAATAATAGCCAGCTCAAATCGACGCCCGCATTTTCCTCAATTCCATTCCCGGGAAAGACGGTGGTCAAAGCGAACAATTCATGTTCAAAATCCTCACTGGCCAATGCCGCCAAATAGGGATAATAGGTGCTTTTGCTCAAGCCCACGGCTCTTGCCGCGGCGCGGGCCTGTTCCCACGCCACTCGCGTTTGGGGGTGGCTGCGTTCCGCGATATCGATCAATTCCGGCAAATCGTAGGTTTTTTCGAGATCAATCGGGACTGCGTTGGAGTTTACCTGGCTCATCTGCGACAGCTCCCGTTCATTTTCACCCAACGTTGGCGGCGACCATGGCCTGTCTGGCGCCGGCGGGGCGATGTCCTGGCCGCACAGTGAGTGTTGGAACAAAACAAACAGGAAACCTGTGGAACATAGCCAAACTTTTACCCGCCAATCCCTCCACTGTAATTTAGTCATAATCAACCGCATGCCTGAATTCTCACTGTATTTTGCAGTTTTAAAAATCAACGGAAACGCTCCCTTGCTCCGACCGTCTCCGCCGAGATTGCAGCACGCGTTAAAACTATTCAAGCCATTGTTTAAGCTCGCCAGTTGACGGTTTCCTCAAATGGTTCCACCTTCTTAGGATGAAAAAACTTCTGGGAGGCGTTTTTCTTTGCATGGCCGCGGCTGTGGCATTCGCCGGCGATCTTCCGCCGTTGGCTAGGGCCGGCAATGGATTTGCCTTCAATTTGTTCAGGCAAATCCTGAAAGGCCAAACCAACAATGTATTCGCCTCGCCTTACAGCGTTTCCATTGCCCTGCAAATGCTCTGTAACGGCGCAGCGGGGAAAACCAGGGCCGAAATCCAGGGTGCATTAAACACAAAAGACTTGCCGCAGGATGAAATCAACGGCTTTTACCGGGAGTTGGACGGTTCGCTCACGTCGCAATCGAACGTGGTTCTGGCTCTGGCGAATTCCATCTGGTACGACAAAGGATTTGAACTCAAGCCGGCCTTTGTGTCCACCAACGAGTTGTTTTTCAATGCAAAGCTATCCTCCGTCAACTTCGAAACCCCCGAATCGGCGGACACCATCAATCAATGGGCCTCCGACAGCACCCGGGGAAAGATCACTGGCGTCGTCTCATTTCCATTTCCCGTGCACACCGAGATGATCCTCGCCAACGCCATCTATTTCAAAGGCGACTGGGCTGAGCCCTTCGACAAACACCTGACGCAGAAGCGCTACTTTTATATGAATGGCCCCATGATTAAACAGACGCCCATGATGTCCCGGCACGGGCAATTCCGTTATCAACAAGGAGACGGTTTTCAGGCCGTGGAGTTGCCGTATGCGGGCGACCGGTTGCAAATGATCTTATTTTTGCCTTCCACCAATTCCAGCCCGGCCAAACTGCTAGCCGGCTTTGATGCCACAAACTGGACCGACAAAATCCTGCTGCGATTTGTCAGCCGCGAAGGGACCGTTGTGTTTCCAAAATTCAAATTAAACAGTTCGCTGCTTCTCAATCGGCCGCTCCAGGCGCTGGGAATGCAGGAGGCGTTTATTCCGGGCTCGGCCAATTTTTCCAGCATGGCCGCCGACTCGCTTTTCGTGAGCGAAGTCCTGCAAAAAAGCTTTGTCGACGTGAATGAACAGGGGACCGAAGCCGCCGCCGTGACCACCGTTACCGTCCGCGCGTCCGCAATAATGCGGCCCCTGCCACCCTTTGAGATGATTGTAGACCATCCTTTCTTCTTCGTGATTTCCGACCGGCCGACCGGCGCGATACTATTCATGGGCGTCGTCAACGATCCAACAGTCTCCGGCCCGTAGCCATGCGTGTCGCATTCGATGTTCAGTGTTCGATGTTCGATGTTCAGCGTTTAAATCGCTCCTCTCTCGTCGGCTGTGGTAAATTTTGAATGTGCCATTAATGGTGGTAGGGCGGAGCTGCCGCTCCGCCAGGCACGCGCCCTCGGCGCGCGCCAGTCAAGCACTTCGCGTTCCGAATCAATATGTACCACTACCCCCTCGTCTCTCTGCTCGATTCCAAATGGCAAATTCGATAGATTCATCGCATTGCTGTCTGATTTCTCATCATGAAATGGATTGGAATATTGTTGCTGGCTGTTGCGCAAACGTCCGTTGTTATGGCGGATAAATTGCCGGAACGGACGATTCCAGCGGGCGTGGGTGTGAATATTCACTTTACCACCGGCCACGAGCGCGAGTTGAAAATGATCGCCGCGGCGGGTTTCAAATTTGTTCGCATGGATTTTTTGTGGGACTCGACCGAACGGCAAAAGGGGCAATATGATTGGTCGGACTACGACGCATTTACCTCAGAGTTGGAGCGGCACGGGTTGCGGCCTTACTACATTTTTGATTATTCCAATCCGCTCTACGAAGAAAACGTGACCGGCGCCAATCCAATCACCCACCAACCGGAAACCTCCCTGGCTTCGCCCCAGCATCCCGAGAGCATTGCCGCATACGCCCGTTGGGCCGCGGCCGCAGCGGAACATTTTCGTGGTCGCGGTGTCATCTGGGAAATCTGGAACGAGCCGAATATATCTTTCTGGAAACCCAGGCCGGACGCGGCCCAATATTCCGCTCTCGCGCTGGCCACAGCGCGGGCGGTTCGCGCTGCCGACCCGCAGGCATGTATTGTCGGGCCAACCACTTCGGGCTTCGATTGGAAATTCCTCGAGACGGTCTTTAAATCCGGGCTGCTCGAGTATCTGAATGCCGTGAGCGTGCATCCGTACCGCGGCGGCAAACCGCCGGAAACGGCGGCATCCGATTTCACTCGTTTGCGTGATTTGATCGCCCGTTACGCCCCGCCGGGTAGGAACATTCCCATCGTTAGCGGAGAATGGGGCTATTCAAGTTGCACCAAAGGCGTGTCACCTGAAAAACAGGCTAATTACATCGTGCGACAGCAGTTGTCGAACCTGTTCAACGGCGTGCCACTGTCGATTTGGTACGATTGGAAAAACGATGGCCAGGACCCCGCATATGGCGAGGATAATTTCGGCACCGTTGGCTATAATTTGACGCCAAAACCGGCTTATCTCGCCATTCAGACGATGACCCGGGCATTGTTCGGTTATAGCATCGCCCAACGTTACGATACCGGCAACACAAACGATTTCGTCCTGGTCCTGACCAATGCCGCCGGCCACAGCACACTTGCGGCATGGACCCTGAAAAAGCCGCACAGCGTTGAATTCAATTCCCGACTCAATCTCAATCTAACGGCGATGCCGCAGTACGCGCCGGTGGAGTGATTTACGGCTCATGCGAAAGCTGTTGCCATAGAGATAACCGATCCAATAGCTGGCTGCGAGCGGGATAATGGTCAGCATTGCAACACGAATTTTTTGCTTCGCGTTCATCCGTTTCGTTTTCCATCGCTCACGGGAGATAATGAAACATCCCGGGGAAAACTGGAACAGAATGCGAAGCGGGGACAGGATGCAAACTATCATCCAAAAGCTCGACATCCACGCTATTTGTAGAGCCATCCGCCGCAAGCATCACAGAAGCCTGATAATCCAGAAGAGCGACCCCGCGTCCGTCCATCCAGACCCATTTTCCGGCAACAAATTGCGCCGGCTGGCCATCCTGAAATGGCCGGTGATGATAAAGGGAATCTGCTTTGTCGTTTGCCAATCGCAATGCGAGTGCCGTGGCCTGGTCAGAGCTAAGAGACGAGATTGATTGCGAACTCTTGCAGCCCGTTACTAAGAGCAGCGCAAAAATGATGATAGCCGACGTTCTCATAAAAGCTCGATACTGGCTAACTGATTGCGTTTCAACACTGCGCCTCGGCGGGACGAATTGCAAGTATTTTGCCCTTTGATTTTTTGGCGACCATTTCATTCAGGGGACGATAATGTTCTCCAGGAAATGCTCAATTCCTAATTCGACTTACTGGCGCCCTGAATACCGCCTGGCGTGACCATTTTTCCTGTGCTCCAGGCCGTACGCAATTCCGACAGCAACCATTGGCCAAATCCAACCGAGGGTCAACGTGGCAATTACAAGCGTCCCACCAGGAAACGTGGCTTCGATGGTTTCCGTATCCAATCCCCTCTCACACAGTAGCGGCAAAAGGACGGCCCAAATGCCAGCCAAAATCACTGAAAATCCCCATCCATACAGTACAGCACGCACGCGCCAGCGTGGCCGCAGGCTAATGCGCCCAACCAAAACAAGTAGCGCAACGAAGCTCGCAAACTCTACAAGCGGTAAAGCGATTGAAATCATAACGCGTAACGTCGCCTGTTGGAAACTCCGCCCGAGCGAGAAGAATTGCAAGTGTGAAATTTGTTCGTCTGTGGCTTTAAAACCTCTCATCTTGACAAACCCGGTTGCAAGGCGACGGTGTAGCAGGGAGAAAATGATGAAACCACTGAGCCTCGACGACGCCCGCCATTTGCTTGCGGCCCAGGGCTGGCTTGAACTCGGCGATGCTGCTTCTGCCGGCGACGAACTTAAAGAAATTACCCGCGAAGAACGGACTCACCCGGCTGTTTTGCAAATCTGTTACGCGATTTATGCGAAACGCGACGAGTGGGACACGGCTGCCAAAGTGGCGGAAGAATTGGCATCCCTGTTGCCCGATATTCCCGGAACATGGATTAACTTTGCCTATGCCACGCGTCGGAGAACAGGCGGTGGCATTCCCGAAGCGAAAAAAATTCTGCTCGTCGCCGAAGCCAAATTTCCCGATGATTTTGTCATTCCGTTTAACCTCGCTTGCTATTGCTCCCAGTTGCACGAGTTTGAACAGGCGGAAAAATGGCTGAAAAAGGCAGCGGCCATTGACGAAAAAACAGTCCACGAAATGGCCGCCGACGATTCCGACCTGGAACCGCTGTGGAAGAGCAGGGGATCCAAGACGATTTGAGCAGGAACCGTAGGGCAGGCCTCCGGCCTGCCGGTTAAAGCGGCTTCCAGCCGCGTTGCGCGAAATTCGGGCAGGAAGCTCAAAGAACACCCTGCCCGCGCATATTCGGCCCCGCTTACGCACCACCAGAGATCCATTTATCCATCAATCCGCAGTCTATTCCTGGGGCTGCGGTGGGGCTTCTGCGTGAGTTTGTCCCATGTCGTGGCCCTGGTGGCGGGTGTTCCGAATTCCGCGTGGTTGCGCGCTCGGATTGTTCCAACTGGTCGGAAAGGGCCCCATTACGACAACGGCCATATTTGGAGTTGGGCCTGGTTGCGCGTTGGGATTGTTCCCGACGGGAATGTTCTCGCCAGGGCTTTGTCCTCTCTCGGGACCTTGGGAGCGGGTATTTTGACCTGGTTGATTTTGGCTTGACTGAATCTGGCCTGTTCGAGCCTGGCTCGATTGCTCGCTCGGTCTATTCCAGTTGGGATTGTTTCTCCGCCATTGCTCGAACCGTTGTTGATGCGCTTTATCCATGGCAAGCCAGGTATTGTTCGGACCCTGGTAATAAACTCTGCCACCCACTTCGCCAACATATTCCCATCCGTCCCATTCAGCGGTTTTCGGGACCGCCGGAGCCACCTGGGGAGGGTAGATCCCCGGCTGCTGCGGCGCGCTCGTGAATGCTGTGCAAGGCAGCCCAATGCCAAGGGTGGATCCCAATGCCGCTATTGCCATTATATATTTTGTTTTCATTTTACCTCCGTGCCTAGTAAGCGGGATGGGGACGGGAATCCAAAATAACCTCGCACATCCCGTGCAAAAATCCAAATAAGAAAACTCAATCAAAACGTCGGCGGAAACGTAATCGAAATAGGAGGAAAAACCGTGCGTTATGCGGAAGCAGAAGTCACTTTTGCGGGGCCGGGATTTTCTTTGGCGGGGGAACAACGATCTGCCCGCTTCCATCCAATCGCTTTAATCCGGCCTTTACCAGCGATCCGGGTTGCTGGTTGGCGAAAGCCCGTTCACCTGGTAGCGGCGTCGCGTGAGCGCGCTCGAATTTTTTGAAAAATTAAGTGCTGCGCCAAACACTACGCTGCTCGCTATACTTGATCGGTGTGATCTGTACGCCATAACGCGAGGCGACGTCTTTGACATTTTGCCAATCGGTCACGACCGCGATTCGAGCAATTTTCGCCTGTTTGGAATATTCGGGAATTGCATTCGATGCGAAAGCCGGGTTTCCATTCATTACGGCGATTCCGCCGAACAGCATCGCTATGCCTGTTTCCACGCGCTCTATCCCTGAGAGCGCCTGGACGTCCGAAACGTATTTTTCCCAGGCATTGAGAAAATCAGCAGGACAAGTAGTGGCATCAATTTGGGCTATCCATCTTGCGTATGGAACCAACAGCAAACGATCGTGTGGAGTGCACCGCGTCGCCACGGCTTGCTGCGCATACAATACATTGAGAACCCGGGTGGTTTGAGGCGGCCTGTGCCATTGGGAAATGAGCAGTGACAGGCAGATCACCAAAACCGTGAAAACTTCCAGACTGAACGGACGCGTCAGATAGTAACCGATTTTCAAATTCTTGTTCATGTTCACCTCTTGTGGCGCAATGGATTATTGGGTCTACAATTAGTTATACGGTTTCAATTCCAAAAGGTTGCAGAAAATCTGTGGAAAAATTAAAACTGCGCCGAACGCTCGCTCCGGCCGCAGGCTATATGCCCTGTACGTCGACGGTTACAATTGCGAACGCTTGCAGGGATTCCACATCTTCTGGCGCAGTCGCTAACTGAGAACCCCGGAGGCGGTTCAGGAAATTAGCCCGGGGTCGAGCGCGAATCTGCGAGCGCGACTACCCCGGGTATCTGGCCCCATACGCTCCAGCCGCTAACTGCGAAGCCGCGCGATAGCGCGAGTCTTATCTGTCGGCAAAATCAGACACTGGAAGCACGCCTCTCGCCGTATCTAATCGGCGTGATCTTTATGCCATAATGTTGTAGGGCGATATGCTTGACGTTTTGCCAATCGGCAACGGCTGTGTTTCGAGCAATTTCCATTTGTTCCGGGTGTTCGGGCATTACGCCCGCCAGCGGGGTCAGATTTTTCGTAAATATTGCCACCCCGATGGACACAATGGCTTTGCCTTCGTTAGCACGGTTTATCGCCGACAGGGTCTGGATATCGCAAACGTATTTTTCCCAGGCTTGGAAGAAATCGTCGGGGCAGGCAGTGGCATCAATCCGGGCTATCCGCGTGGCATAGGGCGATAAAAGTAAACGTCCGTTCCGGCAGCAACATAGTGCTGCCGCACGCTGTGCGCGTAAAACCGTAAGGACTGGAGCGGATTGTGGCGGACGCCCGACCGTTGCGCTCACCGCAGCATGCAAAACGAATATTGACAGGAAGAGTCCTAAAACGGCCGGAACTGCCACGCTGACGGGTACTTTGATCGAGCTATTTATTTTCATAGTGTCGATAATATTCTGATATTTATGGCGCAACTGGCTATTCGCGCCTGCATTGACCTATACGGCTACAGTTGCGAAAGCTTGCAGGCAACCCACATTGACCGGCCCAGCCGCAAAGTGAGAACCCCGGAGGCGGTTCAGGAAATTGGTCCGGGGTCGAGTGCGAATCTGTGAGCGCGACCAACCCGGATAAACCGGATCCATACTCCACCCGCTAACTGCGACCTGTCTGCCTTCGCTCAGAAGCTACGGCAGAAGCCACGCGAAATCGCAAGTGGCGCTGCCACCGCGAATCTTATCTGTCGGCAATCCTGCGCCGAATGATGAAACGCCGCTGGCCGACTCGCCGATTTCCAACAACCTTGTTACGATTTAAATTATTATCCCCCAATGACTTGCTGCCGGTTGTTACCAGTCTGTTACTGGTTTGTTACTACTTAAGTCATTGATAATCAACAATGTTACGCATGTTACGGATGTTCAGACCTCACGTCCTGCGGTGCCGTGAGCGAATTCTAATCCCACAATGTGTGACGAGCCGTCCATTTCCATGCATTCAGGCCGCTTTTTCATATTTGCCAATGAAAACGCACAATTCGACCCTTTTCTCGCCTTCGTTTCTCGTTTATTTTCCTATGCCCAAAAAATGTGTGCAGGTGTGCCCCTGCCACATTTTTGGAAAAGCGGAAGCGTTGCGGCGACTTGGAGGAGATACCAGTCAATGAATTTGGCTGCGGTCAACATTCGATGTTCAGCGTTCGATGTTCGATGTTCGATGTTTGCTTGGTTTTCTTCCTGATTTCCTGCCTTCCTCATTAATTTCCAGAACTTCCAGCGTTGCCAACCGGACAAATCACAACATCCCGCTTTCGCGAAGATGGCGTGACTATCAAATTTAAAATATGGCCATTCTCGACCCGGCCTTCCACCGTGGTTTGATACGACGCATGTAATTTAAAGTCCGCCGTCCAATCAGCGGGCCAGGCAGGCAAAAGCAGGATCTGCCTGCCTTCACACTGCATGAGCATGTTTTGAAGGGTGATCATCCCGCTCCCGCCGTCGTCCAGGTCAGGAATCCAGTCGTGCCCCGCCTTCCAAAACCACTTGAATCTTTCGTTGCCGTAGTCGGTGAATTCCGCGATGACAGTTTTTTTCGCAACGTCCGTTAAACCCAGGACGGAAGCTTCCGTGCCGTCTTGTCCCCAGCAGGTGTCCATCGGGAAAAGGCGCGCGGCAAACGTGTCCCGCGCCAGTTTAAGACCGGGTTTGCCAACACCGTAAAGCCGATACGGAAACGCGACATAAAGCTGCGGGTTTTCGGCGTTTCTGGTTTTGCCATATTGCGCGGCAGGCAGAATTATGGCCGTTCCATTGGGATCGCCCGGCCCGGAACGAGGCAATTTGCCGTGAAATGTTTTACCCATCGGAATGGGCGGCAGGTCTCGTAAAACTTTGGACCAAAGTTCTCGTTGCTCCGTGGATGTGAATCTCCGCGGAAGAGCGAGTAACCGCGGTAAAATGGCGTCCAACCCGGCTATGTCCGGCGTCGGATTTACGGCGTCCCGCTGGTACGTTTCAAGCGATTGGGCAGGGAACATTCTGATTTTGCCATTGGCGTCGCGCGGCCAGTGTTGGTCATAATAGGTCACAATCGCGTTGGCGAAAGGCGCCAATTCATGGCGCGCGAAGTCCGCATTTTGAGTATAGTCGTAGCTATCCAGCATTTGCGCCACCACTTCCAACGCGCCCTGAATATGGTAACGCATCCATTCGCTGGCCAATTGATTGGAAGGATTGTCCCAGCCAAAGTCGTTGAGGTTTGGGAGGCCCCAGAAATACATGGTTTCAACAAAGGCGGCGCCCTCATGATGATAATAGATGCGCGCGCGGTCTTCCGCCAGGGGCAGGGCGTTGAAATACATCTGGAACCATGATTGAAGCAAATCTTCATCGCCGGTCGCGATGAGCGGCCAGTAAAGAAGGCGATTGTTTTGGTTCCAATACGAATTGCCCCACGCGCGGAAATCCGGGTTGTGGTCGGCAGTAGTGGAATCTTCGTCTTCGGGCATGTCATGCCCCACCGTAAAGAGGCCGCCATTGAATTTCACCGGGTATTCGCCGCGCGATGAGCATGCCATCATATAACGTTGCATGGCGTACCCCTGGGAGACGTCCGATGCGTCCGGCGTGCCGGCGACATGAATCCAACTGCGATTCCAAAAATCATTCCACCATTGTTGATGGTGTTTCCATGCCTCCGGCAAATTTGCCCGGCGAATGCGCGCGGCCAGAGAGTTCAAATGCGCCCGCCATATTTCCGGCGATGAAACATTTTTCTCGGTCAGCGCATACAAATTCAAACGAATCTCCTGTCCCGGAGAGGCTGATTTTAAAGTCTGGCTGTTGCTTGCGACCAGGCCGGGACCGGTGATCATCGCTCCAAAGCAACGATGAAACAACGGATCGGGATATTTTGGCAAAAGCGATTCCAGATGCTCCTGCTGAAAAACCGTGGGATAGATGCTGGCCAGGTTATAATGACACCAGGCAACGCTGTCTGCGCCCGGAGAAAGCACCGTATCTGGCTCGAAATCAATTGGAAGCGCATGGCCCCCAAATTCGAACAGGCCTCCACGCTGCGGCGACGGCATTGAAGACGACTCGGTATTGGTGCGCCAAAGCTCGACGTCTGCCTGCCACGACACAGGAACAGCCAGATGCCCATCAACGTGTAATACAGGGCGATTGGCATCAATCCAAACGCGGATGGTGTTTGCGCCGCTTTGAATTTCTACGGAGCCACTTTCCAGCTCAAGAGTTTGAGTGAAATCAGCAGCATGCGCGAATGGATTTGGATTCATACGGATGCGCAGGCGGCCCAGCTTGACGAGTTTTCCGGTTTCAGTCCAGGCATCGGGCTTTGCCACCAGCAAGACCAAATCGCCATTTTGTTCAGTCCAGACGTTCGCGGCGATGTCGCCATTGCCAATGGGCATCGAATCATTTTCATCGTTGCCCGGGACGTTCCATGTCACGTCATTCTGAGCAACGATGCGGTTGCCCATTTCTCCGGAGGCAGGAAGGCAAGCTGTGAGCCAGACAACCGGCAGGAGCAAAGCAATGCGCGCGCGGCAGATGTCAGCCATGGTTACACAATTGTTATTTGAATGTTGAATACTATAATCATTTCTGCGTCCATAAAAATCCCCGCTTTTGGGGATGTACCCATTGGCCTCGTCAACGTACTGATATTCCTATGAAGCCCCGTCCGATCGATGTACTTGCCGTCTGCCTGCTGGCCTTCGTTTCGCCGGCGCATGCGGTTTTTCCTGCCGGCATGTACAAACCGAAATTGAACATTCCGTATTGTGCCGTTGATGGCCGGACAGAAACATTGAACGCATTTTTGCCGGTGAACGTTGATAAGCCGGTTCCGGCAATGGTCGAGATCCACGGAGGGTGGTGGTTTGGGGGCGACGCAGCCTCGCGGCCGGATGGGGTAGGGGGGTGGCAGGTATTTATGCGGCATCATCTCGCCATTTTCTCGATAAGATATCGATTGGCAGCCGAAGGCGGTTTCCCGGAAAATATCCGCGACTGTCGCAATGCCATCCGCTTTATCCGCAAGCATGCGAAGGAATTTAATATTGATCCGAACCGGATTGACGTGTGCGGAGGTTCTGCCGGCGGCCATCTCAGTTTGATGGTGGCGATGGCGCCCGAAAACTTCGACGATGGCGGACCAACTCCGGGACTTGAAGGAGTCAGCGCGAAAGTATCAGGAAGCTTTAGCTACATACCCCCGACGGATTTTCTGCGGTTTTGGAACGAGGGCCCAAGCGATACTGTTACAAATGGAACCGGCGAGATTTCGTTTCGCGGCCCGGACCCCAAAATTCCAAATGACTCGCGTCCACACTTTCGTGTTCTCTTTCACGGCATTATTCCCGATACTGCCGCGCACCGGGAGTTATACGCCAGGATGTGTCCCATCGGACAAGTGCGAAAAGACGTTTCGCCCTTGTTGATCTGTGACGGAGAAAAAGACCCGATTGTGCCCGGACTGGAAGGCAAAGAGCTTTACGATGCGCTTGAGGCCGTTGGGGCGGACGCGACGTATTGGATGACCCCAAACGGAGGGCACGCCTTCCCAGGCGGGCAGGGATTTGACAAGGTTTTGGATGAATTTGTTGTTCGAACTCTCAAACCATAAGCGTGGCAGGCACAGGGAGTTTCGTTGGGTTCCACAAACCAAAAAACCAAATAAAAAATTTTCTGCCCCTAAATCCCCGCGCCAGCATTGAACTTTTTTGGGGTTCCAAATCTAGTTCTTGTACTGCGCCGTACGTCTGAGAAATTCGAATCGTATCAAGTCAAAATATGTTCACGTCCATTGCGTCCACTATGTCCATTGTGTCCCTCAGGCCACCCATGCGGTTTATGGCACTCATGGCGCCTTGGCGCGCCATAGCTTCTCAGCGACGGCGGCTCATGGCACTCACAACTCCCCTGCAATTGTCCCACGTTCCGCCTTGATGGGGGGACAGTTCGCTGAAACCCTTTCAAAAACCCATATTTTTCACACATCTTTTACGCCAATGGCAATGGCGAGACCGCCTTTTTCGGTGATTTGGGGCATTTTTGCTGAAAAAACCGTGTCTAAAACCCATTTTTTGATCATCGAAAGGGACAATTCCCCCCAGGCTAATGCCATCGGCATACAGGATGCCTGAATTCCAATCCATCCCCCATTGCGGGGATGGCCATGGCAGGATTGAAAATATAGGCTCTTAAGTTGTTAACCACGCACGGGCAAATTTGATGCGTCGCGTGTCTGAACTGAAAAAATTTAAAACTTTAAACTGCAGGATAGGAAGACGAATATTTCGTCGCTGGCTTCCAAATTAATTATGAAACGAATTTTGGCTGTTCTTTTATTCGCCGGGTGCCTTGGGGTGGCACATGGACAAGTCGAATACGTCGACCCCACAATCGGCGGACAAGGCGTCCTGCTCCAACCAACCCGCCCGACAGTTTCGCTGCCAAACAGCATGGTCCGAGTTTATCCTGTCCGACAAGACCAATTGGACGACCAGATACATTCCTTTCCGTTGACGATTATTTCGCATCGCTTGGGAGAGTTATTTTGGCTGATGCCCGGTGACGCCTCTTCCACAAACTGGGACCAGCCTGCTGCCTATGATCAGGAAATTGAGACTCCCTATTATTATTCGGCCCGATTTATTGATTCCAATATTCGAACCGAGTTTACACCGACTGCACATTGCGGCTACTTCCGCTTTACCGCCCCGTCCGGGAAAGTCGTCGTCTTTCTGGCCAATCGGCAGGGCGGCGCCATGGAGCCGGATGGTGACAAGGGCATTTCGGGCGCCGAGGACATTGTCAGCCAAAGCGATATCACGCCCGGCGCCATGCGCGCCTACGTTTACGGAGAATTCAGCGCGCCGGTTTCCATTCAATCGAGCACAATTGCCATTCAAACAACCGCAAACGAAAGCGGAAACCTTTTGACGGTCAACGCCCGTCAACAGGACCTCGAGTTTCGCTACGGAATTTCCTTTATCAGCATCGAGCAGGCGAAAAAGAATCTGGGAAAAGAAATTCCGAACTGGAATTTTGACGCGGTCAAGGACGCTG
The DNA here is from genome assembly GCA_035503455.1 of Candidatus Sulfotelmatobacter sp. Taxonomy (GTDB): domain Bacteria; phylum Verrucomicrobiota; class Verrucomicrobiia; order Limisphaerales; family UBA11358; genus UBA11358. Next base: position 22,836 of record DATJTK010000128.1, on the reverse strand, counting down.
CCCGCGATCGATGGAATGAGGCATTGGGCAAGATTACCGTGAGCGGGGGCACACTGGACCAAAAACGCGTGTTCTATACTGCCCTGTATCGCTGTTACGAGCGAATGGTGAATATCACCGAGGACGGCCAATACTATAGCGCTTTTGATCATCGCGTGCACCAGGACGACCGGCCCTTTTATGTGGATAACTGGCTCTGGGACACTTATCGGGCGTTGGAACCGTTGCAGACGATTTTGAATCCGGGCGAGGAAGCGGACAAGATTCAGTCGTACGTAAGAATGTATGAGCAGTCAGGGTGGATGCCGGAATTTGCCGTGCTTTGGGGCAACCACGAATGCATGACCGGAAATCCGTTTGCCCCATGGACCGCTGATGTTTGGAGCAAAGGCGTAACCAACTTCGATTTGGCGACGGCGTATGCAGGCATACGCAAAAATTCAACCGAAGGAACATGGTTGCCGTGGCGCAGGGGGCCAAAGTGTTCGCTCGACGATTTTCTGAACAAACATGGCTACATGCCCGCCTTGCATCCCGATGAAACCGAGACCGTTCCCCAGGTCAACCCAAGAGAGCGACGCCAGGCAATCTCCGTTACGCTGGCGCAAAGTTACGATGACTGGTGTACGGCGCAAATTGCGCGCGCCCTTGGCAACGACGACGACTACGTGTTCTTTTTGAAACGAGCGGGTGATTACAAGAATGTCTTTCGCCAACGCAAAGGCCATATGTGGCCCAAAGATGAAGCCGGCCATTGGATTGAGCCATTCGATCCGGGTTGGTCCGGCGGCCAGGGAGGGCGCGATTACACGACGGAAAACAATGATTATACCTATGACTGGGACGTCCAGCACGACTTGCAGGGTTTATTTGATTTGATGGGCGGCCAGGCCGAAGCGGAAGCGGAACTGGATGAGCTGTTTCGCCGGGACCTTGGCCGAAGCAAATATGAATATTTCGCGAAATTTCCGGATTCAACGGGCATGGTCGGCCAATTTTCCATGGGCAACGAGCCAAGTTTGCACATTCCGTACATATACGATTACCTGGGAGCGCCATGGAAAACACAGTCGCGGGTTCGGATGTTGTTGGACACCTGGTTCACCGATACGACGCTGGGCATGCCGGGAGACGAAGACGGCGGAGGCATGAGCGCATTTGTCGTGTTTTCGATGATGGGCTTTTATCCGGTCACGCCGGGGGTGCCGGTTTACAATATTTGCAGTCCTGTCTTCGACGAAATCACGATTCATCTGGATAATGGCAAAAAGTTCTCAATTATTTGCCGCGATAACTCGAGCGACAACAAATATATTCAAAGCATCCGTCTCAATGGCGACGCGTTGAATCAAGTATGGTTTCGGCATGCTGACCTTGTTAATGGAGGGCGTCTCGAACTTCAAATGACCGACGTTCCAAATGAAACTCTGGGTTCCGATCCGCAGACATTTCCCCCTTCCACGATGGAGACGGACCCGCGAGATTTTGAAACTACCAGCCAGCTTTAGTGCAGCGCTCAGGACGTTGTTATGAAATATAAATTGGTATGCTGGAGCGTTTCCCTGGCGTTGTTTTCTTCGGTCGCGATGTCGGATGCGCAGGATTCTTTGCCTCCATATAAAGACCCGAATTTGCCGGTGGATCAGCGGGTGCAAGACCTGTTGAATCGCATGACAGTCGAGGAAAAAGCCCGGCAACTGGATATGTATTCAGGCGCCAGCGATTTTCTGGCGGCCGACCAGCGGGCAGATAGAACCCATGCGGAACCGGATGCCGCGCTTGACCCGCGCCTCGCGGAAAAAGTTCTTGGAAATCTTGGCGCCGGCTCGATTCACGATCTGTACCCGTACCCGCAACTCTACAATGCAATCCAGGCCTGGGTGATTAAATCGAATCGTCTGGGAATCCCGGCCTTGTTTATCGAGGAGGGGTTGCACGGCTATATGGCCCACGACGAAACGGTATTCCCGCAAAGCGTCAACCTGGCAACGACGTGGAATGTGGACCTTGCAAAGAAAACAGGCGCAGCCATTGCCGCCGAAGCGCGGGCCGACGGCGTAGATATGATTTTGGCCCCGGTCCTGGATGTGGCGCGCGACCCGCGTTGGGGCCGTGTTGAAGAGGATTTTGGAGAGGACCCGTTTTTGTCGGGCCGGCTTGGGTTGAATTACGTGGAAGGAATGCAGGGCGACTCTCTGGCCACGGACCATAATTGCATTGCCGAACCGAAACATTTTGCCGCTCATGGTTCGCCCGAAAGCGGCTTGAACACATCCCCTGTGCACGCCGGCGAACGGGAAGTGCGTTCCGTTATGCTGGAAACATTTGAGCCGGCAATTCGCGAAGGTCATGCCATGGGCGTCATGGCCGCGTATCATGACATCGATGGCGTCCCGTGCACGGCGAATCCGTGGTTACTTAAAAAGGTATTGCGCGATGAATGGGGCTTTCAAGGCTTTGTGTTGTGCGACCTGGGCGCGGTTCGCCGTCTTTACGATACCCATCACGTTGCCGACTCGCCCGCGGACGCCGTATGCCTGGCGCTTAATTCCGGCGTGGACATGCAGTTCTATGATTTCGACCATGACATATTTCAAAATGCCATTATCAACGGTGTAAAGGATGGACAAGTCTCGGAGGCAACGCTTGACGCAGCTGTGGGGCGAATTCTTCGCGTGAAATTCTTGCTCGGGCTTTTTGACCATCCATTCGTTGACGCCGGCCTGGACCAATCGGTTCGCAGGTCGCCGGAGCATCTGGATCTTTCGCTCGAAGTGGCGCGCCAATCCATGTGTCTTTTGAAAAATGAAAACCACCTCCTGCCATTGCAAAAGACCTTGGGCCGGATTGCCGTCATCGGTCCAAATGGAAATATCGCGCGACTTGGTGATTATGCTGATGCCGCGCAAGAGGGGCCGGAGTACGGAATGTTCAGGCAGATTGAAAAAATTGTCTCGCCGGCGACACGAGTTTCTTTTTCCGACGGAAGAGAAATTGCAAGCGCCGTTGCGCTGGCAAAAAAGTCCGATGTAGTCATTTTGGCGCTAGGCGAGAAAAAGGGAATTTCCGGCGAGAGTTTCGATCGTTCCGATTTGAACCTGCCCGGCAACCAGGAAGAACTTTTGGAGGCGGTTGTACAAACGGGTGTTCCGGTCGTCCTGGTGCTGCAAAATGGGCGCGCACTGAGCATTCCCTGGGCTGCGAAAAACGTGCCGGCCATTCTGGAAGCGTGGTATCCCGGCGAGTTTGGCGGACAGGCCATTGCCGAAACCCTTTTTGGCGACAATAATCCAGCCGGACGGCTGCCGGTGACATTTCCTAAAAGCGTCGGCCAGTTGCCGGTCTATTACAATCATTTCCCGTCAAAAGGCAATCGATACGTGGACGGCGATGATTCACCGCAGTTTGTCTTCGGATTTGGGTTGAGTTACACCACATTTAAATACAGCCGCTTGAATGTTGCCGCCCCGGCGCCCGGAAGCGCGGATGACGTGCTGGTGTCATTTGATGTTAGAAACACGGGTGATCGGGATGGTGATGAAGTGGCGCAAGTGTATGTTCGTGAGGAAACTGCGAGCGTAGCGACGCCAATCGAGGCGCTGAAAGCATTTTCGCGCATTCACTTGCAGGCCGGCGAAACAAAGACTGTCACACTGCATATTCCGCAAAGTGAATTGGCCGTATGGGGCGCGAATCAGGAGTGGGCGGTTGAACCTGGTAAATTTATTGTGAAGGTGGGCGGAAATTCGAAGGCTGATCTTGCTACTCAGTTCACCCTCATGGCGCTCCCCAAATAGGTGCGCATCTTGACACTGTTCTTAATGTCGCTGGTGGTAGGGACATCGCGCTGCGATGTCCCCGCCCGCGCAGATGCGGGCGGAACATGCGTGGAACGAGGTCCGATTCCACTTGTTGCGCCGCTGCACGCGGCGCTGGACGCCGCAGCGCAGCGTCCCTACCAAGAACACTGTCAAGGTACGCCCTCCAAATAGGTGGGCATTTATTTCCGATAGGTGGAATAATCTGTCTGCGTTAAAATCACCGGTGTGGGCGCGCCGCCTTGAATCCAATTACCGTCAATTTCCTTGCCGCCATTGCCATTGCGCAACCGGCCTTCAAACATGCCGAGGCCGACGACAGGCACCATTGGAACGGCTCTGACGGTCGTTCCGTCATAACTCACCGCGACGGGAATACGATCTGTGCCATACGCCTCGGGGCAGTATGCGTCGGCGCGGAATGTTCCATCCAACGCCTCGGCGATTTTAAATTGGACGCGAACCATATTCCTTCCCTGGCCAAGCAGTCCGACCCAAAACCCCTGCAAATCCGAACCGGCGCGCGGCGCAAATTCGGCATCGGTCAACGGCGCGGGAAGCGGAGGCGCATCATTGGTTCCCACCACGAGCATGTCGACGGACATGTTGGCGGGGGCAAGCTGCAGGCCGAGTTGGTCCAGCAAAGCCCGTTTGAACCCTTCGTCGGTGGAATCGCCCTTAAGATGAATGTCATAGTTGCCGGTCAGTCCGGTTTGATCCACCACAGGAACTCCCAGGTAATCTTGAATGATCCCATCCAAATCTGAAATCGGCTGATTGGCGCAGGAAAAAGAACGCGTACTCCAATCCTCGTTCCCGCCCACAAACTCTGAAGGGCGGCTCGGCTTGAGTCCGGGGGCGTTGGGCCTTTGAATCGTGAGCACCAAAACGTTTGTATCGATCAGTTCGCCCCAGGCCGTGAGTCCGAACTCCTTTTTAAGTTCCTGCTGCAATGCCGGCCGCGCCCTTCCGGGAATATTCGAGAAAAAATCGAAGTTCCCTTCTGGCACGGGAACGGAGAAAATCGTCCGCCCATGGCTGACACCATAAGCGTCTTCCACCATCAAGCTGACATCGTTGCCCAGTCCCATAAGGCCATCGTTACCGCTATGCGCGATTCCGTTGACCTGGCGGCCCGCCATTGCGGGTAGAATTTCAACTCGTGGCGGCAGCCGGGTTAAAAACGACAGGTCCCATTTCTCCCGCCAGGTGTTCGCCCGGGTCTGTTCGATTTTTTTGACTGCGACGGTGGTTGTCACAGCGGCGAGCAATACGGCTGCGCCGGTCACGATTGCAACTTGTGCTTTTGACCATGCCATAACTTTCAATGCTCCTTTCACGAGGGTTAGGGTTGACGAGGAAGCCGCCACGCCTTTGGCCAGCGCCACGGCGGAAGTCGTTTTGGCCAGCGCCACAGGCGCGGCCTGGATGGAATTGGCGGAGATAGCGTCGGCCAAAGCCTCGGGCGTCGAGCTGATGCCGCGTTTGGCGAACGAGGCGCGCAGTTTTTCCAGGGCGCGATTCGCGCGCTTCTTGGCGGCTTCTTCACTCAGGCCCAGGGCAACGCCGATTTGATACAAACTGCGGTCTTCAAAATAACGAAGCGCCAGGGCGTCACGATCGGTTTGTGCCAGGCGCAACATGGCTTCGTCCAGAAGCGGGGCAATTTGTTTCCAGGCCTCATCGGACTCGTTCAAGGTGGATTGCATATAAGCCTCCTGTTCGCGCTCCTGGCGGCGGCGCTCGCCCTTGAGCACGCTGCCGGATACGTAGCCGGCGGCGCGATAAAGCCAGCTCGAAAGAATGGTCGTTGGCCCCAGTCGGTCCGCCTTCCGCGCCAGGATGATAAAGACCGCCTGGGTCACGTCCGCAGCCAGAGCCGGGTCCCGGACCTGCCGCATCGCCGCTGAATAGACCAGATTGGTATAACGCTCGACCAGGGTTTCGAAAGCCTGCTCGGATTGTTGCTGAGCGTAATCGCGCACCAGGCGCATGTCGTCGGTTGCCATTTACCTATTCATGCACACCAGGGGGCGAAAGGGGACAATTAAAATTCAAAATGGAGCGAGAGTGTGAGAGCGTGAGAACGTGAGACATGGAGAACATCGAACATGCTGAACATCGAAGGAAAGGCGATTCCTACGTGTTAACGGTCTGTTAACCCTTTGTTAATGGTTTGTTAACCCTTAAGTCGTTGATTGTGAAGCTTGTAACCGATGTTGACCCTTTTTCCACCTCATACCCGCTCCCTGTCCTCCATAGCTTCTGAGCGACGGAGGATCACTCACGGCGCTGACACTTTTCGGCAGGAGCAGGGAGGATTTCAGCGACGCGATGGAGCGGTAGGTGCCCAGGGCCAAAGTTGAAGCGCGGATTCAGGAACTGCAACAGCCAAGCCAACGGCGCTTGCCATGAGCAAGCGAGTGAGTTGTATTGAATCGAGAAAAAGGATTGCGCGGAAGAGGGCAAACCACGAAAAATGATCGTGAAAACAATCTAAATAGCCGCAAGAATGACAAAGAAGATCCATGCCGGTCCGGTCCAAAAGTCAAAATGGACAACCCTGCTTGATTGGCGCATAGCCGCAGTATGGGTCCTGGGGTTCCTTGGCTGCGCCATCACCATTTGTGCCGGTGCGCAGCCGGTGACGTTTTGTAACCCCATGGATTTGGATTATCGCTTTCAATTGGATGAACCCACGCGGCGCGAGGCGGCTGATCCGGCGGTCGTCCTTTATCGCGGTGAGTACTGGCTGTTCGCTTCCAAGAGCGGTGGTTATTGGCATTCCCCGGATTTTATTCATTGGGTGTTTGTGGATGGAAAAAATCTGCCGATAGAAGACTATGCGCCCGCGCCGGCGGTCATTAACGGGCGGCTCTATTACACAGCGGCTGGCAGCCAGGCGATTTTTCGGGCAGATGATCCCTGGGCAGGCACGTGGACGAAGGTGGGCGACTTGAAATCCTATGGGGACCCGGACCTTTTCCAGGACGATGACGGCCGGGTATATATGTATTATGGCTGCAGCCCCAATGGCGGGATCCGTGTCGATGAATTGGACCCGGCAAACGGGTTTAAAGAAATCGGTAAGCCGGTTATTTGCCTGTGGTGTGACCGTGCGCATCGAGGCTGGGAAATGCCGGGCGACGAAAATAACGGAACGGGAGATACGTGGGTGGAAGGCGCGTGGATGACCAAGCACGACGGCAAATATTATTTGCAATATGCCGCGCCGGGAACGCAGTATCACAGTTACGCCGACGGCATCTTCGTGGGTGAAACTCCCAAAGGCCCTTTTACCTACGCGCCATATAGTCCATTTTCTCAAAAGCCAACCGGTTTTATCACGGGCGCCGGTCATAGCGGCACATTCCAGGATAAACGAGGCAACTGGTGGCGGGTCGTCACGATGGTCATATCGGTCCGGCACATCTTCGAGCGGCGGATTGGCGTGTTTCCCGTTGGCTTTTGCGATGATGGCCAGATGTTTTGCAATACCTGGCTTGGCGATTACCCGGAATATGTTCCGGGAACAGAGAATGTATCGCCAACAGATAACTCGGCAGGTTGGATGCTGTTGTCCCGCGGCAAAAAGGCCGAGGCTTCATCTGAACTTCCAAACTATCCCGTCACCAACGCGTTTGATGAAAACATCCAAACCTGGTGGTCTGCAAATACCGGCAATGCGGGAGAATGGCTGAAGGTGGATTTAGGGAAGACCTGCCGCATCAACGCGCTGCAAATCAATTTTGCCGACCAGGGAGCGCATTATCACGGCAAACTGCGCGATGATGCGTATCAATATTATGTCGAAGCGTCGCGTGACGGGATTCATTGGGAAAAAATTTTAGATCGCAGTAACAATCATCGGGATGCGCCGCAGGATTACGCACAACTTGCGAACCCGGTCAAAGAGCGCTATCTCCGTCTCGTCAATATTCATTGTCCGGCGCAGGCTTGTTTTTCCATCAGCGACTTCAGGGTTTTTGGCAATGGTCCTGGCCGCTCACCGGCGCCCGTCAAGGAGGTGACCGCGCAACGGAATCCTGATGACGGGCGAAAGGCGGTGGTTTCCTGGACCCCGGCTAAACGGGCGGAATTTTATATCGTCCGTTATGGTCTTGCGCCCGATCGCCTGTTTAATAACTACCAGGTTTACAATGCGACAAACGTGGAAATCAATGCGCTGAACAGCGATGTCCGCTATTATTTTACGGTGGATGCTGTGAACGACTCAGGCGTGACACGAACCAGAACGAGTGCCATGAGCGCCGTGAGTGCCAACAACGCGAGGGCCACTCAGATCCAATAATCCAGCGAGCCAAAATCTGAGAGTTTACAAAAATGTGTGTATAGGCGTGTAAACTGTAAATTCGTCGCGATTTTTACAAAAACAATGCGCTTTTATTGGCAAATTTAACAAAAAACCTCGTGAGAGGTGTAAATTCGGACGATTGATGCGTTGGGTGCAGCTTGACAGGAATACTGTGAAACAATATTGTTTCACAATATGAGCGATAATACAGCCACGATCCGTGAACTACGAACCGATTTCCGCAAGGTGAAGCGGAGGATTGAACAGCATGGCCAGGTCGTAATCACCGATCACGGCCAACCAGCCTATATTATCAGACCTTTGGCCGAGGAGCCGAAGAAAAAGTCGCCTCTTCCTGATTACTACGCCCGGCTGCTCAAACGGCAGCCGACGGCGCTTCCCGCTGATGCAACTCGTCAGTTTTGGGAGGAGGAGCGCGGATGACCGCAAACGAAGTTTACGTGGATCCAAGTGCCTTGTCCCGCCTTTACATCCACCAGGCCGGATCGCGTGAAATGGCTGTCTGGCGGTCCAAGGTCAGCGGCACATTGGCCGTGACACACCACGGTCGGACAGAGGTCATCAATGCGATCTGTCGGGCAGCGTTTCTCGGGCAATTCGACCGGCCGGGCATGGCCGATGCACTGGCAGACTTGAGCGCCGATTTTGCCGCGGGGCATCTTGGTCAAGCCGACATTCTTTGGCGCGCTGCCCTTAATCGTGCTGCTGAATTGAGCCAAACGCACACTCCAAAACTTGGCACGCGCTCTTTGGATGTCTTGCACGTGGCCTGCGCTTTGGAGTTAAAAGCCCGGTATTTTCTCACTTTTGATATTCGGCAGCGGCAATTAGCGGCGGCTGTCGGCCTGAGAAACGTTCAGATGAAATTCGAAGGAATGTGAATGAGCGCCTATGATACACATTTTTGGGCGGCGTCCCCGATATAGGGGATATTCGGCAGGCACAGTAGTTGATATATTAAGACGTTGTCGCATAATCACATGAGCTTCCGGACCATTCTAAATTCGCCAATGGGTTTAAAATGAAAAAGTGTTGGATGATATTTTTGTTCATTGGGGTTGCGAAACTGTCCCTGGCCGCGCCGTATGCGGATGTCTATTCAGTTCTGGATTTTGGCGCAAAAGCCGATGGCAAGACAGACGATACCGCAGCCTTTCAAAAGGCCTTGAATTCAGTATCGGAAGCGGGTGGGGGAGTTGTGTATGCGCCGCGCGGCAATTATTTTTTCGCCGGACATCTCGATTTGCCGCGAGCGGTGGCCCTGGAAGGAGTCTGGGAGTCGGTCCCGGCCCATACCGGGCTTCGAGACCACGAGGCTGGCAAGCCGCTGGATGACGGCACTACGTTTCTCGTCACGGAAAATGAAGGCAATGAAACCGGCGCGCCATTTATTACGATGCATGACGACAGCACCTTAAAGGGAGTGGTCATTTTTTACCCAAACCAACATTCAGACGGCGAGCCCAGGCCCTATCCGTGGGCGATTGCGATGCGCGGCAAGAACCCTGCGGTGCTCGGAGTGGAGTTGCTCAATCCGTATAATGGCATTGACGCCTCCGAAAATGAGCGTCATCTGATTCGCGATGTTCAAGGGCAACCGTTGAGGCGGGGCATTTTTGTGGATCAAATTTACGATATCGGGCGAATTGAGGACGTCCACTTCAATCCCTGGTGGAGCGTAAAGCCGCGGCTTTTCCGCTGGCAGGAGGAGCATGGCGAGGCATTCATATTTGCGCGCAGCGATTGGCAGTATGTTTTTAATACCTTTTGCTACGGCTACAACGTGGGCTACAAGTTTATCAGTTCAAAATCCGGCGTTTGCAACGGCAACTTTCTTGGAATCGGCGCTGATGATTGTTTTACTTCGGTCGATGTCGAAGAGAGCGCCGAGTATGGCCTGCTGATTTCCAACGGCGAGTTTACGTCGTTTCATGGTCCTGATCCGACGATGGTTTTAATCGGTCCGACGAACTCCGGAAGTGTCCGCTTTGAGAATTGCGCATTTTGGGGACCGTGCAACCAGATTGCCAAAATCGGAGGAACTGGAACCGTTGGGTTTAGTGATTGCACTTTCGTGCAATGGGACAGAAACCAGGAAGGCCGGGCAGCGGTCCAGGCCGAGAGCGGAACGATTTTGGTTCGTGGCTGTGAATTTCAACAGGATGACTCGCAGGTTGAACTTGGTGAAGGTGTGCGTCGCGCGATCATTTCCGATAACGTTTTCACCGGCAAAGCGCGAATCGTGAACCACAGCAAAAATTCCGCCTTTATTGGCAATAACGCCGCTGACCAATAAGTGCGCGGCGTTTCGTTTTCGACCGCGATTTTGCAATCTGCGCAAATAAAATGAAGTTGCAATGGCGGAACAAAGAATCCAGTTTGTTTTGTGTTCCCCGTGATGTGAAGAAGCGCCAGTCATCGTTCAATCGAGGCCAAATAAAACGGGTCATTTTGCTCCTGGCCGCTTTGATTGCTCTTCAAACGTGCCTTTCCAGGGCCGTGGACTCGCCGTCCGCGGGCGCGGAGGGAAAGCCGTTGGAAATCCAGTCGGTTCTTGTGAACAGCAAACAAGTCCCGATAAGCCCTGAAGAAACGGTTGATCTGGGCCCGTTTCCAAAGGGGATCTACATTTCTTTCGGGCCGTCAAAAGGCGCCAGTCATGCTCCCACCCGGCTGCGGTACAAAATGATCGGGTATGATAACGGGTGGCAGCAGGTCCCCGGTGAGATGAACCTTACCGTCCGTTTTTATAATGAGAATGGCGACCAAATAAACGAAAATATTTTTACGGTAAACGGCGACAGCCCCGGTTGGAACGGGAGCCTGGCGACTTCCCCTCTGACGCATCGCCGCGAGACGATGATTGTCCCTCCGCTGGCGTCTCGAATCATGATCGTCATTTCATCCGCGGGGGCGCCGGATGCGGTGGGTATCTATGTCGTTGACAATTTGCTCGTCTCGCGGACCGGCCCGGACGGCGAGCCAACGATTTTGCTGCGTTCGCCGTTTGATTCGGCTCCAAAGAAATATGCCGAGAACTATCTCCCGGATAATTGGATGCACGACGGGACCCATCCAAGCATGGCCAGGGTCATCGAAGTCGGAAAGGACCCTTCGACGGCGGCTTTTGCGATTCTTGATTATGATCCATTCAGCCATGCCGAATGGCACAATATCATGTTATTTGCGCCGAAAGTAACTCCCGGAGACCATATTGTGGTTGAGTGGAATGAACTGTATAGCATCGGCGGCGGAAATATTGGCGGCGCGTCTTATAGTTCATTGCCTCCCGGGGACTACCAATTTTGCGTGGAAGAAACGACGGCGATGGGAGTTCCAACGGGAGTTCAATCGCAAATTGTGGTCCTGGTCCCAAGGCCTTTTTGGAAGTCGGCATGGTTTACCGGAGCGATTTTATTTTTCCTCGTCCTGGGGATAACCGCCATGGCCCGTTACATCGTTTGGCAAAGGATGCGCCGGGAAATGGTGCATCTGCGGAATCAACGCGCGCTTGAACAGGAACGGCTGCGAATCGCCCATGACATCCACGACGATATCGGGGCGCGGGTGACGCAAATTTCCCTGTTGAGCGCAATGGCTCATAGCAATCAATCACTGCCCGAAACGGCCCGAATTGAGTTCAATCAAATTTCACAGATGGCCCGGGATTTGGTCGCCGCCCTCTACGAAACTGTTTGGGCGGTTAATCCGGAAAATGACAATCTGGACGCTTTGGGAAATTATCTCTGCCAAATGTTGAACCAGATGTGCGAGCGGTCGCAACTGGAGTGCAACCTGGACGTCCAGGACCTTCGGAAAGACATTCAGGTATCGAGCCAAATCAGGCATAATATCACACTCGCAGTCAAAGAATCTTTGAACAATGCAATCAAACATTCCAAAGCCACAGAAGTGGTTTTCCGCATCACTTTCCAAAGGATGCTTTTGACGATTTCCCTTCAGGACAACGGATGTGGATTTACCCCTGCGAGCGCTCCCTCGGGCAACGGACTCAGGAACATAAAATTGCGCCTGGAAAGCATCGGCGGCAGCAGTTCCATCGAGAGTCAGCCGGGGCGGGGCACGACGGTTTATTTGCGTTTGACTATCAAGCCATTCGAAATGAACTAACGGCGAGTCAAGGATACACCAACCGGAAGAAGACGCTGCCATTTGCGGTGTTTATGGGGAAGAGGATTTGATTAGTTACGGTTGAGCCGGGCATCGTCACCCAATTTGTCCCGACCACAGAATTAGTCTGCACCCGCAGGCTCCAGCCGGTATTATCCTCGGGCCACGTCAATTCAACCTGTCCGCCGTTGCGGAAAAATGTGAACGTTGGCGGAGCCAGCGACACTGGTTGTACGCTCACTGGAATCGAATTCGAGCTTTCTCCGGCAGAGTTAAGGGCGGATACCGCGAAGTAATACGTCGTCCCGTCTGACAAGCCGGTATTTGTAAAACTGAGGCTGGCCAGATTCGTCGCGATGTCCGAATAAATCCCATTCAGGCTGTTCGAACGCTTTAAATTATAGTTGGTGGCATTGGCTGAGGAGTTCCACGTCAGCGTGGCCTGCCGATCACCGGCTGTTGCTGTCAATCCACCGGGCGTGATGGCCGCCGCTGTCCCCAGGGGCCCCAGAGCATAGTTCGCCTCAATGTCCTGTGGCGTCAATACTCCGCTTTCCACCCTGGCTGCGGCAATATAACCCTGAAACGCGTCCGCGCCCAAATTAGGTCCGCTATTGGCTATACCGGCGCCAATTCCCATGACTGTCGTGGGCGTTTGGAGAGGAGAGCCTGGTATGTTATCAGCGTTGAATTGACCATCCAGATAAAGCCGCACCGTTGCGCCATCGTAGGTCCAGGCCAGATAGTGCCATGCGCCGGGCGCCGGCGTGGTGCCCCAGGGCGTATCGTAACTTCCAAAATCTCCCGAAACTCCGCCGCCACAACACGGGTCGCTGTAATTAAACTCGCGGTCCTCTTCCGGAAACGACGGGCCTCCCTGGATTCCATAACCAATGGCGCAACTATTCTGTTGATTGACCGCTGTCGCGTAAATCCATGCTTCCGCCGACACCGGATTGTTTCCGATAATTTCCGATGGAACCATTTCGGCGGATTGCACCGCATTTCCCAGTAGATCGGTAACGGAAAGGACAGTGACCGTTTGCGAATTCCACGTCAGATTCGTTATGTTCAGCGCTTTCGTATTTACAGTCGCGAAATTGCCCGCGGTGTTGGGATTGCTGGTCCGGTTGGTCCAGACTGACCCGCTTGCATTCAAGTCGCTGGATTGCAGGTTCACGATGAGGTCGCCTTCCCAATGAACGGCATTAAATTCCTGGGCGGGAGTCGTGATATTATCAATCATAGAAGAATACAGGATGCCGTTGGTATGGCTCGTGGCTGCCAGGCCCACCAACACGTTCGTTGCCATCGGAATCGTCACAGCAGTTCCTACGGATACCCAGGTTTGCCCATTGGAAGAGCAGAGCGCTGAAAACGCGTTTCCGCTTCGCGCCAGTTGCAGCCAATAGGGAGTTGTTACACTCGGGCCGATCACGCTGGTGGTGGACCCTCCATAAGCACTCCGATATTCGAACAGAATACCATTGGCCGGCGTGAGCAACACGGACGCTTCCATGTCCGCCGGGTCGAGCGAATTGCGAATCATCATGCCCGATTTAGACGTGGGGTTAACGATTTCCTCCGTCACGACCCGTCCAAGGAGATTGCAATCTCCGCTCGCGGATTGATACACGTAGCGAAAAGCATCGGCGGTTCCCCCGATATCTGCGCCCGAACCAACGAGTGTAAATACGCCGTTATCGTAGCTGTCGCCGCCTTCGGCGATGCCCGTGCCCACGTCCTGGCTGAGCCAGGGAGCGGGCAGGGGGCCGGGAACAGTAAATCCGGTATTGCCAATGCCGCCGATATAATAATCGCCGGTTGAATTCACAAAGCCCGCATAACCAGGATTTAGGCCGGTGACGGTATTAGAGTTCAGGACGGCGTAGCCCTGGACACCCGTCCCAAGGTCAGGCGCGCCTGCGACGAACCCGTTCAACCCCGGCGACATAATTGTATTGTGTTCCAGCACGATATTGGTGCTGGTGGAAAACCCCACGCCGTCGTACAGAGCGTCAATGATTGTGTTTGAAGCTATGTACGCGTTTTCGACAATGCCGACACCCTGGCTGTCGCCGCCATTTCCGATCATCATGCCTTGTTGCTGCTGGCTATAGCCATTGCCGCCGCACCGCAGAATCGTATTTCCGACGACCGTAGCTGACAGCAGGTCGGAGCCATTGACTCCAAATCGCATGACGCCAAGACCAAGATATCGGGCTGTATCCTGAAGCAAATTGTTCTCAACCACATCGTTGACGCCTCCATAAATCCCTATGCCTTTTCCGCCCCAGGCATCTATAGCGGTATTGTTGACATACGTGATGTTGCTCATGATTGTGTAATAATTCGTGGTCGAGCCAAACACGTTTTCATAGACCGAGTTAATAGCCATGGCGTCATCGCCCGTGCCGCGGACAAAGTTATTTGAATAGGTCAGATTCTCGCCGATTCCATTATCGCTTTGGACATTGTTGAAATTGCCGCCATCGGCCCAGGTACTCAACGTCCGGCAATTTTCCGCTATGCCGTTGACACCGGCACACCAGAAGGATGAGGTGGTGTGCTGTATCCAGACGTTGTTCACAACCCAATTCGTGCCGCTGAAATCCACCGCCCCGTCATTGTTTGCGCCGTCCCGGCTCCATGAATTGCAATCCAGCAGCACATTTGAAAGTGTGCATGAAACAGCATTGATAATATTGCCAACGCCTATGGTATTGTTTTGGGGTGTCACCCGATAAATGGCGCTGTACCACGGCCCGGCCCCGGCTATCGTTATTCCGGAAGCATTCAGACTGCCCGCGATTGCGCTAATGTACCACGTGCCGGCGGGAATCCACGCGATTTTGCCCTGTGACTGCGCGGCATTGAAACAGTTGTTGATCGCTGAAGTGTTGTCGAAACTTGGATTGTTCGATAGAGCTCCATAGCTGACGATTGAAAGCGAATTCGCCGGCTGCGAAAGGGGCGCCGGCGGATTTTCGAGATCGACGACATCTATATAATAAAACGATGCCGTGTTTGAAGAATCCATTTGAAAACGGATTGTTTGTCCGGGAGCAATCGCTGCGCCTGTTACAAAAGCGTGGGTGTCGTTCCAGAAACCACGCGGGTCGCCATCGGCAGGGTTTTTGTCCGTTTGACCATTATAGTTGGTGCCTTCATAGCAGTAGTTCTGCATCGAATTCACGCTGAAAGCCTGCCGAAAAGTCCCATTGACATACAAATCAATCGTATTGCTGATGCCTCCTCCAGTGGGCGCATCCGGAATGCACGACCTGAGATTAATAGCTGTGATATTCTGCCCGGTATTATTGGTCCACTGCACGTACTGGCCGGCAGCGGTCAAAGCCACAAAAGCGTGTCCGGACGCCTCGAGTTCCGGACTCGAATATGGCGTCGTCGGCGCATTCGTGAGATAATAAATCGTCGCGCCGCCTCCCAGGAATCCATCTTCCGCTTCATAGCTGACAAAGGGGGTTGTCGCGCCGACGGATGCGCGCGCGACATTTAAGTGCGCCATCAGCGTAAGAATAACAATTGAAAGGCAGGACCAAAAGAGCGCTTTTGAGTGTTTCTGGTGTTTATGCCTTGAAGAATCCATGAAATCTAATGCGGTCGTGGCAAATTGGAGCATCTAAATCTACTGGTAAACATCCAATTAGCAAGGTCGGGGTCCGGAACTACGGAAAGTAGTTTTGATAGGTCGCATGGGCATTCAACCAGGCACTGTCGGTGTTGGGCGCTCCACTTATGGTTAAAAAGGAATTATGCCACTGATGCAGTGCCACGTGCCCATCCGCGTAAGCGAATGACGTCGAGTTGCCATGGTTGGCCGCGGGCCGGTCGTTAATGGCGTCATTGGCATTGGGACTCGTCGGGCTTGTTGACTCTGTTTCGTTGAGCTCAAAAAAACCGTCGTTGAGGCTTAATGGATTTTCGTCCAGGAACGTAAAACAATCGGCAGAACTTAACGCGCCTCTGAAATCAGAAAACTTTCTAAATAGGGCAAAGTAGCCGCTGCCGACTGACGATGAATATGCCGATGCTTCGTAGGCTGTCGTGCCGCAGAAACCGTTTTCCGAACAGGAGCGAACACGAGGTTCATGGGAGACCGGGTCAATGCCAAGAATGTCCGCCGGGCACTTATAACTGCCGGCGTTTTTTACATAGCCTCCAATTGAGCCGTTGATTGTCAGCCCTGTGATGGGATCAACCGCCGGCCCTATTCCCAGAAGAAACACGTTGGTTGAGCAACCGGTGGGGCTGTCTGCCGTGCCTGTAGTATCCAGTGTTTGAAAGGAACCCGCTACCCAGTCCGGATCACTTCTGCCCAATCCTATCGGATTAGGGCTTGGAGCCGTCAGGCTGCCAGACGTTTGCCCCGGGTGCCCTTCGTTTCCCGGCAATGCATCATTGTTGTCGCTGCCGTATATAATACTGGCGGCCTGCAATTCTTTCATGTTGTTCATACAGTATGTTGCTTTCGCGCGTTGCATGGCTTGTTGCAGCACAGGCAAAAGAATTGCCGCAAGTATGGCGATTATGGCAATGACTACCAACAATTCAATCAGAGTAAAGGCGGGACGACGGAAGATTTTGGCCGACGGACGAGCGCGCGATTTCACAGACTTCATATGTTTCCTTATCACTCCCTCCGGCGGCCAGCCGGCTGCCGGAAATATCTTATTGTCGAACGTCATGGAGCTGATTGTATCAACAGGCGATAGAAGCGCATGCCATTGCTTCCGATCGTGTCTGAAACATTCGTGACCATGTTCCCCGTCATCACAACGGTTCCGGGAACCTGCGCCCAGGTGGGATCCGTCAAATGAGTTTTATATTGCAGCTCATAGGTGTAGCCGCTCTGAATAACGAATGAGAGAGTCACCTTTCCGGCGCTCAGCGCCGGGGTAATTGGGGGGGCGGGGGCGGCTGGCACCAGCATGAAGAAATTAATGTTCGCTTCGTTGGGACTTCCGCCTTCGAGTTTCAGCGTGGTTTGCGTTCCATCAAACGTGACGCTGGCGGGACTGCCGCCATTTGTCATTTCGACAAATTCCCAGGTGGACCAGCCGGCCTCCGGAATGATGAATGTTCCCAATTCTCTGGTGGATTGATTTGTCGTCCCGAAGCCGGCGGTCACCTTCGCCAGAGTCGCGGACGAGCCGCCGGTGGCGCCTTCGGCGAACCGGCCCAAAATGTTGTATGTTCCGAGCGGATAATGGCGCGTATAGTTCGCCCATGAAGGTGCGCCAAAGAACCCGATGTTATAATCCGTTTCTCCCGCCCCAAACTGGCTCCTGGACTCATCGCCGGAAGGAGTGGTGGCGGGCGCCGGGCCAGGATCATCATTAGGACGATAGTCAAACGGATTGGCCCCAAGGTCTGACTGATAATTATCTATTCCCGGCGTGCTGCCCAGGTTGGCGTAGGCGTCAACCTGGGGATTGTCGACGTAGAGGCCGGGCACGCCATTGCTCGTGTAGTCGTAGTCCTCGGCTTCCCATTGGTAGTTCGCCGGATTATAGTCATTAAACGTGACCGTGCTCGTGGCGACGTTGCCGTCGGCATCCGTGACCTGGATGTTTACAGTATGACTGGCGTTCGCCTGCAATCCCGGGTAGCTGACGGTCCAGCCTGTTGCCGTGCTGGTAAAGACCAGGTTGGAAACGACTACGCCGTCCACCGTCACGATAATGCTATTGGTGGCGACTCCGAGCGAGGAATTGACGGCAAAGGTCAGCGCGCTCGCATATTGCAGCATATTGGTGCCGTTTGGATATATTCCCGTGATGGTGGGCACATTGGTATTGGCCGGGACCAGCATGAGGAAGTTCACATTGACTTCGGGGTCGCCCGCATCCGGCGAGCCGCCCAATTTCAGCGTTTGCTGGCCGCCGTTCAGGGTGACCTGCACCAGGTTGCCCTCGCTGTCAAGCAGGGGCGCCCATTCCCAACTGGACCAGCCTCCCAACGGAACAGTGAATGTTCCCAGGAAGTTCGTCGCTTGGTTCGTCGTGCCGTACCCGCTGGTTAAGACGGATAAAATGGCATGAGAAACCGCCGCTCCTTCGGCAAAACGGCCTACGACATTGTAAACGCCAGCCGGATAGTGGCGGGTATAATTCGCCCATGAACTGCCTCCGAAAAACCCAATATTATAATCCGTTCCTCCCAGGGCAAACTGGCTTCTCGGAAGATCGCCGGAAGCAGTGGTCGAAGGCGCCGCGCCCGGGTCATTATTGGCGCGGTAGTCAAATGGCTGGGCCGTCAGGTCTGACTGGTAATTATCAATTCCAGCCGTGCTCCCCATTCCCAGGTAGGCATTGGTCTGTGGATTGTCAACGAACAGACCGGGCACGCCGTTGGAGGTATAATCATAATCTTCCGCCTCAAACTGATAATCCGACGCGCTATACGTGGCGAAGGTGTTGGTATACGACGTATGCCCGACCGCATCGGACAACGTAATGACGGCCTGGTAAAGCTGGTTGGTTTGGATTGGGCACGTCACGTTCACGGTAAAGCCGTTGCCGCTGAACGTGAGGTTGGATTGCTTGACTCCGCTCAAGTACAGCGTGATACCGCTGGCCGTGATTCCAACCGAGGAATTCGCAGTGAAGGTCACCTCATTCGATGGCTGGAATAGCGCTGAGCTGTCCGGACTGAAATTGCCGACAAAAGGCGGCGGGTTGTTGTTTAGATTCGCCGGCACCAGCATATAATAATTCAAATTGCAACTCGCATTCACCAGATTCATTCTTATTGTCTGCGGCACATCGTTACTGCCGGTGAATCGTGCGGGATAACCTGCTGCGTTGAGCACAGGACACCATTGGTAGGCTTGCCAGTTGCCGGTCGCCGGCACGTTAAAACTGCCTAACTGCGATAATGTCTGGCTCGTCGTTTTATATCCGCCGGTCACAAGACTGATAGTCCCTGCGTCACTGCTCGCGTTTCCGCCATCGGACGCGCGCACATAGATATTATAGATGCCGGCAGGAAAATCCCTGGTGTAGTTGCCCCACTGGCCGCCTGCCGTAAAACCAACGTCATAGTCTATATAGGGAATGCCAAAGATTGGGTTCGTCGTATTAAGGTATGCCAGTCGTGGAACGTCTCCGTTAGCTTCCACGTTGAGATCGCCCAGGTCATTGGCATAAACAGGACCTACACCCCTTTCATAAGCATTCGCGTTAACGGGTCCGCCGGGACAATAAGCATCGACACTTGCTTCTCCAGCAAGGCCGTAATAGGCATTGGTTTGCGGATTATCGAAAAAGTTGCCGCCGCCGTAATCATAATCCTCGGCTTCCCATGTATAGTAGTTGGGATTGACCGTATCAAAAGTGATAGTGGCGCTGCTATTATTGCCGGCGCCGTCCGTCATTAGAAAGGTTACCGAATACACTGTATCCGTGGTCAGGGCAAAGCTGACGTTTTCACTCGTCGAGGATCCCGTGATTGTCAGCCCGCTTGACGGGGTCAAGGTTTGCTGAAAAGGAGTTCCGGAAAGAGGACTGCCCGCGACCTGCGCGACAATCGTCATTAGGCCATTTGTCGAGTCGATCGTGCAGTTAAAAGTATTGGTCTGTTGAAATTGATAGGCGCCGTTGGGGAAGTCGTTGGTGACATAGGCCGCGCCGCCGATGGGCGCATTTGTATTTACCGGCAACAACATGAAAAAGTTTTCATTGCAATTGCCGCCGTCGATGGTCATGCGCAAGGTTGACGCCATACCGTCATTGGGAATCGTCAGCACCGCTGGATTATTGCTGGTATTATTAATCAGAGGATACCAGCCGTAAGTCTGCCAGCCGGTGGACTTCGTTGAAAAATAATTCGTTCCTGCCGGAAACGATGCGGCGCCGGAAACTACCTCTATATCCCCGGCATCGCTCTGGGCGCCATTGCCGTCAGAGGCACGCACAAAGACATTATAGGATCCCGGCGGGTAATGCCGGGTATAGTCCGCCCAGTTGCCGCCGTTATTATATCCAACGTCGTAGTCCTGGTTTGTTGTGTACGGCGAATACGCCAGACGAGTCGTGTCACTGCAACTTTCGGTTTCAAGGCCTTGCGGACGGTAACTGGAACTGCCCGAACCCGGATTGCCGCTGTAAAAATCCGATCCAGCGGTGGAAGCCAGGCCGGCATAGGCGTTGGTCTGCGGATTATCGATAAACAATCCGCTAACGCTATTGGCCGTATAATCCCAGTCCCTTGCCTCCCACGTGTACGCTGGAGAAATCGTGTCAAAAGAAACCGTGTCGGTGCTCGAGAGCGAATTGACATCGGTTGCCACGATTGTGGCCGTGTAAAGCACATTCGAAACGAGTGGAGCCTTCACAGTTTCATCATCCGCGGAACCGCTGACAGTTAATCCGCTTGAGCTGGTTAACGTTTGAGGAAATCCTTGCACGCCAAACAGCGTTGTCGCGGTCAATGTCACGGAAACATTTGCGATTCCAGCCAATGACCCGGCTGTGAAAGTCAGCGCATTGGTTTGTTGAAACTGATACGAGCCATTTGGAAATACGCTTGAGATGGTGGGTTGTGCAAAGGCGCTGTCACTAAAGAGAGACAGGGCAGCCACGAGACTCGACGCGGTGATGAAGGATTTCATTTTAGGGAATAATGGACGTTCCATTTTCATAGGTTGTTGGGCTGTTTCACTGTGCACCATATCACTCTGCGCGACTCAGAAACAATCCCCTAAAGCGGGGATTTTAGAATCTGATGATTCGGCGCGGCGCGATTGCGGTGTAAAAGGAGAGCCAGCAAATCCGCGGCTTGTCCCTGTTGCCGTGAACGGTTTCAGGTTGAAATAACCTCAACAACAACAATAGCTTGTGATTTGTCGAGAATCCCCCGCGGCGCCGAAGGATTCTCTTTGAATTTCAATCAGGACAATCAGGATCAGAACTAATTCAGGGAGGCAAGTCGCATAAAAAGATATTTAGCCATTTGCTTTCTCAGCCCTCGACCGCGTAACAGGATCTTGTCTATGGCGTCGCGCTGGTGGATTTCATGTGATGCTTGGCAACCAACTGCAGGCGGCCGTGCACATGCATCTTTTGGCAAATGTTTTTTACGTGCGTTCTTACCGTTTCGACACCGATGTTCAGCTTGCCTCCAATTTGTTTGTAGATTAAACCGCGGGCCAATAAATCGAGGACTTCCCGCTCTCGCGGTGACAGGTCCGCCGATTCTTGGGCAGTAGGCCCGATTTGGTGAAAATGTTGGACGACCTTGCGCGCAATGTGGCTGGACATTGGCGCGCCTCCCATGTAGGCGTCGCGTATGGCGGCAATTAATTGCTCGGGTGGACTGGACTTTACCAAATAACCGCTCGCCCCCGCTTTCAGCGCCATAAAAATGCGTTCGCTGTCCTCATAAATCGTGACCATGATAATCTGCAGTTCGGGAATTACCTTTTTTACTTCGCCGACGCATTGAATGCCCGACATGCCCGGCAGCCGGATATCCATAAGCACGACGTCGGGCTTTTTGTGCAGAATTTCGGGCAGGGCGTCTTCACCCGAACTAAAAGCCCCAAGACACTTGATATCCGAAGCGGACGCCAAAATTTTGAGCAATTGCTCGCGCAATCCTGTGTCGTCTTCGACAACGATGACTGTTTTCTTCATGGTTCAATATTCCATGCGCGTGATGGGTTACCGGCAGTGAGTATAACATCCGGCGCAAGTCCTGTCACCTGGGAGGGCGGACGAGGATGGAGGATTGAAGATGGATGAATTCGATGCCATGAGTGCCATGAGCGCCGGGAGTGCCATGAGTGCCAGAGGTTGGTTAGGCAGGGGAGAGTGAGACGGTCAGAGCGTGAGAAGGGGTGTTTAGTGTATATAGGGAAGTAAATTTGTAAACGAGCCGGGAAAATGGGTCAAATGATGCCTTTTTATTGGCAAATTTGGCAAAATACGCCACTGTAAACGGCAACGAATGATTTTCGCGCGAAGACCAGGGCCGAGCAACATCTACATGGCTGAAACAATGAATGCGGTTATTTCAGTTTTAATGCAAGGAGTGAAATAGCGCGCTTTCTTAATTGCGACAAATACCGTCCAAAGTGGTAAAATTTGGCGGTGGATTTGCATTTAACGATATGAAAAGTTTTTTCACCTTGGTTATGATCGCGGTGTTCATTCCTCATGCGCCGTCGCAGGATCCCGTTGTCGGATTGTGGGGCGGCAAGTGGGACGATACCTGGCCGGTTTTTCTACTAGTCGAAACGAATAGCGAACCCAATACGTATAGAGTTGATTATCACTGGCTGGAGAATTCGGAGCATTCAAGTTTTTCGACGGAGGAACTCATAGGATATAAAACGAACAGTTACGTCCATGCCAAATTCCTGGACTTCCGGATGACCGGAACGAAGTATCCGTATTACTAACCCCGACTAGGCAAGGCGAAGCAACTTCTGGCAAAGTCGGGGCATGGAAGATTTATTGAAAAAGCGTCCGCATCGGACACCGGAACAACGCGCGCAAATTCTTGCCGATTATCGCCAGAGCGGTC
>DATJTK010000127.1:0-18803 GCA_035503455.1 Candidatus Sulfotelmatobacter sp. | reverse complement strand
AAACTCGAATCGGATTTTCGGTGAGCGTTTGCTGATTTGCGGCATACCCAATGGACGGGCCAGCATCCCAAAATGTTTCACCTAACCCCAAAATCTTCACCCGCAGGTGCATCCGCCAAAGCAATCGCTAATGATTGGGGGCCATCCCCAAGCTTTTATTTTGTGATTGCCGTATAGGCCATGGTATGCCTAAGCTACCCGTCTGATTTCAAATTTTCACGAGTAATTTTTTAATAGTAAAATGGAAACAAAAGCGACGACCGCCCGTTCCGAATACGCCTGGGCCGAGTATCTCCATTGCATGGAAGGCACGCCGGAGATGGAATCGCTGCCGGTTTCCAAACCGGCGGTTGCTTCGCCCCTTTCGGGCATGATCCTCTGCCTGGCCTTCACGATTGTTTCATACTGGGCGTCCGGATTGCAGGTTTGGCCCTTTTTGATTAATGGCCATCCCACGTTCGAGCCGGTGATGATTGCCATCCTTCTCGGTATGGTGGCCGGAAACTGTTTGCCGATGACAAAACAGCTTCAGCCCGGCATCAAGTTTTCAGTCAAAAAGCTTCTGCCTCTGGGCATCATCCTGCTTGGCGCGCGACTGGATTTTAAAGAAATCCTGAAGATGGGCGCCGTGGGTGTCGGGATGAGTTGTCTTGAGGTCATTTTGGCGCTCATTCTAATGCTGCTGTTGACACGGTGGTTGAAGCTTTCCGGCAAGCTGGGAACGTTGCTGGGCATTGGCACCGCCATTTGCGGCGGCACGGCCATCGTTGCCGCGGCTCCTGTCATTGAGGCGGAAGAGGCGGACGTCGTGTTTGGAGTGGCCACGGTCACCCTGCTGGGGCTCATCGCGATGTTTTTGCTGCCGGTGCTCGGCCATTGGCTGGACCTTTCAAACAAGGCATTTGGCATCTGGGCCGGTTTAGCCATTCATCAGTTGCCGCAAGTCGTGGCCGCAGGATTCGCCTATGGCCCGGAAGCCGGAGCGCAGGCCACCATCGTAAAACTGGCCCGTATTTGCCTTCTGGCCCCGATTGTTTTCATCGTCGGCTTTATCTACGCACGGAATAAATCGAAACAGCACCAGGCGGTCAGTCACGGGAAGATCAACTACTGGTCCATGTTCCCCAAATTTGTGCTCGGATTTCTGGCTTTGGCGTTTCTGCGGACCAAAGGATGGCTGCCGGATGTCTCGATCCACTTTCCCGACCAGGTCGCTGCAGCGGGCGCCGCAGCGGCTGACAAGCAATACAGCCTGCCGGTCGTTGCCCAGGCGTTGTCCGGTTATTGCATCGTCATGAGCATGGCAGGCGTTGGTTTGGAAACCAAGTTTAAGGCCATGAAACAAACCGGCCTGCGGCCTTTGGTGGCAGCGGCCATCAGCGCCCTGGTCATCGCGCTGGTCATTTTAGGATTGATTAAATTTCTGAAAATCACATAAAATTTTTTTATACTCTTATTTTTCAATGCGAAATAAATCATCACCCACCAAAAATAACGGAAAACCCATGATTGAGTTCTTAATGCACGAAGACAAAGACAACGTCGGCGTGGCCGTCGTTGACATCAAAGCCGGTTCCGAGGTTTCGGGGCGCTCGCTTCACGGCAAGAGCAAACCCAAAGTAAAAGTGTCAATGGACATTCCTCTGGGCCATAAAGTTGCTTTGCAGGATTTCAAACCCGGCGACACGGTGATCAAGTACGGCGAGGACATCGGCAAGGTGGTCGCGCCAATCAAAAAAGGCGAGCACGTTCACGTTCACAATGTAAAAACCAAGCGCTGGTAAACGATTTTATGAAAATTCCTACATTTAAAGGTTATCGCCGCGAAAACGGGCGCGTCGGCATCCGCAATCACGTTGTCATTCTGCCCGTGGATGATATTTCCAATGCCGCGTGCGAAGCCGTGGCAAACAACATCAAGGGCACGATGGCCCTCCCCCATGCTTATGGGCGTTTGCAATTCGGAGAAGACCTGGAGCTGTTTTTCCGCACAATGATTGGCACCGGAGCCAACCCCAATGTCGCCGCGTGCGTCGTTATCGGGATTGAGCCGGGCTGGACACAACGTATCGTCGACGGCATCGCCAAAACCGGAAAGCCGGTGGCCGGCTTTTCGATTGAGCGCCACGGAGACATTCAGACCATCGCCAACGCCTCCCGGAAGGCCAAAGAATTTTTGCAATGGGCCAGTGAATTGGAGCGAACCGAGTGCAAGTTCAACGAGTTGTATATTTCGGTCAAATGCGGCGAGTCGGACACCACCACGGGCCTTTCATCCTGTCCAACGGTCGGGAACGTCATTGACAAAGCTTGTGCAATGGGCGGCACAGCCTCATTCGGCGAAACATCCGAATTGACTGGCGGCGAACACATTGTCAAAGCCAAGGCGGCCAATGCAAAAGTTGCGGAACACTTTACGGCCATCTTCCAGGATTACACCGACATGATCATGAAGGAAAAGACGAATGATCTTTCGGAATCGCAGCCCACAAAAGGCAACATTCGCGGCGGTCTGACGACCATCGAAGAAAAAGCTTTGGGCAATATCGAAAAACTGGGACGCAAGACAAAATTTGTCGGCTGTCTCAAGCCCGCCGAAGCGCCGAAAGGCAAAGGACTCTGGTTCATGGACACTTCATCAGCCGCCGCCGAGGCTGTCACGTTGTGGGCTGCTTCGGGCGCTGTGGTCCATTTGTTTCCAACCGGCCAGGGCAATATCATCGGCAACCCGATTGAACCTGTCATCAAGCTGTCCGGAAATCCCCTCACCTGCTCTACCATGAGCGAACACATTGACCTGGACGTTTCCGCCATTTTGCGCGGCGAAATGACCGTGGACGAAGCGGGCGACAAATTGATCGAAACAATCATTCGAACCGCCAACGGCCGGCTCACGGACGCCGAAGCTCTCGGACACCGGGAGTTTGTAATGACGAAACTGTATCGTAGCGCATAAGAACTGGATGAATGGATATACGGATTGATGGATGATTGAGTGCCACGCGCGTTCAACTCCATCAATCCACTATTCCACCAAGGCAATAATCCAATCCCATGTCCGACCGTTTCAATCCTGATCTGGTAAAAAACCTCGCCGCTGCGATAGCCGCCAAAGCGGGTGTTCGCAAGGCAGACGCAGCTATATTGGCCGATGCGCTTGTGGATGCCGACATCCACGGCACGTCCACACACGGCATCTCGCGCCTGAACATCTATATTCGCCGCATCCAAAAAGGACTGATTGATCCGAAGGCAAAACTGATGATCGAGCGCCGTCGCGGCTCGGCGATGGCAGTGGACGCGGGCAACGGACTGGGACAGGTGCAGGCCGTCAAAACCCTCGAAAAACTGGTTCCGAAGGCAAAACGAAACGGCGTTGCCGCCGCAACCATTCGCAATTCGCAGCATTTTGGCGCGCTTTCCTATTACTGCAATCGGGCGGCAAAACAGGACATGATTCTGTTTGCAACCACAGGCTGCGAACCGGCAATGTCTCCTGAAGGCGCGTGCCAGGCGTTCTTCGGGACAAATCCAATTGCCGCATCCTTTCCCACGGGCAAGGGATGGCCGGTAAAAGTTGACCTGGCCACCTCGATCGTCGCGCGAGGCAATATCATCGCGGCACAAAAGCGCGGGCAACCCATCCCATTGGGATGGGCGCTGACATCCGAAGGCGAGCCTACGACCGACGCGGCGGCCGCTTTGGCCGGGACAGTGCTTACCATGGCCGGTCACAAGGGTTATGCGCTGGCGTTGCTGGTGGAAATTTTTTCAAGCGTGTTGTCCGGGGCAGCAGTCGGCCCGGCGATTGGCTCCATGTACAAAAACATGGACTGCAAACAGGACGTGGGTCATTTCTTCTTCCTCCTGGACATCAGCGCATTCATGGAAGTTGACGAATTCAAGCGCCGATTGGACAAGGCGATTGACGAAATTAAATCCTGCCGCAAGCGGCCGGGAGTAAATGAAATTCTGGTTCCAGGCGAGCGTTCCTGGCAAAAAGCGCGGCAAAACATGGCCGAAGGCATTTCCATTGACGAAGCAACGCGAAAAGAATTGAAGACGTTGTGCGAGGAGTTGCGCATTAAATATACACTGGAAGAAGCTGCCAGCCCGCAGCCCGCGACTGTAAGCTAGTTATGATTCTAATTACCGAAAACATTTCCGGCCGCTGGGTTGACGATCTCAAATCCAAACATGAGGTCCATATTGATCCAACCCTCTGGAAATCCCCGGACAAAATTAAGGCATTGCTCCCGAATTGCCGCGCCCTGATTGTCCGCAATCAAACGAAGGTCAACGCGGATTTGCTTTCCACAGCCGGAAAACTGGAAGTCATTGGCCGCGCAGGGGCGGGCCTCGATAATATCGAGCTTCCCGCAGCGACGTCCCGCGGTATTGTCGTAGCCAGCACGCCGGATCAGAATTCGATTTCCGTGGCGGAATTGACACTGGCCATGATGCTCGCGCTGGCACGAAAGGTTTTTTCTGCGAACCAACATGCGCATGCCAACGGCTGGGAACGCCAGCGTTTCATGGGCGCCGAGCTCTACGGGAAGAATTTCGGCGTCATTGGCCTGGGACGCATCGGTTTTTTGACGGCCACGCGGGCGCGCGCGCTGGGGATGAACATTCTTGCGCACGATAATTACATCAGCCCGGATGCCGTGGCCGTGGCCGAAACCCATGCCGAATTGCTGTCCCTGGACACCCTGCTCTCCCGCGCGGATTTCGTCTCTTGCCATATTCCCCTGACGGCCGAAACCAGGAATTTTTTCAATTATGAACGGTTTTGCCGGATGAAGCCGACTGCGTTCTTTTTCAACTTGTCGCGCGGCGAAGTCGTGGATGAAACGGGCCTGTTGCAGGCGCTCAAGGAATCGAAAATTGCCGGCGCAGGGCTGGACGTGCGCGAGCAGGAACCGCCCGCTTCGACACCCTTTGCAGGAATGGAAAATGTCATCCTGACTCCGCATATCGCAGCGTTCACGCGCGAAGCGCAGGAGCGGGTCGTTGCGGCAGTGTGCCAGGATGTAGCCGCCGTTCTCGCTGGCAGCGGGGCGAAAAATTTTGTTAACTTTCCCAGGCCCAAACGCATCTAGACATTTAATTCTCAACCAAAATAAAGCACCAAAACTATGAAGTTGTTCATTGACACAGCCGACGTCGCTCAAATCAAGGAAGCGTATTCCTGGGGCATCATTGACGGCGTTACCACCAACCCGACACACGTATCCAAAACCGGCCGCCGCCCGGCGGACGTTTATAAGGAAATTTGCTCCATTGTGGACGGTCCTATCAGCCTCGAAACGATCGGCCTCACTGCCGAGGAAATCCTGGCGGAAGGGCGCGAATTGGCAAAAATCCACAAGAACGCGGTGATCAAGGTGGTCAATACGCGCGAGGGGCTTAAGGCCGTCAAACAATTCACGGCCGAAGGCATCAAAACCAACGTCACAGTCACGTTTTCACCGTTGCAGGCGATGCTCGCCGCCAAGGTGGGAGCGGGCTATATCAGCCCATTTGTCGGTCGTCTCGACGCCGTAGGCCATATCGGCATGGACCTCGTTCGCCAGATCAAAACCATTTACGGCCATTACGGTTACAAAACGGAAATCATTGTGGCCGCCGTGCGTCATCCGCTGCATGTTCTTGAGGCAGGTCTGGCGGGCGCTGAGATTTGCACCATGAGCTTCGACGTGATGAAACAACTTTACGATCATCCGCTTACAGACATCGGCATCGAAATGTTTTTGAACGATTGGAAAAAAGTGCCGAAGCAGTAACACGAATCGGACTATGAACACGAAATTGATTCGTGTTAATTGTAAAATTCGTGTCTAATTTTGAATTTGTGCATGAAAACGTACCCGCTGTACTTGAACGGCCAATTTGTCACATCGCAAAAGACAATTCGCGTGGTCAACCCGGCCACAACCGAGGTTTTTGCGGAGGTTTGCGCCATTGACCGGGCGGCTGTGGCGCAGGCCGTGAAGGATGCCCATGCGGCGTTTCCGGCGTGGCGCGCCCTGACCGGAAAGGCACGCGGCGAATATCTCAAAAAAATTGCGGACGAATTGGAACGCCGCCGTGACGAATTTGCGCGCGTCATCACCATGGAAAACGGCAAGCCGCTCGCCCAAAGCGCGGGCGAAATGGCCATGTCCGTGGACCATCTGCGCTGGTTCGCCGAGGAAGCGCGGCGCGCCTACGGCCGTGTGATTCCCCACCAGACCGACGGCAAACGCAACATGGCCATCAAGACCCCGATGGGCGTCGTGGCCGCCATCAGCCCATGGAATTTTCCGCTGGTCCTGGCGTTGCGCAAAATTGCGCCGGCATTGGCTGCGGGAAATACGGTCATCCTGAAACCGGCGAGCGCAACACCCGTCTGCGCCGCCGTGTTCGCCGAGTGCGTGGACGCCGTAAAGCTGCCAAAGGGGGTTTTTCAACTTGTGGCCGGTTCCGCGCGCGACATCGCGCAGGAATTTTTGGACAACCCGCTCTGCCGCAAAATTACCTTCACCGGCTCGACCGAAGTGGGCAAATCACTCATCCAGGGCGCGGCCAATGGTGTCAAACCGCTTTCGCTCGAATTGGGCGGTCACGCGCCGGTCCTGGTGTTTGATGACGCGGATTTGGATGCAGCGGTTGAGGGCACGATGATTACGAAGTTCCGGAACACCGGGCAGTCGTGCATTGCGTCAAACCGTATCTACGTTCAGCGCGGTGCCTATGAAAAGTTCGTTGAAAAACTCGTTGCCCAGACTCGCGCGATGAAAACCGGCGACGGTCTTGAAGACGGCGTGCTCGTCGGTCCGCTCATCAACGAGGAGGGATTGCACAAGGCCATCGAGCACATAGAAGACGCTGTGAAACACGGCGCGCGATTGCTGTGCGGCGGAAAGCGCCTCGATCGCAAAGGCTATTTTCTGGAACCCACAGTCCTGGCGGATGTATCAGCCGATGCTCTCTGCATGTCCGACGAAACGTTCGCGCCGGTCGCTCCGATTTGCCCGTTTGAAACGGAATCCGAAGGCATTGAACGCGCAAACAACTCGCCTTATGGCCTGGCCGCCTATGCCTTCACCCGCGACCTCAAGCGCGCGTTTCGGCTGATGGAATTGCTCGAAGCGGGAACGATCGGGATCAACGATGGTGTGCCAACCACCAGCCAATGCCCCTTTGGCGGCATGAAGCAAAGCGGCTGGGGGCGCGAATTGGGCATCGAAGGCATGGATGCTTTTCTGGAAACCAAACACGTTTCGCTCGGACTCGGAATATGAACAACCCACTGAAGGTCGGCGTCTTGTTTCTTGGCCGCCGCCGGCCCGGTTTCGACATGGACTGGGGCAAACAAATGGAAGAACGCGTTCGGCAAATGCTCGAACGTTCAACCTTTTCCGTTTTTGAACCCTCTGAGAAAGCCGTTGACGACGCTTCCCTGCGGCGTTGCATGGCTGCCTGTGACGAGCAAAAAGTCGATGCGATTGTGTTGCTCCAGGCGACGATGGGCGATGGGCGCCTGGCGCCCACGCTGGCGCAGCTTTGGCCGCATCCGCTGATACTGTGGGCGACGCCGGAAAATCAGCAGGGTGACATGATCAGCTCCTGCTCGCTGGTCGGCGTTCATTGCTGGGCGTCGGTCCTGCGGCAAATGGGGCATTCTTTTGAACTCATTTACGGCGACCCTGACCAAACGGACACGCAACGCCAATTCTCAGAAGCGGTCCGGATTGCCGCCATGGTGCATCGCTTCAAGACATTGCGCATCGGCATCATCGGCGGACAGGCGCCCGGTTATTTCGCCATGGGCGCTGATCCATTCAGCGTTCATCGCGGCACAGGCGCGCAAATCCAGACCTACAGCCTGATTGAATTTTCCAACGTCGTGAATGAAATTCAGGCAGACGCTGTCAATGCGGACGTCGCGAAGGTAAAAGCTCTCGGATACCCGCACAAGGACACCACAGACGAGGATTTGCCAATGGCATCGCGCCTGTATCTGGCGATGAAGCACTTTTTCGAAACCGAAAATTTGGACACGCTGACGATTCGTGAATGGCCGGAAATGCCCAACGTATTTGGGCAATGGCCTTACATGGGCGTTGCGCGGCTGACTGATGAAGGCCGCGCCATCGGCATCGAAGGCGACGCTGACGGTTCATTGTGCGCCTGGATTGCTGAAAACCTTGGGCTGGGACGCTGCTATTTATCGGATTGGCTGGAACACGATCATCAGACGATTACCCTGTGGCACGGCGGGGCCGCGCCGATGTCCATGTGCGAACCGGTGGGCACACCGGGCGGTCCGCGCATTACGCGCCATTTCAACATCAAAAAACCAGCCTGCATCGAAGCCACCATCCGCGCCGGCATGCCCATCACGGCCTATCGTTTCTGGCGTTGCGACGGGAAATATATTTTCAGCGCGCGCGAAGGCGAGACTGTCAAACCCAAACGACATTTGATGATGACCAATGCCCTGGCAAAAATGAACTGCGATCCGCGCGAATGGTTCGAAGAGCTTTGCCACGCCGGCATGCCTCATCACGTCGCCGTGGTGGAGGGTCATCACGCGGCGTTTTTAAAGCGCCTGGCCCGGGTCATGGGCATGCAGGTCATGTAAGCTGTGGACACGAGAACTGCCATAGACATTGGCCTGATACTTTACGGAGGCCTGATGCTGGCGGTTTCATCGTATTGGATGTTCAGGGTCAAAAAGCCCGCGGATTATCTCGTGGGCGGGCGCAGCCTTCCATTTTGGGTGCTGACCGGAAACATCACCGCCGGCTGCATCGGCACGGGCGTGATCATCGGGGGTTCGGGTCTGGCCTATCATCACGGCTGGGCCGGCAGCGCATGGCCTGTTGCGCTGGGTGTCGGCACGGCACTCGCCGGACTGCTCTTTGCAGTGATGCGCCGCTATCAATTCATGACCATCGTCGAGGAAGTGGCATCGTATTACGAAGGCAAGCGCGTCGTTATCGAATTTACCAATGTCACATTGTGGGCGTCCCAATTCGGCTGGCTGACGGCCCAAATCATCGGCGGATCGAAAGTGCTGGCAGCGGCGACGGGGATGTCCAACGAAGCGTGCGTGATCATTACGGGCATCATCATAGCGAGCATTGCCATCCCGGGAGGATTCAAAAGCGTGGTTTATACGGACTTCGTCCAGGCGTTTATTTTGGTCTCGGGATTCGTCTGCGTCACCGTAATGGCCCTTCATCACAACGGCGGCCTGTCCGGGCTTCGACAAACTGTTCCGGACTCTTATTTTTCCCTATTTGGCGTGGACTCCTATTCGCACTATGGCAAATGGGCGGTCGGCGGGATGATTCTAACTCTGGTCTTCAGCGTCATTGCTGATCCTGGCCGGCGGATGAGTATGTTTGGGGCGGCATCCGAACGCGGCGCGCGTTGGTCCATGGTTTGCGCTGGATTAATTGTCATCGCGTTCGCCGTTCTCATTGGCATAACGGGCATGTATGCCTACCAATTGAATCCCACGTTAACAGATAAAGAGTCCGATAAAGCCTTGCTGTGGCTGGTTATTCATGTTCTTCCCGCATGGCTGGCGGCCTTCGTTGTTATTGCGGCGGCATCCGGCATTTTTTCGTGCGCGAACGGGAATGCTATGGCCATCAGCACGTTCTTTGTACGGCATATCTATCCGCTGGTCACCGGGGGCAGGTACCCTCATCGTCCTTTATTCGCGGCCCGAATTGTATTGGTATGCGCGTTTGTTCTCTGCACATCCGTTGCCCTTCATTCAGGAACTATCGTCGATACGGTCATAACCTTTCTGCCTTTAACCATGAGCGGCCTGGCCATCATTATTTTGATGGGTCGTTTTTGGAAGCGGGCAACATGGCAAGGCGCCATGGCGGCATTGATCATCACCCCGATACTTACATTGATCGCGAGGAATTTCTTTGCAAACGCTTTTTGGAACAATGCTGTCATTCTCGCCATCCCCGGTTTCGCGGCGCATTTTATCGTCAGTCTTATGACGCCGAAACCTGCCCGGACCTTCGAGGAAGTTGCAAACACTTTGACGCGTGAACGTCAAAACATTGAAGACAAGGCCCTTGGCCAGTCTTCAGAAAAAACATTCAGTCCAAAAATCAGTCCAGAAAAATATGAAGCTTCTTAACGCAAAACAATTGTGTGATATCGCCGCAGCCAAAGGCTTTGGCATTCCCGCCCTCAACAACAACGGCGGCAGCTATGACGTTGGCCGCGCCATCGTCGAAGCCTCCGAGGAGTTGCAATCGCCGCTCATCATCGCCGAATACGAACCCAACCTCGAATATCGCAGCTACGATTGGGCCGGCACGGTCATGAAATTTCTCGCCGGAGGCACGACTATTCCAGTGTGCATCGCGCTGGATCACGGCAAAACGCCGCAATCCATCATGCGCGCCGTCCGGGCCGGATTTAACCACGTTATGATTGATTATGCCGACAAACCGCTCGACGAAAATGTCCGCGGAACGCAGCAAATCATTGACCTGGTGCGGCCGCTGGGCATCAGCGTCGAAGCCGAAATCGGCCACATCATCAAAAGTTCCGACGACTCGGAACAGCGCGCGCCCAAGGTCAGTGTGGCCGAAGCCAAAGAATTCACGTCGAAAGTGGATGTGGACCTGCTCGCCATCGCCAACGGCAGCACCCATGGTATCTTTAAGGAGCAACACGGCCTGGACTTTGAATTGATTGCCAAAGTTCGCAAAGCCGTGAAACCGCCCCTCGTGCAGCACGGCACCTGCGGCATTTCGATGTCCGATATTTCCAAATGCGTCAAAGCCGGGATGACCAAAATCAATTTCGGCGAGGGTTTGCGCATGAATTACATCCGCTATTTCAACGAACTCAGCAAGACGCTCAAACATGAGCACCATGTCTGGCGCATTGCCCGCGCGGCCAAAGACAAACTAAAGGAAGACATCAAGGAAATCATCCAGGCAGTGGGCTCGGACGGGAAAGCCAGGCTTTTTAAATGACGGCTGCTGTCATCCCGTGTTTTAACGAGTCGCCGACCATCGACCGACTCGTCCGCCACCTGCGCCGGCATCTGGATATGATTGTTGTCGTGGATGACGGCTCGACGGATGAAACCGCTGTTAAAGCCAAAAACGCCGGCGCAATAGTTTTGAACCATGATCGAAACCTGGGCAAAGGCGCGGCGCTCCAAACTGGCCTTTCCTACGTTCATAACCTTGGCTCTGAATGGGCTGTCACCCTTGACGGCGACGGTCAGCACGACCCTGTCGATGTGGCCGCCCTGCTCCAATGCGCCGAACACACCGGCGCACGGCTCGTGATTGGCAATCGCATGGGAGGCGCCGAAACGATGCCGTGGTTGCGGCGATTTGTGAACCGCTGGATGAGCAAGCAACTTTCCCAATGCGCCGGCTGCCCCCTCCCTGACACTCAGTCCGGCTTTCGTCTGATTCATCTTGAAACCTGGACCGATTTGCATCTAAGCGCGCAACGTTTCGAAGTCGAATCCGAAATGTTGATGGCATTTTTGGCAGACGGCCAACCGGTCGAGTTTGTTCCCATTAGGACCATTGCCGGCACGCGAAGGAGCCGAATTCGACCTCTGGCCGACTCGTTGCGCTGGTGGCAATGGTGGCGAACGATGAGGGTCGACAGGCGAACCGCCAGACGCACCGTTTCTGGATACGGCAACCGCCATCCAACCCCGTCGTCAAAGCCGATCAGTTAATACATCCCGTTGGAGCCGGACGACCAGCTTCTGACTTTGCCGTCCGGGCCAAATATGACAGTAACGTAATGGATCCTGCCGCCAAAGAGAGTGTAATTGGGAATGAACGCCTTTTCGGAGTCGTTGTACATCCACGTCGCCGAGCCGTCGCTGTTCATGGCAACATTCTTTGGGTTGCCACAGGCCTCTTTGACCTGGTCCATCGTCATGCCCACGACTAACCGCTGTTCGATTGGCCGTTTGTCCTTTGGCTTTTTGGCGGCCGGGGCATTGGTCGATGCGTCCGCCATGGCTGGTTGGGCGGGCTGACTGGAACTGTCACTCGATTTCGGAGCACAGCCGGAAAAACCGGCAATGGCTACGCTGGAAACCAAACAAACCAACAACTGATTTTTTTTCATAGCGTTTAACGGGTTCTTTGTTTCGATCGCCAATCAGAGGCAATCTTGGATTTCAGACTGGCTAATCCTCGGTATAACGTCAAGCGGCATCACAGTTTTTGCCACCCGGAGAGGAGAAATGAGGAAGACGGGTCAAGCTCGGTTCAGCGACCCAGGCGAAAATTGCGATTACCAGGCTGCAAACGATGCCAAGGACGGCGTAGTCTATCCAGTGGTTATGATTTTTACGCACGTTTGCGTTTGCTTGTTGAAGGCCCAAATTTATCACTGCCACACATCATTTCCCCCAACCCCAAATTACGTCAAGAGGCATGACGCTTTTCCTTGCCATGCCATTGGAAGATGGACGATAGAAGATGGAAGATGGAATTCAACTCCGAATCACGGTGGGACCGCCTCTGGTTCTGTCGTCACCATATGGTTTGTGTCATACTAGATTCTATGCCACTGCCCATTTATGACAATGCCGTTTGTCCCGTTTCGCCGATCAACGCTGTGCCAGGCTTGATCGTACCACAATTCATCATTGGAAAGTTCACCGTTGGTGTCATAGGAAACCCGCCGTGTAAAGAACGAACCGCCGCCTAGATTAAGCCACCATACCTGGCTCTTGCCGCGACCATGAAATTCAAATTGGTATAGCGGCAATCGGCCCGGCGCGTTAAAAATCTCTAATACGTTCGTGCCTCGGAAGCAATAATCGATCTCCGCGGGCATACCATCAACTCCAAGACCAAGCTGCCTCTCGATTAGGATCGGCCTGCCCGTCCTAGCGTCATTAATGCCCAAACATAGCGCGCCATTGTTGTCACGAACGCGCTCGAATTGAAATTGCTTTATAACCCAATAAGGGATCGAACTGTGGCGGTTGTTCCAATATCCCCAGAGAAAATTTATCAACAATAAGAGTATAATAAACGACGTCCAAAGGCCAGAGCGACTGAATGCTTTCATGTGTGTGTATTGTAGTATTCATTATTCATCGTGCTTTACGCCGATGCCAGTATAACAAGCGCGCAAGGTGCGTCGAGGGTCACAATGCATTCTTGAAAAGAAAGAGGGCTCACCACGAACCGGAACGCCGTGGCGCGTGTATGCGAATCGACAGTCATGTGGCGTCGTACGGTCAGCGGGTTTAGAAACCCGCGATACGGCAGGTTTGGAAACCTGCGCTACGGTTCATGGTCCCGCTGCATGCGAAAAAATTCGAAAGAGGCTCCCCATGTTCGTCCCATTGATTTTTTCCTTGCCCAAAATGCCCGCGCCGAACCATTCTGTGCAGCGATGAGGACGATGCTGCAATGAAAAATAATTCCATTAAAACTGTTGGTATCATCGGCTGCGGTCCCTCGGGTTCCACTTTGGCGTCCTTTCTTGCCAGCAAAGGAATGGACGTGACGATTTTTGATGATGGGCGGCGCCCCGACCTCATCGTTGGCGAATCATTGATTCCCGCCATCATTCCTGTATTGCGAAAATTGGACCTGGAGCAGCGGGTCGCGGACATCTGCCAGCATAAACCGGGCGTCAGTTTTACCTTAAGCGCGACTGACCGGATTGATTTCACCTTTCAATCGCTCACCGGCACTCCCATGCCCACGTACGCGTACAATTCGCCGCGCCCGGCCTTCGACCAATTATTGGACAAGCGCGCCGAAGAACTCGGGGCCAAACGCGCCAAAGTGCGGGCCAAGGTTGAGCGCGTGGATGGAAACCAAATACGATTGGCGGAGGAGACACTCTCACAGGCTCCATGGCTCGGGGGCAAACAGCCCGACCTCCTGGTGGACGCTACCGGCCGAAACCGGTTGTTCGCGCGCACGCTTGAAATTCCTTCCGAATTGGGTCCGCGCAAGGATGTGTCTTATTTTGCCCACTATGAAGGTTTCGACGTTCAGACGCCGCCTGGCCAGGTCATTATCGGCCGATTGGAAAACGGCTGGTGCTGGCGTATTCCGTTGCGGGACTGCCTGTCCGTGGGCGTTGTGTTAAACAAGGACGACGCCGCGAAATTTGGCGCCACGTCCGAGGAACGGCTCGAAGGCATCATTAATCATGATCCGCTCCTGTCGGCGGCGGGTAAAAATCGCAAGCGGGTCACGGAGATCGCGACGTATGCCAATTACCAGTTGGTTTCCACGACTGGGCACGGCCCGGGCTGGGTCATGGTTGGGGACGCTTTTGGATTTGTCGATCCCATGCTTTCGCCGGGCATGTGGCTGGCGTTGCGGTCGGCGGAATTGCTGGCCGAAAACCTGCATGACCTGCCTGGTTACGCCCAGGAAATGCGAAAGCACATCAAGTCATGGATGGCCCTCATTGAATTTTTCTACGACGGGCGTATTTTTGCCATGTATAAAACCGGAATGTTTTTCGAGAAAAAGTTTCCGGGCAAAATTTCCGATGCCATGCACGAATTCTTTAACAATAAAATTGCCTGCATGGCTTCGGGACTGACCACGACGTCGTTATTCGGCCATACGTTGCTGCAATGCTGTGCCGGACCGGCCTCGTGGAAAACCAATCCGGCAACGCTGGCTATCCGCTAAGTTTGCATGTTTATCATCGGAATCGGGACGGCGACTCCGCCGCAACGTTATAGCCAGGTGGATTGCTGGCAAACGGTGCAACATTGCCCGCGTTTCCATGAGCTAAATGCCCGCTCAAAAGCCATTTTAAAAAAGGTGCTGACAGGGGAAAATGGCATTGCCACCCGTCACTTCGCGCTTGAGAAATTGGACGAGGCGTTTGCGTTAAACCCGGACGCGCTGCACGAGCGCTTCATCAGAAACGCGCCGGGCCTGGCTTCATTGGCTGCTGAACGCGCTTTGGCGCAATCAAAAACGGAATGCCGCGACATTGACGCCGTTCTCGTGAGCACCTGCACAGGCTATTTGTGCCCGGGCCTCACCAGTTACCTGGTCGAACGGCTTGGTTTGCGTTCGGACGTCATCGCCCTGGATTTAGTTGGCCAGGGTTGCGGCGCGGCGATTCCGAACCTGGAAACCGCGCGTACCCTGATCGCGGCCGGCCAATGCAGGCGGGCCTTATCCATTTGCGTGGAAATTTGCAGCGCAGCCTTTTACCTGGACGATGACGCGGGTGTTCTCATTAGCGCCTGCCTGTTTGGGGATGGCGCGGGCGCTGTTGTGGTTTCGCCGGAGGCAAACGGCGGCTGCCGCGTGAAATGGAATTCCAGCGGTTCACTCATGAAACCTGCTGATCGGGAGGCGCTCCGTTTCGAACAAAGATCCGGGATGCTCCGCAATATTCTCACGCCGCAGGTGCCGGCGCTGGCGGCGCAAAGCGTTGGAACTTTATTTGAGGACGTCTTGGCGCGCGCGGGTGTTGCGCGAACCCGGGTCAACGGCTGGATCTTTCACCCCGGCGGCCGCGACGTTCTATTGGCGCTTCGCGAGCGTTTCAACTTGTCCGGCCATGACGTGCGCTGGAGCCAGGCCGTATTGCGCGACTATGGAAACATGAGCAGCCCGACTGTGCTATTTGCGCTTCAGGCGGCGCTTGCGGACGGAGCACCGGACGGCCTGTGGTGGATGTCCTCGTTTGGGGCGGGTTTCAGCTGCTATGGCGCATTTCTGGAAGTGGAACGGTCATGAAACGCCCCGCCGGCCGCGCTGTAGAACCTGAGTTACTGGACGAACTGCCACCGAATGACCCGCGCGCTTTGCGTTCGCGCCGCGATTTGCGGCTGCTCAACCTGGGAATGGGACACCCTCCGATTATGGCGCGCGCCTTGTTGGAACACTTGCGCGGGCGCAACGCCCCTCGAATCGTGGAACTTGGCGCGGGTGACGGACATTTTCTTTTGAGCGTCGCCAATCGTTTGCGGCAGCAATGGCCATCGGCAGAGGTCACGCTTGTGGATCGTCTTGATTCCTTTGATCCTGAAATTAAAGCCCGCTTCAACGATTTGGGCTGGCATGTGCACACAGAAATCAAGACGGCGACTGAATGGCTCCGGCAAGCGTCTGCCGGCGGCGCCGACGCCATAGTATTCAATCTCTTTCTCCATCAATTCCGGGATGAAGAACTCACTGAAATGCTCGGGCTGGCGGCTCGTACTACCAATCTTTTAGTCGCCCTCGAACCGCGCCGCTCGTGGCTGGCCAAGCTCAGCGGGAGGCTTTTGTGGGTCATCGGCTGCGGCCCGGTAACCCGCCATGACGCAGAAATCAGCGTTCGCGCGGGATTTTGTGGGAACGAACTTTGCGCCATTTGGCCGAACAAAATAGATTGGAGTTTAATTGAGCGACCGGCGGGATTGTTCAGCCATCTGTTCATCGCCCGGCGGGCGAACCCATAGAATGTCCCGGCCTGTTACCATCATCGGCGGCGGTCTTGCAGGATTGACGTTGGGCATCGGCCTTCGGCAATGCGGCGTTCCTGTGGCCATCTACGAATCGGGCGATTACCCGCGACATCGCGTTTGTGGTGAATTTATCAGCGGCCATGGGCACACGGTTTTGGAACGGCTCGGTTTGCTGCCTGAATTCGAAAAAGCCGGCGCGGTATACGCCCGGACAGCTATGTTTATTTCCGATGGCGCGCGATCTCCAGTCCGCAAGCTGTCGTCCCCTGCCCTTTGTCTATCGAGGTTCAAAATGGACGCATTGCTTGCAGGCATATTTCGCCAACTGGGAGGACAATTGCAAGTCCGGTCCCGCTGGAGCGCAGATCACTGCGGCGAAGGAGTCGTGTCCGCGACAGGACGGCGTCTCCAATCTTCGGAAAATGAAAGCCGCTGGTTTGGCGTCAAGGCACATGTTGTAAGCGGTGGCGCCGTCAACCTGGAGGCCGACCTGGAAATGCATCGGATGCCGGACGGCTACGTTGGCGTCAACCGCATCAACGATGGCCAGGTGAACGTCTGCGGCCTGTTCAAAGCGCGGCCGGACAAACATCGTCCGGAATCAAAAATGGAGTGGCTGATGGGGCAAACCGGCTCGTCGCTTCGGGAACGCTTAAGAAATGCGCCATTTGAACCCGAATCGTTTTGTTCCGTCGCAGGAATCCAGTTGAAACCACGGCGCGCGGCGGCGAACAATGAATGCCGGATCGGCGATGCCTTGACGATGACGCCGCCTGTGACGGGAAACGGCATGTCCATGGCGTTTGAGTCCGCGGAAATCGCCCTGGGTCCCGTCGCCGCGTACGGCGTCGGCCAAATCAGTTGGAATGAAGCGCGGCGTCAAATTGCCACCCGATGTAACGCCGTTTTTTCACGACGGCTGGCGTGGGCGCGGATTCTCCAGTGGATGATGGTTGCGCCAAGCGTTCAAGCCAGCCTGGGAAAGCATCTATTGCGCTCCACGTGGCTCTGGGAATTTATGTTTGGAAGGACGAGGTGAAGAGATCGGACGGATCCGACAGATCAGTCGGATCGGACCGATTTATTTATGCTTGCCATCCAAACAACGGCGGATAGTCAGGGCGAGTGCTTGCGGCTGATAGGGTTTTTGGAGGAAGTTCAGTTCCGGGTCGAGCTTAAAATCTTTGCCCACGATGTCAGCGCTGTAGCCGCTTGTGAATATGACTTTCAGGCCCGGCGACTGCGCCCACAGTTTTTCGGCCAATTCCCGGCCATTCATATTGTTGGGCATAACAAGGTCCGTGAGAACCAATTTGATTCGATCTTTGTGTTGCGCCCAGACTTGAAGCGCGTCCGCGCCGGTGTCTGCCTGGAAGATTTTATATCCGTAGCGCTCGAGCACACGGGCGACCAGTTCGCGCACGGGTTTTTCGTCCTCGACCAGCAGGATGCTTTCCTGGCCGCCGCGCACCGTGATGGCCGTGGTCGGCTTTTCGTTCCCGACCCTGTCGCTGCTGATCCAGGGAATAAAAATGCGAAACGTGGTGCCCCTGCCGACGTAACTCTCCAGTTCAATCCAGCCCTGGTGTTGTTTGACAATACCGTACACGGTCGCCAGACCCAGGCCGGTTCCTTTACCGATGGCTTTTGTGGTGAAGAAGGGTTCGAAAATGCGCGGCAAATTCTCCGGCGCAATGCCAGTACCGGTGTCAGTCACACTGATGCACACGAAAGTGCCCTTCCGCGCATCGGGCTGGCGGGCTACATAGCCGTCGTCCACGTCGGTAACGGTCAGGCGAATGGCAAGCTGGCCGCCTTTTGGCATGGCATCGCGGGCATTAACTGCCAGATTTAACAGCACCTGCTCCATCATACCCGCGTCGGCTTCCACGCTGGCTGGCGCCTGCCAATAATTTAATTGGAGGGCAATATCTTCGCCCAGGAGCCGGCCGAGCATGTTCGTCATATTGCCGACGATCTTGTTCATGTCCAATTGTTTGGGCTGGATCAATTGGCGGCGGCTGAACGTCAGCAATTGCCGCGTCAGGCCGGCGGCGCGCGCGGCGGCCTGGACAATTTGATTGGCTGATTTGTCCTCCAACGGGGCGAGCTTGGCAGCAGTCAGCAGGGAGGCGTGGCCCTGGATTACGGTCAAAATATTATTGAAATCATGCGCCACCCCGCCGGCGAGCTGGCCTATGGCTTCCATCTTTTGCGACTGACGAAACTGCTCCTCCAGGCGGCGTTGCGCCGTGATGTCACGAAACAGGCTCAACGTCAGTTGCGGTTGCCCATGCAATTCGATGAACGAATGGTTCACTTCAAGGACCACTTC
>DATJTK010000126.1:0-4054 GCA_035503455.1 Candidatus Sulfotelmatobacter sp. | reverse complement strand
AGGTGGGCAAGGCATTTGGTTGTTCAGTTTGATGTAGGCGAGCTTTCCCTCGCATGAGAGGCGTTCGTAGCTGAGAAGGCGTTCCAACGTTTATTTTTCATTGGCACTGTTCGTGCCATGGTTGGCGTGTCGAGTTCAAATCGTCACAGCGCAGCGTCCCTACCAAGAACAGTGTCAAGACGCGCCATTGTCCCGGCAGGGGTCAAATAACGGCTGGACGCGGCAGGCGTTTTGCTTTAGTGTTCGCTTTGTGGCCAATTCATTAAAGACCGCGGGAAACAGTCCCGGCAATGGGGTGCCATTTGAGGAGGCATTGAAGAAACTTGAAGGCATCGTCGAGGCCATGGAGTCTGACGATCTGCCCCTGGAAACGCTCCTGGCTAAATATGAAGAAGGGGCGAAACTCGTTAGAATTTGCCGCGACAAATTGTCGGAAGCTGAATTGAAAATCCAGCAACTGGAAAAGAATGCCGCTGGAGAATTGAAATTGAAATCTTTGGAGAATCTTGAAGAATTGAAGGAGTAAGAGAAACTGGAAGTGAAGCACTTTAATAATGCAATGCCGCGTGAACGTATTGACGTTATAACGAATTATGAGTGGATACCTGGATATGATAGACGGACCTGAGCACGTCAAAAAACTGACGCTGGCGCAGCTTCAGGAACTTTCCAGCGAAATACGGGAAGAACTCATTCAAGGCCTGGCCAAACACGGCGGGCATTTGGGGCCAAACCTGGGCGTGGTGGAATTGAGCATTGCACTGCACCGGGTTTTTAATACCCCGAGGGACAGATTGGTCTGGGATGTGAGCCACCAGGTTTATGTCCATAAGCTTCTCACCGGCCGGAAAAATCGTTTTCGCACGATTCGCCAGACCGGCGGGTTGAATGGTTTTGCATTGCGCACTGAAAGCGAGCACGACTGTTACGGCGCCGGCCACGCCGGCACGGCGCTCTCCGCGGCGCTGGGCATGGCGGCAGCCCGCGACAAGCGAGGCTCCAATGAGCACATCGTGTGCATCTTTGGCGACGCCGCGCTCACAAACGGAATTTCATTTGAAGCGCTGAACAATATCGGCCACACCACTCGCCGGTTCATCGGCATTCTCAACGACAACGAATGGAGCATCGCCAAAAACGTGGGCGCCATCTCGCATTATCTCAACAAGCTGATCACCAATCCCAATTACAATAAATTGTCGCGGGATTTTCAAAATTTTCTGCGCCGCCTGCCCAAAGGAAACCTGGCCCTGCGCCTGGCGCACAAGGCCGAAGAGGGTTTCAAGGGCGCGTTGAGCGTGGGACTCCATCAAAAGCCGGAAATGACGATTGGTTCAGACGGCCGCGGGGGTTTCGGCAATCCCATCTTATTTGAAGAAATGGGAATTCGATACCTGGGCCCGATTGACGGCCACAATTTGCCGCTGCTGGTCAGCACGCTGGAATTTGCCAAGACGTGCGATCACCCCATCGTCATCCATATTCTCACGCAAAAAGGAAAGGGCTTCGATGCGGCATTGAAGTCGCCGGAAAAATTCCACGGCCTGGGGCCTTACGACGCGAGGACCGGGGAAACACCCGTTCCAAAACCAAATGCTCCGCCGAATTACCAGGACGTGATGGGCCAGACCCTCGTCAAACTGTGCCGGCGCGATAACCGGGTCGTCGGCATCACCGCCGCGATGCCGACCGGAACAGGCTTGAAGCACTTGGAAAAGGAATATCCCGACCGTTACTATGACGTGGGCATCGCCGAGGAGCACGCGGTCATATTTGCCGCGGGCATGGCCACCATGGGTTTCCATCCCGTTTGCGCGATTTATTCCACTTTTCTCCAGCGCGCCTACGACTGCATTCATCACGATGTTTGTTTGCAGGATTTGCCGGTCATCTTTTGCATGGATCGCGCGGGGCTTTCCGCCAACGACGGCCCTACGCATCACGGCCTCTTTGATATTTCCTATCTGCGCTGCCTGCCCAACGTCATCGCGATGGCGCCCACCAATGAAGACGAACTGGCGGACATGATGTTCACTGCGACACACCAGAACCATCCCACGTTCATTCGTTATCCCCGGGGCGGGGCCGAAGGTGTTCCTATTAAGGAGCAGCCGAAACTGCTCGAAATCGGCAAGGCCGAAATCGTCCAAAATTTCTCCAACAACGGGAAAAAGAAAGTCGCCTTTTTCGGCCTGGGCAATTTGAATTCACTTGCGCGAAAGGCGGCGCAACTGGCCACGGCGGATTTCGATTGCGCCGTGATCAATCCGCGCTTCACGAAGCCTCTGGACGCCGGCACACATGAATTTTTTGGGCGCGCGGCGGATTTGGTCGTGACGCTGGAAGACCATGTGCTGATGGGAGGCTACGGCTCAGCGGTCCTGGAGTTGTTGAGTGAAACGGCGGTAGCCACCCCGGTCATCCGAATTGGATGGCCCGACCAGTTTATCGAGCACGCCACGTCCCAGGATGAATTGCGGAAGAAATATGGCATCACCGTGGAAGACACACTTGCCAAGGTTTACCAGCAGTTTGAAAAGAAAGTCACCGTGCCCGGAG
The DNA here is from genome assembly GCA_035503455.1 of Candidatus Sulfotelmatobacter sp. GTDB lineage: Bacteria > Verrucomicrobiota > Verrucomicrobiia > Limisphaerales > UBA11358 > UBA11358. Next base: position 1,495 of record DATJTK010000126.1, on the reverse strand, counting down.
TATCCACAGCGCCGGTGGCGATGTGACCTGCGGTCACGTTAAAGTGTTGAAGTGTTGAAGCGTTGAAGCGGAAATCGCAGAAGGGATGGCAGGGCGGTTCCGGCTGCGCGCCAATCCGAATAAGTGTTAATTTGCGCCGAAATGGCGCTAAGCATCGGGGGTCTGGACGCTTCAACGCTTCAACGATTTTAACGCTTCAACGAGCGCCGCTGGCGGCCTGAAAATTTTTGAAAATTTTTGTGGCTTATTTCATTCGCTCTGCTAAATTCCCGCACTCTTGACGAACCGGCCTTTGTGCCGAAAATTGATTGACACTTTTGTGACTGCGAAGAAACACGACATTAAAAACGCCGCGCAGCGCGGAAAATCGCAAACATCGGCGACTTCCGCCGCTATTCTGGGCCGCGCGGTTTCAAAGGCGGGCGACCTGACGGACGCGAAGAAGGTCAAGCCGGAATGGCAGAAATATTACCAGCATCTGGTCGAGCTTCGGGATCAACTGCGCCGGCAAATGGACGGTCTGGCCCAGGAATCGGCCCAGGAAATGGCCGGTTACAGCCTACACATGGCCGATTCGGGCACGGATAATTTCGACCGGGACTTTGCCCTGAGCCTCCTGTCATCGGACCAGGACGCCATCTATGAAATTGAGGAGGCCCTCAAACGCATTGAGAAAAAGACCTACGGAGTTTGTGAACTGACCGGCAAGTCGATTCCGAAGGCCCGGCTCGAAGCCATTCCATGGACCCGTTTTACTGTCGAAGCCCAGGCTCAACTGGAAAAGGATGGCGCGCTCAAGTCCCGCCGCCTTGGCCAATTGGGCACGATTGAAACCGCAGGCGTGGGCGAAGTAGAATCCGAGGAAGGCGAAGAGGCCATAGAAGAAGGCGGCAAACAAGCAAAGGAAAAGGAATAACATGCCCCGCGAAGTCGTTACCATTGAATGCACCGAGGCGCGGAAGGAAGGCAAGTCGCCATCCCGCTACAGCGCCAATCGCAACAAAAAGCTGCAGACGGAAAAGCTCGAAATGAAGAAGTATAACCCCGCGTTGCGCCGCCATACCGTTCACCGCGAAATCAAATAGATTGTTATGCCCCGCAAGACCCATACCGACAGAGACAAGCGCGGACAGCGCCCGATGGAAAACCGCACGCCCCGGCCCAAACCGAAAATTGATTTCACCGCCGACGCGCTCGATTACAAGAACACCAATTTGCTCCGCCAATACGTGACCGACCAGGGCCGCATCCTGCCCCGCAAATATACGGGCATGCCCGCTCATTATCAGCGCAAACTGACGAACGCCATTAAGCGCGCGCGGCAGATGCTGTTGATGAAATAATTGACGTTGAAGCGTTGAACCTCAAAAATGCGTGTCTATGACCATGAGGCTAGTAAATTCTTTGATTCTACCGAGCGAAAAGCCGTTTTTGGCTTGGTGTCAATAACCTCACTAAATGTGAACTTATTGACACCGAAGCAAATGTCGCAAAA
>DATJTK010000125.1:0-27666 GCA_035503455.1 Candidatus Sulfotelmatobacter sp. | reverse complement strand
TTGAAAGAGCAAGGGCTGTTCTCTACAGTCTGTTGTCGAAGAAGCGGCGTGTGGCGTTTTCATTTGGCTTAGTGAAATCAAGCCTATGGACGCTCCAGCCGCTTCTTTGGTTAATCCCTTTATGAAATATCCGGGCTAGAGGACGTGCAGCAATTCTCCCACACGGCGCTCCAGGCGCGGCAGGTCCAACGGTTTGGTGAAAAAGTCCTCAGCCTGAATCGCCACCGTGCGCCTGGTGACGCCTGCCGAAAGGGCGCTCATAAAAATAATTGGAATTTTTTTTGTAGCGGGCTGGCGTTTCAAAATTTCGCAGACGGAAAGCCCGTCCAGGTCGGGCAGCAAAATATCCAGAAGAATCAAATTCGGCTTGTATTGACGGGCCTGGCTCAGAGCCTGGACACCGTCGGTAGCGACCAGGAATTCGCAGCCAAGGGAGCTCAGGCGAAATTTCACCAGCTCAATGAAATCGCCTTCATCGTCCACAATGAGGATAATCGGAGCCACATATATAACATCAGCCGAAATTGGGCCATGCGCAATGGCAAGAACGTTAAAGACTTGTGACGAAATGGAAACAATAGTTCACGATTAAAACCAATTATCAGCGGCTAATCCCCGTAAAACACAGGTAATGACGCGGCGGATTTGCACAGTCGCAGATGGAAATTCTTGCCGCCGTCCGGAAAACCTGTTAACCAGAAATCATGCCAACTGGCCGAAATTCAATTCATTTGTTCAAGTGTTTCGGAATTAACGTCTTCCTCCATTGGTCATGGTTTTTGGTCGCGGTATATGGATTCAAATACAGGACGGGAATCTATTCCTCCATAATGTGGAATATCTTTGAATATCTGACCCTGTTCCTGATTGTGCTGCTCCACGAGTTCGGCCATGCGCTTGCCTGCCGGTCCGTTGGCGGCCAGGCGCATGAAATCGTCCTGTGGCCGCTTGGCGGTGTCGCCTACGCCTCGCCGCCGGCACGGCCAGGAGCAACGTTATGGACCATTGCCGCCGGGCCGCTCGTCAACGTTGCATTGGTTCCAATTTTTTCGGCCTTCTGGTGGATCGCCGCCACGGCAAATTGGAGCGACAATCTCTATCATTTCATCATTGCGGCCTGGGCTATCAATTTGGGTTTGTTGATTTTTAACATGTTGCCGGTGTATCCCCTGGACGGCGGGCAGATCCTTCGCGCGCTATTGTGGTTCCCGTTAGGGCGTGCCCGAAGTCTCATGGTGGCGTGTGTGGTTGGTTTTCTGGGCGCCGCCGGCCTGGCTGCCCTGGCGATTTGGCTGCAATCGGTTTGGCTGGGCCTTATATGCGTTCTGAATTTCTTCTACTGCTTCCGAAGTTTTGGCCAGGCCAGGGAAATGCTTCGCCAAAGCGATGCACCGCGCCGTGAAGGATATGTGTGTCCCCAATGCCACATCGCTCCGCCGGTCGGCGACTACTGGCACTGCGGCCGCTGCCGGAAGGGTTTCGACCCGTTTGCCACTCATCTGGCGTGCCCTCACTGTGGCGCGCAGCACAGTCACATCCCCTGCCTGGATTGCGGTCACCCTGCCGCTCCCGGCGACTGGGTCCCCGGCGAACTCGCAAAACTCTGACGCCATATCCGTTTGGTGTCCGCGCTTTAGCGTGTTCCGGACCAGCCAACCCGGTGCGGGGCTGGAAACTGATTACGGGTTGTTTCATTTTTGTTGCCGCTCCGTTTCCTTATTGTCAAACAAGTTTGCTCTATTTAAGTACCGCCTTTGCACGCTCCGTTTCCGTTATGGATTGTTTCCTCGGGTTGTGCAGGCGGACCCCTGGCCGGCAGTCACAATGGCCGCAACATTTGGGGGATTGCACGCTAATAGGAAAACCGGAGATTAATCACTAATGCTTATACTTTATAAAAATGCGTTGACAACAATAAGCCATTATGATTTATTGTCACTGTTGCAAGCACAATTGGGCATGTGCATAGATCTTTGAATTTAAAAAATTTTGGTTTGCTGTTTGGCACAGACGCAAACTGAAAGTCTCCGTAAATCTGCAAATGTGCGTATCAACAATTCCCCGGGCCTTTCGGTCACCCTCTGACTGACTGGCCCGGTTTTTTTCTTTCTGATTTGGGATCTGTCCGATCTAAATTAATGACGAGCCTCAATCCTCCGCTGAAAACTATTCCAGTCACGCCCCTCTTTCGAAGACCAGGTTACTTCCGCGATGGCGCAGGCGCGGGGAAAAATCACGCGCTGCGCCTGCTCCAGCGAGGCGACATATTCCGTCCACAAAACCGCTTCAGCGCCAAGGATGTGAGACTGGAACTGCGGGGGCAAATCCGATGGCACCGGTTCGAAGGAATAAACTTTTTTAAGCGAAGTATAAATGTCCGGCGCGCCGGGCTTGTGATAATGGTCCAGGTAACAGTACTCAACGGGGGTCATCACGGCGTCGTGGCCGCTTTCGGCAGCCTGTCGGCCGCCGCCAATCCAGTCCATGACCACGGCGTTTGTCGCAAGGCCGCCTTTTAAGATTTCGCTCCAGCCGATGAGGATTTTGCCGCGGGCGTTTACAAAATGTTCCATGCGTTTGATGAAATAGCTTTGGAGTTCGTCCTCGCTTGTCAGCCCTTCCCGTTTCATCAGCGCGCGGCAGGCGGCGCTGCGGTTCCAGTAATTCTGCCGGACTTCGTCGCCGCCAATGTGAATGTAGGGCCCCGGGAACAGCTTAAAGACTTCGGCCAGAACATTATCGAGGAACTCGAATGTGCCTTCGTTCGATGGATCGTAAATACTGTCGTGAATGGACAGGTCGTTGTCGGTGCTGTAGGGCCCGCCAAAGCAACTGAATTGCGGGTACGCGGTGAGCGCCGCTTCGGAATGGCCGGGCATTTCAATTTCGGGCACCACGGTGATGTGGCGCGCCGCCGCATAGGCGACGATTTCACGAATATCATTTTGAGTATAGAATCCGCCGTAACGGCCGTCCGGCCCGAATTTGTCGGGCGATGGCTTATTCCACGCCGGCTCATTGGTATCGGAAGGTTGCACATCGACATGGTTGCGCCACGCTCCAACTTTGGTAAGCCGGGGATATTGCGGGATTTCGATACGCCAGCCCTGGTCATCCACGAGGTGCCAGTGAAAACGGTTCATTTTATAGAATGCCATTTCGTCCAAAAGTGTTTCCACTTCGGTTTTATTGAAAAAGTGACGACTGACGTCGAGCATCAGGCCGCGCCAGGGGAATCGCGGCCAGTCCGCGATCTTTACGCAGGGCGCCTGCCAGAGTGCCGTAGGGCAGGCATCCTGCCTGCCGGTTACGGCGGCTTCCAGCCGCGTGTTCGTCTGCGCGCAAGATGCGGGCAGAACCGGCAGGCAAGATGCCTGCCCTACACGCGATTCACCGCAATCAAGCAATTGCAACCGCGATGGGGGAATGGCGACGGCGGCAGGGCATCCGCCTACACGCGATTCACCGCAATCAAGCAATTGCAACAGCGTTTGGCCGCCGTAAAACAGGCCGGCCTGGGTTGTGGCGCGAATGACGATGCAATTTGTAGTGACGGCGAGTACGTAACCTTCGGCTCCAAGGCCGGGGTTGGCGCCGCGGGTGGTGAAGAGAATGGAATTTGGGGATGGCGTGGAGGACTGTCGCCGGCGGACCTCTAAGGAATAGCCGGTGGAGCGGCGGAGACGTTGCGCGAAAAATTGCGCCGTCTGGCGCGAGGTCCCGTCGGCGTCAATGCGCGTTTGGGGCGAGAGCGCGAACGAGCCGCTCAATTGCTCGATGTGTTGCGGCCATGGAACCAGGGCTAAATCCGCTGCGGAGCCGGCAAATGCGGTCGCGGCGAGGAGCAAAACGGCAAATAACAGTTTTCTATTCATAACGCAATTCGCGGTGCCTGTCCTTTTTCCTTTTTCCGTTTCCCTTTTTATTTTAGATAACACGGATGTACTTGCGCCAGATTGTATTAATTCTCGCTTTTGTTGTCATTCCTGTCTTTGCCAGGGCGCAATGGTTTGAAACAGATGCCCAAATTTCGTTGCCGCCTCAGGTGCCCTATCTGAATACGCGCGAAGACTTTTTTATGGGCAACGGTTACGCCGGCGCCGGCGGCCCCGGTGATGGGACGTGGAACTTTTTGGTTGGGCCGGATTACACCTGTCCCAATTATCTGCAACGCGAGGAAATCCGGCTGGTAGTGGACGGCACCGAACAACCCATAGTCATGGATGTGCATCGCGCGCGCAAGACCGGGGTTTTTTATGGTATTGGCACCAATGGCGACCTGAAGGTTACGCTCATTGACTATGCCTTAATGGGCCGGCCGTGCGTCGCGCGGATGGTCCGAGTCGACAACTTGTCCAGCCGCGATCAGCACGCCGTGAGCGTTCGCGCCTATATTGAGCCGATCAGCGGGCAGGGAAGGAGTCATGAAGTTTCGGGATTCATCAATAATCAAGTGCATTGGATACAATTAAAGCTCGACACGTCGCTCAACTGTGTCGAGGGCCACTATTGTCGGAACTGGGTGGACCGTTATGCCACTATCGTCTTCGACAAGGTGGTCAATGTGGTAATACACACCAATGACGATTACGTCTTTACCACCGCGCCCGAAACCATTGCGCCTCACGCGTCTTCCGATGCCGTGCTGTACCACTATATGGATTATACAAATTATGGCGGTGTAGGTTGGTTGGAAAAGCATGAACCACAAAACCCTTCACGCGACCTCGCTAACTGGATTGCCTGGTGGCAGGGATGGTTTGACAGTGTGGCGCCCGAGTATTCATTGGATCGCATCAAAGACCAGCGAGCGCGGGACCTTGTGGAAGGCGGCCTGGCAACGCTCAAGATGAACGAGTGCCGTGACGGCGGAATTGTAGCCAATGAACGGGGTTGGGACATGTCCTATGTACGCGATGCCTATTGCGGTCTGCGTGGACTCACCGCCTTCGGGCATTTCGACGAGTCACGGCGGTTTATTAATTGGCTGGACCGCACCTACGCGGCGCACGGCCTTATACCTGATGCCGGACCGTGCGGGAGCCTGACTTACGCGCATCCCAACGGAAACAATGGCCGCTTTTGCCCCGAAGCCAATGCCGTTGTGGAAGTGACGGCACTCTATATTCTTGCGGCCAGGGATTATTACAATGGCACGCATGACCTCGATACACTGACAAACGTTGACCCGTCACTAAGCTATTCCATGGACGCGCAGTTGAAATATGCGATGACCAATGATTATCACCTGGAATTTAGCGGCGATGAAACCGAGTTGTGTGGGGCGTCGGACGTTCCGGGCCTGAGAGACGAAGGGTTCAACCGCAAGCTGGAACAATACTGGTCCATGACATCCATTGCCTTGTGCTCGGCCTCGCTGGAGTTTTACATTCAATATCTGAAAGAGCAGGGGAAAGATCCGGCGCATTATCTGAATCGCCTGAATCATCAGACGCTGAATCTTTATGATGAACTGGGGCATTTGCAGGACGCCTTGGAAAGAGATTTCTGGAGGACGGATGTCCCGAATTGTCCGCAGGGATTTCACGATTGGTTCCGTGTGAAGAGCACCGACGCATGGCCGTCCGGGCGGTTGCTCAATTTTACGTTGTATCCCATCTACTACGGAACGCCGATGAAATATCCTGAGCGCGCGAAATGCGACGTGGAAGCGATGAAGCAGTTTTCTAATCCTTCCGTGCCGTTGCTGCCGGTGACTGGAATTGCGGGCAGAAGATCGCTCGGCCACGATTTGGGTTATTTGCTGTGGGGCCTTGCGGCGGTGGACGATCCGGAAAAGAAAGCGGTTTATCAGGCGCTGGTGGATGGGCCTACGGCGGGTTGCTGGGGGACGTACCATGAGGCGTACGACGGCAACGGAACGCCGAACCATAACGGGCTGAGAACATTTGAGACGGGCGTGGATTTGAGCGCGATTGCGAAATATTGGGGAATAGGAGCCGATTAAAAGCGCCAGGTCACTCCTCCATGGTAAACGACGAAATTTCGTTGCCGATTATTTGCCAGAATTTCATTTCCGTCGAGCAATCCCGGATTGTTCAGATAAGAGTATTGGACCCCGGTGTAAACACTCCACTTGCCGTATGACGGAGGAATAAAATTCAATGGGACTGTTACCTTAAACGTCGTGGTCAATAGCGCGACGTCGGCGCCCCCGCCTGAGCCGTCATCGCGCTGATAGAAATTTTTTCCCGGTATGAGGATGTAGCCGGGCAGTTCCAATCTTAACGGCAACGTCGGAAAGACATATGTCGGGTCCGCGCCAAACACACCATAATAGCTGCTTTGTGATTTCGAGGGGACAATGACCACGGTGATTTTCTCGTGGAGTTCATCGAAGAACTCGACATACGGATTGAATGAGAAATTGGGGAAGAACCGGTCATGATAGGTCAGGCGCGGGTCCCATGCCCAACAGGTTTCGAAACTTTCTGTTTCGCTTCGAAACGCGGTAAAAGGCGATTCCAGCGTCCAGTTATTCAAAAACCTCACATTTGGACCTACGGTGAAATCAATCTCGCACCAATGTCCCGGTTGAACTCCCGAACGCGCAGTGTCAACATCGTTCCATACCGCGGTGGTCAGGTAACCCTGGTCAATGAATCTGTTCGTAGCTGCCGGCGGATTGTACAAATACCAATCCAACCTCGCAAACGGCTGGGTCACAAGACCCCTGTCCTGGAGATTGATTCCGCGCGGCGTCAGGTGGTAATTGGAAAACTCAAAGTTGACCAGGCCCTGCACAAAATCCTGTGGAAATGCCGGTTGTGGTGACAGGGCGTTTATGCCTGACAAGGATCCCAGTTGGGTGGCCGAGGCGGTGTGGTGGCAGAACGCGAGCAAGGCCACCAATGTATTGAATAAAATGAGTCGAAGGATTCGCATATTTTGTACTGGCGAGAGACGATGCTGAGAATTCCGATCCAACCGAACCGCGAGCGGTGCAGCAACATCGCGCGGTCAAAACTCTTCACACCGTCTCCCGCCACAAAAACACTGACAAACGGCGGACCGGCAGGTCCGCCCTGCGACGTGCTTACGCGGCCGCAACCTCACTGAGGCGCGGTACGATGTCTCCAGGAGGCCCGGCTTTTTTGATTTCCATCGGAGCATCGCCGGCATTTTCGGCGAAATTTTTCTCAAACATCGCCGCCAATTCGCGGGCTTTGGCGTCATAGGCCGCCTTGTCTTTCCATGTGTTGCGCGGAATTAACAAGTCCGCCGGGACCCCGGGACAGGACTGAGGTATGGCCAAACCAAAAATGGGGTCCGGTTTTGTTGCCACATCTTTGAGAGAGCCTGAAAGAACGGCTTTCACCATCGCGCGGGTGAATCCAAGTTTGATTCTTTGGCCGGCACCATACGGGCCGCCGCTCCAACCGGTATTCACAAGCCATACATCCACGTCATGCTTCGCGATTTTATCGCCGAGCAATTTTGCATAGACCGTTGGCGGCAAGGCCATAAACGGCGCGCCAAAACAAGGGCTGAAGGTGGCTTGCGGCTCTTTAATGCCGGCTTCAGTGCCGGCGACTTTCGCTGTGTACCCGGCCAGGAAATGATACATGGCCTGTTCGCGCGTCAACCGCGCAACGGGCGGAAGGACACCGAAGGCATCACACGTCAGCATAATGATATGTTTGGGATGCCCGGCCTTGCCGGTACGCGTCATGTTGGGAATGTGCGTGATGGGATAGGCCGCGCGTGTGTTTTCGGTGAGCGATGCGTCGTCGAGATTTATATGGCGTGTGTCCATATCCATCGTGACGTTTTCAAGGATGGTGCCAAAACGCCGGGTCGTTTCATAAATCTCCGGCTCGCCTTCGCGCGAAAGTTTGATCACTTTGGCATAGCAACCGCCTTCAAAGTTGAAAACGCCGTCGTCGCTCCATCCATGTTCGTCGTCGCCAATCAACGTGCGTTCGGGATCGGCGGAAAGCGTTGTCTTGCCGGTGCCGGACAAGCCGAAGAAAATGGCCACATCGTTTTCGTCTTTTCCATAGTTGGCCGAGCAATGCATGGCCATCACTTTTCGTTGCGGCAAGAGGTAATTCATCACGGTGAAAATGGATTTTTTGATTTCGCCCGCGTAGCCGGTCCCGCCGATCAGAATGAGCTTCCTTGCAAAATGGAGCAGCACAAACGCTTCGGAATGGGTCCCGTCAACTTCCGGGTCGGCGTGAAAATTGGGAGCGTGGATCACTGTAAACTCGGGGACGTGTTTCGCGAGCCTGACCGGATCGAGTTCGCGGATGAACATGGTTCGCGCGAACAGCGCGGCGCTGGCGCGCTCGCTGATGACACGAATAGGGACGCGATAGTTTTCATCCGCGCCCGCGTAACAATTTTCGATGAAAATGTCTTTCCCCTGGAGATATGCGCACAGGCGATGTTCGAGCGCGTCAAATTTTTCCGGGGGCATCGGCCGGTTGATCTTGCCCCACCAGATTTTATTTTCGCTGGACGGTTCGCGGACGAGGAATTTGTCTTTGGGCAGGCGGCCAGTGTATTGGCCGGTACGAATCACAATTGGGCCAAGATGGCTTAAAGAGCCTTCGTAACGGCGAATGGCTTCCTCATATAGAGCGGGAGTGGACAGGTTCCAATAAACCCGGCCGAGGTTTTCCAATCCCAGATGTTTTAACCCTAACCCGTTGTCACGGGCGGCGGTTTCATGCGCATTTTCTTTCATAGTTCAAGATGTGTTGTTTTGTTTTTATCTATCGTCTTTTTCAACTTACAAGAGGAGATCTCTTAATGCTTCACACGGATTGCTCACTTGTTGTCATTTCTTGTCCTGGCCATGGCAAGATTGGGTTGTTCTGAGCGGCGTATGGCCGGCTCACAATTGGCTCGCCGCGGGAGAGCTTTAGGTTGAGCCAGCAATTGAATGAAATGGTGAGCGTGACCCAGGCGATCCCGAACGAGAGCAGAAGGAGCAAGGAAAGAAAGAATCTCGGTTGGGGCGGTTGATAATGGAGGGGCGCGATGGCCACAAGCCCGATAAATGCAAAAAGAGCCAGAAGAGCGCCGCCTGCCATCCATCGGGCCGGCAGGCTCATTCGAGCGATTGAGTTTTGCCACGTTTGCATTGCTGCATATACGTACGTGAGCCGGGGAACGGACGCTTTCCGTAATTTGTTCATCCCTCACCGTTTATTGCCTGACGCCTCGTGCATAGGGACCTGAACCTTTGATTTCGCGATGGTCGGCGTTCGGACGGCCAGCCGACTTGGAAATCGGCGATTGGCTCGCTCGCTCCCGCTCGCTCGGCCCTTCGGGCCTTGCCTTCGCTTCGCTCCGGCAATCTCTTTCGCGGTTTCCCAAACCGCTCAAGTCGGCAGGTTTGGAAACCTGCGCTACAGTTCAAGAAAAGACAAAAACGGATTAATTGGCGGCAATTGAAGGTGAGCGATATTCCCGGGCAGTGAGAGATTAATTATGGTTAAAGGTGATTTTATGAGCCGTATTTTAAATCTAGTTGAAAGGCAGGCGGTGATGTCTAACGTCAGGGCGCGGCTCGCCGCGGAGGTCCCTTCGCGACCAGGGCAATATGTGGCAGAAGATGGCACAATCTTTGGGCCTTGCCTGCTGGTTTCGCGTGAATGCGGAAGCGGCGGAGGTCTGGCGGCGCGGCGGGCGGGCGACCTGATGGGATGGAACGTTTTTGATGCCAGGATCGTCGACGAAATCGCGCGAAACGCGCATGTCCGTCAACGAGCCGTTCAAAATGCTGACGAAAGGGCCCATTCCAGTTGGGAACGAACGTGGCGCGGGTTAGTGCCGGACGATCTGGCGGATGAGCGATATATTCGTTATCTGAGGGAAGTGATCTGCGAGCTCGGCCGCCACGGCAATGTGGTGATCGTAGGGCGCGGGGCACAGTATATTTTGCCGCCGCAATGCGCGGTGCGGGTGCGGCTGGTAGCGCCGCTGGAAACCCGGGCAAAGCGGGTGGCAGAACGCCGGAACATTTCATTGGACGAAGCGCGGTCGCAAATCTGGACGGTTGACAAGCAACGCGCCGAGTTCGTGTGGAGAATTTTCAGGAAGGAAGTCAACTCGCCGTTGAACCAGGACATGATGATCAACACTGGAGCAGTCAGTATTGAGGGCGCAGCAAAAATGATGGTTGCTGCACTTGGAGAGAAATTTGGCGTTGTGCCTCCGAAACTTCTTGCGCCAGTCATGGAAGATGTTGACACGCTTTCGCCTGCTTCGGCGCGGCAAGACCATTGAAGCGTCGAGGGCGTGAAAACGTGTGAGCGTATTTGCATATGAGGTGTGAAAGTCCGCAACATCCGCTACAGCGTTGAATATCAACGACTTAATCCGCAACAAATCCGCAACAAATCCGCAACAGGGTCGCAACATTTTGGGAGGGTTCCATGGCATTTACATTTGCGTTAACCGTGCGGCGCAAACCCGAGCGTGTCCTAAATTAAGAACTAAATGGATTGTCCGGTTCCTTCGGCGTGCGGCTTTCCCCCGAACCGTCGCTGGAACGGCGCACCACCAACACTGGACAATGGGCGTGCCGGAGCACCCGTTCGGCCGTGCTTCCCAACAACGCCCGCTTCAGCCCGTTATAACCGTGAGTCGCAATGACGATTAAATCCGCCGCAGCGTGGTCCGCTTCTTCAATAATTTCGTCGACCGGCGCAGTGGCGCCAAATCGAACGACCATTTCGATGGCTACGTCCGGCGGAATCGTCCGAGCGATTTCATCCAGGGACTGGCGCGCCTGGGTCATCATTTTTTCCGCGTCCGGCGGCAAGTCAAATGAAGCGCACTTTGGGCATTGAACCACGTGAAAAAGGATCAATTTGGCCCGGCACATTTGCGCGAAAGCCGCGGCGGTTTTAATTGCGCATCTCGAAGGCTCGGAAAGATCGGTGGGCGCAAAAACGATTTTCCATGGAAGTGGCAATGTCTCGATTACAGAGTTCGCGCTATGTCGAAGTTCGGTTTTCATAACATCGTTTATCGTTATTTTTCATAGATTAAAATACGTTAAATTATCCGCAAAAAATCACGACCAGAATTTGCGCGGTAAAAATCCGCAGTAACATGGAAAGCGGATAGACCGTCGCGTACGCAACCAGCGGGGCGTCAGAGGCATTGATCGCGTGAGCAAACGCCAACGCGGGCGGATCGGTCATGCTGCCGGCCAGGACGCCGCTAATGGCTGCGGAATTTAATTTAAGCAGGAACCGCCCACACATCGCTACGAGCAGCAGCGGAATAATCGTAATGGCCAGCCCGGCGAAAAGCCAATGCAGTCCCTCCCCGGTGAAAACCGTTTCAAAGAATTTTCCGCCGGCTTTGAGTCCGACGCAGGCCAGAAATAATACGATTCCCAGTTCACGAAAGGCAGCGTTCGCGCTTGCGGGCATATACCAAACAAGCGGGCCGATGCGTCCTATCCGGCTCAAAATGATGGCGAGAATCAGCGGACCTCCGGCCAAACCCAGTTGGACCGGCACAGGAACGCGCGGAATGGCAACGGGAATTGCACCGACGATGACGCCCAGCGCAATACCCAAAAAGATGGGCATGAAATTCGTTTCACGCAGCGCACTGGCACGATTGCCCAACAGTTCCGCCACGTCGTCCAGTGCCTTTTCGTTGCCGACGATTTGCAGGGCGTCTCCGAACTGCAATTGTAAACCGTGCACGGCTGTCATTTCGATTTCCGCGCGCGCCAGGCGGGTAACCGCCACGCCAAAACGTTCCGACAGATTTAATTCAGCGAGGGTTTTTCCTAAAATATCATTGCGGGTCACTACCATTCGGCGTGAGGTGATTCTCCCCGAAATATTCAGCAGGTTCGAACTGGTTTCGCGGCCTGCGACATGGCGAAATTTTTCCAAAGACTCGCGAGGGCCGACCGCCAGGACGACGTCTCCCCGATGAAGCGGCATTTGCTCAGTGGCGGTTTCAACGTCTGACGCACCGGCCTTTTTGATTCGAGAAATGGCGACACCGTCACGTTCCGGGATTTGGCCGACGGTTACATTCTCGATGCCAGGATTGTCGACCAGGAGGTTCATCCGCTCGATTTCTTTTGGTTTTTCTTCAAGGCTCGCGTGTTCGGCTGTGCCGCCGGGTATCCACTTTAAAAGCAGGATGACGCCGATAATCCCGGCAACCGCGCCCGGATATGCCGCGGCGTAGGCGAGCGGCGGCGTTCCGGCATTTGCCGCAAATGCCCCGCCGAGCGATTTAAGCATTTGTTGCGTCGCGCCGAGCGACGGCGTATTGGTTGTGGCCCCGGAGAAAAGTCCGACTGATGCGAATGGATTGATATTCAGTAAGATTCCCGCGCCGATGGTCACGCCTGCGCCGAGTAAAACAATCGATGCCGCCAGCAAATTCAGCTTCAAACCCTGTTTTCGAAAGGACGCGAAAAATCCCGGGCCCAGTTGCAAACCAATCGTGAACACGAACAGAATCAATCCGAAGTCGCGCACGAATTCCAAAATTCCCTGGTCTATGTGCAGGCCAAAATGCCCTGCAATAATACCCGCGAACAGAACGCCGGTGACGCCTAATCCCACCCCTTTGACTTTAATTTGCGCCAAAAGCAGGCCGGCAATGGCGACGAGCATTAGGGCCAGCACCGCCCAGGCGACGGGTTGAGACGAAGACAGTCCAGTGAGCCAGTTCATAAGTTTAGAGATTGAGGAATTTCATCATTTTTTCGTAGAGCGGGTCCACACGCCGTTTGCCTTTTACGGCAATATTAAATGGAACCAAAACCAATTCGCCACCCGCTTCGCCGGCCATTTTGCCGGATTCTCCATTTAATATAGCCTGAACGGCATAGAAGCCCAGTCGTGTCGCAAGACAACGATCCTTGGCCGAGGGATGTCCGCCGCGCTGAATATAGCCCAGGATGACTACGCGATATTCATTTTGGCTCAACTTCCGGAGTTTTTCGGCCACGCCGACCGCGCCGCCATCGACGCCTTCGGCCACCACAATGATACTGCTGGTTTTGCCGATGCTGCGGCCGGCGCAGAGCCGTTCGCAAACACCCCGGATGTCCACTGGATTTTCGGGAATTAAAATTTCTTCCGCGCCTCCGGCAATGCCGACTTCCAGCGCGATTTGACCGCAATGGCGTCCCATGACTTCCACCAGAAAAAACCGCTCATGCGAAGCGGCTGTGTCGCGGATTTTATCAATCGCTTCGACGGCCGTATTGACCGCGGTGTCAAATCCGATGGTGTAATCGGTGCCGGCCAAATCATTGTCAATGGTACCTGGAACGCCGATGATTTGGCCGTCCCAAAATTTTTCCAGATCCAGCGCGCCGCGGAATGTTCCGTCTCCGCCAATCAATACCAGGGCATGAACGCCCAACTTTTGAAGGTTGGCAGCGGCCTTTTTTACACCGGCGGTGGTCATGAATTCCGCGGAGCGCGCGGTTTTCAGGATCGTGCCGCCACGCTGGATAATGTTTGAGACCGAGCGAGAGTCCAGTTGCTGGAACTGCTCGCGCAATATGCCTTCGTAGCCGCGGTTGAATCCCAACAGGTGAAAGCCGTTGCCCAACGCGGCGCGCGTGACGGCCCGCAACGCTGCGTTCATTCCCGGGGCGTCACCGCCGCTGGTCATCACCCCCAGAACCTTCGTGGACGTCGTTTTCATCGGTTGCAAATTACCGGAATGGGACCAGCCAAGCTCAACTTCCGTTGCTTTTTGCTTCGCAAGAATTGCAAAAGCAAACGTTGAAGCGGTGACCGGCCCCGCGCCTGGCCGACCGGCAGGCCGGCCCTACCGTCATCGTTTTGCAAAAAAAGATGTGTGTCCGGCAAAGGGCGGAGAGCGGAAATGAGCGTGTCCGGGCATGGTGGTGCTATGAAAACTAAATTGATTCACCTAAAGCCCGCCTGGTTCACCAGGTCCGGAATCGTTGCAGCCGCGGCGATTGCCTGCGGTTATTGGACTTCGCAAATTCTTGCGACGTGGTTTGTCGGCGCCGCGGAGGTCGGGTATCCTTCATGGACCCTCGCCGCGCTTTGTCTCTGCGCTTTTGTCGTCCTGTTCCTGGCGCACCTGCTGAAGCCCTGGTCAAAGACAGCGGCCATTTTCGGTCTGTGCTCATTTGCCGCCTTCGTGGGACTCATGTGGCAATATACCAGACCCGTAGTGAGTCCCGAAATAGACCGGCGCCTTCCGTCGGCCATGTCAGTGGTCTTGATTTGCACCGTCTTTGGCGTCGCGGGAATGGCGTTTGACGCGGCGCGATGTTGGCGCGTATTCCGAACTCATGATCAAAGCAAAAAGCTGCCTGCGGATTTCGCTATATGAAGGCTTTATCGAAATCCCCTTTTGACAGCCTCACCAGACCGGGGCCGGTCGCCGCACCGGCCAAGATCTCCGGATACTGGATTTCGCAAATGCTCGCCGTATATTTTGTCGGCGGCGCCATTATTGGTCTCTCATCGAAGATCGCTGGTGCGCTCTTCTTTGGCCTGTTTGCCGTCCTTTTCGTTTTGCACTTATTCAAACCGTGGTCAAAGACGGCGGCCATTTTGGGGCTACTCTCATTTTGCGCTTTTACGGCAATGATAGCCGGCATGTCCAGTCCCTGGTTTGTCGTACATGCCCCGTCGGTGGAGTTGATGGTATTGGTTTCGGCGGGCCTGGCACTTTGGGGCGTAGCGGTGGACGCGTTACATCCAACTCATCTTTAGTGATTATGACTTTCTGCTTCAACGTTTTCGAAATTGGTTCTGCAAAAGACGATGAAAGTCGGGCAAAAGGCGGGGAGCAGGAATCGGTGTGATGGAAGATTATGAAGTTATGAAAGCTAAATTCAACCTATGACAACTCTTTCGAAAATACTTTTGACGATTGCCACCACAGGACTGGCAGGGGGAAGTGTGGTTGCTTTCTACGGAGACAATGCCAGCCCGGTGGCGCTGGCGGTGGTGTTGCCATTGGGGGCCGTTGCATTCGGAATGTTCCTCATTGTGTTCATGCTGGAAAAGGAGGTCGCCTCTTATGACCAGGAACAAGCCTTGAAAAGGCCGGCCCCAATGCAACACCGCTCCAGCGCCAAAGACAGAAATCAACCATTCGCGGCCAACAGCCGTCCAACTTGAGGAAAAAACAATATGAAAATCAAACCATCAACATTGCCGGGCAACGTCGTCATGGAAGTGGGCGATAACGATTCGGAGCGCCTTTCGAAACCCGCCGCTTCCCCTTTTACGCTCAAGACAATCCTTGTGCCGGTGGATTTTTCGAACTGTTCGAAGAAGGCCCTGCAATACGCGGTGCCGTTCGCGAAACAGTTCGATGCGGCGATCGTGCTCCTCCACGTCGTGCCGCATCATGGCGCGATTGGCGGGAAATCCTGCGATGGGGACTACGAGCCCGAGTTGGAATCTGGCCTGCGGGACAATGCGGCGCAACAATTGAAGGAGTTGGCACAGGAATTTGTTCCGCAGGGCGTTCCGGTTCGGATTGAGACGTGTCTGGGAGCCGAGGCCGTTGGGATTGCCTGCGCGGCGAAGAGGCTTGCGGCCGATCTCATTGTCATTGCTACACATGGACGCACGGGGAGGGCGCACGCCCTGGCGGGCAGTGTGGCAGAAAACCTGGTGCAACTGGCGCCCTGCCCGGCGCTCGTCGTGCGCGAACACGAACACGATTTTGTAAGGGATGAAAACGCAAATCCATTTTCGAGGTCACCGGATGATAACTGAAGCAAAATTGCCGTCTGCCCGCAAAACTGTCACGATTCCTTCGGGGTCGGCGTTCGGCTCGCCGCGTCAATTCTTTGGAAACCGCTTCGTGTACGCCGTTATATCTCCCCGCGCGCGCGGGCTATCGATTGGCGTGAATATGAATCCGGATAAACACTGTAACTTCGGCTGTGAATATTGCGAAGTGAACCGGCTGAGCCCTCCTCATGCGCTCTTTTTGGACGTCGACGTGATGGCCGATGAACTGCAGCAAATGCTTGCGTTGGCGTTCTCGGGCGAACTCCAAAATTTTTCAGTTTATCGTAATATCCCGGAAGATCTGTTGAAGGTGCGTCACGTGGCATTGAGCGGTGACGGCGAGCCGACGCTTTGCCCGGATTTTCTGGAGGCTGTTCGCGCAGTCGTTCACATCCGTGCGCTGGGACGCTTTCCGTTTTTCAAGGTCGTCCTGCTCACCAACGCGACCGGCCTGGACTTGCGCGGGGTGCAGGACGGTCTGAAACTGTTTACACCGCAGGATGAAATCTGGGCCAAGCTGGACGCGGGAACGCAACTATATATGGACCGCGTTAATCATCCGAATTGTTCTTTGGATAAAATCCTGGAAAACATCCTTGGCACCGCGCGCCAGCGGCCCGTGATCATCCAGAGTCTTTTCCTGCGGCTTGAGGGTGTTGAACCGTCTGCAGAGGAAATCGAACGCTACACGAGACGGTTGCGCGATCTGAAGGATGCGGGAGCACAGATTTCCCTGGTCCAGATTTATTCGCCCACGCGGCCCATGACGCATTCGGGTTGCGGTCATTTGCCCCTCAAAATGCTTGCGCTCATCGCGCGCCGGGTCCGCGAAGTCAGCGGGCTGCGAGCGGAAGTTTTTTGAAACACACTACAAAGTGACGACAAACCAGAAATATGAATAAAAAAATTATTACACTGGTATCGGTCGCCGTGATTGCGGCGATTTTGGTGTTGTGGTGGGTTCTCCGGCATTCCCCGTTCGGCCCGTCGCATAATTTCCCCAATGATACAATTGGACTTGCGCTCTCGCTGCTGGGTTTGCCGATGAGGTTGCATGCCATCTATGTCGGCGAGAATAGCAGTTGGTCTCCTCCGGTCCTGGTATTGTTCCTCATTTTGAGCGGCCTGATGTGGGGCATTATCGCAGAGAGAATCGCCTGGGTGATTTCCCGGTGGAAGCGGGCGAAATAAGTTTGGGCCCCGGCTTTGGAAGGGTATTGACAAGAATTGCGCAGCATCAGACAACCGACGGTGAGCGAGTTTGCGCGGCCAGCGCCATATTCAAGCGGATGAAACGATGAAGTTTCACGAAAACGAAAGAACATTTATGGAAATCAACGCGACAACTTTGGCGGAACAACCTTTCTTTAAAGGAATGCCGGAACCATTGCTCAAAATATTGGCCAAAGAGGCGATGCCGGCTGAATTCAACGCCGGCGAACAAGTCTTCAATGAAGGAGGGCTTGCGAATCGTTTTTATTTGATCTGCAGCGGAAAAGTCGAGCTGCAGGCGGCAACGGATTTTGAGCATGAACCTGTTGTCGTCGAAACCATTGGCAACGGCAGTGTCCTGGGATGGTCCTGGCTGTTTCCGCCCTATTGCTGGCATTTCGACGCCCGAGCCGTCACGCCAGTCAAAGCGATTTTCTTTTATGGCACGCGCCTGCGCGAGGAATGTGAAAGCAACCACGAACTGGGCTACGAATTAATGAAACGGATGAGCATGGTGATGGTCGAGCGTTTGCAGGCCACGCGCCGCCGATTGGTCGAGCAGCAAATAAATTTGTTGGCGCCGATTTGATGTGAATGACGCCGACCAATTAGAAAGAGAGGATTTATGAAGATCGTAACTGAACTGAAAGAAGACGCGATGGCTCAACTCAAATTTGAGTGTGGCCGCGCTGCCGCGGACGTTCACATTTCGACGGACGATGGAACCGTTACCCTCTATGGCACCATTCCCACGTATGCGGAAAAAGTGGCGGCCATAAAAGCCGTCCAACGCGTGGGCGGCGTCAAGGCGGTGTTGGATGAACTTGTCGTGAAACTGCCGGACCATCAAAAATGCACGGACGCGGAAATCGAAAACTCGGCCTATAATGCCATCAGTTGGATCACGACTGTTCCGGCCGATTCGCTCGTGATCACTTCGCGAAATGGCCGGCTGGAACTCGAAGGAAAGGTTGGAATCTGGTCGCAACGAAACGCCGTTGAGGACGTCGTTCGGCATTTGGGCGGTATCGTGGACCTCACCAACCTGATTACCGTCAAACCCCAGCCGATGGAACCGGACATCAAAGCGGCCATCGAAATGGCCTTTGAACGTCACGCGTTGCTGGATGCGGAAA
This sequence comes from Candidatus Sulfotelmatobacter sp., assembly GCA_035503455.1. Classification (GTDB taxonomy): domain Bacteria; phylum Verrucomicrobiota; class Verrucomicrobiia; order Limisphaerales; family UBA11358; genus UBA11358. The sequence goes on along the minus strand of DATJTK010000125.1, from coordinate 9,557 downwards.
AAATCACCGTCGAGATGGTCGGAACCAAGGTCATTCTCCGTGGAACGACTTCAAACTTCGCCGAAAAAGACGAAGCCGAAAATGCCGCGCGGTCCGCCAGGGGCGTGACCGAAGTGGAAAACCGAATTGTCATTGTAGTTTGACATGAGAATGTCACCTTCCATTCCTCCTCTATTCAAGCAGGCCGCCACAATGGCAGAGCCTGCGGCGGAAGTTTTGATAGCGGTTGTAATGGGTGGAGCAGGTTACTACATACTGCATGCGATTGACCCGACAGAGAACTATTCATTTTTAGCTCCATTGATAGTTGGCTTTGCGTTGGGCTGTTTTGGAAAGTGCACGGTATTTCTGACCGGTCCGGCAACGATGGTTGGTCCCATAATTTGGTCGCTGATAGATTTAATGTTTTTCCACGCGATCGATCGATCCTGGCCGGAAGAAATGTTCTGGTATGGGATCATGGCTTCCGTTGGCGTGGCCGGTGCGGCTATTGGCCGGGCTACGAAGCCGTGGTGCGATAAGGCGACTTGAGGGGATTCATGCTTTAAAACCGATCAGGATGAACCTGTTCCGCCGAGTCTTTTCCGGATGAACGACCCGGGGAATAACGCCTGGCAGAACAGCTGTGAAATCCGGAAGAAGTGCGGGCCGGGCGTTCGGGATAGTCGTGCTCATGGAATGCCAGGCTGCTTAAACGCGCCAAAGTGCGAGTGACGCGCGGGTTTTCCGGATACTCCTTTAGCAGGCGGCCGCAAATGGTCAATCCTTCGGAAGTTTTTCCGCTCTCAGCCAACGCGTCGGCCAATTCCAGGTTTACATCCATGTTATCCCTGCCGCCGTGATTCCGGATGAAATCGATTGAAAGGAAAGCGGTGCGATACATGCCGGATTTCAATGCCGCCGCCGCGACGATTTTATGGGCAAGGGCATTCGTCGGAACGCGGTTGAGCACCTGTTCGGCGGCCCAAATCGCCTTGATCGGCCTGGACCACAAATAAATTTGCGCTTCCGCCAGTTCGGGAACTTCGCGCACCTCATCAACCGCATGCGCAAAGCCGTTCTTATTCTGAAATCGGGCCAGTTGCGCCTTTCGCAATGCCTCGCGGCATTCGACGAATCCAGGTTCCCGGGCCAGTGCCTGGTTAAACAGCGTGATGGCGCTGTCCAGATCGTCCCGGGCCGACGCGGCGCGCGCGCTTTGATAAAGCCCCGAGCAATCCGGGGAGACGTCGTTTAAAGTTTTTTCGCGCATACAGGCTCCTTTAGTTTATATCGCGGGCCGGAGATTTGTCGCCAACAACGACAACCGGACATCGCAAATGGTGAATGAGTTTCTCCAGCATATTCTTTTGCCAAAAATGAAGGTGCTCGTTGTAAAAATCATCGGATATGACTACCAAATCCGCGTGTTCGCCTTTGGCGGCTTCGAGGATCAGGGATAATCCAAGTGAAGCCGGACGAATCAATATCGCGCGAAGTTGGGCCGGTCCCAGGCCGGTGAGCCTTTTGAATTCGGCTTGCAACTCCGCGGGCGGGGCGGCCTTGCAACCATTTGGGATGGCATGGAGCAATGTAATTTCACAACCGAGTTGAAATGCGAGCCATCCGGCGTATTTGAGCACGCCAGCCGAAGAGGGTGAGGGTTTGACGGCCACCAAAATACTTTTCATCCTGAAGGCGTTCGGATTTACATCCGGCGCGGTCACGGCAATCGTATTGGAATCGCTGAAAAGTCCGGCCGCTCCGGCCCTCTCGGAAAGCTTTTCATTTGTTAGAGTATTCATAACGTTCTCTGTTTTATTCGCTAATTCTATAAAGGCAGAACTCATGCCAGCCGATAAATCGGCAGAAAACACAGGAACAATGACAATACCGGAAGCTTATCGGGCCAGGAAAGGCTGCGAAGCTTCGCAATTGCGAAATGTCGTAATTTAAAGATTATGCCTCCTTGTCCGGCTTCAGAATCCCGGGCATGGCCGGCACAAATCCGCGGCTTTCCATTTCGACCTTGTTCCAATTGACGGCGTAATGTTTGGCGACGTCCAGTGTCACCCTTCCGCTCTGGTAGAGTTGAAGTAAATATTGGTCAAAGCTATGCATTCCCTCGTTCAGTGAAGATTCAATGTAGCCGTTCAACTGCCGCAGATCATTCCGAAGAATGGCGTCCTGGATTCCCAGGTTGCGTTTCATCACCTCGACGCACGGGACTCTCCGATTAAACGTGCTGGGGATCAGACGCTGGCTAATCATGGCGTTCAGGGTTCGGGACAACAGCGCGGCGGCGTTGGCCTGCTCGTCCACCGGATAAAACTCGCGCACGCGGTCAATAGCCTGGCCGGCGGAGTCGGCGTGCAGCGTGGCCAGCACCAAATGCCCCGTTTCCGCTGCCTGCATTGCCGCGTGAATGCTCTCGCGGTCCCGAATTTCGCCGATGAAAATGACTTCCGGGTCCTGGCGCATCGCGTTGCGAATGCCAGTGGCGAAACTATCGGTGTCCACACCGACTTCACGCTGCTCAAACTGGCACAGGTTTTCCTCAAATAAATATTCAATCGGGTCTTCAATGGTGACAATGCGCAATGGGACCGTTTCATTGAGATGTTGAAGCATGGCGCAGGCAGTCGTGCTCTTGCCTTGTCCTGATGCCCCGGTGACCAGCACGAAACCACGCGGGTCTTTAATCAGGCCCGAAACTGTGGGCGGCAATTGAAGGTCGTCCAGTTTAGGAACCTTCTGTGGCACCACACGAAACGAGAAGGACTGGGCGCCCTGCTGCTTGCTGAAGTTGGCCCGGTAGCGCAATTTACCCCATAAAAAGCTGAGATCCATCTCATGCTGTTTTTCAATCTGCCCATACACAGCCGTTGAAAAGGTCTCCTTAAGGATGCGCAAAAGCTCGTCGTTATCCGGCGCGGGAAATGTTTCGGGCGGGATACGAAGCAGTTTTCCTTCAACCCGGTATGCGTATCGGTGGCCGGCCTGGCCATGAATATCCGTCGCGCGCTGGTCCGCGCACCAGGCCAATATTTTTGCCAGTGAGTTGTTCGCAGGAATTCTTTCCATAAAATCGTTCTATCATCAAAAGAACTATTACAGGATCCATGCCATTTTCACGGCCGGCAGATTTTACTCACACGGTGCGGATACGTGAATATTGCGGAAAAATCAATGCTGCGAAGATTCGCAAGTGACGGCGGTCGGCGAAATGTCATTTGGCTCGGAGGCCTTTGAGGCCCTGCCCGTCGTTCCCTCGTCAGCGCGGTCGTTTGAGTGGTGCCAGTTGATCGCAGCAAAGCCGGTGTACCATTTTGGCCCCCAATTGTTGCGCGGACGGTCCCCTTTTCCATTGTGCACCGTGTTCATAAGTTAATCTTCGCTTTTGCCGCCAGCGCAATAACTTGTGACCAGGGCAGCAGAAAATATTTTCCGGAGAGTTTGCTTCTCACAACCGGACTCCGGCTGATCCGTCCCAAATAAATTTCGTATATTTTCCCTGCGGCGTCGCGCTCGTCCCAAAGATATTCCAGCTCTTCGCTGAGGGAATTGCTATCGCCACGGGATCCCCGGCCCTTTGGCGGGCACTCTTTTTCTATTTTAGCATTCATAATCTTCTGCAAAAAGCAGACACCTCTATATAAGCATCACGTGAGCCATAAGCGTAAGCGTTGAAGCGTTAGTGATTCCAAAATTTGTGGCCTGTGTCCGGTATCAATGCTTCAGCAATACGATTACGAAATTTCGGCAATTGCGAAGTGTCGCAAGACCAGAAATCCATTTCAAAATCACTTTTTTCAATGATTACGAACGAATCCGGCTCTGGCACGTCTTGTGCGAAAGGTAATTTAGAAATGAATACAAATTCCGTTGCCGCTGACAAGCTGGCGGCTGCAATGGAGAGAACAGAAACCCAGCTTTAGACAGGTTCAAAATGAATGCATTAACTAAATGGGAGCCGTTCCGGGAAATGGATGAACTGCAGGACCGCCTCGCGCGGTTCTTTGGATTGTCCCTGCCCCGGCCGGCAAATCCCGGTGACGAGGCAATGACATTCGCCGAATGGTTGCCATCCGTGGACATCAGCGAAGATGACAAGGAATGGTGCGTCAAGGCCGACCTCCCGGACGTGAAAAAGGAGGACGTCACCGTAACGGTGGAAAACGGAGTGTTGCGCCTGGTTGGCGAACGCAAGTTCGAGAAGGAAGAAAAGGGCAGGAAATACCATCGCGTGGAATGCGCCTACGGCAAATTCCTGCGAAGCTTCGTCCTTCCGGATGGAGCTGACGGTAGCAAGTCCGCCGCTGAATACAAAAACGGCGTGTTGACAGTCCGTGTTCCAAAAAATGAAAAGGCCAAAGCGAAGGCCGTTGAAGTAAAAGTTTCCTGAACGCGGCCAAGCGCAGCGGCGGTCGATTGCCGCCGCTGCGGAGAAAGGCCGGAAAGGGTTTGAGGTGCGTATGAAAACAGACGAAAAACTAAAAGACACCCTGGTGGCGCAGGTCAATTTTTGGCTGGGCAGAAGCGCCGATAACATCCAGGTCATAGTCGAAGATGGAATGGTAACGCTTCGAGGACAGGTGCCTGGTTATGAGCAAAAGATATATTGCATAGAAACGGTCCAGCGAGTGGCCGGAGTCAAGGCGGTAGTGGATGAGGTGGTTGTCGAATTGCCTGAGACCCGGCGGCGCACAGATGCTGAAATTGCGGCTGCCGCAGCCAATGCGATCAGATGGATCACGACGGTTCCGCTCGATTCCATCAAAATAACCGTGAGGGCCGGAATGCTTATTCTTGAAGGAATAGTTGAATACTGGTCGCAAAGGGGCGCCGTTGAGTACGCGGTTCGGCATTTGCCGGGCATCATTGGAATTTCCAACTTGATCACAGCGAGGCCGCAACCAATAGAAGCGGATGTGAAGGCGGCAATCGCTTCCTCGCTGGAACGACACGCCCTGTTGGACGCGAACAAGATAGAGGTCCAAGCAGTTGGGTCCAAAGTCATTTTGCGCGGGAACATTTCGAGCATTGCTGAAAGGAATGAAGTTGAACGCGCTGCCCGAACAGCAAGAGGCGTGACCGACGTTGCCAACCAGATTGTAGTCGCAGCTTAACCACTTAACCACTTTTAAAAATATGAAAGCAAAATGGATTTATTCGTTGGCGCTTGCGGCTGGTGTTGTGGCAGTTACAGCAGGCTGCAAGCATGAAGTCGTCGGTGTTAGGTCTATTCCGCCCGGAGCGTGGCCAACCGTCGTTGGTATCGGACCGGGCCCAACCTTGTCGCAAAGCGAGGAGGCCGTGCCCATTCCCATTGAAACAAACTGGGTGCCCGGGGTCATGACCCAGGACCGGCAAACGCTGGCTGCGGACACAGTTCACTTCGCCTATGACAGCGCAGTGATGCGGGACAGCGAGATGACCAACATCGAATCGGTCGCTACGGCGCTCAAATCCGATCCCGCCGCCAAACTGCTGGTCGAAGGCAATTGCGACGAGCGAGGGACTGAAGAGTATAATCGCGCGCTCGGCGAACGCCGCGCGCTCTCGAGCCGGGAAGAGTTGGCAGCCCTTGGCATTGACCCGATGCGCGTATGCACAATCAGTTACGGCAAAGATAAGCCGGTGGACCCGGGACATGACGAAGCAGCGTGGTGGAAGAACCGGCGAGATGACTTCGTTCTTTTACTTCCAAAGGTTGAAATTGAAACCAACTTTTTGAGTTATGACCCTTAATGACCACGACAGGATTTCCCGGGCCGCCACGCGGATACGGAAAATCCTCGTGCCCACCGATTTTTCTGAAAATTCAAACCTGGCGTTGAAGTGTGCCATGTCCTTTGCGAGGCGCTTCAAGGCCAGAATTATTTTGCTGAACGTGATCGAAAAACAAAATGAATACCCGGATGTGTACTATTCAAGGCTGTTGACACGCCAACGGATTAAGTCGGCCGTGGAAAAGACCATGGTCCTGACGTGCCGGCGAAGTCGGTTAAGGAAGCCACTGCTTCAAGATGCCATAGTACGGGAGGGCCTTCCGTGCCGGACGATATGTGAAACAGCGAAGGACCAAAAAGCGGATTTGATTATCATTGCCACTCATGGTCGCACGGGGCTGGCGCACATCTTTGAAGGGAGCGTCACCGAAAAAGTCATTCGATACGCGCCGTGCCTGGTCCTGGTCGTTCGGAATTCCGGCAATCATAGCCACGAAATGAGCAAGAAATGGTAAGCCGATAAGGCGTCGTTTCTGCATATTGGGTTTGATAGATCGCCGAACTGACGGCCCGATATGCAAATGGAACCGGATTACAAACCTGAATTTGAATCGCTGGCGAGACTTCTGCTGGAAGTTGCCCGGGAGCGTTCTACCGGGGAGTTGTTTAGTTCAATCGTTCATCGCTTTGCCGAACGGCCCCATGTCGCTCTAATGTGCCTCTGGCTTTTGGATAGAGGGGACGTGTGCTCGTCGTGCGAGCGCCAGGGACCGTGCGCGGACAGGGAGCGGTGCCTTCATTTGGTTGCGAGTGCCAATAACGAGTCCCTGAAGGGAATCCAGGAGAAATTCGGGCGAATTCCCATTGGTTTTGGCGTGATTGGCCAAGTGGCCTCCACGGCTCAGTCATTTGTCAGCAGTGCCAACGATCAGGACCTCAGCGGGATTGGGGACAAGGACTGGGCGCTGCAATCGGGCATCGCCGCACTGGATGTCCAGCCGATCATTTTTAACGGCGACCTGATGGGCGTCATGGCGTTGTTTAGCCGTATTCCAGCCACCCCGCAGAGCCCAATTTGGGTGCGTATTTTTGCAGACCATGTCGCCTCGGCGATCGTCAATGCCCGGGCGTTTGAAGAAAATGAGAAACTGAGAAGCCGGCTTGAATTGGAAAACACCTATCTGCAGGAGGAAGTCAAAGAAGCCAGGGCGTTTGGGGAAATTATCGGCCAAAGCGAGTCTTTAAAACGTTTGCTGCGTCAGGTCGAAAAAGTGGCGCGCACGGATGCGACAGTTTTGATTCTCGGCGAGTCTGGAACCGGCAAAGAGTTGGTTGCGCGTGAAATTCACCAGCGCAGCCGCCGCAACAACCGTCCGCTGATCCGGGTGAATTGCGCGTCCATTCCGAAAGAACTCTACGAAAGCGAGTTCTTCGGGCACGTCAAAGGCGCGTTCACAGGCGCTTTGAGGGACCGGGCGGGACGATTTGAAGCCGCGAACGGTGGCACGCTTTTTCTGGACGAAGTAGGCGAAATTCCCCAGGAACTACAAGGCAAATTCCTTCGCGTATTACAGGAAAAACAATATGAACGCGTGGGCGAGGAAAAGACACGGACTGTGGACGTTCGTATTATCGCGGCTACCAATCGCAACCTGAAAAAGGACGTGGAGACAGGCCGCTTCCGCCAGGACCTCTATTACCGGCTCAATGTCTTCCCGATCGAAGTGGCGCCGTTACGGAGCCACAAGGACGATATTCCTGCGCTTGCCTCTCACTTTCTTGAACAGGCGCGCCTGCGTCTGAATATTCCCGCGGCCAGGCTCACTCCCGCCCAGGTGGTTCAACTTCAAAGTTACGAATGGCCGGGCAATGTCCGGGAGTTGCAGAATAGCATTGAACGCGCCCTGATCCTGGCACAAAACGGCAACTTGTCTTTTGATCTTCCAGGCGCGGATATTCAACCGCTGCAAGTTGCCGCGCCTGTTGAGACGGTTCATCTCAACGGAGCCATCATGACAGACCTGGAATTCCGGCAACACGAACGCGACAATGTGGTCGCCGCCCTGAATAAAGCTCATTGGAAAATTCACGGGCCAAACGGCGCCGCGGAATTATTGGGTCTCAAACCAACAACTCTGATTTCCCGCGCGAAAAAGCTCGGATTGAAGAAGCCTATGGCCGGTTCAATTTTAGAAACGCATTCGTTTTGATGACCTGAACAAATTGCGAAAAGCGCGGAATACACGAAAAGTTTATGGACGAAAAATCGTAGCGAGCGACAAGATATTGTAACTTACGAAGTCTCGCAGCCACCGACTGGGCAGTAGTTCCCCTGACGACGTTTAATTTCAATGATTTGGGATTAGATCCGCGCGGCACGTGCTGTGCTTAAATAATATTGGCTCCTGATGAACAGAAGCCCGGAAATTAAAAAGACTTTTATGTGGCGATTAACTCCCCTTGCTGAATGTGGACAGCTTCCGAAAGAGCTGGATGACCTGCCCAACGCGCTTCGTGGTCCTGACAACAACGTCACGAATTTCGTTAAATTGCTTGCCAGGTCCAAGGCATCGCTGGCGGCATACATGCGGGCCGAAGAAGCTCTTGCCCACGGCATGCTTACGGCGCCCCAGCGCGAGAAAATAGCGCTCGTGGTCGCGGAAATTAATGGCTCGAACTATTGCCTGAAAACCCATCAGATAAACGGCAGAAATGCGGGATTAAGCGATGCGGAAATACGGGCCGCCCGCCAGGCCAAGTCGAGCGATCCGAAAACAGAAGCCATGCTGCGGCTGGCCGAGGACCTTGTTCTCCAACGGGGTGAAGTGGGGGATATGGACTTTTCCGCCATCCGTAGAGCCGGTGTTTCAGATGCCGAAATCATCGAAGTGTTGGCGAATGTGACTTTGAATATCTTTACCAACTACCTTAATATTATGGCCCGCACAGACTTGGACCATTCGCCCGGGCGGTTCGCCCAGGCAAAACCAGAGGAGATGCCGTGAATGCAATTTTGAAATCCGATGATGCTCCTGTAAGCAGGAAAAGTTTCTGTGCCCGGCGTGAGAGCGTCGGCAAAACACAAGAGGAACCGACGCAGTTGTTGGGAGCGATAAAATCAATTTGGGCGAGTGTTGGAAACGTGCTCAATGACTATGAACTATCTTGTTTTCTCCAAAAAATGGCGCTGCCATCTGAGGCAGGGTTCGCGTTCTTAAGTTTTTCCAGCGGCTATGTTACGTTGACAGTCCCCAGGCAAAACCTGGAGAACTGGTACGCGGCAAAAGGTTGGATTACTCCCCAGAAGGAAAAGATCGCCAAAAATATTGCGAAAAAGTACGGCCTCTTGCTTTATGAGCCGTTCGATGACTCGTTGGTTTTATATCCCGAAGTGGTGTCTCCAGTGACCCATCACCATCTGGCTCTGTCCGATGAACGGCAATCGGTCATTGTGGCACATCCGCTGTTTTTAAAAATTTGCCTGTACGGCAGTCCGCCAGGTTATGTGTACAGTCCCAACCAACGACTTCCTCTGCCGCTCGGGCCCAATTTGCTTAAGGACATTTCGCCTTTATACCATTGCGAATCGGGATCAGGCGGGGCAGGCAGGATTTGCGTCGAGCCTGCTCTCCAACAATAGAACAATGCGAAACGCCGTCAAATTTCCCCAAAAATGAATCCAAGTTCCGGTATTATCAAATTGGCTCTAGCAGCCCGTTAAAAAAGTCAAAATAATGTCCTGACATATATTTTACAATGGTTATGACTGTTGGCATGGCGATAGGCAAACGCAAACCCACGCAGGACGAATTGTTCATTCCCACCGTCAAACTGGCCGCAGGTCCC
>DATJTK010000124.1:0-41832 GCA_035503455.1 Candidatus Sulfotelmatobacter sp. | reverse complement strand
TTGAAAGAGCAAGGGCTGTTCTCTACAGTCTGTTGTCGAAGAAGCGGCGTGTGGCGTTTTCATTTGGCTTAGTGAAATCAAGCCTATGGACGCTCCAGCCGCTTCTTTGGTTAATCCCTTTATGAAATATCCGGGCTAGGACTGACCCCTTTAAGCTTATTTCGGCCGTATTGCAGACAACCGGAGGCAGCCCAACCGTTTTGAAGCAGTTTGCCCATCTTTACGATATGGCTGGCAAACCGGACGAGCGAGCAGATTGGCGGCAATTCGCCCAGCCAAACTGCGCTAAACAGTTCAAGTTTTAACAATTTGAACCAAAAAATCTCGGAAAGTCCCGGCGGCATTATGCAGGTCCAAGGAAACCTGAACGGAACTGCGAACGTGACCGTAAACGGCAATGCGGCAACGGTCAGCACGAATTTGACATTTACCGGTTACGCGAGCAATATTGTGGCCAGCGTGGCCGGAACAAGCAATTCAATCAGCGTCTTGGCGACGTATTCCAGCGGGATGGCAACAAATCAGTATGGCGTCATGGTGACGGGCACGACCAACCAGGTGCTGGCGTACGATGCTGACGGCGAATTGACCAACGATGGGGCCGGACGCACGTTTCAATGGGAGAACGGTGAACTGACAGCCGTTATTCAAGGAGCAGAAGAAACGGAATACTACTACGACGGACTTGGACACCGGATTTGCCTGGCAAACCTGGATAGTGGTACGTACAACTACGTAAATTACTATCTCTGGAGCGGATCACAACTCTGCGAAGAATATACGGGCGAGTTTGGTGTGTTGGACAGGACCAAGCGGTTTTTCCCACAAGGAGAAACCATTTCAGTTGACGAAGAGCTTTATGAGGCAACGCCATATTATTTTACGCGAGACCATCTGGGGTCGGTGAGAGAGGTGACGGACAGCACCGGAACCATTCAGGCGCGATATGACTATGATCCTTATGGCAGAAAAACGTTGGTCCAAGGCACCGATTTTTCCGATTTCGGGTATGCGGGTATGTTTTTTGAGCCGACCAGCGGCTTGAATTTGACCTTATTCAGGGCCTATGACCCAAACGCGGGGAGATGGCTAAATCAAGACCCGTTGGCCAGTCAGCCCCTGTCCATGATGTTCCCCGGCAAAGATGGAACTTTAATGGCCCGTCCAATCCCCGCCGAACTCCTTGTCAGCCCGAATCTCTATGAGTACGTCGGCAATAATCCTATCAACAAGGTTGATCCTTATGGACTCTGGCAGATTACAATCGGTGGTGGTTTTGGAATTGGAGCTATGATTACCTTTGGAAACAACGGTGGCAGTAGTTGGTACAACGGACAATGGAATGGTGGCGCTTGGGTAGGTGAAGGGGACGGTCTATTTGGAGATTTCAACGGCGACAAAGGTGAGGAGAAGTGTACCAGTTTTAGTATCGGGGTAAGAGCACATGCCGAAGCAGGAATAGAAGGTGCTACCGGCGTGAGTGTGGACGGGGAAGCCAGCTACGATATGTGGAATAATCAGTTTAACGCTTCGATCACAGGAAGTGTCGAATCTCCAGAGAGCGTCGGGGTTAATGGGTCAGCGACCCTTGATCCAAACGCTGATCAACCTTTTTCAACGTCAGTTGAGTCCAACACTGGTACCGGGGCCGGACAATTTGCTGGACTCGGTGGACAATTTTATTGGTAATCAAGAGAGCAGGATATACTGGAATGCGCATTTTTAAACTGGCATGTATTTTCCTAGGTATATTTTCTTTATACTCAGCGCTTGTGGGCTTTTTCGGCCATGTTAGCTCTGCCAATCAAATACTTGAAGAAAAGTACGCCGGATTGATTCGATGCTATTCGTTAGCGAATGCTTTAATTTTTGGCATGACTTTTTACTATGTTAACAAGAGAAAATCCCTCGGTTGGAAATTAGGATGGGCTTTCTGGTGCATTTTATTTGTGGACTATATGATTCTGGCCTTGGCAAAAGCGCAGAGGATGCCACAATCTGAATACTGGTTTGCAATAAAGGGGTCGGTTCCTAGTATTGTAGTATTTGTGAATTGACGGCCAGGGCTTGTTCCCAGCAATGTCAGCGAGCGGTCAAAACCAGCCAGGGTGAGCGAATGAAAACCAGCCACTTTGAGGGAAGGATTGCGTCTGGTGCGGCAGAAGCCGCACAAGGGCGCGATGAATATCCTCAACGTGAGCAAACAGCATTCGATTTTAACCTCGGCAGCCAATGGCTGTCGCGGCGGCGGATCGTGCGTGAGTTGTGCGTCAATCGGGAGACCGTGGGCCGGCATTTGCGTCTTGCTCAGTCAAAACCAGCCGTTCCGCTCACCGGCGAAAGTGGCCAACCGGAAGCAAACCCGGCCATTTCGCTCACCGGGTCGGAAGGTGATTTGGTTTCAAAGCCAGCCATTGTGCACACCGGGTCGTGTAAACACTTTGCTCGCTGTTGTAAATGATTTGTAAACACTTAAGCCGTTGGTTTGCAGGCATGTAAACGATGTAAACATTTTCCAGACCTCACACCATCATCGTCATCCCCGAATCCGATGTCACACCATTTCCTTCATCAGTTTCGGGGTAAGCAGCAAGACAAGTTGAGCGCCCGCGCCGGGTAGCGGCAAATGTAGCGGATTAAACTGTTGGTCTGTCACTGTCATGCTCGTTGTGGCGAAGCGATGCCGGGCATCTTTAGTAAAGGCGGGTGAGCGAAGCCGAGGGGACTAAGTTTGCTCACGCTCTCTCCCAACCGCTGTACTTTTTCCTTTTTCCTTTTTCCTTTTTAATTGGTTCAGCGTGCAACGACCCCATCAATTATCCCACTTGAGCCGCACATTCCCAACCGGCGAATCCGCCACCGCCCGCAGAAACTCCCATCCATTCGTCTCATCAGACTGCAACTGCAGCGGACAACGCTCCGCCGCCATCGCCGCAGCCTCCGGAATATCGAGAATTTTCAGAACATTCAAATAATCCGGGCCCTCCATTTGGCTGGCAGGAATATGCTCAAGACGCAAACCATCGATCCCAGGCGCAAACAACGACGCATAAAGGGCGTTGACCCCCATACTGCCGCTTGCTTCCACCGTCAGCGGCGCCCCGCCGATCGGCTTCATCGATTTCAACGCCGCAATCGCCCGGCAAATATCCCAAACGCGCATTCCATCCAGCGTTTGGCCCACCAACATGAACCGCCGGCGCAATTGCGTCTCGCGAAGCTCGCCGCCGCTCCAGCCCGCCGGCCCAATGCCGCGCGGGAAAAAAATCGCATAAGCCGTGTCATCGGCCTTGATGTCCTGAACTATTTCCGGGGAAATCTGGTCTCCTGTGTCCCACCACGCGTTCGTGAATGACGCATCCGCCACCTGCAAAACGAGCCGGCGCGGTTTCGCTCCCGCTTTCCGTATCACATAAACCGGCAACGTCACATCCGTCTGACTCTGAATTTCATATTCATCATACACGATGCCACTCACCCTGCGCGAAGACACTCTCTGAATGGCAGGAACAGCGCGCTCCGCCTTCCCGGCAGGTGGCTCGGCCACCCATCCGGCAAAACATTTTTCCCTCAACCCGCGCATCCACCTGGCCTTCATCGCCTCCCATTCGCCGGTCGTCGCCGGAATTTCTGGAGCGCGCGCTTCGGGCTCAAAAGTATATTCAATCCGCGCATTGATCTGGTCATCCGGAATTGTGTTAAACACTTTCAACTCTTGCGGCGTGAACATTTTTACAGCCGCCATATCAATCGCCGGGTCCTCATGCTTCAGGTGAATGTTGAACCAGCGAAACACAGGCACTTGAACATCCTGCGTGTCCTTGTGCGGGCCGGGCGCAATCACCAGGCCAAAGTTCGTTGAAGCGCCGTACAAATCATAAATCCGTTTCACCATGTCCCGCGTGTGCAGGACGCCATGCAGCGGAAAATATTCGTCGGCATCAGTGTCCGCCAGCAACAACGGCCTCGGGGCGCACAAGGCCGCCAGCAGCGGATAATCCCATCGATAGGTATTCACAAAAAACATGCAGTCGCAATGGTCATCCACAGTCCCATCCACGCAGTAACTTTCCAGGTCCCCAATTCCCGCCACAGGCGCGATCACTTTTACCCGGTCATCCACAGCCGCCAGAAACCAGCTATACGCCCCCCCGCCCGACCGCCCCGTCACGCCAATGCGATTGGTGTCCACTTCCGGCCGTCCATCCAGATAGTCCAGCGCGCGAATCGCGTTCCACGTCTCCACACTCGCGGGCGTGTAACCCCTCGAATTCCACCACCACGCCCCTTCGTCATACGTGCCCCGGTGATGCCCCAAAATCTCGCCGTACTGCAGCGTATCCACCACCATGCAAACGTAGCCGTTCCGCGCAAACCATATTCCGTGATGCTGATACGCCGTCTTGTTCCCATAACTGACGCCATTCGAAATGACCTCGGTATGTCCGCACAAATACAGCACCGCCGGCGCGGGTCCTGTCAACGGCTTCGGCAGATACAAGTCCGCCGTAACATAAAGGTGCGGCATCGATTGGAAGTAGATCTTTTCAACAGTGAAATCCGCGGCGTCAATTTTTCCAGTAATGACCGGATGCAACGGCGTGCGCTCCGGCATCGGCTCCAATCCAAGCATCTCACGCGCTTCCCGTTGAAGTTCCGGGCGCCGCGCCTCCCAATCGGCCAATGAATGAATATCCGAAAGGCATGCGCTCGAAATGCTATCCGTTTGGTCTTTGAAATAATCGGCAATCTGCCGGTCACCCGCCCCGCTTTCCGCGGGCCCAACCGCCCCAGCCGAAAGCAACACCACCGCAACGGCGCCCGCCAACACCCTCGCAAAGTTTGAGGAAATACAAGAAATTCTAACGTTCAATCCCCCTTAGTTCTACGCCCCGCCGTTTAAAGAAACAAGAAATTTCACCGCGAAGATGGCAGAACACGGCGCTCTTCGCACCGCCCCCCGCCCAAAAATTTTCAATTTTGTAACTATCCCGTTACCAGCCGCATCATTATCCTTTTATCATAATGAGACGCAACATTTTCGTTTTCTCCGCGCTGGCCGCGCTCCTGATAAATACCGCCCCGGCCCAGGAATCACCGGACACTCTTTTCGACGCCACCACCGAAACCGTCGGCTATAATGCAAACGGCATCCAAACGCCCGTCAACCAATTGATCACGCCCGCCGGAACTCAGGTGCCTTTGCCCGGCATGCGGCCAAACGCCCTCGCATTAAGCCCGGACGTCAGGCTCCTCGTCACCTCCGGCCTGTTGCCGGAACTGATCGCCATCGATCCCGCCACCGGAAAAATTTTGCAGCATGTGCCCTTCCCCGAACCGGCTCGCGGAAATTCCATGAAAGCAATCGACGCTCCCATCCTGAGTCCGAATGAACGACCCAAATTGAGTTTCACGGGCCTCGCATTTTCGCCGGACGGTTCGCGCATTTATCTCTCCGACGTTAATGGCGAAATAAAAGTGTTCGGCGTCGACCAGGACAATAAAGTCTCGCCGCTCTTCTCCATCCCCCTGCCCCCGGCCAACACGCCTGGACGAGTCCTTGAAATCCCCGCCGGCATTGCCGTTTCGCCCGATGGTTCAAAAATTTACGTGGCGCTGAATGTGGCAAACAAGGTTGCCGAATTCAATGCCGCGTCGGGAAAACTGCTTCACTCGTGGCACACCGGCGTCGCCCCGTATGACGTCGTTCTCTGCAGAAATAAAATGTACGTAAGCAACTGGGGCGGCCGCCTGCCGGACGCAAACAGTCCAGTCGGGCCAATCGGACGCACCGGAACGGTCCGCGTGGACCAGCGCTCCGTCGCAAGCGAAGGCTCCGTATCCGTGATGGATTTGGCGGAACGTCAATCGGAATCCGGCGACGAAATTTTAACCGGCCGGCATGCCTGCGGCCTCGCGCTTTCACCCAACCACAACTTCGTGGCCGTGGCCAACGCCGCCGATGATACAGTCTCCATCATTGACACCAGGACGGATAAGATCATCGAAACACTATGCGCGCGCCAGAATCCGGGTGACCTGTTCGGAGCGCAACCCAATGCCCTCGCCTTCGATAAACGCGGCAAACGGCTGTACGTTTGCAACGGCACACAAAACGCCGTTGCCGTTTTCGATTTCAAACCCGGCGACTCGAAAATGCTCGGTCTTATCCCGGCCGGTTGGTTCCCCGGCTCCATCGCCGTTGACGCGCCGCATAAGAGGCTCGACGTAGCGAATATCGAAGGCATCAATCCGGATATGCAGAAGCCGCTCGCCCACAAAGCCAAAGGCGGCATGGGCTACAATACCCACCAATACTACGGTTCGCTTTCACTCGTGCCGGCGCCGTCAGAACGCCAATTGAAAAAATTCACCGAAACTGCGCTCGATGACCTGCGTTATCCGTTGCTGGCCCGGGCAAAACTTCCGCCGCGCGCGGACCAACCCGCCCGGCCCGTGCCCGAGCGCGTCGGCGAACCGAGCGTCTTTCAGCACGTCATTTACATTATCAAGGAAAACCGCTCCTACGATCAGGTCCTCGGCGATGTCAGCGAAGGCAACGGGAACCCCGACCTATGCATTTACGGAGAGAATGTCACGCCCAACCAGCATAAATTTGTCAGCGATTTTACACTGCTCGATAACACCTTTTGTTGCGGCATTTTGAGCGCCAGCGGCCACCAATGGACCGTCAGTGGCATCGACAGCGACTACGTGGAACGCAGTTTCGCTGGATGGCCGCGCAGCTATCCCGCCGGCGGCTATGCCGACGGGCGCGATGCCATGGCCTATTCGCCCGCCGGCTTCATTTGGACTGATGCGTCCGAACACGGAAAATCGGTGGCCGACTTCGGTGAATTCACCACCGCCCATCATTGGCGGAAGGACACTGGCAAGGTTGTGAAAGATTGGAAAACCATGTATCAGGATTACACCAGCGGCGCGAATAACATTGAATATTCCGCCGAACCCGACATCGATTCGTTGCGGCCGTTTGTAGTCAGCAATTACGTGGGCTTCGATTTAACTGTCCCCGACGTCACGCGCGCCGCGGCCTTCGCCAAAGACTTGAAGGAATATGAGGCGGCGGACAATTTTCCGAATCTGGTAATCATCTGGGTGCCGAACGACCACACCAGCGGCACTAAGTTCGGCGAACCCACGCCGCGCGCTCAGGTCGCTGATAATGACCTGGCCATGGGCCGCATCGTGGACGCCGTGAGCCACTCGAAGTTTTGGCCCACGACATGCATTTTCGCCATAGAAGACGATCCCCAGGATGGATGGGACCATGTCAGCGGATATCGCACCACCGCTTATGTCATCAGCCCCTACACCAAACGCCACGCCGTCGTAAACACTCAATACAATACCACCAGCCTTTTGCGGACGACCGAACTCATCCTGGGCATTCCTCCAATGACTCAACTGGATGCCACGGCCACTCCTATGTTTGATTGTTTCACGGACACGCCGGATTTGACTCCATTCGACGCCGTGAACAACACCGTGCCGTTGGATGAAATGAACCCCCCGGCCAAAAATATCGAGGATGCCGTTCTGCGCCGCGACGCGCTCGTATCCGCGAAACTGCCGCTGGAAAAAGAAGATCAATGTCCCGAAGACCTTTTCAATCACATCCTCTGGCGCGCCGCCAAAGGCTCAACAGTCCCCTATCCCAACCAGTTCGTGAAAGCGACCAGCGACGATGACTAAAACGGTCTTCCATTCGATGTTCAATGTTCGATGTTCAATGTTCGATGTTCGATGTTCGATGTTTCCCTCGATTAAACCCCACACACTCCTCATATCTCACCCCATGCCCGCCGAAAATATCCAGCGCCGAGCCAATCGTTAAATCAATTTTCCCGGCGCCCAGTCGCGTGACTTCCGCCAAATCTGAAATGGACTTCGCGCCGCCCGCATACGTCGCCGGTATCGGCGTCCATCGACCCAATTTTGAAACCAGCTCGCTGTCTATGCCGTTGCACAAACCCTCCACGTCCACGGCATGGACCAAAAATTCCGCGCAATATGCGGAAAATTTCTGGAGCGTTTCTTCATTCACGATGAGTTCGGTAAATTTTTGCCACCGATCGGTCACGACGAAATAATTTTCGCCGCGCTTGCGGCAGCTTAAGTCCAGCACCAGCCGTTCCTTTCCCACGATTTTGACCAATTCCCCAAGCCGTTCCCAATCCACCTTGCCTTCCCGAAACACCCAACTCGTCACAATAACGTGCGAAGCGCCGGCCTCAAGCCAGCCCAGCGCATTTGACGGGTTGATGCCCCCGCCGATTTGCATGCCCCCGGGATATGCCGCCAGCGCCGAACGCGCCTCTCTCTCATTTCCCGCGCCCAGCATAATGACGTGGCCGCCCGCCAATCCATCGCGCTTGTAAAGTTCCGCGAACCACGCCGCCGGCTGCGTGGCCACAAAATTCGTGCGCAAATTTCCCGGCGCACCCAGCGTGCCGCCGACAATTTGCTTCACCTTGCCTTCATGCAAGTCAATGCAGGGACGAAACATGCCCCAATACAATGACCTGAAACGCGGCCTGACTCCAGCCGTTCTTTAGGCAAAGGGGAATCGTCGTCGTCCTCGTCCTCGAAAACCCATCCTATAGGCCCTATACGTCCTATATGACCCATTTCCGCACGTTCGATGTTCCCCCAAACAATCCATCTATCCATTAACCCGGCTTTTTCCGCCCGGCGCCATCAATTTCTGATACGCCAAAATCCCCTTCACAATCGCCGCAGCCATTTGCCGGCGGTAATCGGCGCTGTAAATTTTTTTCCCTTCCGTCGGATTGGTCATATAACCGCCCTCAATCAAAATCGCGGGCATAGTCGCATCGCGGAGCACGGCAAATCGCGCGCGGCGCACTCCGCGGTCATTTGCGTGGAGATTTTCCACCAGAGATTTCTCCATCTGATACGCCAGCAGCAGGCTCTTGTCTTCACTGCGGTTGGCGACAGTCGGCGCCGTGCCAACCACCTCGCCGCTTTCGCCGGAAGCATTGGACGACGACGCGCCCACCGGTGTAATGCAATAAGTCTCCGGCCCGGAAATATCATTCTTGTCCACTGGCGTCGCGTTAAAATGTAAACTGATGAACAAATCCGCCCCGGCGCGGTTCGCTATGGCCGGACGATCCGGCAATTCCACATAGACGTCCTTGCTCCGCGTCAATAAGACGTGATAACCGGCCATGGCCAGTTGCCGTTTCAACTCCAACGCCAATGCCAGCGTGTACGTCTTCTCATTATGCGTCAAAAATCCGACCACACGATTGCCCGTGTCCTTTCCTCCGTGCCCCGGATCGAGGCAAATCGTCGTGATCCGCCGGCCGTTCGATTTTTGGGGAAAAATCAACGGACGCAACGCCGTGCCAATATCCAACTGTGAAACCAGCAATTCGCCGCGGTCACCCGCAATCGGATACGACAACCGCACGTTCACGCCCCCAACCTGTGCCTGCGCCGAATTCACATCAAAAACCAGCCGCAGATTTTTGTTCACCAAAACGTCTTCGCCTGCTTTCGCCGCATAAATACGAAAGCCGTTGGCCCGCGCAAAATCCGCCAATGGCACATAATATTGTCCGTTGATAGTCGCCGCTGTTAATGACAGCGAACTTGCCGCCAGAATCGCCGCCGCCACAATACCTAATAAAAAAAACGTCACACGCATGGGTGAAATACTGAACAGCCGCGCACAAGAAATCAAACATCCAAATGCGCATATAGGCGCTATGGGTCCTATCCGGCCCTTTCATTCCCGAACTTTCCCTCTTCCCCTTCGATGTTCGATGTTCAATGTTCCCGAATTCCGCCCCTCCCAAAACGCTTGCAAATACCGGCATCACCCGTAAAATACCACCGGCAATGGGGTCTGCCTTCCCAACCAGGGAAAACCGCCGGAATCAGGCTGATGACTCCTACCGAAACCATAACTGTCGGTAGGATTTTTATGCCCACATTTGTCACATACTTTTGGCTCGGTATAGGCGGCGCGGTTGGAACCATGGCGCGTTTTTGGATTAATGGCATTATATCGCGCCATTTCGAAACCTTTCCCGCTGGGACACTCCTCATCAACATCTCCGGCTCCTTCCTCATCACGTTTTTTGGCACACTCACGGACCCGGAAGGCCGATGGCTCGTTTCGCCCACGGCCCGCATGTTTTTTATGACCGGCATCTGCGGCGGCTACACCACCTTTTCATCCTTCAGTTTGCAGACCCTCACACTCGCCCGAGACGGCGAATGGCTCTACGCCGGCCTTTACGTCATGTTATCAGTTGCCCTGTGTCTGCTGGCCGCATGGCTTGGCTGGCTGACCGCAAGTTTCCTCAATTCCATGAAAGGACGTTGATATGCAAATCCCTCACGACGCCACGTTATTGCGGATTTTTTTAGGCGAAAGCGATCGCTGGGAACATAAGCCTCTTTACGAAGCCATTGTGCTTAAGGCGCGCGAAATGCACCTGGCGGGCGCCACCGTATTGCGCGGGCCCGTCGGATTCGGCAAGTCCAGCCGCCTTCATACCAGCAAAATCCTCCGGCTCTCCTACGATTTGCCCCTGGTCATCGAAATCGTGGACGCCGAAGAAAAAATCAATTCGTTCCTGCCCATCCTCAATCAAATGATGAAAGGCGGCCTCGTCACCCTCGAAAAAGTCCGCGTCATCGAATACCGGGCGAACCAGGATAGCGAACAAGGCTAGGAACTCTATGCTCCTTGACTGGATAGATACAACTGGTAATGTAGTAAAGTGATAACCAACGCCACAGCAACGCTTTTAAGCCGCAAGCCGTCCAAAGTTCTTGGACGCGCCGAACGCGGAGAAACTGTGGTCATTCGAAAATTTGGCCAGCCGTGTGCTATCATTATTCCGCATCCGCGCAAGGCTTCGGGTGCGAAGATCGCGAGACGTCTCCGCCGATTGAAACCAACGCCCGAAGCGGCCAACTCCCTCGAAAAGATCATCAAAGACATGGATGATGTCAGCCGACACTCCTATGGTCTTGATCGATTCTTCCATCCTTATCAAAGGGCAGCGTGATCCGCTGTGGTTTGCGTCACTCATCGAAAATCAGGACGATCTGGCAACGTGTGACGCTGCGGTGGGCGAGTTCGAAGTTGGCCTCCACGCGCCACGCGAAAAAAAGACCCGCGAACAGGTACGGCAATTCTCCAAAGCTGCCATTGCGCCGCTGATGACGCTGCCTCATTTGCCGGACGATTTTCGCGAGGCATCGCGGCTTATCGGCGAGGCAATTTTCAAAAGCGCCGCCAAACCGTCCTTTCCTGACGGACTCATCGCGGCGTGCGCACGCCGGACAAATCGAATTGTTTGGACAACGGACGAAACAGATTTTCAGGCAATGGGCTGCCAAACCTTCAACCCTTGGGCGCCATCAAAAGAGCCGTCCGACAAGTAGTCTCTCACGCCACCGTCGCCGGTGAAACCGTCACTTCACAATCCGGAAAAGTCTGCTTCAAAAACTGCGCCGGCGAAGTCTCTATCAATTTCAGGACTTCTTTCTCGATGCCGCTTGGCGTACACGCTTTAGGGTGCTCTGGTGCTGCTCCTCCGATTTTATAGCCTGCCACGCGCATCACGCTATTCAGAAAAAATCCTTCTATTTCCACGTGCCCGCTCGCGCGCGCGCCGCCGGACGCCAATTTCCATATCCGCACATGCGGCTTCACCGTCAAATTCCGCGCATGAGGTTTGATGACCCCGTCTCGGCAAAGCGATTCAAAATCCTCCCGCGCCAATGCCAAATCCTCAACCGGCGCAACAGACTCCTGGATGCCGTAAATCGCCGAATTCAACGGCGAAACCATCGGACGCATCATCGGAAAGAAAATCACATCATCAATGTTTTCCTGTCCCGTAAAAATCATCGCCATCCGTTCGATGCCCGGGCCGATGCCCGTGGTCGGCGGCATTCCGTATTCCAATGCCTCGATGAAATCGAAATCCAATGTATGAAATTTTCCGGCGTCCCGGTCCTCAGCCCGATACGATTTGCGCCAGGTTTCAAGCAACTTCACCGGGTCATTTTGTTCAGACCAATTATCACCGCACTCCATTCCCGCGATAAAGATTTCAAACCGCTCCACAAAACGCGGGTCTTCCGCCAGCGGCTTGGCCAGCGGCGAAATTTCAATCGGATGCCCATACACCAGCGTCGGCTGAACCAAATCTTTCTCGACGGCAACCTCAAACGCTTTTACCAGCGCTTCACCAACCGTCGGCTGCGGCTCGTGAATGTTCAGGCCCCCGAGCTTTTGGTTCGCTTCCTCGGCATTTTGAATCAGCCGAAAATCAACGCCCGTCTTTTCTTTCACCAAATCCGACATGCTCGCCCGGCGCCACGGTTTTCCAAAATCAATCACATGGCCCCGCACATTGAATTCAGTTTTGCCAAAGACATTTTGCGCGATGTGCCGGAACATGTCCTCGATCAGGTTCATGTTGTATTCGTAGTTTTCGTACGCGGCCATGGTCTCCACCATCGAGAATTCCGGATGATGACTCCGGTCAATCCCTTCGTTCCGGAAATAACGCCCAATCGTAAATACCTTGTCGTAGCCGGCCACAATCAGCCGTTTCAAATACAGCTCATGGGAAATCGCCAAATACATCTCGCAACCCAGGGCATTGACATGCGTCTTGAACGGCTTCGCCGTTCCGCCCCCGTACTGTGGCTGCAATATCGGAGTGGTAAATTCGACAAATCCCCGCTCCTTCAAAAATGCCCGAATGGACGCCACAATTTTCGCAATTGCGCCAAATCGCTGGAACGAATCCGGCTCGAGCGTCGTGTCCAGGTAACGCTTGCGGAGCACCTGCTCGCGGTCCTTCAACCCGGACCATTGGTCAGGCAATGGCCGAATCGCCTTGGTCAACAGCCGCAACGACTCCACTAAAACCGAAATCTCTCCGCGTTCAGTCCTTACAATCTTGCCCGTGGCTTCGATGATATCGCCGAGGTCGAGCAAGTTCGTTTCGGCATAACCGAGTCGTCCCTCAGCGGCGTCGGTGGGCTGAACCAAATTGCGCCGCAGGAATAATTGCAGCTTTCCGGTTTGGTCCTGGACATGGGCAAAGGCCAGCGCCCCCTGCTTCCGCCAGGACATCAGCCGGCCGGCCACTGTCGCCGTCTGGCCTTCGAGACTGCTGAACTCATCCAAAATCGTCTTTGTAAAATGCGTCCGCTTGCTCTTCGAGGGATAAGGATTCAATCCCATGGAACGCAGCGTCTCCGCTTTTGCGGCGCGTCCGCTGCGAATTTCAACTAATGGATTCGTGGCCACGTTTCTTAATTATGTTCTTTCTAATCCGCCCGGCGTTTTGCAACAGGCGGTCGGATAGCCTAACAGAATCCCTTATAAACGAAAGCCCCAACTTCCAAGCTCGAGGCGCCATTGAAAATTCAAGCACCAAACCCGCAATATGGGTTGTTGGAACCTTGAAGCTTCTCAGGAGGTTGGTGCTTGGATTTTGGAGCTTCAGCTTCCCTTTTGCTTTTTCTTGGCCGTCCGCAAGGACTTCCTTTTTAATTGGACGTCTTACCCGGATTATCATCGGCCGGATTTTTATTAATCTCCCGCTCTTCAATTGTGTCCTCCTCAAGAAACACATGCATCGCGTGCCAAATGAGAAAACCACCGACGGAGACAACACAGAGCGCAGCCCCAAGGCCTGCATACTGTTTGGCAAGCCCGGCTTGCAGCAGATAAACGATGATCGCAATCGCCCCCAACACCATCAGGACAACTCGACTCTTCAAATGCCAGCGTTTCAAACCGGCATTTTTTTTGTCACTCATAAGTCACTCCGCTCCTTTCCTTTTTTATGATCATCTTCATATCGCGATGCTTTGTCCAATCTATTCGCTCATCTCGGCTTTGCAGATGACCCCGCTTCAATGCTTCAACATTTCAACGCATGCTTGTTTCGCCTTTTCCCTTTTTCCTTTTTCCCTTTTAATTGTCCCATGGCTTTGCCCGTAGATTATCACATGCACACCCCGCTGTGCCGCCACGCCGTCGGCGAACCGGAGGAATACGCGCGCCGCGCCCTCGAACTGGGCCTGACGGAAATCGGTATCTCCGACCATTCGCCCATGCGCCAGGACGATTTTGACGAATGGCGCATGAATTTCGACAAGTTGGCAATCTACGTCGACGACGTCCGCCGCACCCAAAAGACCTTTCCCCAACTCCAAATCCGCATGGCCCTGGAAGTGGACTATTTCCCAAACGGCGAAGATTGGATCCGCGAACTGGCCAGCCTGTATCCCTGGGACTATTTCATCGGCTCGGTCCATTATGTTTCAGACGACTGGGCCATTGACGATCCGAAACAGATTTCTCAATGGAAAAATCGGGACTCATTTGAAGTCTGGCGGATTTACTTCGATCGCCTGGCGCAGGCGGCGGCGTCCGGGCTGTTTGAAATCATCGGCCACGCCGACCTGCCCAAAAAATTCGGACATCGGCCGCCGGAAAACGCCGCGCCGCTTTACGAAAAATTCCTCGATGCAGCCAAAAAATCCAGCTGCGCCATTGAACTGAACACCGCCGGGCTGCGAAAGGATTGCAACGAAATCTATCCAAACCGCAATCTTCTGCGCATGGCCTTTCAAAAAGACGTTCCCATCACTTTTGGCTCGGACGCCCATGCGCCGGGCGAAGTCGGCATGAACTTCGCCGAAGCCGTTGAACTGGCCCGCGGCGTCGGGTACACAAAATCCTGCCGCTTCGTGCAGCGCCATCGCGAAATTGTTCCGTTGTAATTTGGAATCATTCATGCAGCCCGCATCTGGAAAACAGCTTTGGTGCATCTGCATTGCTCTTGCCGTCGGAACGCTTGCTCTCTATTGGCCCACCACGCACGACGCGTTCATTAATTTCGATGACAACGCCTATGTCACCGACAATCCCCACATCAAGGCGGGACTGACCTGGTCCGGCATCGTTTGGGCCTTCAAAAGCGGTTACGCCGCCAACTGGCATCCCCTCACCTGGATTTCTCACATGCTGGACTACCAGCTCTTCGGTCTAAATCCGGGAGCGCATCATTTGATGAACGTCCTCTTCCACACAGCAAACACCCTGCTGCTGTTCATCCTGTTAAACTACATGACCGGCGCGATGTGGCGCAGCGCCTTCGTAGCCGCGCTATTCGCCTGGCATCCCCTCCACGTCGAATCCGTCGCCTGGGCATCCGAACGCAAAGATGTCCTAAGCGCATTCTTCTGGATGCTCACATTGTTATGCTACGCCCACTACGCCAGGGGCCAAGGGGAATCGTCCTCGTCCTCGTCCTCGCTTGCCGCGCCGAAGCCAGGCGAAGGCGGGTTCTCGAAAAACGATCCGGCCGTCCACGATGGCTGCGGTGCAAACCGCTCCTCCATCCTCCATCCTCTATCCTCGCCCTTTTACTATCTGGCACTTTTCTTCTTCGCCTGCGGCCTAATGTCCAAACCCATGGTCGTGACATTACCATTCGTCCTGCTCCTGCTGGACTTCTGGCCGCTTCAGCGCTTCAACGCTTCGACGCTTCAACGTGTGATTGTCGAAAAACTCCCCTTCCTCGCTCTTTCCTTCCTCGCCTGCGCCGTCACCTACCTGGTCCAAAGACACGGCGGGGCAGTCGTGGTGAATGATCCCCTGTCCATTCGCGTTTCCAACGCCATGTGGGCATATGACCGATATATCTCGAAGACGTTTTGGCCCACGGACCTGTCTATAGTTTATCCGTATGTCCGTGATGGGCTTGCCACTTTAGGAATTGCCAGCGGACTTTTATTGGCCGCCACTTCGATTGTGATCATTGCGTTGGCCCGGCGCCGGCCTTATTTATTCATGGGATGGTTTTGGTTCCTGGGCACGCTCGTGCCGGTAATCGGTTTCGTCGAGATCGGTCCGGCATCCATGGCCGACCGTTATACCTATCTGCCCGACATCGGCCTGTTCATTTTGGTCACGTGGGTGGTGGCCGATCTCCTACAAGATCACAGCGTTCCGGGACCCCTGAAGCGAGTCTATCCAGCGCGGGACATAACGATCCTCTTGCGGAGTCAACCCGTTCTTTCAGTCATAGCCGCAGGTATCGTGCTCGACATATGCATCGGCCTTACGTTTTTCCAGATCAAGTATTGGCGCAACAGCGTCACCCTTTTCAATCATGCCATTCGAGTAACCACGGACAACGCCGTGGCTTGCGCCTGCCTGGGCCAGGCGTTGGACGTCGCCGGCGACGACACTAATGCCCTGAAATATTGCCGGGAAGCCGTGCGGATTGATCCGCATTATCCCGCAGGACAATTCTTTCTTGGCCAGGTTCTCTGGAACCTGGGATATCCGAGCGAAGCGTTGACGCATTTGACCACCGCCGCGCAAACAGCACCCGACAATTCGGGCTTTCAATATAACCTCGGCAAATTTCTGCTCGAGCACGGCAGAATCGACGACGCCATCGCCCGCTTCCAAGCCGCGATCAAGGACGACCCCGAATTTCCTGAAGCGCACAATGCCCTTGGCAAAGCATATTTGAAGCAAGGCTACTTGCAAAAAGCCGCTGATGAACTGGCCCGGGCCGTAGCACTTGACCCCGGCAATCCGCAATTCCACTACGATCTGGGAACTGTCCTGCTGAGTGGCTCTCAACCGGCGGAGGCCATTAAACAGTTTTCCGAGGCCGTCCGGTTCAAGCCCGATTTTGCCACTGCTCACGCAAACCTCGCCGTAGCTCTGGCAAACGAGGGCAAACTGGCCGATGCCATACCGGAATTCGTCCGCGCAGTTCAATTGCAGCCCAATGACGCCGAAGCCCGATTCAACCTGGGATTCGCCTATCTCAATAACCGTCAACCCGGGAAAGCCGCGGACCAATTTTTACAGGAACTGCGCCTGACACCGAATGAATCCAAGGCGCACTATCGCCTGGCTGAGGCATTGCGTGAGCAGAACGAATGGTCACAAGCCGTGACAGAATATCGCAAAACATTGGAGCTGTCGCCCAACTTTGCCGACGCAAAAAAGGAACAGGACGAAATTCTGGCCGCGCATCCACAACTCCGTTAATTTCAAAAACATGAACCGCTGCGCCGTAGCGCAGGTTTCCAAACCTGCCGTATCGCCGATTTCCAAATCGGCAGACGTACGACCTCGCACGATTCGCAGGTTTAGAAACCTGCGATACAGCAGACTTGGAAGTCTGCGCTACGGCCCGTGATTTTGACTCGTTGAAACTTTCCAATAAACAATTAATCACAATCATTTGCCTGGCCCTGGCACTGGGAACGATCGCGGTCTATTCACCGGTCATTCGGCACGAGTTCATCAATTACGATGACCCGGATTACATCCAGGACAACGCTCACGTCAAAGCCGGGCTGACGTGGCCCGGCGTCGTGTGGGCATTCAAGAGCGGCGACGCCGACAACTGGCATCCCCTCACATGGATTTCTCACATGCTGGACTACCAGCTCTTCGGTCTAAATCCGGGAGCGCATCATTTGATGAACGTCCTCTTCCACACGGCAAACACCCTGCTGCTATTCATCCTGTTAAACTACATGACCGGCGCAATGTGGCGTAGCGCCTTTGTGTCCGCGTTATTTGCCTGGCACCCTCTCCATGTCGAATCGGTCGCCTGGGCCTCCGAACGCAAAGACGTCCTTAGCGCCTTCTTCTGGATGCTCACCCTGCTCTGCTACGCCCACTACGCCAGGGGCAAAAGGGAATCGTCCTCGTCCTCGTCCTCGGCAGATAAATCCTCGGCATCCGCGAAAAATCTTCAGGACAACGACCAACGTTCAACCGCTGTCCCCTCTCCGCTCCCATCTGTCCGACGTCGCTATAGCGAAGCCGGATCGGATGGGAGGGGAGTGGGTCAGGGTGAGGTGAGGGTCCGCCCACTTTCCGTTCTCCATCCTCTATCCTCGCCCTTTTACTACCTGTCGCTCCTCTTCTTCGCCTGCGGCCTAATGTCCAAACCCATGGTCGTCACCCTGCCCTTCGTCCTGCTCCTGCTCGACTACTGGCCGCTTCAACGCTTCAACGCTTCAACGCTTCAACGCTTGATTTTCGAAAAACTCCCCTTTTTCGCCCTCTCCGCCGCCTCATGCATCATCACCCTTGCAGTCCAAAAGGGTGCCATGTGGTCTGCGACCTCCCTGCCCTTCTCGTTCCGCCTCGCAAATGCCTTGATGTCCTATCTCCGTTACCTGTCCAAAATATTTGTGCCGACCGACCTGGCATTGATTTATCCCTACCCGCATTCACTGCCATTATTGGCTGTGATTGCTGCCGGAACAGTGCTGCTCCTTCTAAGCATCATTTTCCTTTTTCAGGCCAGGCGCTTTCCCTGGCTCGCCGTGGGCTGGTTTTGGTTCCTCGGAACATTGGTGCCGGTCATTGGCATTGTCCAGGCCGGCATCCAATCCATCGCCGACCGATACACCTATCTGCCATCCATCGGAATTTTTATACTCGTGACCTGGGGTGTCAGTGATTTTTTGGCATCCGAGCCACGAAAGGCCATAACATGCGCGGTCGCGGGCGGTCTGGCGCTGTGCCTGTGCATTTGCCTCACTGTTAAACAATTAAGTTATTGGCGGAACAGCATTGCCATTTTCACACACACGGTATCGGTAACCACGGACAACTACGCCGCCGACGATTGCCTGGGCAAATGCTTGAAAAGCTCCGGGAGGTTCGACCTCGCGCAACAATGCTTCGATGAAGCTGTCCGCATAGAACCGGATTATCCCCTGGCGCAATACGACGATGGCATGAATCTGATTGTGCTGGGTGATCCCGTCGGCGCCTCCAATCATCTGGCTACCGCAATTCAACTGTGGCCCGGCAACGCCATTGCACAATACGACTTCGGCGTTTTCTTAATGCAGCACGGCCAGCCGAAGGAAGCCGCCGACCACTTTGCCGCCGCCCTGGCCATCAAACCCGATTTCACGGAAGCCAGACGCGAACTGGACTCGTTGAAGCGTTGAAGCGCTAAAACGGACGAAGCCGGTGACCACTGGTTGATCTGAGAATTACGACAGTGCCCGATAGCTGTCCCCTCTCCGCTCCCATCGGGTCCGGCGTAGCTTTAGCGAAGCCGGATCTGATGGGAGGGGAGAGGGTAAGGGTGAGGTGAGGGCCGGGGCGAAGGGGATCATTTCGTACAGGATTCATGGGGTGTATCCGCACGTTGCGCCGCTGCACGCGGCGCTACACGGCGCAGCGCGCCGTGTTCCACCACACTGCGGTTCATGGAGCGTTCCAGGCCTTTTCCTGAGTTCCTGACTTCCTCATTCATCTGATTTTTAAATCTGCAAAAATCTTCATTCTGTTCATTCTGTTCATTCTGTCTAGAGAACTTCGCGTCTTTGCGTCTTCGTTGTTCATTCTTCCTGCCTTCCTCATTATCTTAATCTGCAAAAATCTGCGTCATCTGCGGATTGAATCTTTGGGACGAATTTGGAACAATCTGCGGGTGAAACAATCAATTGTCACCCTGGACATGGAAGGCGTGTTGACGCCTGAAATCTGGATTGCTGTAGCCGAAAAGACCAAAATCCCTGAACTGCGCCGGACTACCCGCGACGAACCCGACTACGACAAACTCATGCGCGGCCGCCTGGAAATCCTCGCCCGTCATCATTTGAAATTGTCCGATATTCAGGACGTCATCGGCTCGCTCAAACCGCTCGACGGCGCAAAAGAATTTCTCGATGAACTTCGCTGGCTCGTCCAGGTCCTCATCCTGTCGGACACGTTCGAACAATTTGCCGCGCCGCTGATGAAACAGTTGAACTATCCGACGCTGTTTTGCCACAAACTCGTCGTCGAAGACGATCGGATTGTGAACTACAAATTGCGCATCGCCGACCAAAAGCGCAAAACCGTCGCCGCGCTCAAACAATTGAACTATAACGTCATTTCCGCCGGCGATTCCTACAACGACACCGGCATGCTCCTCGAAGCCAACACCGGATTTTTGATCCACGCCCCGGACAATGTGAAAAAGGAATTTCCGCAATTCAAAGCCGTGGAATCCCACCCGGATCTTTTGAAAGAGATTAAATCCGCGTTACAAAGCTAAAACACGGATTTTATCCGCAGATTGCGCCGATTTTCGCAGATTTGAAAAATCAGATGAATAAGGAAATTAGGAAGAAAGGAATTTTTCTGATATCCGTTCCTGTTTTCCTAATTTTTAATCCGCGTGAATCTGCGGAATCTTTAACCTTCGGGTTTCCTCTTGCCAAACTGAATCCGATTCTCCGTGCCGGCAATCAAACGCTGAATATTCGTCCTGTGTTTCAAGATTGCGAGAATGCACAGGGCGATGGTCACAAGTATCAGCGTCAAATCCGATCGCGTGAGGCAAACCACGAGCGTCAGGACAATCGCAGCTACCATCGAACCGACCGACGTAAAGCGCGTCAGCAACAGCGCCACGATAAACGCCACCAACCCCAGGCCAACCGACAACGGCACAAGTGCCAGGTACACACCCGCGGTTGTGGCGATGCCTTTGCCGCCTTTGAATCCGAGCCAACAGGTGTAATTATGTCCCAGCACCGCAAAAATTCCGGCGACAACCCGATAATGAATTCCCACGCCAGGGCCCGTGACACCCAAAAGGGGCAAAATCAAATAGCACAACTCAACCGCAACAAAACCTTTCAGGGCGTCCGCGAACAAAACGAAAATACCGGCGGTCCGTCCAACTGCGCGGAACGTATTGGCCGCGCCGATATTTCCACTGCCGACGGCCCGAATATCAATCCCCCGCGCCTTCGCCACCAGGAATCCGGTTGGAATCGACCCAAGCAGATACGCCACAATCGCAACGACGATGTACGCCAAAATGGACACGGTTGGCAGTTTAGTCCCGACAAGTTTGACGTTTCAAGTTTTTCCCAACCCACAAGTTTTCATCCGCAGATTGCGCCGATTTTCGCAGATTCACCGACAAGATAAATGAGGAAGGCAGGAAGAAAGGAATTTTTTCAAAGTTCGTTCCTGATTTCCTGCCTTCCTCATTGTTTTATCTGCGTTAATCTGCGAAATCTGCGGATCCCCTCATCTTCGTATTATTGGCGGCTTGCCCACCACTCCCTCTCCCGCGCCAGCGCCTCCGCGCGCATCTGTTCGGTGAATTCTTCGGGCACTCCCAGAATGGTTTGCCTGGGCTTTTCCTTCTCGGCATCGTCCGCCGCACGCCGTAGACAGAATTCCTCTGGATAAAGCCGCTCCAACAGCCAGCGAATATTCGTACTGGGATTCTCCACAGCCAGCAGCGCGGCAATGGCCTGTTCGACAAATCTGCACCTTGCCGCTCCCTCGATACGGGCGAGTTCGGGATCCGCTTCCAAGTGTTCTTTATAATTTTCCTCGGTCACAGATTCCCCCGCAAGGGCAAGGTCAAGCGGTATGCCCATGGCGACGCGATGGGAAATGCGTTCCACGAACGCGACGGTAACTGTTTCAGTTCCTGTTTCTGTTGATGTTAATGTTGATGCCGGCTCTGAATCTTCGATCTGGTCTATCATGCTACGAATTTCTCGCGAATGCAGGACGAGTACAAGAAATAGATTTGGAACCCCCGCAAACGCCAATATTGACGCGGGGGAAATGAAACAGAAATTTTTGGATTTCCAAAATGCGGGTTTTATTTTGAGTGGAATTGCGGGCTTTAACAGGGCGGTGATCGTTAGGGAGAACGTAGGATTCAAGGTCACGAGACTCTGTTTAGGTTGGGTGGGTGTGGCGGACAGGTGAGTTTGGGTCGTTGGTATTGAATTCGTTGGTCGCGCGACGCCGCACGGTTAGCCGATTTGGAAATCGGCGACACGGCAGGTTTGGAAACCTGCGCTACGAGGGCTTCGTTTCCAAATTTTCTGTGTATAGGAGGGGAAACGTGAAACGAAGCGGGTGGCCGATCCGTTTGAGCGGCAGAAACGTGCGTTTTTGTTGGTGAATTTGAATGTTTTTTGGGAGGGACAGCGATAATTCACATGCAAACGAAGGGCTGATTTTTGGGGCTTCGTTTCATGGGTAATTTGTATATATGTTTAGCGTTTTTACGGCAAGGGATGTATTCAAGATTTCGAGGACGAGGACGATTTTAGTTTGAAAAAGTTATTCACATGGACAGCCAATGTCCAACCCCCTCGTTCATAGTTGCCACGTTAGAACAATAAAACTGAAATGAAAGGAAACTTAACAATGAATACAACGGAGACAGAGACGAAGAACGGGATGGAGAATACGCCGGAGAACAAGGAACAGGCAGCGGTGGCTGAATCGAAGGCAAAGTGGCATGCGCACTTTGAAAGGACGATCAGTTGCGGCGGATTGGGAGGGATCGTGGTCCCGCCGCGGGACGCGATTATTGGGAAATGGTTCAAGAAGGGCGATTTGGGATTTATTTGCGGGCCACGCGGGTCAGGCAAGACGTGGCTGGCCATGTTTCTGGCGCGCAAATGCGCCGAAGGCGGAGGCACGGGCGCCATTCCCGAATGGAATATCCACGGGCCGCGACGTGTGCTCTATGTGGACGGTGAGATGCCATGGGATGGGAGTCGAGAACGGGACCTGGCGTTAGCGGCCGCGGGCGCATCGGGGCTATTCTATTTGCAGCATGAAGCGTTATTTCATCATACGGGCGACGCGTTGAACCTGGCAGAACCGGGGCCGCAAGCCGCACTTTTGGACCGGTGCAGGCGAGACAGGATCGAGATTTTGTTCCTGGATAATCTCTCGTGCCTATTTTACGGAATGCGGGAGAATGACGCGGACGCGTGGGAGCGGGTATTGCCATGGCTGCTGGACTTGCGGCGCAACCGGATTGCGGTTGTCTTTGTTGCGCACACGGGGCGCAATGGATTGATGCGGGGCACGTCGCGGCGGGAAGACGCGGCGTTTTGGATCATCAATTTATCGGAATTGATTGATGTTGGCGACGCCCGCCAAGGGGCGCGGTTCGTAACAAAGTTTATAAAAAATCGCAATGGGACTGAGGCGGATTGTCCGACGTTGGAATGGCGGTTTATCAAGGCTCCGAATGATCCGAAGATGCATATATCCTGCACGACGCTGTCGGTGCCGCTGCAGTTTCGACAGTGCATTGAAGATGGTCTTGTCAGTGCCACGGATATTGCTGCGCGGATGGGAATCTCGAAAGGGCACGTTTCGAAACACGCGACCAAGGCCATTAAGGATGGGTGGCTGAGGAAGAAGGGACGGCAGTATGCGCTGACGTCGGAGCAACCGATGGCGGAGTGGATTAGGAGAGTGCCATGAGCGCCGTGAGTGCCATGAATGCCAAAGTGAACCTGCTGCGTTTGGTGCAATGGTTGCGCCAGGCGCGGCGGGTTGCTTTTAGAGCGGGAAAAGGGACGGAAGGGACCAAAGGGACGAAAGTGTTATGGGACGTTGACGCGGTAAAAGTATGGGACGTCGTTGGTGGCTGAGGTGTCTGTGTAGGCGGTCGTGCCGGTCTGGCCGGGGATGTTGGTGTGGATGGTTTGGAAGGCGGGTTGGGCGGAGAGATTTGTGGAGCGTTGGAGGTTGTAAAAGATACCGCTGACACTTTGCCAACTGATGGTCAGGCCGGAGATGTTATTTGTGGCCGGGGGCGGAAACATGGCAAGGACGGAAGCGGGATTTGTGGGGTTGAGGCCGGCAATCCAATCCTCATAGACGTCAAAGGCGGTTCCGTCCAGATCGGCATAATCTACAGAGCCGTCTGTTGGCAGGCCGTAATTCTGAAGGTAGGCGTAGGAAATGACTGAGGTGGGTGTTTGATATTCGTATGCGCCTACGTCTACCGTGCCGCCGACGATGCGAGGATTGCCATCCAAGTCCGTGCCAGTGGCAACGTACGCGTTATTTCCGGAGTTGATGCATGGGGAGTTGGATTGGAGATGGAAATCGTTGGTGCTTACGAAAAGCGGCGCGTTTGTAAAATTGCCGAGGCTATGCGATGTGGTTGGCAATGGGGCTGTACAGCAATCGACAAATGTGCCACTGCTGGCGCTATACCAGTTTGAATTTACACCGACATTATAATAAATAATGCAGTTTGTTGCGCCACCCCCCACGACTCCAGCGGCATATGCTGCGTTCGATGCGATGGTGCAGTTGTTTAAGTAACAGTCATACGCGCCGCCCCCGAGCCCGCCATTCAGGCTGTCGAGTCTATTGTTTATGACGAGGCAATTGGTCAAGATCGCGTTCGCAGCGCCGCCTCCGTATGCCGGCTGGAGGACCGTGACGCCAGAGGCGACGTTATTGCTCAGGATACAATCTGACAGAACTCCCGCGCAGGCACCGCCTCCAGTCCCGCTCCCCGAGCCTGAAACCACATTGTTAAATAGGTCACAAGAATTCAAAACAGATAAACACGAACCGCCGCCAGCAACCGGAATATCGGGCTGGAATGCAGAGGCCACATTGCTCAAGATCAAGCAATTGTTCAAAGTGCCGGCGTAACTCCCGCCGCCCTGTAATGACGCCTTATTAAAGGCAACGGTACAATTGTAGAGGGTATTGGAGGCCACGCCGCCGCCAAAACCAGCGGCATTATTTGAAATGGCACAATTCGAAAGCGTCCCAAAACACGTTCCGCCACCGTACGCAAGCCCCGAGTTGCTCGAGATGAGGCAATCACTAAGCGTGGCTCCAAACGCGCCTCCACCATTGGTAGCTATATTGGCAAGCAGAATGCAGTTCGTCAGAGTTGAATCAAGCACGCCTCCGCCATTATCTAAAGCTGTATTATCAGTCAATGTGCAATTGAAAAGGAATCCGTAGGCGGCTGCGCCGCCGTTTGTCGCCCAGTTTTCGGTCAAGGTGCAATCGCTGAGAGTGCTGGAATACGCTCCTCCACCGGTATTGGTTGCGATATTTCCGATGAGTGTGCAATTGGCCAGCGTGCTGGAATAGGCTCCGCCGCCGTTCATTGTAGCCTTGTTTCCGAGCAATGTGGAATTGCTCAGAATGCAGGAATAGGCGCCTCCGCCGTATTCATCCGACGAATTCGACACTACCAAGCAATTGTACAGTACGTTTGAACAGGTTCCCGCTCCTAAAGTGCCGATGTTGTCGACCAGCGAGCAATTGCTTAAAACACCGAAAAAGGCTCCTGCCCCATATGGGGCGAAATTATTCGTTAGGACACAGCCGACCAACGTTGACGAATACGCTCCACCGCCGCTCCGAGCGTAATTTTGACTGAAAAGGCAATCGATCAGCGTGCCTGAGTACGCTCCACCGCCATTACCTGCTTGCACCTCATTGTACGCAAGGTCGCAGCTAATTATGGTCGCCGCTGACGATTCACACCAGACGCCGCCGCCAGTGTTATTGGTTGCGCTCCCGGTTGAGTACCCGTTGGTTAAAGTGAAACCTATCAAGGTTGCGCCGTTCGTGACATAGGCACAACGCATGGCAGAATAATTGGGAAACAAACCGCCTTGAATAAAGGTATCTGCCGTGCCAGACAACGCTTGAACTGTAACAGGCACATTCACGACGATTCGGTTTGTGGTTTCATCGTTTGCCAGGCGGCCACCTTTGTTATAGATCCCGTTGGACACGACGATGAAGTCGCTGGGATTTGCAATATCAATGGCGGACTGAATATTACTGGCAGCTGTCGTCCAGTTGGTAAATGGGGGAGTTGCGTTGCTGTTGTTTAGAGAGACATAACGAATCAGGTTGGTAAACTGATACTGATATTCGTACGCGCCGATATCCACCGTGCCGTTTACGATGCGCGGGTTGCCAGCCAAATCAACGCTGCTGGTCACAGCGGAGTTTGTGCCTGCGTCAATACAAGGAGACCATGCGGCCAGTTGGAAATCGCTGCCGTCCACGTTGACAAAACCGGGCGGGGCGACGATGTCGTTTACACCGCCGACATTTGTCACGCAGCAGTTGCAAAGGTTTACCGTGCCTGCAAGATCGACGGGTTGAGGCGTATATGCCGAAACGGTATTGTAGCAAACAATGGAATTGGTTAGATAAGCGGTTGGGGGATAAGCATAAATCCCGCCAACGTTGTCGTAGGAAAAATTTTTGGCAACTGTGCAGTTAACCATGGTTAAACCACCGGCATAAATGCCGCCGCCCTCGAACAGGCAAAAATTATCTGCAATAAGGCAATTGTTTAGAACCGATCCTGTAAGATCAAGCCCTCCTCCATCGTCTGCACAAGAATTGCTGCTAATGATGCAATTATAGTACGAGCCATTGCAGCCGCCGCCGCCGTTTCCGCCAAAGTTACATGTAATTACGCAGTTCGAGATAATGGGGTTAAAGCCAGTAGCGCTATAAATTCCCCCGCCGCTCCCGGAGGCATTGTTGCTATTTACCAGACAGTTGAAAACCGCAGAGCTGGAGGAGAGCGAAACGCCGCCGCCCGAGCCGGGTGATCCGTTGCTGCTAATCAGGCAATAGTAGTACGTGCCACCGTAGCCGCCACCGCCCTGGCTCTGGGCCCAATTGCCGGCAATCACGCAATTCGAGACGATGCAATTGCCGGAGTTGCAATAGATTCCGCCGCCGTGATCATTTGTCGCTGAGCCGTTCATCAGGGTAAATCCGGATAAAATCGAACCGGTTCCCAAATAAGCGCAGCGCTGTGAGCCGTTTGTCAGGCCGGGGCTAGGGTATGCTTGAATGATTGTGAGGGAGGGGCCATTTACGCTCTGAACGGTAATGGCATTGGTCACAACTATGCAATTGGTAGTTGTGCCGGATACAATTCTTCCGCCGCTACTGTAGACGCCGTTGGTCACGAGGACCAGATCGCCGGGGCTGGCGGCGTCAACGGCGTTTTGAATGTTCGTAGCGGCTGTGGTCCAGTCGGTGTAGGGCGGGACGGGGTTGGTGCAGTCCAAATCGACGTAATGCGTGACGCCTTGAGCGTGGGCGTAGAGGGATGAAAGGAAAAGCGCGGCGAACAGTGGGAGTATTCCGAGGGCGCACTTCATGACTGAGTGAATTATGACTAAGTTTTTACGTGAGTCAAGGTTTTTTTGGTGGGCGCGGCGGTAGAAGGGACACAAAGGACGAAAGAGACACAAAGGACGAAAGAGACACGAAGGACGAATGGGACATAATGGACATAATGGACGAAATGGACACCATGGACGGACACGGAAGACGCCGCTCCTGATGGAGCTTGGGGCTCTGTTCTCGATCGATACTACAAATACGCCGCGCCTACGGCGCTGAGAAATCGACTTCGAATCTCACCGCCTCGAACCTGTCATCGTCCTTGATGGTCAGTAGCCCGTTGGAAAATGACCAGCCCTTAGGCGCATTCACAAGGGCGTCGGCATTCAACTGCGGCAACATTTCGCCCGGGCCGGTTCCGGCGCCAGCTTGCTCAATCACGCTTTGAGGGGCGTGATCCATCCATGTCTCCAAAATCAAATCACGTTTCGCCGGACGCCAGGAACCTTCGGGCGTCGAGATTTCGAAGATGCGCTTTCCTTCTGGACTGGATTGCGTGAACTCGCGTCGCATGAAGTCGCCGTGCCGATATTTCAGGCTTTCGCCATCATCCTCATACAGTGACGCACTGGAATTTGGCGCCGGCGCGATGAGCACGCGCAACGGGTTGCCGGACATCTCGCCGGTGTTTTGCACCACGGGTTGACGGAAAATAAATCCGCCGCCGCGCACAAACATTGGAATCGAATCCAATGTCACGCCGACGGAAAACATGGTTGGACCTGAATAATGCCGGCCGGTCCAATAATCGTACCAATCCCCGGCAGGAAGATAGACCGCCCGGCTCTGGGCGCCTTCCCACAACACCGGCGCGACGAGCAGATCGGAGCCGAAAAGAAACTGGTCGTCAATCGTCGCGGTTTTCGGGTCGTCAGGGAAATCCAGGAAGAGCGGCCGCAATGCGGGCACGCCGGTTTCGCTGGCCTTTTGCATCACGTTGTAAATGTACGGCAACAGTTCGTAGCGCAACTCGATGGCGCGCTTGTTGACGGCTTCATACTTCCAGCCGAACGACCACGGCTCCTTGTCCGGGGTGTCAATCGGCGTGTGCATCCGCATGAACGGATAAAAGACGCCCACCTGCAACCAACGCGTCAGGAGTTCCGCCGACGGCATCTGCCCAAAACCGCCGATGTCCGCGCCGACGAAGGGAAAACCCGAGACACCCAGGCCGAGCAAGGTGTACACCGATTGGCGCAGGGAGGGCCAATCTGTGCTGGCATCGCCTGTCCACAGCGCCGCATACCGCTGGCCGCCGGCAAACGTCGAGCGTGTGAGCACAAACGCGCGTTTATCCGGTTGCAACCGGCTGAGGCCTTCAAACGTGGAACGGCTCATGAGCTGGCCGAAGGTGTTATGCATTTGCAGGCTCGTTGCGGGCTGGCCATCGTTGTTGAAGATCACGTCGTCGGGCATTGTGCCGTTCAGCGTGTTAAAGACGGACGGTTCGTTCATGTCGTTCCAAATGCCGGACACCCCCGCGTCGAGCAGGCTTTCATACAGACCGCCCCACCATTTGCGCGTAGCGGGATTGCTGAAATCCGGAAAGACACTCATGGGATGGCTTCCCGCATTGGACGGCCAGACCGGCCCTTCAAGGACAGAGCCGTCTGGATTTTTCACAAAATAATTTCCAGCGATGCCTTCGTCATAGGGCGCGTAACCCTTCAACGCCGGCGGATGGCCGTCGAGAATGGTCACCACATGAAATCCCTGGGCGCGCAAATCGGAAATCATTTTCTTTGGATGAGGAAATCGTTCGTGGTTCCACGTGAACGGCATGTAATCCTGCATATAATGGATGTCGAGCCAGAGGCCGTCCGCGGGAATCTGCTTTTGGCGGAAGGTATCGGCCAGAAGGCGCACGCGGGATTCAGGATAATAGCTCCAGCGGCACTGCTGATAACCGAGCGACCAGCGGGGCGGCAAGGGCATGCGTCCGGTCAGCGCCGTATAACGTTCGACAACCTTTTTGGGGTCCGGGCCGTTGATAAAATAATAATCCAGGTCGCCGCCGGCTGCGCCAAAAGTCAGCAGATGCTGGTCTTCCCGGCCAACATCGAAGAAGCTGCGCCAGGTGTTATCGAGAAAAATCCCGTGCGCCGCGCCGCCGCGTGTCACCATGAAAAAGGGGATGTCGGAGTACAGCGGGTCCGTGCTTGAATCATAGGTGGGCGTGTCTGAATTCCACATCACGTAGTTGTAGCCTCCGAGCTGCCAGCCCCGCTTGTTCAGGCGGCCTGTCTTTTCGCCGAAACCATAAACGTGCTGGTCATCGCCCAGCTTTTTTGCGATTCGAAATTCG
The DNA here is from genome assembly GCA_035503455.1 of Candidatus Sulfotelmatobacter sp. Lineage (GTDB taxonomy): Bacteria > Verrucomicrobiota > Verrucomicrobiia > Limisphaerales > UBA11358 > UBA11358. The sequence continues at coordinate 12,457 of DATJTK010000124.1, read as the reverse complement.
GAGCCCGCGAAGGAAATGCCGCGCAATGGATCGTCCGCGTCCAAAATATCCCCGGCGGCGTTGGCAAAGGATATTCGGAGCGGCGATTGCTGGATGATGACTTTGAGAGACGCCGTCGTGAGCGTCGTCACGTCCGGCCGAATATCGGTTTTGACCGTTCTGATAGTGAAATCGCGATTGACCACGGCATACGAATAATCGCGGCCAAAATCCTGTGCCTGGGTAAATCGGACCCGGATGATGTCGTCGGAGAGGGGCGTAATGGCCAGCGTGCCCTGCGCGCTTCGAAACAGCAGCGTCTTGCCATCCCAATTCGGCGAGGGCATGGCGCCAAGAGTGGACCAACCTGGCGCGGAACCGGCGGAAGCGATGCTGATCAGGCTCATGATGAATACAAAAAGAAGACGGAATTTCATTTTAACAAAAGTTTGGTGATGAAAATGTTGTCTTTCAAGCTTTCGTCTTTGGAATTTCGTTGAAGCTTTCCATTGTCCCTTGTGGGGACGGCTGAATACGAACGCGTTGGAATTAGGGGTAAAATATCCAGCCGTCCCTCCGGGACTCGTGCGCTGTTCTGTTCAAACCCGGCGTTCAAACGCCGGGCTATTTCCACTAATCCCTTCGGGATTCGCACGAAATGTTTTCGCCCTATTTTATATTCAATTTGCCTCGAAAATTCATTTGCCATTTTTTAGGAGTGGGCTACTTTGTGACCGTTCGTCGGACAGCTTTTTAGTTTCAAATGCGGCAAATCTTCAGGTGAACTTCGTTCGGTGATGATTCGAAACCCGAAAATCGGGAACAATTTGGAGCAGGCTTCGACCTTATTCAAACATTACAAAACATGAGCAATAACATGAGTGAACATCACGACCATACCGAATTCCTGAAGCACTGTCTTCGCTACGACGACAGCCCCGAGCGCCATGCAATGACGGAGAAGCTTACCCGGCTCCAGTGTGAGTTGCGCGCCGTTCAGCGCGCGTCCGTGCTAATGGGAGCCTTGATTCTGCCCGCCGCCGCCGGCCTCGCCTGGCCGTGGAATTTAGTCCCAAGTTTTTCCTACGAAGCGCAGCGATTTATCATGAATATCGTGCTGGGCCTGTTCGCAGGGTCGTCGGTCTGCCTCCTCACGTTCATCATATTGGCGGTATTTATTTATAAGAAGATGCACCGTCAACGCGAAGCCTGCCGCCAGCTTCTCATGCGCCTCTTTGCCGCCCGTTTGGGTTCTGAGCAGTCCTAAATTGGACGGATCGGACAGATCATTATTCAAAATCCTGTTTTAGCCATTTTGGAGAATTGAGCGGATCGGATTGTAATGAGGAAGTTGGGAAGGAGCGTGAGAACGTGAGAGCAATGGAAATCATAAAGGGACTTAACGGACGAAAGGGACGCAAGATATTCGACGCACTGCATGCTGTTCCAGAACACGCTAAAGCGTGCACACCAAACATTCATTTGCGCTTTTAGGGTCGTCCTAAAGCTGGCACACTTCATTCGTGGCAGTCACACAATCGATATCAAATACCACGAATAACAAAGTCCGCGTTGCCGTCCTGGGAGTTGGCTCGCTGGGACAGCATCATGCGCGGCTTTATGCCGAGATGCATAAGGCCGGCGAAGTTGAATTGGCCGGCATTTACGACGCGAATCCGGATACGGCCAGCCGCGTGGCGGCCAAACACCAGGCCCGGATTTTTAAATCCATTGCCGAGGCGGCGGAAAATTCGGATGCGCTGAACATCGCCACGCCCACGACGACACATTTTGAAATCGCCAAACCATTGCTGGCCCAGGGCAAGCATGTGTTTGTGGAAAAACCGATGACAGATGACACGACGCAGGCGGCGGAATTAATCCGGCTGGCGCACGAAAACAAAGGCGTTTTGCAGGTGGGACACGTGGAGCGGTTCAATCCGGTGTTCAAATATCTCGAGACGGCGGCGCCGGAGCCGCGATTTATCGAGTGTCTGCGGCTCTCGCCCTTCCCTGCCCGTTCGACAGACATTGGGGTGGTCATGGATTTGATGATTCATGATTTGGACGTGGTGCTGGCGTTCGTAAAATCGCCGGTGACCAGCGTGGATGCGGTGGGGATACCGGTGTTGAGCAAGAGCGAGGACATCGCCAATGCGCGGCTGCGGTTCGCGAACGGATGCGTGGCCAACCTCACCGCGAGCCGCGTCAGCATGAAAAAGGTGCGCGAGATTCGGGTGTTCAGCGGAGGGAAGACAACGCCCAGTTATATTTCCCTGGATTATAAAAACCAGGAAGGATACGTCGCGCGCCTGGCGCGGGACGATGAGCATAAAGATTCGAAGCTGGCGCAAATCCTGAAGTTCGCGTCAGGCCAGACCGTCGTGAGCGAATTTGCCGGACACACGGTTGTGCGCGAGCCGGTGCCGATTGAGAAAGACGAACCGCTGAAGCTGGAACTGCAACATTTTGTGAAGTGCGTGCGCGAACTGCAAACGCCGATGGTGAGCGGGCAATCGGCGAAGAGGGCGTTGGACCTTGCGTTTGAAATTACGAGGCTGGTGCAGCAGGCGCAGGAGGAGGCGAGGGAAACGTTGAAATCCTGACTGCATGCGGAATGCGGAAGGGGGCGCCGGATTAATGGATTAATGGATTGGTGGATTGGTGAACCCGCTTGTTGCGCCGCTGCACGCGGCGCTACACGGCGCAGCGCGCCGTGTTCCACCACACCGCGGTTCAAGCACCAGGATTAGACGGAATCGGACTGGATCAGGAACTTCAATTCGCTTGATTCAGATGATTCTTCATCAAAATCTTTTACGGAATCTTATTTCACCGCTTGCCATTTTAAGTTTTTGTCTGCAAATTTCTTAAAACGAAAATGCATTACAGGTCATGAGCACTGAGGCAAAACTGGAACTGGACGGAAAGAGCTACACATTCCCCACGGTCGTCGGCACCGAGAACGAGCGCGCCGTGGATATTTCGTCGCTCCGGGCCAACACCGGATATATCACGCTGGACGAGTCTTACGCCAACACCGGTTCGTGCGTCAGCAAAATCACCTTTATTGACGGCGACAAAGGCATTCTGCGTTATCGCGGCATCCCGATCGAAGAGCTGGCCGAGAAGTCCTCGTTTATCGAAGCGGCGTATCTCATTATTTACGGGCATCTGCCCAATCACAATGAACTGCGCCGCTATTCCGATTTGTTCACCGAGTACCAGTTCCTCCATGAGGACGTGAAGTATCACTTCGAGAATTTCCCAACGACGGCGCATCCGATGGCGATTATGTCGGCGATGATCAACGCGACGAGTTGTTTTGACGAGGGCCTGATGCACTGGCAATGGGGAAAGGCGAACAGCCAGTTTGACACGTACGCGGCCAAGCTGATGTCGCAGGTGCGAACCATCGCGGCGTATTCGTACCGGAAATCGCAGGGATTGCCGCTGATTTATCCCAAGAAATCCTACAAGTACACGGCGAATTTTCTGCACATGATGTTTTCGTCGCCCTACGAGGAATTCGAAATCAAACCTGAAGTGGTGAAGGCGCTGGATTTGATTTTCCTGTTGCACGCGGACCACGAGCAAAATTGCTCGACGTCCACCGTGCGGATGGTGGCGTCGTCGCAGGCAAATTTGTATGCGAGCGTGTCGGCGGGCGTGTGCGCGCTTTGGGGTCCGCTCCACGGGGGCGCGAACCAGGCTGTCCTGGAAATGCTCGCAGAAATCCATCGGACGGGCGATGACGGGTCGAAATTTATCGCGGCGGCCAAGGACAAAAACAGCGGGAAAAAGCTGATGGGTTTCGGCCACCGTGTCTATAAGAATTATGATCCGCGAGCCAAAATCATCAAGAAGGCGTGCGACAACGTATTGGCGCAGTTGAATATCAATGACCCGTTATTGGACATTGCCAAGCACCTGGAGCAGGCGGCGCTGCAGGACTCGTATTTTGTGGAGCGCAAGCTTTACCCGAACGTGGATTTTTACAGCGGCATCATTATGCGTGCGCTTGGCATTCCGGTGACAATGTTTCCGGTGATGTTTGCGATTGGGCGCATGCCCGGTTGGATAGCCAATTACAAGGAAATCATGGACGACCCGAAGGGCCGTATTTCCCGTCCGCGCCAGATATATACCGGCAACGCCCTGAGCCATTACGTTCCGATTGAGGACAGGAAATAGGGGTGCGGCGGATTAATCGATTGGTGGGAAAACCGCTCCCTTATGCCTGGGACTCTGCTGATTTGCGGGCTGCCAACATGTCCGATATTTAGACTGGCGAGGCAGAGCGGCAGCTCTGCCCTACCGGGGGAGCGGAAATAAATAGTGAAATAGACTAAAAGAGGCACAAAGGTTGCTCAGCCAGAGTTGCTTCGGATGAAAAAAATTCTGGTTATTGACGATGAGGAATGGCTGCGCGAAATGATTCATTTGGCGCTTAAGCAGAAGGGTTTTGACGTCGTTGAATCGAGCAATGGGGCGGACGGCATAGAAAAGGCCCGCGCTGAATTGCCGGACCTTATTCTGTGCGACGTAAACATGGAAAAGGTGGACGGCTATTTGACGCTGGCTTCGTTGCGTAACGAGGCCCCGACGGCCGCCATCCCGTTTATTTTGATGACCGGCCTGGCTGATAACGCAGGCATGCGTCACGGCATGGAATTGGGCGCGGACGATTATTTACCCAAACCGTTTACGACGGATGCGCTCTACGCGGCGGTGGACGCGCGACTCAAAAAGGCGCAAACAGTCCGCGACGAAGCCGAGCGCAAACTGGCCCATTTGCGCGACAACATCAGCCTGATGATGCCGCATGAAATGCGGACGCCGTTGAATGGGATCCTCTCGAACGCCGAATTGCTGGCCAGTTCCGCGGCCACACTGAAGACCTCTGAAATTGCTGAAATCGGACAGGACATCCACAGTTCCAGCCTTCGGCTCGAACGGCTCATCGAGAATTTTCTGATATACGCGCAATTGGAATTGATTGCGGCGGATCCGCAACACGTGAATGCCTTGCGCATAGGGCGGACCGACCACGCGGCTTCATTGATTCGCGAACACGCGACCGCGCAGGCCGCGCAGGCGGGCCGTTCCAACGACCTGGTTCTCGAAATTGACGACGTTGTCGTGCCGATGGCGGCGGAATACCTGGCGAAGATTACGGATGAATTGGTCCAGAACGCATTTAAATTTTCCGAGCCGGGAACGTCTGTGCGCGTGCTCTCGGCTGAATCGTTCAATTCAATTCTGTTTTCGGTGAGCGACCAGGGCCGGGGATTCTCGACGGACCAAATCGCGCGGGTGGGAGCGTACATGCAGTTTGAGCGCAAGATGAATGAGCAGCAGGGGCTTGGACTGGGGCTCACAATCGCCAAGCGGCTGGTTGAATTGCACGGGGGCGCCCTTTCGATTGAAGGGAAAAAGGGAGAAGGCGCGACAATTATTGCGAAGCTGCCGAAGGCGAAGGCGGAGATGAATTAGCGCCGAAGGCGCGGATTGATGGATTAATGGATAGATGGATTGTTGGAGGAACATCGAACATCGAACATCGAACGCCCAACATCGAATGGATGGTTCGCGGCAGGTACAATGACGTGCTTTTCGCGGACGAGAACGATTTAATTAGAACGAGAGGCGGGCGTAGAGATGGCGGAGGGTGCCGGAGGCGAATTCGGCGACAAAGAAGACTATGGCGATTCCTGCGATGGGCGTGAGGTCCACTTTTCCAATGCGCAACGGGAGCCATTTCAAATGTTTCAAAGGCCACAACAGGGTATTCGAGGTAACATCGGCATAATTCCAGACGGGATGCCGCCCGAAATAGATGTAATTATTTAACAAGTGGAGAGTGAGAAGCGCGGCTATGGGAAATTCCCAAATTAAATAGCCTTGTACGGCGATAATCAGGGATTGTTCAATCCTGCAGGCGGGCGAAACGGGCTGCGGGATGATTCGGAGGGAAACCAGCGCCCATGATACCGCCCACCAGCCAATGGCCGTAACGACGAATGGCAAGGCCAGTTTTACGCCCGGGTGCCAGTCATCAATCCGGCCCAGCTGCAATCGTACAAAGTCCTGGATTGGTTTTGGGCCTTTTAAGAGTGACAACAACAACAGGCAGGAATAAAGGACGCCCAGCGCCACTAAAAAGCTCAGAAGGGAGAACAACAGGATGAGGCCAAACCGGTCGCTGCGAAACGAAAGTGAAATAACGCCGAGGTTCAGGATTCCCGACCAGCGGATCGCCGGGCCAATTTGCCAATAAATGACGGCACGAACGAAGATGAGCGCAGCAAGAAACACCGGCAAGGTCCAGCGTTGCGCGCGCGAGGGTTCGGCGCGCCGGAGAGTGCCGACGAGCGTGGCCGGGGTCCGTTTGCCGAGAGGGTCTATTTTGCCGGCGCGCCAATTGAGCCATAGAAGAAGGCCGGCAATGTTCAGAATGATATCAACCCAGCTCATTAGAAAAATACGCCAACATCGAACATCGAACGCCGAACGCCGAACATCGAACAGGCTTGGAAGCCTGTTCTGCTACTTCATCATTTTCAAGAGCGTGTCCGCCATTTCGCTCGGTGTGGCGGCAACTCCAATTCCCGCGTCTTTGAATGCGGCGATTTTTGCCTCCGCAGTCCCCTTCCCGCCGCTGACAATGGCTCCGGCGTGGCCCATGCGGCGTCCGGGCGGGGCGGTTGCGCCGGCGATAAATCCGGCGACGGGTTTGCGGCAGTTCGATTTAATCCATGCGGCGGCCTCTTCCTCGGCGGAGCCGCCGATTTCGCCGATCATGATCATCGCGTGCGTGTCGGGGTCGTCATTGAAGAGTTTGATGACGTCCATGTGCGACATTCCGGGAACAGGATCGCCGCCGATGCCGACGCAGGTGCTTTGACCGACGCCGCGGGTTGTCAATTGCCAAACGGCTTCGTAGGTGAGCGTGCCGCTGCGGGAAACGACGCCGACGTGCCCTTTTTTATGAATGTAACCGGGCGCGATACCGATGCGGCAACCGCCGTGGGAATCTTTTCCTTCGCCGGGCGTGACGATGCCGGGGCAATTGGGTCCGATGAGGCGCGTGCGCGTATTGCCGGCCATGGCGCGTTTGACTTGAATCATATCGCGTGCGGGAATGCCTTCCGTAATGCAAACGACCAGTTCAAGTCCGGAGTCGACGCCTTCAAGGATGGCATCGGCGGCAAAGGGCGCTGGAACAAATATGGCGCTGGCGGTTGCGCCGGTCTGCTTTACGGCCTGGGCGACGGTGTCGAAAACGGGAACGCGCCTGCCGCCGTGCTCGAAGACCTGGCCGCCTTTTCCCGGAGTCACACCCGCGACGACTTGCGAGCCGTAGTCAATCGAAAGTTGCGCGTGTTTGGCTCCAAAACTGCCGGTAATACCCTGGACGAGGACTTTTGTATCTGGTTTGACAAGAATAGACATGATTCAATTAAAAATTAAAAAGGATTTGGGATCACTTGTCCGCCGTGGACGCATTCGTTTTTTGTAAACGTGAGAAGCTGGTCATTTTGCGGCATGTAAGCGGCCGGCTTCCTGTACTTCCAACAAGAAATTAATTTTCCGCTGATGCACGGCCAGCCTTTCCTCGGGAGTTAATTTCAAGAAATCCTCAACAAGTGACATATCGAATCCGTATTCGTGGGCTGCAATCCATGCCGGGCCTGCGTCCGGCGGCATAACATATTTGCCGTTGATTTGGGCCAGTGTTTCTTCGTCGATCACAGGAACAGTTTAGTGCGGTGAGAAATAAATTTCAACATCTGCGCTACGCGAGAATTTACGTCTGAAATGCGCGCGCCTGGCGGACGGGCACGTCCGCCCTACCTCGTGACGAGAGTTCCGCTTTTATTGACTTTCGGCTGGGCCAACATTCGTACGGCCAGCCGATTTGGAAATCGGCGATACGGCAGGTTTGGAAACCTGCGCTACGTTACTTTTTGCGTTTGTGGAGCATGACCTGATTGCCATCCGGATCCAAAAGGATGGCGAAACGACAAACGGGAGAGTCCATCGCCTGCATGGCAAATTTGACGCCTTTGGTTTTGAGACGGGCAATTTCGGCGTCCAGGTCGTCCACTTCAAACGCAACGCAGGTTCCGTCCGCCGAAGGCTTCCAAACGTCGCCGTAACATCCGATGGCGAAAGTGCCGCTGTTTCCGAGGCCGTACTCGACCCACATGCCGCCTGCGGATTCCATGGTGGGTTTGAGTCCGAGGGCGCCTTCATAAAACTCACGCGCCCGCTTGATATCTGTTACGGGTGTGCCGATAAATGCAATTTCGGTGATCATGGAGGCGATCTCCAAGTGGAAGTGTAACGGTCATGGCGGGAGGCGGAAAGTGGAAAATGAACCCGGCTTCGCCAAGACTACGCCGGGCGAGCTTTATGGGACCTATAGGACAAGGCTCGTCACTCGTCTTTCAAATCGAGGACGAGGACGATCTTGGCTAAGCACTTTCGCCGACCTGGAAGCGGACGAAGCGGCGGATGGTGATTTCGTCGCCGAGTTGTTTGGCGACCTGAGCGACGTGTTCTTTCACGCTTACCTCGGAATTGCGTTTGACGAAGCCCTGGTCCACGAGGCAGTAGGTCTGATAGAACTTGTCCAGGACGCCTTGCAGGATTTTTTCCAGGGCCTGGGCGGGCTTGCCTTTGAACCGATCGGATTGCATCGCGATTTCACGTTCCTTGGCAATGACATCGGCAGGGACATGCTCACGCGAAACGGCGTGGGGATGTCCGGCGGCGATTTGCAACGTGATGTCCTTCACCAGTTGCTTGAAATCGTCCGTACCAGTGGTTTCGGCCTTGAGGGCGCCGACTTCAACCAGGACGCCGACTTTTGCGCCCGTGTGGATGTAACCGGCGATCATGCCATTGCCGACGACTTCCATTTTGGCGTGGCGGGCAATTTTGATGTTCTCGCGGATTTTGGCGACCATGGCTTGGCGTTCGTTCTCCAGGTTTGGATTGATTTCGGTGGCATAGCGCCGGGCGACGTCATCGCAGAAAGCCAGGAAGGTTTCGTTGCGCGCGACGAAATCGGTTTCGCTATTGACTTCCACCAGCACGCCGAGTTTGCCGCCGGGAGCGATGTATTGGGCGATGGCGCCGTCTTTGGCGTCACGGGCGGCCTTGACACTGGCCGTAGCCGCGCCTTTTTTGCGCAGGAAATCCACGGCTTTGTCCAAATCGCCGCCGGATTCGGTGAGGGCTTTTTTGCAATCCATCATGCCTGCGCCGGTCATTTCGCGCAGCTTGCCAACTGTTGCAGCAGTAATTTCCATTTTATGGGTGGTAATTCGTTGTTGTTAAAATCAATCGAACGAACAGGTCCGGTCAGGGGTTCGGAGTGGCCGGAGAGCTTTCAGGCGTTGAGGGGTCATCGCCCGCGGCCGCCTCGACGTCCTGAACGGATTCAAATTTTTCGCCGTTGCCGGGCACACGCGAGTGCCTGGCCTCGAATTCGCCGCCGGCCTGCGTAATGGTCTGGCCAACGGTGGCCATAATCGTGCGGACGGAGCGAATGGCATCGTCGTTTGCAGCGATTGGATAATCGGCCAGGTCGGGGTCGCAGTTGGTATCCACGAGAGCGACGATCGGGATTTTGAGTTTGCGGGCCTCGGCGACGGCGTTGTGTTCGCGCTTAATATCGACGACAAACATGGCGGCAGGAAGTTTGTCCATGGAGCGGATGCCGTCGAAATATTTCTGGAGGCGTGCGGCCTCGCGGCGGATGACGGCCTGCTCCTGCTTGACGTAATTGGCAAGCGAGCCGTCGGCGTCCATCTTTTCGATCTCCTTGAGCCGTTTGATGGAGGTCTTGATGGTATTGAAATTGGTCAAGGTGCCGCCGAGCCAGCGCTCGACGACGTAATACTGGCCGCATTCCTTTGCGGTGTCTTTGACGCACTGCTGCGCCTGTTTTTTGGTGCCGACGAAAATGACCTTGCCGCCTTTGCGGACGGTAGCGCCCAGGAATTCGCACGCGGCTTCGAGCTGCGTGAGGGTTTTCGAGAGGTCGATGATATGAATGCCGTTGCGGGCGTCAAAGATGAAGGGCTTCATCTTGGGATTCCAGCGCCTGGTTTGGTGTCCAAAATGAACGCCCGAATCCAACAGTTCTTTTACTCCAATGCTAATCACAATTTTCCTTTTGTTAGACCACGCGAAATGATTTGTTTTCGTGCAGCATCCCGCGGAACACGGGATTGTCGTTTGATGTTATTATGGTCCGCCTTCGCGCACTTCGGCGAGAGAAGCCGCATCGACTCGATGCGAAAAGGACCGTTTACCCTTTGGCCTTTATGGCCAAGGGAATGAAGAAAATAACAGAAAAATGGGAAGTGGCAACAGGTATTTTGACATGGGCTGAAGGGCGCAAGGGACCAAAAGGGACACCTAATATGACTTGCGCTGCAAGGACCCGTTGGTATAGTTTGCAAATGCCGGGATAAAAGCTCCCTCGCGCAGGTCAAAATGCGGTTTTCAATTTTTCCCATTTACAATCAGATATTCAAGGTCTGGAGGCGCAAGCGCTTTGCGCTGTTTGTTCGAACTCTGGCGCCGGAGAGCAACCAGAGTCTTCTTGATGTAGGCGGAGATCCCGGCTTTTGGACGCAACACGCGCCAATGTTCGGCCGAATTGACACATTGGATGTCTATCCGCGTCCGTGGGACGGGACTCGTTTTCCTGAGCACCGCATCCAGGTGCTTGTTGGGGATGGATGCGCGTTGTCGTTTGCCGACCAGAGCTACGATGTGGCTTTCTCGAACAGCGTTATCGAGCACGTTGGTTCCGGGAAAAGCAAGAGGCGTTTGCAAGGGAAGTTTGCAGGGTTGGTAAATCAGTGTGGGTTCAAACGCCAGCCTTTGAATGCCCCATTGAACCGCACTATGTCGCCCCATTCGTTCATTGGCTGCCAAAGAGCTTTCGGGGAAAAGCCGTCCGATGGCTGACGCCATTTGGGTTGTTGGAAAGGCCGTCAAAAAAGGACCTTGACGAAATGATAGAAACGACCCGTCTGCTAACGCGACGGGAGATGCAGGTATTGTTTCCGGACTGTCAGATCCTGACTGAAAGAATTCTCGGCCTAATTCCTAAATCCTACATCGCCGTGCGAAGGAATCCGGCAGCACGGGGCCGGTGATGGACAAATAGGAGATACGGTATTTCGAGGACCCACCTTCGATGAAGCTACGCCGGGCAAGCGAGGACCCTTTTGACGATGAGGATGAGGATGAGAATGATTTCCTGGTGCCCGTTCGAGGACGAGGACGAGGACGATTCCCCTTTTGCCCGCCATTTCGGCTCGACTAATGGGGTTTGGGTCAAAATCATTGGCGGGTGCCAACATGCGTGATTTTCAATCCGGCCGCGCGAGGAAACAAAGCGCGGAATTTCCGGCGTTACCTGGATGAGATGAGCGGGCGCGCGGCGTTCAAGGCGACCGCGGGGCCGGGCGATGCGCGGCGACTGGCGGCGGAAGCCGTCGGCGACGGATTTGACGTGATTGCCGCGGCGGGAGGCGATGGCACGGTAAACGAAGTGCTCAACGGCATTGGCGACGCCAAAGGATTGGCGCGAACGCGATTTGGTGTTTTACCGCTTGGCACGGTGAATGTTTTTGCGCGGGACATGAAAATTCCGTTGAAGCTGGAATATGCGTGGGAAGTGTTGCGGCGCGGCCACGAAAGAATCCTGGATTTGCCACACGTGGAGTTCTCGCAAAATGGCGGAAGCAAAAAACAATTTTTTGTCCAACTGGCAGGCGCGGGGCTGGACGCGCGGGCGATTGAACTGGTGAGCTGGTCGGAAAAGAAGAAGCTGGGCCCGCTGGCTTATGTCTCGGCGGGCCTGAAGGCTTTGCGGGAGAAGAAGCCGCGAATCCGGGCCCGGGAGAATTCGCCGGCCGCAAACTCATCAATTGAGGGCGAATTGGTCATGATCGGCAACGGAAAGCTTTACGGCGGGACGTTTCAAATGTTTCCCGAAGCGGAATTTAACGACGGCTTGCTGGATGTTTGCATTTTTCCGCGCACGGATTTTGGGACGCTGCTGTATTGCGGCCCGGGCCTTCTTTTACGGTCAAAAGTGCCGGAAAGCGTGGTGAAACGGTTTCGGGCTGCGAGTTTTGAATTGTCGGGCGATGACGGAGCGGCATTTCAACTGGATGGCGAAGGAATTGGGCACTTGCCGGCGAGGTTTTCGATTGGGGGGGAGAAGTTGAGGGTGATTGCGTGAATTTTCGAGGACGAGGGTTGGGGAATGCCCTCACCTCCCCATGAACCGCAACATTCTCATTCGAACGATTCTCCCTCACCCCTGCCCTCTCCCGCTGGGAGCATAGGCGCTAACTTAATTTCTGTATTGGTCAATTATGTTCACTAATCGGGACATCTGCGGCAGACGGTTGCGGGGTGGTTCCCTTAGCCTGCGCGAGAT
>DATJTK010000123.1:0-25582 GCA_035503455.1 Candidatus Sulfotelmatobacter sp. | reverse complement strand
AAACAGCCGCCGTGAAACCGCGGGTTGGGATCGAATAGATCGCCAAGAGGTGTTTGTTCTTTGTTGAAATGGCATGGGCCGGACGCGCAATGATGCTTCCGGCCCTTTCAATTTCCGCGGTTGTGATTTAACAGCAGAATGATTCCTCGCCAGGGAATACGTCCGGGTGCAATTCCCGGCAACCGCACCAGCCTTCGCTCGCAGCGTCAGCGCGAGTGAGGCTGCCGCGCCGAAGCATGCAACGCGAAGGCGGGCTAAACTCGTTTCGTCCTGCGAACTACGGCCCGGCAAGCCAACATTTTATGCCGCGCACCAGCTCGTGCAGCAGAGTCTCCAAAACTCAGCTTGCCTGGGGCAGCACCAGGGCGGCGTGCCAATTTTCATGGGGCCGTGGCCGAAAAGTCAGGCGCCTGCCTTGCAAGCAGGTTTAAGCGGGAGCGTTACCCGCCGGTCTCCACCAGCCTTCGCTCGTTACGAAGTGACGGGCGAAGGCTGCCGCGCCGTAGTTTAACGAAGGCGGGCTGTTCGCATGAAATTGCCTGTAGCTTCGGCTCGGCAAGCCACTTTTCAGGGAAGCGATCCAATTGCCCGACTGTAAATCGGGTGTCTTAAAATAAAATTGGAAACGACGAACTGGAGTATTACCAGCGCTTCCCACCAGCCTTCACCAGGGCTCCGGCCCGGTGGGCCATTTCGGACTCGTAGCTCAACTAGCAGAGCGCCCCGTTGTCTGCGGGAGGGTTGAGGGTGCAACTCCCTTCGGGTCCGCCAACAGCGCGTGGTGTAGCAGCAACATGCCCGGCCTGGAACCGGGGGACCGCAGGTGCAATTCCTGCCGCGCTGACCAATTTCAATGCTGCCGTGGCCGAAGACATGAGGCATCCGCCTTCTAAGCGGATCGATGCAGGTGGAAATCCTGCCGGCAGTGCCATTGCCAGGTGGTGTCAAAGTAGCACGGCGGTCTGTTAAACCGCTTGTCCTGGTGCGAGTCCAGGTCTGGCAGCCAATCTACGGAAGGCAGGCAGATATAAGCTGGCTGCACCTGTCCCGAAAACAGGATCGGCATTGCCGAGGTCGGAGCATTACCGACGCCTTCCGCCAACTAACAACCATTAACGAAAGGAAATCCGATGAAGCCAATCATGCGTTACCAAAGCCAGTTGCTCTTTCGCAGAAGCTACAAACCGAATCGAAATATTCGAATCCGATCTGTTTTCCGTCCTGTAGCTCAAAAGCAGAGCGCTCGCCTGATAAGCGAGAGAACGCGGAGCGTTACCGCGCCGGACGACCATTTTGAAATTGCAGAAAACCAATACTGAAAGGAATCACTATGAAAATCGCAAAAGCACTCAAATTGAAAAACCAGCTGGCCGGCGATGTCGCCCAGTTGAAGGACTTGCTCAACAAGCAGAACGTCCGCAGCGCCAAGCAGAAATTCGACTATGACAACCGTGAAGTCCTGGCTCGTCTTCGCGCCAAGCTGGACGAGTTGATCAAGGTCAAGGCCGCCCTGGCCGCCGCCAACACGGAGGTTTATGAAAAGATCTTCCGTTTGGCAGAACTCAAGGGCCTGGTCGCCACGTTGACCAGCATGGAAACCAAAACGGGCGTTTTTTACGAGGGCGGCCGGTTTGGTGAAGCGGCTCATGAAGTTGAATACATCGCCCAGCTTGGCAAGGTGGATGTAGACAAACTTGTCGCTGAATTGAAAACCGAAATCCAGGCAATTCAGGATGCGCTGGACGAGTTCAACTTCACTCGTAGCGTTACGGTCTAACTGCCTAACGTTGGCGTGTTGCCCGTTTGGTTCCAATCTCCGGTGGCAGAGATGCCGCCGGAGACAGATTTCGTGCGCGGTAGTGGAAGTGGGCGTAGTGGAAGCTGTTTCCACCGCGCCACCGCATTGGAGGCGTTTGCTCGTGCAAACGAGCACCCCACTGTTAATGGGTTACTGATGCCGATGCCGAGTTCTCAAAATGCACCGGTCAGCCTGCTCAATCCGCATTCTTCAAGCAGCATGGCGCAAGCCTATTAACGGCATCTACGACGTTCCGCCGAAGCTGCCGCGCACACTTCCCTGAGTAGCTGAGACAGATTAGCGCCTCGCTGAAGCCGAGGAGACGCTGGCGCGATACCTGCCTCAGGGACCATTAATTGCTCTGCGCAAGCGGTGGCCCTGCGCAAGCAGTCCGTGAATGCAAAGCAGCTCGAGCGTCCGGCCCTTCAAGCCGGGCCTAACCGGTGCGAGACCGGTCACGGATGCCATTTTGCTCTCAAGGTGTAATCAGTTTCTGCACGCCGCTCTGCGAAGGCGGAGGTTCGTGGTGCAAATCCACGTGAGATCGCCAATTTCATTTCCGATTTCAGATTCACGATGTTCGTGTATTCATGGATTCAAAAACCATCGCGTAAATCGTCAATCGCAAATCGTAAATTTCCCAGCCCTTGTGCCTCAGCAGCTACAGGAGCGGTTTCGTAAACCGCTATTCGTCGGTGCAAGTTCGACCGGGGGCTCCAGCCTGGCAGGCCATTTCATGGTGATCATGATGTAACAGCAGCATCACGCCCCGTGACGGCGTTTGTGCCGGTGCAAATCCGGTTGGTCACCCCAATTTACAACGGGTTGCAAACTTTGACAGTGAAGTCCCGGCTCTTAACCGGCGAGAACTCGGTGCAAATCCGAGGCGGCCCACCATTTTCAACGCTCCCGTAGCTCAAATTATCAGAGTGCGACGCTTCGAACGTCGCGGTTGCAGGTGAGAACCCTGCCGGGAGTGCCAATTATGGCGCGTTAGCCCAACAGAAGAGGCGTCCCGCTCAGAACGGGAAGGTTGAAGGTGCAAATCCTTCACGCGCTACCAGGTGGTGGCCCTGCGCCAGCAGCCCGCATAGTCCAATGAAGAGACAGCGCACTTAAAACGCGCACAGTGCCGGTGCAAATCCGGCTGCGGGCACTGGTGGCCGTCCGCAAGGACCGCGTGTAGTCCAATTAGAAGAGACGTTCCGCTCAAGACGGAAAGGTTGCGGGTGCAAATCCTGCCACGCGGACCAGCCTTCGCCAAGGCTACGGCCCGGCGGGCCGGCTTTTGTTCTGTCGAGCTTCGGTTCGGCAGTCCCATTTGGAATGCCAACCGGACAAGCGAGCCGGGCCTCGGTGCTAACGAGTGCGTCCTTCATTTGGAGGATGTGGCGCAAGTCCACGACATTCCGCTTTCGCAGACGGTCACCGTCCGGCGTGTAGTTCAAAGAGAACCGTCCGTCCTATAAACGGAGTCGCACTAGATCAGTGCCGAGTCCGGGAGCGTTACCCGGCACGCCGACCATTTTGATTTCACACCTCCGAGCGCGAAGTAGCTCCAGCGGCCTCTGTCATGGGAGGAGATCTAGTTGGTGAAAGAGACCAACCGGAGGTGTGTACGCTCGCGTAGCCCAACCAGAAGAGGCACAACGTTGAGGGCGTCGCCAGTGTCAGTGCAACCCTGACCGCGAGCACCATTCGGCCTGCAAGCATTAAAGTGATGCAGCGGACTTTTAATTCGCAGAACAGGGCGCATTACCCTGGCAGGCCACCAATCAATGCCGGGTCGTCTAATCGTAGGACAGCGCCCTTTGACGGCGCGAATACTGGTGCGATTCCAGCCCCGGCAGCCAGTTTTGGCAGGTCGAGCTTCGACCGCCCGATGTTGAAACAGGATCATGTCTCTCCTACAAAGAGAAGTTGAGGGTGCAATTCCTTCTCGGGCGACCAGCCTTCGCCAAGGCTACGGCTCGGCATGCCATTGCTTGCCGCGTCGTAGCGCGTAGCGCGAAGACGGGCCTCGTTGCATAATCCGCAGTGCGCCGGTCTCTGACACCGGATGTCCTGGTGCGAACCCAGGCGAGGCAGCCAATTTTAACACCATATATAAGCATCACCAAAGAACAAACACCAGCCTTCGTGCGCTGCGAAAGCGCGGACGAAGGCTGCCGCGCGCCGAAGCATCCGATGCGTAGGCGGGCTCAACTGTGCGCCGAGCTACGACTCGGCAAACCATTTTTTATGACCGATATCCTGAACAAGAACATCGTGCTGGTGCTCAACCGCAACTGGCAGGCGATCAATATTCGCACGCCGCAGGAGGCATTTTGCCAAATGGCCACCAATGTCGCGACCGCGCTCGACATCCAGTTGGATGAAAATTCCCGCGCGGAAACACTGCGCCCGGTTAAATGGGACGGATGGATTACGTTGCCGATTCGTCCGCAGGACAACGCTGTGCGCACCGCGCGCAGCATGGTTCGCGTGCCAACGGTCATCGTGGCGGTAAACTTCGCCAGAGTGCCGAAGAAGCGCCCGAAGCTCTGTGCCCGCTCCATCCGCGAGCGCGACGGCAACCGCTGCCAATACACTGGCCGTTTGTTGCGTGCGGACGAAGGCAGCCTGGACCACGTCGTGCCCCGCTCGCGCGGCGGCGCGGACACGTGGGAAAACCTCGTGTGGTCCGCGAAGGACGTGAACCAGCGCAAGGCCGACCGCCTGCCGCACGAGGCCGGCCTCCGGTTGCTGGCCGCCCCCCGTGCGCCGAAGGAATTGCCGGTGACGGCCCGCCTCCGCAACGCCCACGGCGTCGCGGAATGGAAACTGTTCTTGAATGAGTGAAGCAGGGCTGAACGCGCGAAAGAGAATGGCCCAAGGCAAGCAACGCGATAGCCGTCGCCGCCTTGGGCCATTCAATCCGATCGCAAATCAAGTTTATTGGAAGTACCAATCGACCAACCGTCGCATTTGGCGGACGAAATTCGGGAATTTGTCCGCAATAACCCGTGTTGGTCGCGCCGACAGTTCCCACGCCCAATAATCCAACAATCCACCAATCCATTTATCCACCCTCTGTGTCACCTCTGCACCCGTGCGCTGCCGCCGCCGAAGGTTTTCTCCACTTCCTTGCGAGTGGCCATGCTGGTGTCGCCGGGTGTGGTCGAGGCTAGCGCGCCGTGGGCTGCGCCGTATTCCACCGCCTTTTGCGGGTCGTTGAACTCGAGAAATCCGAACTGTAGGCCGCTGGCAAAACTATCGCCGCCGCCGACGCGATCGAGGATTTCCAATTCGGGATATTTACGGCTTTCGTAGAACTTGCCGTCGTGCCAAAGGATGGCGCTCCAATCATTTTTCGTCGCGGTAATCACCCGACGCAGGGTAGTCGCAGCCACTTTAAAATTCGGATATTCTTTGACCGCGGTTTCGATCATCGCCTTGAACGCTTCGGTTTCGATAGTGCTCAGGTTATGGTCCGCGCCTTTGACTTCAAAGCCGAGGCTGGCGGTAAAATCCTCCTCATTGCCAATCATCACGTCTACGAATTTGGCAATTTCGCGGTTCACTTCCTGCGCTTTTTTGAGGCCGCCGATGGATTTCCACAGCGAGGGCCGATAGTTGAGATCGTAACTGACAACAACGCCGTGCTTCTTTGCGGCTTTGACGGCTTCAATCGCCAGGGCCGCGGTGGATTCGGACAACGCCGCGAAGATACCACCAGTATGGAGCCAGCGCGCGCCAATCTTTCCGAAAATATGGTCCCAATCAAAATCGCCGGGTTTAAGCTGGGATGCGGCGGAATTGCCGCGGTCCGGCACACCCACCGCCCCACGAATGCCAAAGCCACGCTCAGTGAAATTCAGCCCATTGCGGATGCTACGGCCGATACCATCGTCAGGCCGCCACAGGATGAAGTCCGTGTCCACCCCGCCTTGCATGATAAAATCCTCGATGAGATGGCCGACCTCATTATCCACAAACGCCGTGCAAACGGCGGTCTTGTAGCCGAAGCACTTCCGGAGCCCGCGCGACGTGTTGTATTCTCCCCCACCCTCCCAAACTTTGAATTCGCGCGCCGTCCGAATCCGGCCCTCGCCAGGATCGAACCGGAGCATGATTTCGCCCAGTGAAATTTGGTCGTATTTGCAGGAAGCTTTGTCGCGAAGTTGAATTGGCATAAGGCACGGGATTTTTATACAAGGAAGCCACAAAATTCAAATCATTATATGTGCACGCCAAATCTTGATTTCTGCACTCGCACCCGATGTTGCCAATTTCCAGAGCAATCATCAAACCATGACCACTACCCGACATAATCCGTGGACCAGTCCGTGTCCGTCCGTGTTCGTCCATGACCATCGGATTCCGCCAGACTTCGTTTAAAAAACCCCATTTCCGGTCTCGTTTCCCCGTTTCTTTCCTTATACACAAAAAATCTGAAACGGGCATTCATTCGATGTTCGATGTTTCACTTGACCTCAAATCAGGCCACTCCCCTGAATTTCCGATGTTTGACAACCCCTGCCCCGTTGCTATCATTCTTCGGCTTGTCCCGGCGCGGGTGTAGCTTAATGGTAAAGTTCCAGCCTTCCAAGCTGGCCACGTGGGTTCGATTCCCATCACCCGCTCCATGTTTTATTGGGGTTTTCGAGGAGACTGCGGTTTCTTAACGCTTTCTTAACGAAAAGTAGCGTTACCCCTTAAGAAAACATGAAAACCGCAAAGAATGGAAAATACCCTGTCATTGTTTCCGAGGGCGGTGTATCCGCTAAAATCCGCAAAATCACTCAAACCAGAAACGGCACGGAGTATGTCACCTATCTGGTTGACTATGTGCTGCTGGGGAAACGAAAACAAGTCGGCAGAACCGATTTTGAGGACGCAAAACAAGTTGCTCTTAATGCCTGCCGTCAGATTGCCAGCGGCAATCACGCTTCATCGACGCTCACCGATTACGACCGGATGACATACGTCCGGGCAATGGAAACCCTGCCATCTGGGGCCAAATTGGACACGGCGATGCTTGAATATGCGTTAGCGATTAAGCATCTGCCGGCCGGGGTTACGCTCCAAGACACTGTTGACTTCTATCGGCGTTTAAGGCCCTCGTCTATTGAAAAGCGCACAGTGCGTCAAATTGCGGATGAAATGCTGGCGGCTAAACGCACCGCAAAATTGTCTGCGGCTCACGTGCACGATTTGCAAGTTCGTCTGAATCGTTTTTGCGAGTCGTTTGAAATAAACTTTTGCGACGTAACCGGAATAATGATTGAGAAATGGCTTGATGGAATGAAAATCAGCGGGCGAAGCAAGCAAAATTACCTTCGCGTCGTTACGACTTTGTTCCGTTTTGCGATACGGCGAAAATATTTGCCAAAGGAATCCTTTGGCGAAATCGAGGCCGTTCAACCGCCCAGGCCGGAGAATAAAGAAGTTGGCATTTTTACGCCGGATGAAATGCGAGAAATCCTCGCGGCTGCAAATCCCAAGATGGTTCCCTGGCTCGCAATCGGTGCTTTTGCCGGGCTGCGCAGCGCAGAAATTGACCGGCTGGATTGGAGCGAAGTGAACCTGACCGAGCGGCACATTGAAATTAAGGCGAGCAAGGCCAAAACGGCAGCGCGGCGGTTAGTCCCAATTACAGATAATCTTGCACAATGGCTCACGCCTTACGCGAAACAGTCCGGCAAAGTGATTGGGTTTCGGCGATGGTGGAAGCAAATAGCGGCGATTACCAAGGTCTTAAATTTCAAACGGACGCCGGAAACGAAATTCGCATGGAAACACAATGCCTTGCGCCATTCGTTTTGCTCTTACCGGCTCGCCGCGATCAAAAACGCGGCCCACGTCGCGCTGGAAGCCGGAAACAGCCCGCAAATGATTTTCAGGCATTACCGGCAATTGGTGACGGAATCGGACGCGGCAAAGTGGTTCTCCATAGTGCCGGAAACTCCACCAAACATCATTTCCCTGGCCGAATCGCAAAAAGTCGCGGCATGAAGAGACAGCGTTTAGATTGAAGCGCAGCCCTGTAAAACAGGGGGTTCGTCGCGCCGATGCCAAGTTTTTCGTAGCGTTCACCCTATAGGTGTAGAGACAAATCCTGGGAGAGACAGGTAATTGGCAAAGGCCGGTTCATCACTCCCCGGTCGCTACGGTTTTGGCATCCCGCCATCCGGTGGGAACTGGTTTGTAAGTCCGTCATTTGTGGGCATGTCCCGAATTGATGATTGATTGCGGTATCAAGGCATTTGGCCACTTGTAAAACAGGCTTAAAATCCGTAGTTGCGTCTATCGCTGGCTGCTTTAGGGACTGCGTGTGGAGCGGGGCGAAGTCAAATGGACGGTTGCCGTTGGGCTGTCTGCAATGGGCAACGAATACGCGCAGCTATCGCACGCGGTATGCGTGAATGTGTCCAAGGATTGGTCCGGCGATTATCAGCGCCGGAAATTGCGGCGTAAAAAACGCTGGCGGCCTAAAAGCCTTTTGGACACGGTGACGCTTTCTTCGTCGGGTATCCGGTCGGTAGCGGGTATCGGCGAGAGTGGAGAAAGACACTGCTGGTAAGACACATGAAAAAACGGGATGGTGCGGGTCGTTTGAGTTGGCAACACCAGGTGGTGTGAAGATTCAGCGGGACACGCTTTGCGATGAGACATCCTCACCGGACTGAACCAGGCTCCTTGTATGCGGTCACTGTGCTGGCGATAACGGCATAGACCACGTTTAATTTGCAGGCGGTTTGAACCATCTCCAGACGGAGACGATTAACCTGCGGACAGGGGAACTAGACCTGCCAGCCCGGCTGATAAAACGCCAAAGCGACTGTGGCGTGTGTCAAATCCACCCGGATACCTTGCAGGCGGGTGGGTGCGCGCGGAGCGCGCGCCCCCCGCCGCAAGGCTCCTTGTAGAACTCTATTGCCTAAATTCCTTCGCCGTAACAGTGATGAGGTTCCGTTTATCGCCCGAACTTCCGTGCGCTCGGAAGGTCTGCCAACCCTCAACTTGGGGCCTGAAGCTGTTTGCGTCCGCGTGCCTGTGTCTGTTCGCGGAATGGTCGTGATCGCGGCGCAACCATAAACATAAGCCTGAATTGCGGAACTTGGGTATGTGCCGGGTGCGGCGCAGACGCGCCCTTAACCTTGTTAATATTCTGATAACTGTCCTCGAAAATCCTTGGGAGTCGGCGCTGAACGAAATTAAGCGAAGGTTTCAGCCTAGCGCCAGGCGAGTAACCTCTCCGACTCTTGCCGGTCACAATTTCCTCTGATAAGTTCCGCCTATGTTGCCTGCGAAAAAAAACCGTTCACAATCTGCGGGCGCGAACGCCAATAAAGCGAGACGGAAACCGCCGCTAGATTGGTGTCAATCTAGCGATACTGGAAAAGTGATGCTCACCCCACATTCAGCCCGTATCATCAGGTGCCTCGACTGCGAATTCCCAAAGGGCAGGGAAACGCCGCCAAATGACAAAGGGCAAACCACGACGCAACTTATCATGGAAGCTTTAACCCACCTTGGCGACAAACTGCGCTACTGTGTATATTCACATGGACTTTCGATATATTTTAAGCCTAAACAGGGCCTTCAATACTTCAAGAACCGAGAATGGCTTTTCGACCTTCATTGGTTTACTCAACACAAAAAGTGCCGAACTGGTTTGCGCAAATACGGCTATAGACTCAAAACAGTGCCTTTAGTAGTTGAATGCGAATGGGATTGGATAAGAGCAAAGGAACGAGAACAGAAGAAAGAACAGAACAAAGCGGAGCTTGATCCGTTTGGCGAGGTAAAGTATGATTTTCAAAAGCTTTTGCTGGCGAATGCAAACCTGAGGCTAATGATTTTTAGAAAAAGAACCCGTGCGATTCGCGAGCTGCCTCAATCAAGACTGAAGGCTCAGAAGCCTGAAGAATGCAATGCAGAGCTAGACACCTATTTTATTAGGACGATTCGCGAATATGAATATTTTAGCGACAGGGCATATTTTCTTTTTATCAGATTTGACGGAGATGTGCGTAAAAAACGAAGGCTAAGTTTTGAGTATGCTATATATCCGGAAGTCCGAAGTTAGCGCCTTTCAGGTCATGAAAACAGGCATTCGGACATTGTGTCAATCATTGAGCAGAGCGGTTTGTGGGGGGGGCCTTGCTGCTCGCGGCTACGATGACCAGCCCAGCCCAATATATTTACACCACTTTGAATGTGCCAGGAGCGGAAGACACTTATCCCCAAGGTATCTTCGGAACCAACATCGTTGGGTATTGCGCGATTAGCACCAACATTGATGGCTTTCTTTACAATGGCAGCACCTTCACCACTTTTAGTGTTCCGGGAGCGCATTACACTTACGCCACTGCGATTGACTGCACGAACATCGTGGGCTACTACTATGATGGACACGGTTATTTAGCTTTTCTCTACAATGGCAGCGGCTACACTATTTTGAGCGGGCTGGAAGCTGCAGACATTTATGCCTCTGGCATTTCCGGCAGCAACATCGTCGGGTATTACTCAAACGGAGGAGGCTTAATGGGTTTTCTTTACAATGGAAATGCCTACAGCACTTTAAGCGTGCCGGGAGCCGAAGACACATATGCCTATGGCATTTCCGGCAATAACATTGTGGGGACGTATGACACCACTAACGGTCAATACGGTTTTCTTTACAACGGGACTGGCTACGCCATTTTGAGCGTCCCAGGCACGGAGCACACTTATGCCATTGCTATTTCCAGCAACGATGTCGTGGGCTACTACAATAATAGCGCGGGCCATGCTGAGGGCTTTCTGGTCAGTGTTGCCCCTCTCCCTCTTCCGCCGCAAGGTTTTCATGTAAGCAGCGCACATGGCAGCCAACTGACGTTGCAATTCACCGGCACGGCAGGCTATCCTTACATTTTGCAAACGGCCATGAATCTCACGTCGCCTATCAGTTGGCAGCCCGTTTTGACCAACCCTGCGGATGCAGGCGGGGATTGGAGTTTTACGGTCACAAATTTGCAGGCTGCCCCTTGTCGTTTCTACCGTGCTGCCGGGCAGTAACGGACAAGCGCAACTACATTTCGTGCTCTTAACAATTCTTAACAGTAAAATCGTTTTTCGATTCATCTTGCTTCACAAAAAGGGTTTGGGTATAATCAAGAAAATCACGGTATTTCCTAGGAATACTTGATTTTTCGAGCGAAGAATCAAGACTGATGATTGGGTTCGATTCCCATCACCCGCTCCATTTTGATCTGATGTTGCAATTTCACGGATTTGAGGGACAATGAAACTATGGTTGACCGTGACAAAATTCAATTCGACTTGATCAAATTGCTTGAGGGCGGGCGCCTCCTGCGCCTGACCGACGTGCAGTCCGGTCTGACTTTGGAAAAAAAAGCTCGCCCCTACGGAAGCGGTCGTACGGCAAAAGGAAAAACTGCTCCTCGCATTTGACGCCGCATTGGCGCGTCTCGATCTTGCGGCTGCCTAAGGCCCGCTTTCTGACGCGGGGACCCGGCTCGACGCAAAGGCACTGGGTTCGATTACGGTCTCGATCCAACTAAGGCGAAATTGCAAACCTTCCTTGTTAAGGCCGGCTTGCCGTTTGCCTTTCTCAAAGTCGAATTTTCTGGTAAGGCCACGAGACATGACGGGATTTTAGCAGAGGTCCGCCCAACAAGCATCCAAGAAAGATTTTGGATTTTCGATTTTCGGCCGGGGCCTTTACGATTCGGGGGCATGAACGAAGATGAGCTGAAAGACCGGACAAAACGATTCGGTTGGATGTAAATCGCAAATCAAAAATCAAAAATTGCAAATTCAGACTCATTGCGTCATCGGTTCAGGTCCGGCGGGCGTTGCCTGTGCCAGCGCATTGCTGGCGCGAGGGGCGAAGGTCCTGATGATCGATGCCGGAATCAAACTGGAGCCGGAGCGCGCGCATATCGTCAGTGAGCTTGCTCAAAAAAAATCCTCAGAATGGCAACCGTCCCAAATTGCCACGGTCCACGGCGACACTGACGCAGACCTGAAAGGACTGCCGGTTAAAAGGCTTTTTGGGTCCGACTTTCCGTATCGGGAAACCGAAGAGAAAATCCCCTGGCGCGGCCACGACATCGGCGTTTGTCCCTCTCTTGGACTTGGCGGATTGAGCAATGTATGGGGCGCGGCGATGTTGCCGTTCCGAGATGATGATATTTCGGATTGGCCCATCAAGAACTCCGATCTGGCCGAGCATTACCGGGCTGTCACCGAAATTACGGGATTTGCCGGACGCCAGGACGGGCTTGAAGAACTTTTTCCACTGCACGCGCAAAATCCGGTTCCACTCAAGTCGAGCCGGCAAGCGGCGCAGTTTCTGAAAAATCTCGAACGGCGCCGTGAAGCGTTGCGCGCCCGCGGCTGGCATTTCGGGCAATCGCGGCTGGCGGTTCGCGCTGCCGATTCGAAACGCGGTCCCGGCTGCGTCTATTGCGGTTACTGCATGACCGGCTGCGTCTATGGCTGCATTTATAATGCCGCGGACACTGTGAGCGAATTGCAGCGAAACGCCAATTTCCAATACACGAGCGATGTGATTGTCAGCCGGCTGCGTGAAAAGCCAGGCTCTGCCGTCATTGAAGCTTCTCACCGCCAGGCGGGCGGTCCGCTGTCGTTTGAGGCAGAGCGGGTTTATCTGGCCGCCGGGGTGATTCCAACCGCGCAGATTGTGTTGCGATCACAGGATGCGTTTGACCGTCCGCTGACGTTGCGGGACAGCCAATATTTTTTATTTCCGATTTTGCGCGCGCGCGGCGTCCGGGACGTCGATTCCGAAGCGCTCTATACATTGAGCCAGGCGTTTCTGGAATTGCGCCATCCGCAGATCAGCCGGCGCTCCGTCCACTTGCAGGTGTACACTTACAGCGATACGATCGCTTCGGCGGTGCGGCGCTCTCTCGGTCCGCTGAAACTGTTTGCCCGGCACATTCTGGAACGGCTGCTAATCGTCCAGGGCTACCTGCATTCCGATGAATCGGCGGCGATTCAAATGACGCTGAAACGCGACGGGCAGAAGGACATCCTGCAAATGGAACCAGTGCTCAATCCGGAAACGACCGGTTGCGTCAGACGAGTATTGCGGGAACTTCAGGGACAATTTCGCGCGCTGGCCGGCCTTGCGGTGCCGCCGATGCTGCAAATCGCCAGGCCGGGACGAGGATTCCATTGCGGCGGTTCGCTGCCCATGCGCGCCCAACCCGGTGATTTCGAGACGGATTGCCTCGGCCGTCCCCGCGGATGGTCGCGTATTCACGTGGTGGACGCCAGCGCGTTGCCTGCCGTTCCGGCGACAACAATTACGTTTTCTGTGATGGCGAATGCGCATAGGATTGGAGCAAGCACAGCGGAGTAATGGATTGATGGATTAGTGGATTTTTGGATCGTTGGGGGCGGAAACCGGACCGGCATTTTGGGTAATGAAAATAATCGTTTTGCTCATATTGGTCTCCTCTCTCTCGTCGCGGGCACAGACGAATTTGACCGCAGGCGCGTATGGCGCGAACCGTCTTAATGTTCAATACGGCGAGGCAGGAGGACAGAAATTGCTTTTGGACGCGCACGTTCCTGCAGGGCGCGGCCCTTTTCCAATCTTAGTCATCGTGCACGGCGGCGGCTGGATGAACGGCGATAAGGAACAGGATATCGTGCCGGTCCTGGCCCCGTATGCGACTAATTTCACCTGGTTTACCATCAATTATCGTCTCGCGCCGACGAACCGCTGGCCCGCCTGTTTCGACGATTTGCAAACTGCGGTTCGCTGGGTCAAACAACACGCCACGGAATATCAGGGCGACCCGGATCGTATTGCCCTCCTGGGATATTCCGCGGGTGGACACCTGGTGACTCTGGCCGGCACGCTGGCCGCGGCGGATCTCCACGTTCAAGCCGTTGTCGGCATGGCGCCGCCCACCGACCTCGTTTGGGACAATGAACGGCGCGGCGGGCTTTCAATCTCCATGCGTAATCTATTCGGTTACGACACCACCAATATTACTGACGACCGGCGCACGGTACTGAAACGATATTCGCCACTCACCTGGGTCAAACCCGGCTTGCAGCCATTTCTGCTGATACAGGGCGCCGCCGACCGCACCGTGCCTTATAGGGAAACCACGAATTTCATGGCCAGGCTTCAAGCCGCAAGCGTTCCCTGCGATATTATCGTCATTGCCAACGGCCAGCATAAGATCGCCGATTGGTCAGATTTCGATCCCGACTGGCAGGCAAGGCTCATCAACTGGCTCAGCGACAAACTCGAGGCCGGGAATTGATTAATGTGCGCCGTTGCGCAAGCGGTTTGGTGTACACGCTTTAGCGTGCTCCGGAGCCCTTGGAGAGATGAACCGCGAACCGGGAACACCCTAAAGGGTGGACACCAAACCAAATTGTCACACTACCCGGCCGTTCCGCAGCTTGCGCGAAGGCCGCGATGTGGGGTAGCGTAAGCCCGTGAATGAACAGTACGACGACGCGATGTTTGATTTCAGCCGCGGCGAGTTTGACAGCGCGATTGAGAAATTAAAGGCCGTTTTGGCCCGGGAACCGGAACATTTCGATGCGCAACTGGCCCTGGGAATGGCATTTTATCGCAAGGGCGATTATGCCTCGGCCATAGCCGAGGGCCACAAGGCGGAACAATTGCGCCCTCGCGAACAACTGGTCCACACGAACCTCTCGCTGTTTTATATGAAGGCAGGCGACAGGGGGAAGGCGGAGTATCACGGATTGCAGGCGAAAATTGAATCATGGCGCGAGGACGCCAAAAAGAATAAGAATCCGGAAACGAAAAAAGCCGGCGAGAGCCCGGAATTGCAAATGGCGCGGCAAACGCCGCAGCCCATGAAATTTCCCAGCCAGCCCTGGAAAAAGAAAAGCGACAAATAAGATGAAAACTGCATACGAACTTGCGATGGAGCGTTTGAGCAAGAGCGCGCCGGCAGCGAAACTTTCCGACGCCCAAAAGAAGGAACTGGCGGAACTGGAAGACAAATACGCGGCGAAAATCGCCGAGCGGGAGATCGCGCTAAACGCCGAGATCGCGACAGCCGCCGGCGATTTCGCGAAGGAAGAATCCCTGCGCGAACAACTGATCACTGAACGCAAAAAGCTCCAGGCGGAACTGGAAGACAAAAAAGAGCAGGTGCGGGAGAAGCGATAAGAAAAACGGACACGCTACGCCTGACGCGCGCTCATCGCGCCTTCGAAAACCGGCACAAGGCCCCGCGGCGCTTTGGCCGCTTCGTCATAAATCGATTCGACGGCGTGTTGCAAATCATCGCCGTTCACGTGTTCCATGCTTGCGAGCACTTCCGAGATAAGTCCGGCGCGCAACTCCCGGCGGCCCGCATTGCGCGAAAGCCACACGGTATACGTATCGTCTGGTTCGTAGGCGATGGTCATTTGCCAGTTTTCGCCGGGTTTGCCCCTTACGCGGAAACTCAGACCAACCTCATAATTCAGCATTCCATCTTCGGTAACATGCGAGCGGAAGGAAGAGCGGCATTCGTGGTCTCGCCCGTCGGCAGGGTGATTGAAGAACAACTCGTGACCTCCCACGTAGTTCAGGGCGCCGACCATTCCGTGTCTGAGTTGTTCCATGATATTTTGAATTGAATAGGGAGTGATTTTCATCGGTTTGACCGCGACAATACCCGGCGAGCGGCGACGCTTGTCCAATATCGTAAAATCGAGGCAAATGATTGCCTTGAGCAGTTTGCATTGTATGGTTAGCCCTCATGTTTCCGTGAGATTTATCATCCGCCCCGGACACTTTATCAAGTAAAACTTGTTCACAGAATTATTCACCTTCATTAAACTATGACTTGCCTCTTTATTTTTAGTGTTAATTTTACGATTTTAGCGCCAGGATATTTGGAATGAAACCTAAATATAAATATAAATGTATCTTGGCCGTTTTTTTGGGGCTGGCGTCAAATGTCTTTGCCGGGCCGGCAGATAGCTCCGCCCCGATGAAGATCGGCGCCCTGGATGCGACCAACTTTTATGGGCAGGAGATGATTGTCACGGGCCGCGTTGCGCAAGTGAGCATCCGGCCGAGTATTGTCTTTTTGAACATGGAGAAACCGTATCCAAAATCGCCCTTTACGCTGGTCATTTTCTCGAAAGCGACCAACCAGTTCGGCAATTTGAAGGCGTTCAAGGGTGAATCGATCGAAGCCCGCGGAAAAATCGTCAACTATCACAACCGACCCGAAATGGTGTTGGAAAAGGCGAACCAGATCAAAGTGACCGGGACGGCGAGCGAACATTAATGGATTATTGGAAAGTTGTTTTCGCACGCATTGACGGTGGTAGAGGACGGCGCGCTGCGCCGTCCCCGCCCGCGCGGAGCGGGCGGAACGTACGTGGTACAACGGTGTACCACACTCGTTGCGCCGCTGCACGCGGCGCTACACGGCGCAGCGCGCCGTGTTCCACCACACCGTTCTTCAGAGCTTTCGCAATTGGATGTTGCGGTAACGAATGACAGTATCGGGACTGTCGTTAAACGCGCCCAGGCCGACCAGGCAGGAATTGTCAGGAACGCCAATTTCCCGGGGCGGATCGGCATGGTCAAAAACAGGCAGGCCGTTGACGGACGCAGTGACCTTGCCATCCTGAAACGTCACGTCGAAGGAATTGGTGACATCATTGAGCACGAGATGCCGGACGATCTGCTCGCGCGTCCATCCCTGGGCGAAACAGGCGACGTCTCCTTCTTCTCCATGCCGTTTGAGACGGAAACCGTACCAACTGTAACCGTTGAAATTCGGGACGCCCATAACCACTCCACCCTGGAAATTTTTGTTGGCGGAATGGACCAATTCGAATTGTCCGCGCACTTCAAAATTCATGCCGGCGCGCACCCGCGAAAAGAACATGTGCCCTTTGGGTCCGGACTCCACCTGCACCGCGCCATCGCGCAGCACATGGACATGGCCAAAGCTGTATACCCAATCCGGGTCATTGTCGCGCGTGGGCAGGAAGCTAATCCATTCGCCATTGTTGAGCTGTTTTTCCGCGGTTAGTTCCGACAACCGGCGCTCGATAAATTGCCGGGTCCGGTCGTCTGCCTCAGGAGAATCTTTGATCGCGGCGTAATCTTTTAAGGCGCCGGAGATATCGCCGAAGTCCCGGGCGCGTTCAGCGGCGGAAACTTTTACCCGCAGCGGCCCGGTTCGCGCGGCCACTTCCAGCGGCATGAGCGAAAGGTCAACGTTCCAATCCTGCATATTGCTCGACCTGGGAGTCCAGTCTAACGCCTCGAGTTGGGCGCGGGCGACGTCATATTGGCCCGCAAAATATGCGACGATGGCATAGGACGTCCGCCAGCCGGTCAAACTGTCTTTTTGTGACGGCGCGTTCACGTAACCGTCGTACATCCGCTTTAAATTTGGCCAAACATCGTCGCGCCCAAAAATGTGTTTCCCGGGCGGCTCGCCGATTTCGGATTCAACATCGTAAATGCAGTCAATGTATTTGCGGGGTACGTCGGTGTCGAAGCGTCCCGTATTGATCGCGGCCACGCCCAGGGCGAGCATGGCATTTTCATTGCCGTACCAGCGCGGGCGCAAACCCCATCGCATTTCAGTCCAGGCTCCAGGGTAATCAATTTGCGCCTGCGTCGTCCGGTCAAACCACAGGCGCATCTCTTCGAGCCCCGAGTCGCCGAGCGAGACGGACATCATGCGGTCCGGCGCGATGGGCCAATCCGGATGCATCTTCCAGGCAGCCGTAAGATCGCCGCGAGCGTTCCCCAGGTGCGTCCGGAATCCCTGCCAGCCTTCGTCGGTCACGGAGTCAGCATAGCCGTCTCCACGCGCCGCCCAGGCCGCGTTGATTTCGCGTTCGCCGGAAAGCGTCAGCGCGAGCCACTTATAATCCGGCCCGGCCCCGTTGACGATATTGCAAATGGACGGCCCATTTTGCCCCAGGAATTTATCTCCCCAGCCGTTAATAAGAATTTCGGCAATTTCCTGCTGATCGGCCGGCGTAAAACTGCCGTCGGAAAAACACTTTTTTAGAAGTTGCAGCGCGGACGTGTCCAGCGCGCCCTCCTGGTCAGAGCGATCGGCCAACAAACCCGCCAGCCGGATCGTCGCGTAAAATTGCGGATAGGCCTGGTGCGATGACGCCGGATATGCGGCCAGGGCGCGCTGAAAACGGTGGATAGAGTCGAACAGGTTCAGGCTCTCGTCCGCGGCAATGGTCAATACAAGCGGGTCAGCGCAGTTCGGGTCATTGGCCAGTTTATCGCTCTCGTCAGCCAGCGACATGGAATTGGTCGCATCGGCGCCGCCGTAGTTTCGGGCGATGTACGTGCGAATAAACAAGATCGCTTCGGCATCGCATTCGGGATTCCGATGCCCATGTTTTTCGTAGCCTTCGAGCCACAGCCGGTTGCGAAATTCGCGTTCGCGTTTCTGCTCGTCGGCAAATGTCCGCGTGGTCTTGTCCCAGACTATTGGTTTGCCGGCTGTTGCCGCAGCCTCGGGATTGGTCATGTTAAAACCGCGGTTTGACTGAAGCCGGTTCGCGGTCAGGAGGTCCCGCTGGAGTTTGGTCATGAAGTACCCGACGCCCAGCACGAACAGGAAACTGAGGAGGATGCCCCCGCCGATTCCAATCCAAATCAGGGTTTGGTTTGGCCCGGAGCGAGAGGGCATTTGCGGTATCGGCGGCGGCGTGCGATAGCCTTGTGTCAAAACCAAATCGAGCGGTTGCCAATCCGAATTGCCCGCTCCCTGGACATACTCAGCGCCCGTAAATTGCCCTGCCTCGCGCTTCCGCCGTAATTCCTCCAGCGGAAAAGAGCCCAGGTCCGCGCCCTGCCTGCGCACACGGTAATTCATTAGAAAAATGGGTTATGTTCGCGCTCTTCCTTCACTGTCGTCAGCGGGCCGTGGCCCGGACACAACAGCGTGTCAGGAGGCAACGATAAAATTTGCTCACGCACCTTCTGCCGGGCGATTTCCCACGATTGGTTCCCCCGGCCAATGGAGCCGGCGAAAATCGTGTCGCCCACAAACGCGACGTGCGGAGCGTCATCCTGCCAGTTTCCAACGATGTACGTCACGCCGTCTTCGGCATGGCCGGGAGTTTCGCGGTGAGTGACACGGAGCCCGCCCAGGTGGATGATCTCGCTGGGTTTATTCCGCTGGTCCACGGGCGCGTTCTTTGAGCCGGAATGCAACCTGACTTTTGGCCATGCTTCGCGGATTTTTGGCAGCGCCTCGACGTGGTCCCAATGCGAATGCGTAATGAAGATGTGGCGAAGGGTCAGGTTGTTTTCAGCGATGCAATTGAGAACTGGAGCGGCATCCAGGCCTGAATCAAACAGCGCGGCGTCACGCGTGACTTCGTCCCAGGCGAGGCAGCAATTGACGGTCATGTCGTCGCCTGCGGTTGTGAACACGCGCAGTTCGCGCCAGATGCCCAGGTCTTTCGGGGATGGCGTCCAGCCTTTGGCGATGGCCTCGAGTTTTTGCGCGTTCAGGCCGGCGGCTGCCGCGAGGGCGGCCATGGCGATCGGCCGGCCGGCCGCGTTTCCGGTTTTTTCCAGTTCTGACAGTTCGCTTTCGGAAATACCGGCTGCCTTGGAAGCCGCGGCGGCGGAGACATTGTTCATGGCCCGCGCCTTGCGGATGATATCACCCAAATGATCCTCGAGGTTCACGGGAGAAAAGCTAACCGCGCCAAAGCCGGGCGCAAGTCTTTGGTGCATTCTTTTTATCTTTTTGTAACATTCAGCAGGTGACTCGCAAAAGCACACGGATTACGAGGATGGTGGAATCGCATCGCGGCCATGGCGTGGACCCGCATTATGCCGGGTATTTCCATTGCTTTAACGACCAGCAGTTTTACGAGGCCCACGACGTGTTGGAAAACCTCTGGCTGGGGGACAAACACGGCGTCAACGGGCCATTTTACAAGGGTCTCATTCAATTGGCCGGGGCGTTTGTGCATTTGCAGAAGAATCGCCTGCGCCCGGCGGCCGCGCTCTTCAAGCTGGCCCGCGCGAATCTCGAAAAGTACCCGGACTATCATGACCGTTTAAACGTAAAAGCGGTTCATGCCATCATCCAGCATTGGCTGGGTGAATTGGAGTCGAAAAACTTTGAGGTCAACCCGTTAAGTGCAAAAAACGCCCCGAAACTGGGGCTGGAGAAATGAAAAGTCGCATGGTCATTGCTGGCGGCAGCGGTTTTATCGGGTCGGCGCTGGCGGCGGATTGGCTGGCGCGGGGCGGCGAGGTGGTTGTGCTCACGCGTTCACCGCGGCAGCGGAAGGACGGCGCAATAGAAGCCCAATGGGATGGCGTCCATATTGGCGAATGGATCCAATACCTGAACGGCGCCGAAGCGGTCGTTGGCCTGGCCGGAAAGAACATCAATTGCCGGCACACGCCCGAGGCAGTCCGGCAGATGGCGGAGTCCCGGGTCAGCGCGGTACAGACCCTGGCTGCCGGCATTGCGCACGTGACAAAGCCGCCGCGAGTTTGGGTCCAGGCTGGCGCCATTGGATTTTACGGCAACCGCGGCGACGCCGTTCTTGATGAACATTCGTCGAATGGCGTTGGGGCGCTGGCCGGGATTTGCAGGGAATGGGAAAGCGCTTTCGAGCCGGCCCGCCCGGGCCAAACCCGGAAAATTTTGCTGCGAATCGGCGTTGTCCTGGGCCGGGACGGCGGCGCTCTGCCGGTCTTGGCCCGGCTCACAAGGTTGTTCCTCGGAGGCAGTGCCGGAAACGGCAGGCAGTTTATCAGTTGGATACATCTGGCGGATTTGACCCGGATGTTTTTGGAAAGCGTCAATCGCCCGGAACTGGCGGGAACGTTCAATGCCGTCGCGCCGGGTCCGGTCACCAATAAAGAGTTCATGCGGCAATTGCGGCGGGCGCTGCATCGTCCATGGAGTCCGCCCGCGCCCGGGTTGGCGGTGAAGATTGGCACATGGCTGCTGGGCACCGAGGCATCGCTGGCGCTTGACGGATGCCGCGTGTTGCCCAAACGGTTTCAGGAAGCAGGATTTCAATTTCAATTTCCGGAACTTGCGGGCGCGTTGAGTGAAATTGAGAGAGGTTAAGAATCGGAGGGAATGAGGAAGACAGGAAGACAGGAATGGAGTCAATGTATCTGTATGTGAAGTCGGCAAAGTGTTTACATCGTTTACATCGTTGAAGGTCAATGACTTAAGTGTTTACAAATCATTTACAAATCGTTTACAAAAGAGATTTAAAGGTTTACATCCGGTTTTTCGCCCAAACAAAGAACGGCAGCGCGGCGAGTTGCAGCACCAGGGAAAAGACGACGACGGCAACAACGGATTTATCATAAAGCAAACCCATGGCGGCGCTGCCGGCGAATCAGGCGACGCCGAATACCGTGTCGAAGACGCCAAAGCCGGTGCTGCGTTTGTCGCGCGGGATTACATCTGAAAGCACAGCTTTGAGGAGCGAATCCTGCGCGCCCATGCCCAATCCCCAAAGGAGCATGCCGACGAGGGCAACTGAAAAACCACCGAGAAAAACGCAGGGGGCGAACAGCGCGCCCAGAAAGAACGCGAGCAGCACAATCATTAATCCCATTTTATCGAGCAATTTGCCAAAGAGGGGTGGCGTGACTGCGCCGGTCACCATCGCCGCGGAATAAAAAACCGGAATCAGGCTTTGCGGGACGACGTTGGTCTTTTGGAAATGAAAAGCGACGAGGGAAAAATCGGCAAATCCCGCGGCAACGCACATTCCCGCAACCGCATAGAGCCAATAGGACCTCGAAAAGCCCCTGGCCTTTAGCACAACGGGCGAGCGTTCCTCCAGTTCATGCGGGCGGGGATACCGGGCCCGCGCGACCACGAGCGAAGCGAGGCTTAAGAGCGCAGTAATGAGCAGGACGGCGAAAGCATTGTGATAGCCGCCATGCAAATAGAGGATGAGCGCGGTGATGAGCGGGCCAAGCGTCGCGCCTGTTTGGTCGAGGGCTTCGTGCAGGCCAAACGCCCAACCGGCGCCGATTTGGCTGCCCGCGTGTGACAGCATGGCCTGTACGGACGGACGGCGAACGGCGCGGCCGGTGCGCTCGGCAATCATGAGCGCGGCGGCCAACGGCCAGTTTCCGGCCAGGGCAAGCGCGGGCACGGCCAGCAATTGGACTGCAAAGCCGGCAAAAATAAACGCCCAGTAATTGTGCGTTTTGTCCGCAAGATATCCGAAGACCGAACGCAGGCCGTAACCGGCAAGTTCACCAAGACCTGCGACGAAACCCACGATCGTCGCGCTTGCGCCGAGTGTCAGGAGAAATTGTCCGGCGATGCCGCGCATGCCTTCGTAGGTCATATCGGCAAACAAACTCACGACACCCATCGTGAGCACAAAATTCAACGCAAGTTTTTTTCGGTCGGCAGACATGTCCTACGGCGTTTACACATTTTTGGGTGTATAAGGAAGTAAATTTGTAAACGAGGGCCGGAAGTCGCCATTTTATTAGGGAATTCAAAGAATTAGAGTAAACGGCGCGGGGACTGTGGGGGCGAAGATGGAAGATGGGAGTCGGGCCACTTCGAAGGGTCAATTGCCGTTTGAATGTCCAACGACGTCCGAAAGCGGTGTCGCGCAGACTTGCCACCGCACTCCAGGACGGCAAGCGAGTCTGTACGAATCTTCCCGGTTCCTGGCGCGGTTCAATGATTCGGACATCGTGCAATACAGACCATGAACCTTTGATCTCGGGATGCTACGAGATCCAACGATTCTCCCTCCCCATGAACCTGCTTCGGAACGCGGCTGTGTCGAAGACCAGCCGCAGCGCGTCGCAACGTTCGCGGCTGCTGCGGCTGGTGCCCCTTTGCCCCGCACACAGCCGCGCTCCGTGTGCCAATCGGTTCAGGGGTTCAATGCGCGAAAATCTTTTAGGAGAATTCTCACGCCGGCCCTCTCCCCCAGGAGAGGGAGAATCGTCTGCCGGTTGTTGGAGAATTGTATGGCGCACTTGGGGTTGAGACGCGCGTTCGTAGCTGGCACTCGCGGCGCTCATGGCGCTAAACAGAATCTGTGTTTCATCTGTGTATAATTAATCGGTTTTCACTGCGGCGAATTGGTGGTGGTCTCATCGGCTGAGTTAACAATTTTGATTTGGGTCTTATCAGGCAGGCCGTACGCGCCGACGGTGACCACGGTATCGCCGGCCTTAATTCCGGACCCCAAAATTTCTACCCGATCGTCCTCGCGCAAACCAACCTCCACATTTGTTACCGTCGCCTGATCTCCATTCACGATCCAGATGGAACTCTCGCCGCTGTCATCCGTGACGACGCTCTCAGCGGGCGCTGCGAGACAATTGGTGCGTGTTTCGGTCACAAGTTTAAATTGAACAAACTCGCCCGGACGCAATCCGCTGTCCGACGGCAACAATGCCCAGGCCGGAACCGTGCCGTCTGTGGGGTCTACAATGGAACTGACATAGGACAATTCCGCGGTGACCGGCGGCTGCGACGCAATTTTCGCTTCCTGCCCCATTTGCAATTCTCCGGCCTGCGCCGACGGGATTTTTAGGCTTAAGGCCAGACGGTCCAAATTGATGACTTCGGCCACAGTTGTCGTCGTGTCCACGGCCTGGCCTGGTCGAACGTTCACACTGGTCACAGTGCCGGAAAGCGGGGCGACAACCTGGAGCGAAGCCAACTGTGCCGCGGCATCTTCCACGTTTTTCAGCGACGTGTTTTGCTGGGCAAATAATTTCTTTTGGCGTTCCAGTTCGGCTTTGGCGTAGTTAAACGTAGCCGTTGAGGAATTGAGCACCATCAGGACGTCCCCTTTATGCACCTGTTGCCCGGCAACAACATTGATTTTCGCCACGATTCCGGCTGTGGGCGCGGCCAGCGTTGCGCCCGCGGCAGGTTGATTTGCCGTGGCCGGCGCCGCCACAACCGTTCCGTATCCATTAATGTAGCCGTGCAGGGTAATATTGGTCAGCGTGCCGACCTGGACGCTGATAATGGTTGGGACGTTTTTGCCCGCCGACGCATCATCGTTATCGCCGCCTGACGGCCCATGCACTTTGAATATGGCGAAGATGCCCGCTGCCGCGCACAGGAGCATGATGCCGCCAATTAATATATGGTTCAGTTTCATTGAGGTTTCGGAAAATCCTTTTGCGCCTGTTCAAGCGTTTCCGGCGGTATGGTCAAGGGACTTTGCAGGGCGTCTTCCAGCGCGTCCAGGGCCTGCTGCGCTTTGACGAGGGTATTCAAACGATTTTGCTCACCTGTATAAAACGCCGATTCAGCGTCGGCCAGGGCCAGGGCGTCAGCTTCACCCAATTGCGCCTGTGCTTTGACGGAGTCCAATTGCCGGCGCAGGTCGTCACGCAATGATTGCGCGATTGCGGATTCTTTTAACGCCGCATTATATCCGCCCAGCGCGGTATCAATTTCGCAAACCGCGGCCGCCTGGACAGACAAAAAATGTGCGGCAGCCTGGGAGCGCCTCGCCTCCGCTTCGGCCACAGGACCCTGATTGTGGTTCAACAGCGGAAGCGTGACCGTCAGGCCCAGTTGCCATTCATTGTCTCCGGCATTGCCGGAATTATAAGCGTAACCGGGGCCAAGATGAACGTCGGGAT
This sequence comes from Candidatus Sulfotelmatobacter sp., assembly GCA_035503455.1. Classification (GTDB taxonomy): domain Bacteria; phylum Verrucomicrobiota; class Verrucomicrobiia; order Limisphaerales; family UBA11358; genus UBA11358. The sequence continues at coordinate 1,139 of DATJTK010000123.1, read as the reverse complement.
ATTGATTGGCGATTTCGAGTTGGAGGGCCGCCTGGCTTGCGGCATAGTTGGCCAATGCCCCGCGCACGTCGGCCCGATTGAACAGCGCCTGCCTGCGGATTTCCGGCCGGGTCAGGTCCCGCGGAAATTGGTCCAGCGCGGCGAAAGAGAATTTCACTCCATCGAGCGCGCGCAACGGCAGGCCCAGCGCCCCGGCCAACGCCGCGCGCGCCTGGCCAGCCTGGCCCACGGCATCCTGCCGCGCCAATTGCGTCGTCTCCAGAGTGACCCGCGCCTGGGTCACCTCATAATCAGATACCGATCCGGCCGCATGTTGCCCTTCCAAAAGCCGGACAACATTGCTCTCTGCGAGCGTCTGTCCCGTCAGCAGCGATTCATTGTCGCGCGCCGCGTACAAATTGAGCAAGGCCGCCCGGACTTTGCTGCGCGTCTGCCACGCTACTGAAATAAAATCCCAGCGCGCCGCTTCAGCGAGATGCTCAGCCTCAGCCATGCGTTTGCCGCGCTTGCCGGCGGTTTCAATCGGCACATCAAACGTCGCAGTCACAATCCATGGTGTCGGCGAGCCCGGCACGCCACTGTCGTACGCTGGTATGACCGAAAAGGAAGGATTCGGACGCTGGCCGGCGGTGATTTCGGCCGCCTGCGCCGCGGCCCACGTTTCCCGCGCTTCGGCGAAGGCAGGCGAATAATAAAACGCAACCAGCGTCAATGCCCTCAAGTCCCACGATTCCCGCGGCCATGGGCCCGCAAGATGATTGGTTTCCAAATACGCCCGCAGGTCCTGGCCGATCAATGAACGCGCGTCAAAATCGCTTGCGGTTTTCTCCGGCGAAATGGGGCGCGAATGATATGCCGCGCAGCCGCTCAAAAGAATGATTCCAAAGATGAACGGCAAAAATCTCATCTGATGGCAGGGGCCACTGTAGCGCAGGTTTCCAAACCTGCCGACGGCGCCATTTCGTACGCTTGTCCAATTTGAGAACAGGCGCGGTACCTCCTAGCCCGGATATTTCATAAAGGGATTAACCAAAGAAGCGGCTGGAGCGTCCATAGGCTTGATTTCACTAAGCCAAATGAAAACGCCACACGCCGCTTCTTCGACAACAGACTGTAGAGAACAGCCCTTGCTCTTTCAA
>DATJTK010000122.1:0-16231 GCA_035503455.1 Candidatus Sulfotelmatobacter sp. | reverse complement strand
CACAAGGTCGCGGCAACGCACTTTATTATGGCCACCGGTTGCGAGGCAATTGGTGGAAGGGGGCGCTTTGGCACAAGCTGGAGCGGCAACTGCCAGCGCATCTGCTGGAATTGCTCAATCCGCTTAAGGGGCTTATTGAGGCGACCCAGAAGGAACTGACCCGGATCACCTGCCAGATCCAGGCCAGTGCGCCCGCCCAGTTGCCCATGGGCGTAGGCCGGTTGACCGCTCAAATCCTGGAACGTGAAGTGTGCGATTGGACGCGCTTCAAAAATCGGCGGCAGGTGGCCAGCTACACGGGCCTGTGTCCGCGAGAGGATAGTTCCGGGCCGCGGCGCTTCCAAGGGAGCATCAACAAACATGGCAATCGACGTCTTAGGCCCCTGCTGGTGGAATGCCTCTGGCGACTTTGTCGATCTCAACCCAATTATGGCCCGGTCAAAAAATGGCGCCCATTGTTGGTGGACCCCAAGGCAACCAGCTCTCGACGCAAAAAAATCATCGTCGCGATGGCTCGTCAATTTGCCGTGGACTGGTGGCGGATTCGAACGGATCGAGTCACGATGGATAGTCTGGGCATGGTTTGAAACCAGACGCTTTTGAGGCACCGGAACAGTAAAGTCCCATTTTACCGTGAGCCGAGGCAGACCCGACGACACCGCTGGGGATTTTTGATGTCCCCGATCGAAAGTATGGGTTTGCCTTGCTCCGGTTCGCGTTTGGTTTGGAAATGTCCAAGTGCACTCAGTTGGCCAAGTGAGCTGATGTGCGGATAGGAGCTTAAGCTGAGGCGAAACGACCTCAGGCACCGCGACTGGAGAGGCTGATCGGTTGAATGAGAATGCCCGACGTGCTACATGTAATGTGAACACAAAAAACGGGAGGAGAGAGCAACTGGTCAATGCACCCCGCTTTCTCTTCCTGAAATGATTCATTCTCATGAATTCACCTTGACACAACCATCCCATAGGAGCGGTGTCGCGCAGACTTGCCACCGCACTCCAAGACGGCAAGCGAGTTCTCACGAATCTTCCTGGTTCTGGACGGTTCGACTTCGTGTGCATTTGGATGGTGGTTCTGGAACTGACGATTGTCCGCGTTCGGACGGCCAGCCGATTTGGAAATCGGCGATTGGCTCACTCGCTCCCGCTCGTTCGGCCCTTCGGGCATTGCCTCCGCTCCGCTCCAGCAATCCCTTTCGCGGCTTCCCAAGCCGCTCAAGTCGGCAGGTTTGGAAACCTGCGCTACGATCACAACGCATTCCACCCTTTTTTCTTTTTTCCTTTTTCCTTTTTCCTTTAAATGAAACGTGGCTATGAATGCGCCTGCCCCGGACCGTCCGAATTTCCAAATTCTCACACAACGGTTTTTGTCCAGTCATCAGTGGGATCGGGCCCTGGAGACCGCTCGCGAATGGCTCGCGAGAGAGCCGGAAAATCCGCGCGCTCATCGCATGGCCGGCCAGTCTTTGGTCAACTTGAACCGTTACAAAGAAGCCGAATCGCATCTGCTCGAAGCGCTCAAGGCCAATCCCCAAAATGACTTCGCGTGGCGCTGCCTCTCCATCTCCCAATTTCATCAAAGGCGCTTCAAGGCCGCCGATGAATCCATCCAAAAGGCCATCTCGCTCAATCCGCGCGATGCCTTTCATTGGTATCACCTGGCATGGATGTTCTATCGGCACGGCGACCCGAAGTCGGCGCTCAAATATGCTGAAAAGGCGCGTGAACTCGCGCCCCGCAACGCCTCCATCCTCAACCTGACCGCATTATGCACCCCTAAAACCCGCGCCAATGTGGCTGAAAGGCTGGAGCAATATCATGAAGCGCTCGCGCTGGACCCCGAGAATGCCCAGGTCCATAACAACATCGGCGTTTATTATTTGAATATCAAAAACTACGCCGCCGCTGAGGAGAGCTTTCGCCGCGCCCTCTCTCTGCAGCCCACTATGAAAATTGCGCGCTCAAATCTATTTCTTGTGCTCAAGCACCGAGACGTTCTCTATCGCGTCCTGACCGCCCCTCGCGATTTTGTGCTTGGCTGGTTTGCCGGTGTCCGCAAGCGGCCTATATTGATTGTGATCTACCTGCTTGCTTTGCCCATTTTAATTGCCCTCTTTGAGTTCCTGGTGGGTCTATTCGGGTTATGGTGCCTCATCGTTTGGCCCATGGTCAAAACCTACGAATACCTGACCATCGGTGATCTTCGCGCCCAGGCCGGCGATATTGGCGCAAAACGCGGCGGCATTTTCGGCTATCGCCGGTGGCCTTTGCATCTCAGGATGGGTTTGTTTGGCCTGTTGCTGGTCGGTTTTTGGGGCGGCATCACCCTTTTCGTCATCAAAACGTCGCTCCTGAATTCGAAAAATTTTGGCGAAGCTGTCCTGGGTCCAATCATTGCCATCGGTTGCGTGGCATTGCTTGTTTTCATCGTTCGTGCCAGATTGAAGCGCGGACGCCCCCTGTTTCATTGGCGCAGAAAAAATGCCCACATCGAGCGTTTGCTGAAACAAAAAGCAGGACCGGTGGACAACTAGTGGCTTAAACCGTATGAACGAACAAACTTTAAAGCTTTTGGAAAAGGCGTTGAACGCGACGCCCGAGGATTGGGAAACGCGCGCCCATCTCATTGACCAATATTTGGCGATCGGCTCCCCCGAACGCGCCGCCCAATTGCTCAAAAGCGCTCCCGTCATCCCTGATACCGAACCCGACGCCCTCCGCAAAGCCCGCGTGGAACTCGAGACCGCCCCTTCAGATGCCATCATCACTCTTCAAAACGTTCTTGCCCGAAACAAAGCCTGCGCGGAAGCCTATTTGCTGATGGCGAAGGTTTATCAGAAAAACGGGCTGCGCGACAAAGCGCGAAAGAAATACGGCGCAGCTACCATTATAGACGAGAATCTGCGTGACCCGCAGCTTGAACAATGGCTCGGCATCAGCGGCGCCAGTGAGCATCCGGATCCGCCAGCCTCCGTTCCCGTCGATCCCGCAAACGACCAAGGCGAAAGCTCCGCCGTGGGAGTCCCGGCGCAGTCAAATCCGGACGAATTCGTCGTGGACGAGCCGCAGCAAACACGTGTCACGTTCGACGACATCGGCGGCATGGAAGACGTCATTGAGCGCATCCGGATGAATATCATTTATCCGTTCAAAAACCCCGCCGTTTTTCAAAAGTTCAACAAAAAGCCCGGCGGCGGTATTTTAATGTACGGTCCGCCAGGCTGCGGCAAAACACACATTGCCCGCGCGACAGCAGGGGAGTGCGGCGCAGTATTCATCAGCATCGCCATTACCGATATCCTGTCCAGATGGCTGGGTGAAAGCGAACAGCGCCTGCACCGCTATTTTGAAACGGCCCGGCGCCGCTCGCCCGCGGTGATTTTCATCGATGAAATTGATGCCATCGGCGTCAGCCGTTCCGACGCCGGCGCCAGCATGGCCCCAATCGTCAATGTTCTGCTCACCGAGATGGACGGTCTGGACGCTCGAAATGACAACGTTATGATTTTGGCCGCCACCAACAGTCCGTGGCGTGTGGACAGCGCGTTGCGTCGTCCCGGGCGCTTCGACCGCGTCCTGTTTGTGCCGCCGCCGGATGAAGCCGCGCGCGAAGCCATCCTCAAAATCCGTCTCCGCGATATGCCAGTCGAATCGCTCGACCTGAAGAAGCTCGCGAAATTGGCCGACCGTTTTTCCGGCGCCGACTTGCGGGCCGTCGTGGAACGCGCCTCTGAAAAAGCGATTTATGAGGAAATGACCACCGGCCACGCCGGCAAGCTCACCCAGCGCCTCCTCACCGATGCCATCAAGGACACCCGTCCATCCACCAGCGAATGGCTCGAAACCGCCCGCAGCTACGCCACCTACGCCAATCGTACGGGCCTATACGACGACCTGATCTCTTACTTTGAAAAGCATTAAACCCAGGACCTTTCATGCGATGTTGGGCGTTAGACGTTCGGCGATCGGCGTTTCAGATCTAATTTCCCCTGGCCCAAATTAGCGCCTCGCGTTCGACTGCTTTGACGAACGCATCCTTACCCTCCACATATGCGTCAATGTCGCCATCGCAAGTTTGGACCAGACGGCGTTTCAGATCGCTGTATGCCTGGGCCGTCTCGGGATGCGACAGCAGATACTCTCGAAAGGCCAGGTGTCTGACAATGTGCGGTGATTGATGAGCAAAAGCGTGAACGTGATGTGTCCGCATTCCACCATCATTATCCTTGCGAAAGTAGCGGCGACCCGGAATCCCGAATTCTCCCATGGATTCATAGCCCAAAGCCCGCATGTCGTTCACATGCACATCCAGTGCGTCAAGGCTCGTGACTTCGGCAAGAATATCAATGATAGGTTTCGCATAAATCCCCGGAATCGCGGTGCTTCCGATATGGTGTAAAACAATAAGCGCCGGACCGAGGGCACTTCGAATTTTTGCCGCCTCGATCTCAAAATCGTGCTTCCAGGAATCGCGATGCGGTTCAATGATGAGAATATGAGAACCGCCATGAGGATGATGATGTGGCGCAGCCATGATATTTCTCTGGCAGTATTTTCCAAACTCTGAAAAAAGGCAATTTCACTGCTGCAGCCGCCCGCCGGCAACTTCCAAACAATCCAATAATCCAACAATCCATTAATCCAGCCTTCAATTATTTCGTGCCAATTCCGGCAATTCGCCGATAATATCCCGACCGGCTCCGCTCCCGTAGCTCAAATGGATAGAGCAGTGGATTTCTAATCCTCCTATCCCGGTTCGATTCCGGGCGGGAGCACCAGCTTCAGCTTCTACTGGTCCCAAAGGACAGGAAGAAACGGAATTCTAAAAGAAAAAAACTTGTGTTTCCGGACAATGGAACGATTTTGAACAAGGAGCGGAATGGGAATGAATGGGCCGCTGAAACAATGGGCGTACGCAGCCGGGCTGGTGGTTTTACTTCTGTCCAGCGGATGCATCGGACCGCGTTACACCGAACATGACATCGTGGTATCCGGAAAGCCGGCGGTGAAAATCCACGACCCGCGCGACCCGGCGCTTCAAGCCAGCCTCAGCACCAATCTTTGGCCCAGACAGCCGTTTCCGGGCCGCGCGGCCGAGATCGGCACCACTCTGTTCAAATCTGCCGGTATCCAGGGCTGGAAGGATTATCACATGAACGCCTGCGCCATCGGCGTTTCGCTTCAGCATCAATTTTCCTCCGGCCCCTATTTGACTTTAGACTTGCGCCTCAAGTCATTGACCGTCGACAGTGTCCCGGTCCCATTGCACAGGACCCGGTATATGAGGGTAGTCATTTTTCTCGTCAAAGCCTCCGTGCCGCCCGACGTCCATAAACGGACAAATCCAATGGTCATTGCCCGGGGCAAACTGGTTTGGAATTTCGATGGCTGGTTTGAAATCCATCCGCAAAAAACCGGCGATGTCGTATTGGCCCCGGGGCAGTCAGTTGCTCTTCGCCAATAAATAAAAATAGCCCAAAGCAATGATTTGAAGGGGAGCCGTGGCCACATCCACAGCCGCCGTTATCGGCACGAATACATACCGGATTCTCCGGGGATGATGCTCTTTGAGAACCACGCTCGCATTATTGGGAGGGAGGTCGGCCACCTTTTTAAAACTCGCGGGTAATTGGGATTCGGTTTTGAGACCTTTGATGAGGCCGGGTTGAAGCGTTTGAATGTCGTCTATGGAAAACGTGCTGTTGTCCCTGAGATTTGCCGGAACCAACTTGTCTTTGGGCATAATAATGAAGACATGGCTGGCGTTGGCCTGACCTTGCTCGGAGGAGTCCTTGAACCGCGTGCCTTCCAGTGCAACTTTCTGCAGATTGGTGGTCTGATAAACCGCTGAAGGATTAAACGTATCCTTCGTGGTGTACCGGGTCGAGTCCACGAGCAGATAGGTGCAACATCCAGATCCGCATGTGGAGAGCACCACTGCAAGCGCAAGCTGGAGAATAATTCGAGTGTTCCTCCATCGCCAGTTTGCCTCCGCCGCAGTCTTACGTTTATTCATAGGTTGATTATTGAGATTGGTCCTGCAGAAAGCAATTTGGAAGCCGACCATCGGAACCTGCTGTACCACGGGTCCAATTCCGAGCGGAAGCACCAAATTCAGTATGGATTCCGACTTAACTTGTGTTTTGGAAAAAGTCTTGATTTTGCCTCAAGGCCGGGGATATTCCCCCTGTGAGTTCCGACCTGAATGCCAGGACAGTTGACAGCGATCCGAGTGGGAAATTGTTTGAATTATCCTCCAATTAGGTGCAAATTGGTTCTATGAAAACCAGTGTTGACCTCGATCCGGACACTCAGGCCGAGGTAGAGCGAACCGTGGAATTAATCCGCGAGAAACCGGCAACCGTGCTGCGTATGGCAATCCGGGCCGGCCTGCCCATCGTGGCCAATCGCCATCAGGCAGCCCGCCCGGAAGGCTTCTTTTCGGATGCCTATCCTCTGCCCGGCGAGCGCCAGAAACTTGAGAGGGCGATGTCCGAGAACGAACAGAGGCTGGAACGATGAAAATCCGGCAATGGGAGGTCTGGAAAACCCGTCCGCCCGGCTTCGAGAAGGACCATTGGTTCGTGATCATCAGTGGACAAGAGCGCCTCGATAGCCTGAGGCATCCGCAGATTAATGGGCTTGCGTGCTTTACGCTCCGCGGATCTCCATTCAAAACCGACGTGGTGCTAAATGGCGCGGATGGATTTTCTTCGCCAACGGTTTGCCAGTGCGATTTGTTCTTTTTCCTGGACAAGCGGAAGCTGCATTCCTCACTGGGCGTCGTGAGTTGGGAGCGGCAGCAACAGATCAAGAGTAAACTGCGGGAGGTTTTTCGGCTCTAAAAGAGTTTTTCCCGAACAACCGAAAAGCCGATTCACTCTCGGATCGTCGCCTGCAACTGCGCCTTAAACGCTTCGAGCAGCTTCGCATGCGACGCATTTACCTCCGCGTCTGTCAGCGTCTTTTCCGGCGAACGATAAATAAACGCGTACGCCAAACTTTTTTGTCCGTCCGGCACGTTTTTCCCCCGGAAAACATCAAACAACTCCACGCTTTCCAAATTTGCCGGCTTGGACTGTTTCACTGCCTGCAAAACCGACTCATGCGTCGTCGTCTCCGGCACCAAAATCGCCGCGTCACGCCGAATCGCCGGAAACTGGGGCATGGGCTTGAACGATTTGACGGGATTTCGCCGCGCAATCAATTGGTTGAGATTCAGCTCCGCGAGAAAGACGGCATCGCGCAAATCATGTTTCTTTGCCAAACCGGGTGGTAATTGTCCCAGTTCACCCAGCGGCACCCGGCCGCCCAGCGAAATCGTTGCCGATTCCAGGAACAACGGCGCGCTTTCCGACCGCTTCGCGAACGCCACGCCGCGCACGCCGAATTGATCGAGAAATTCCTCGACGATGCCTTTTAAATCGTAAATGTCAAACTTCGCGTCCCGCTCGCTGCCGCTCCAAAAGTTCAATGCCCGCTGGCCGGTAATGGCAATGGCCGCGTGCGTTTCCTCGGTAAACACACCGTCGCGTGACACAAAAGCGCGCCCAATTTCAAACAGCGCCACATCATAGTTTTTTCTGCTGATGTTGTGCTGCAGCGAGTGGAGCAATCCGGGCAACAACCCTGGCCTCAGCACGTCCATGTCGGAACTCAATGGGTTTGCCAGCGGCGCCTGGACGTCGCGCTTCACGCCGCATTCTTCATGCGCGATCAGCGTTTGCCCCTGAGCTTCGTTCAAACCCAACCCGGTCAATATACGCCGCGCATCCGCAATTTGGTCATAGACCGCGTCGTACGCATTCGAGCCAATGGCATTTCGCGGCGGAGTGGCCGGAATCTTTTCAACACCGTACAACCGTCCGATTTCCTCGATTAAATCTATATCCCGTTTCAAATCCACCCGAAACGTCGGCACGGTAAACTTGCAAATGCCCGGTGTCTGTTCGGTCAAAGTGAGCCCCAAATTTGTCAGATACGAGATTTGCTCGAGGTGCGAAATCGGGATGCCCAGCACCGCCGTCGTTTTTTGAAAATGCAATTCGATTTCCTTCGTCGTAATCGGCGCCGGACAAACATCGACAACACCCGACGCCAGTTCGCCGCCGGCCGTTTCCAAAATCAATTGGGCCGCCCGCCGGCTTGCCCAATCGCAAATCCCAATGTCGGCCCCGCGCTCAAACCGATAACTCGATTCGCTCCGTAATCCCAGCGCCTTGCTCGTGCGACGAATATTCGTCGGCGAAAAGCAGGCGCTCTCAATCAGCACGTCCTTCGTGCTGTCATTGATTTCTGTGTTCGCCCCGCCCATGATGCCCGCCAGCGCAATGCCTTTTTGTTCATCCGCAATCAGCAGCATCTCGCTCGTCAGCGCGCGTTCCACGCCATCGAGCGTCTTGAATTTTTCATTTTCCTTCGCGCGCCGCACGACGATCGCCGGTTTTCCGCCCGCGCCCTGGGCGATCAAATGATAATCAAAAGCGTGCAATGGCTGCCCGGTTTCCATCAGCACGTAATTCGTCACGTCCACCACATTGTTAATGCTGCGGATGCCTGCATTTTCCAGCGCCTGCCGGAGCCAATCCGGGCTTGGCCCAATCTTAACGCCCTTAATCACCCGCGCAGCGTAACGCGGACAAAACGTCGCATCTTCCACGCACACGGAAACCAAATCCCCGGCCGTCGTCGATTCGCGAATCAACGACGATACTATGGAAACCCACGGCAGTCTCAGCGGGGTTCCCGCAACAGCGGCAACTTCTCGCGCAATTCCAATGACACTGTTCAGGTCCGGCCGGTTCGGTGTGATTTCCAAATCAAAAACCACATCACTGCCGCTACGGCCCATATATTCGGCAAACGACTGGCCCACGCGCGCATCCGCCGGCAGGATGAGCAGGCCATCCACCTGGTCCGGCAACCCAAGCTCCTGCGGCGAGCACATCATGCCTTGGCTGGTAATTCCAAAAACCTTCCGTTCCTTGATCACAAACGGCTCTTTATCACCAGGCTTCATCGGCAGGGCGAACTCCGGCAGAATCAGCGGCACCTTGTCCCCGGGCTTATGGTTTTGTGCTCCGCAAATGATTGTCCGTTCTTTGGTTCCATCGTTGACCTTGCAAACCGAAAGCTTGGCCGAGCCTGGCACCGGCTCGCGCGTGAGAATTTGCGCCACCACAATGCCTTCAAACTCGCCGCCAACCTTATGGACGCCTTCAACCTCCAGGCCAAGCATCGTCAACCGTTCAACCGTTTCCGGAACAGACCAGTTGAAATCCGCATACTGTTTGAGCCAATTAAATGGGACTTTCATGTATCAAATGGGTGCTGAGAATCGCATTTTACACCCGCCCGACCAAGAATTTTTTATCCGCGTTTGGTGTCCACGCTTCAGCGTGCTCCTCCTATATGCCCCGTCCGGAAAAACCAAAAACTTTTATTCGTGAAAATTCCTAAAATATGTCTAAATTCCGCCCATGCGATTCATCAGCAGCGTCATTGAAAAATTGCAGCGCCATCCCAAGCGTGTCGTCTTCCCGGAAGGCGAAGAGGTCCGCATACTCCAGGCTGCCCGGCAGTTTTACGCCCTTCGCCTGGGCGCGCCCATTGTGCTGGGAAACCAGGCCAAAATTAAAGAAATCGCCAGCAGCGCAAACATTTCGCTCGAACACATTCGCGTGATCAATCCGGCCGAAAGCGAGGACCTCGAGAATTTTGCCCACCGCTTCTACTCATTGCGCCGTGAAAAAGGCATGCGCGCCACCGAAGCCCGCGAAGCGATGCTGCAGCCCAATTATTACGGCGCCATGATGCTCGCGATGCATCAGGCGGACGGCCTAATCTCCGGCGCATCGCACATCACCGGCAGCGTCCTGCGCCCGCTGTTCCAAATCATCAAGCTCGCCCCGGACATCCAAACCGCCTCCTCCTGCATGGTCATGGAGGTCGAGGACACCTCCATCGGCGAAGCCGGCGTCCTGTTCATGGCCGATTGCGGTGTCATCCCCGACCCGAGCGCCGATCAACTGGCCGACATTGCCGTTTCCACCGCCCGGCTCGCCCGGCACATGCTCGGCTTCCGTCCGCGCGTGGCGTTGCTCTCTTTTTCCACCAAAGGCAGCGCCTCCCATCCCAGCGTGGGCAAAGTCCAGGCGGCAACCGCCCAGGCCAAACGCAAAGCGGAGCAGTTGCGTGTCGAGGCTGATTTCGAAGGGGAAATGCAGGTGGACGCCGCCCTGGTCCCTGAAATTGCCGAACGAAAATTGAAAGACAGTCCCGTAGCCGGCCGCGCCAATGTCCTCATTTTTCCCGACCTCAATTCCGGCAACATCGCCAGCAAACTCGTCCGCCTCGTCGGCCGCGCCAACGCCTACGGCCAGGTCCTGCTGGGACTGAACCGCCCCGCCGCCGACGTCTCGCGTGGTTCGAGCCCGCACGATATCCTCGGCGTCGCCGCCATCATCGGCGTCCAGGCCACCGACTACCAAAAATTGTATCCCGGCGCCGATGAACGATTGCCCGGCGAATAAAAGGTTTTTTCCTTTTTCCTTCGCATGAACACCAACACTCCCCGCGTTTTTATCGCCGCCACCCGCCAAAATGACGGTAAAACCACAACCTCCCTCGGCCTTATCTCCGCCTTGCAGTCAAATTTCCCGCGTGTCGGTTACATCAAGCCCGTCGGCCAGCGCTTTGTCGAAATCGAGGACGAAAAGATCGACGAAGACACCGTGCTCATGGACGCCGTGTACCGGATGAACTGTCCGCTCGTGGACATGAGCCCCATCGCCGTCGAGCCCGATTTCACCCGCAAATATCTCCAGGCCGCAAACAACGATGCGCTCATCAAAAAAATCCAGAAAGCCTTCGACCGCGTTGCCTGGGAAAAGGATTTTGTTCTGTGCGAAGGCAGCGGTCATGCCGGCGTGGGTTCCGTTTTCGATCTGTCCAACGCCCGCGTCGCCAAATTGCTTGGCGCAAAAGTCATCATCGTTTCACAGGGCGGCATCGGCAAACCGATCGATGAAATTTCGCTCAACCAGGCGCTGTTCGAAAAAGAAGGCGTCGAAATTATCGGCGTCATCCTGAACAAGGTCCTGGGTGAAAAAATAGAATATATCTCCGATTTCGCCCGGCGCGGTCTGAAACGCAAAGGGCTCGAACTCCTTGGAGTGTTGCCGCACAAACAGATGCTGTGCAACCCCTCTATCGACCTGATCCGCGAAGAACTCGGCGCGGAATTGCTCAACCCCACCGCCAATCTCGGCACCCTCGTCGACGACGTCGTCGTAGGCGCCATGAGCGCGCAGAATGCCATCAAATTTTTCGCCCCGCGCACGCTCCTCATCACCCCCGGCGACCGTGAGGACATCGTGCTGGCCGCCTGCGCCAGCCTCGAAATGCATGACGGTCCCAAAATGGCTGGAATCGTTCTAACCGGCGGCATGCGCCCCGGCGACAACATCCTCAAAATTGTCCGTTTTATTCAGGCGCCGTTCATGCTGGTCAAAGAAGACAGCTACGAAGTCGCCTCCAAAGTGAACAATCTCATCGTCAAAACCCGTCCCTCCGACTCCGAAAAAATTTCCCTCATCCGCGACATCGTGGCCCAAAACGTCAATGTGAAGCGAATCGTCGAGGCGCTGGGGCAGGGGAAGTGAACGGCGACGATGGAGGATAGAAGATGGGAGATAGGAGATGGGGCAGGGGAATCATTCTCATACTCATCGTCGTCTGCATCCTCGAAATTTGTGTCGCGCGAAGAACGCGAAGGAAGATTTTGCATTTTCTCTTACGCCCATCTTCCATCTCCCATCTTCAATCTTCTATCCGCTATCGTCCATACTCGCTTCATTTACTGCGGCTCAATCTTAATCACATACCTATGCCGGCGGCGGGTCGCCAAAGTGCGCTTTGTACGAAGCATAAGCGGCCGCGTCGCTGAGCATTGTATCAATCGTCGCCGCCAGAGGTTCGACCCGCCAGACGCCTGAGAACACCGCCCGATCATCAATATAGCTTTCCAGCACAAACGTCGGCCGTTGCGTTACCTGCAAGGCATGAAACCGGGCTGTTGCCGCGCGTACCCGCGCGATAACCTCCTTTGACTCCGCTTTCGCCAGCAGCTTTTTCGCGTTCAGGCCGCCCGCCCTGGCCGCGATTTGCGCGCACAGCTTCCCACTGGCAACCTTCCGTCCCTCGCGCATGGCGGCTTCCATCAAAGCGAGCCGCGCCGTGTCATCAACGACGCCAAAATCCTTCGCCGCCTCTGCCACGCAATTGATCTCCAAAAACTCGGGTTGATAAGGGTCCAGCCAGCCCGAATTCAACATGAAGGGAGATCGTGTAATTGTCCCGCTGCGCCGGTAAAACCACTCCGCCTGCGTCCGTGACTTCGACATCCCGGACGCGTCCAACAGCGCGATCTGCCAGTCAAATTCGACTGAAGATTTTGTATAACGGCGTTTCAGTTCCGCCCAGGCCGGTTCGGCCCAGTAACACCAGGAAGAAGTGAGATCAAGAAAGTAGGTAATTCGTACGCGGGATTTCTCATTTGATTTGTTGGTCATAGATCAGAGCAATATTGTGTGCTTTTTCCTTCACCCGCCGGCGCCGTAGCCAGCCCAATATTTCTATCTCCCGCCCCATAATGCATCCACCACTGTCCATCGTGCAGAAGAATACTGTTCATCCAAATACAATTCGGAAACGTTCCGCTTTCGTAACTCTCCGTCGGCTTCATGATGCAATCATCCAGTTGCGCCACTTTGTGGGTCAGGCCGGACTTCGAAAATAACATCTCAGAGATGGCGTAATACCATTTGCCTCTGCCGTTGAGCGTCCCGGCGACGAACACCAAGATATTGTCCGGCTGCTTTCTGGAATAATTGGCAACGGCAACACAAGGCTCATAGGGCGCAACCCATCCTTTCGGGAATTGGGGATCAATCCATGTAATAGCTCCCCAGTGAATCAAATCATCCGAATAGCATACGCCCAGGCTGCTGTTGCCGGTGTACATCACGAACCTGCCTTTGATTTTGACCGGCATGCCGCCTGGATCCCGCACGATGGCTCCATTCTTCGTTCCAGTCTCAATAATCCCGAGCTTTTTCCAATGAACGCAATCGGTCGAAGTCGCCTCGCAAAGGCATATCTCACCGGACTGCGCATTCAAATTGCCGGTGTAAAAAGCGTAATAAACTCCGTGATACTTTACCAATCGCGCATCTTCACATCCGTATCGCGTTTCAAATGGCTCATTCGCATCAATCACCGGGTCGGCATTGTGCACGAACGTGACACCATCCAAACTTTTAGCATAACCGATTCGTGAGAGCGTTCGCGTTTCTGATCCATCATTGATGCGTTCCTGCCCTCGATACAGCATTCGAAACCGCCCTTTATCGAAGATGACACCAGGATTATAGGTGTTCCATCCTTCCCAGCCCGCGCCCTCCGGACCGAGAATCGGATTGCCGCCGTACTTGACGAACGGTCCAATCGCCCACGCCGGCCAGCGCGTTGAAGGTTCAACCGTGAAGACGAAGTTGCTGGACTCGATTTCATTTCCCGAATCTTTTGCTTTCACGAACCACCGATGCGTTCCACTGGGCAGGGGAGCCTGAACCCCATAACTCATCACCGGAACTGGAGCGGCCTTGACTTCGGCAATCCGTTGATCATCCACAAAAATTTCATAACGACTGGCCCCTGCGCTCGCCTGCCAGAATAACAATGGCCGGGAAACCTCGAAATGGTCTCCATCCCTGGGAGAGCAAAGGGCGAATCCGCCCAAATCCGCGCGGGCCGAAACTACCGTGACACATATCGCGAATACGGTAACAAAAGCTTTCCAAGCCGCCATCTCAAAGAATCGTGGCCGCCTGATCATTTGGCCTCGAACGTGCTGGATTGGGACTCTGTTCACTGTGTCGGAAACAACATCCCCAACCGGAACAAAACAGGCAACATGAATTCAGTCTGGCACCCATTCAAAATCGCGATGCCGGCCGCGATCGTGCTCACCCTGATTGTCAACCTAACAGCCCGCGGGTAGTCGCAGCCATTTTCCCTTTATTCGGCATCCAACACGGTTTTCACCAACGCCCCGCTGCCGCTCGCCAACACCAACAGCGAAATCGCGATTAACCCCATGCTGCCCGTCATTGAAAAGACAAACGAGCACGGATCCACCGGCTACAAGGATTTCGACCACCCTGATTTGGTCTCAAATGAAATCCCATTAATTCAATTTGAAGATGTTCCCATCACAGTCGCCTTGTATAACTTGGCCCGGCAGGCCGGTCTTAACTACATGCTCGACCCGGATCTCTTTGGATATTGGTACACTCCTGGCGTCAGACAACCGATTCTCACGCTGAAGTGGACGAATGTTACGGCGGAACAGGCCTTCACCGACATTTGCGCCGGTTATGGCTTTGTTCTCACCCGCGATCCCCGAACCGGTGTGATTTTTGTTCGACACAGAGAACATGACGTGAAATTCATGGATTCCGAATTCTATGGAAAGGACGATACCAATACTATTCCCCTAATTGAGTTCCAGGACGTTCCCCTTTCTATTGCGTTAGAAAACCTGGCCCGGCAGGCACGCATCAAGTGCATCTTGAGTCCGCGGATTGATACCAGCGACGTCGGAACTGAACCGTCCGTCAATATACGATGGCAAAATATAACCGCCTCTCACGCCTTCGCCGCTATCTGCGAAGGCTATAACCTGGACCTGACCAAAAATCCCGCTTCCGGCCTCATCCGCGTTGAACCGGAGGATTACATGCGGCCGTAGCAGTGCAGTGAGTGCCAGTGCCGACCGTTGGGCGAGGATGGAGGATCGAAGATGGAAGATGGAAACCATAGCGCGCAATCTCGCTGAAATACGACCCGCGCGTTTCACCGACCCACTTTTTCGTTATCTGAAAAATCTACCCCACAAAACCCTTGTCAGCATTAGCTTTCGTTGGGGTTCCAAAAAAACGAGCTTTTGCGCAGTTTTTCCGCCAAAAGAACCGCTTTTTTCCATTTTCGCTTTTAATTAAACTCCACCCGTGAATTTTAACACCGGCCAATTCCCCGCCTACCGGCCCCGACGCCTGCGCTCTTCGCCGGCGCTGCGAAAACTCGTCGCCGAAACCCAATTATCCGCATCCCAACTCGTTCTGCCGCTTTTCGCCCGGTTCGGAAAACGCGTCCGACGCGAAATCAGCGCCATGCCCGGCGTGTTCCAACTTTCCCCCGACGAAATCCTGCGCGAAGCCACTCGCGCCCACGGACTCGGCGTCCCGGCCATCCTGCTCTTCGGTATTCCCGAGAAAAAGGACGAAAAAGCGACCGGCGCATTTGCCAAAAGCGGCATCGTCCAGCAAACCGTCCGGCTGCTGAAAAAAGAATTGCCCTCGCTCCTGGTGATCACCGATGTCTGCCTGTGCGAATACATGTCCCACGGCCATTGCGGGATTGTATCCGGCGGAAAAATCCTGAACGATCCCACGCTCAAAATCCTCGCCCAGACCGCCCTGAGCCATGCCGAGTCCGGCGCCGACATCATTGCCCCGAGCGACATGATGGACGGCCGGGTAGGGGCCATTCGCGCCGCGCTGGACAAAGACGGCTTTGACGAAACGCCTATCATGTCCTACGCCGCCAAGTTTGCCTCGGCCTTTTACGGACCCTTCCGCGAAGCCGCCGAATCCGCGCCCCAGTTTGGCGACCGCCGCAGTTACCAGATGGACGCCGGAAACGCGAACGAAGCCCTGCGCGAAGTTGCCCTGGACATCCGCGAAGGCGCAGACATCGTCATGGTCAAACCCGCACTCGCGTACCTGGACCTGATCTACCGCGTGAAACAGGAATTCGGTTATCCCACAGCGGCATACGCCGTCAGCGCCGAATACGCGATGATCAAAGCCGCCGCCGCGAAGGGCTGGATAGACGAACGCGCCGTAACCCTGGAAAGCCTCCTGTCCCTCCGCCGCGCCGGCGCGGATATCATTATCACGTACACGGCGATGGATGTCGCAACGTGGATCAAGGGATAATCGCTCTTGAAAGCGGCGTTGAAACGATCCTAACCCGGATATTTCATAAAGGGATTAACCAAAGAAGCGGCTGGAGCGTCCATAGGCTTGATTTCACTAAGCCAAATGAAAACGCCACACGCCGCTTCTTCGACAACAGACTGTAGAGAACAGCCCTTGCTCTTTCAA
>DATJTK010000121.1:0-46560 GCA_035503455.1 Candidatus Sulfotelmatobacter sp. | reverse complement strand
TTGAAAGAGCAAGGGCTGTTCTCTACAGTCTGTTGTCGAAGAAGCGGCGTGTGGCGTTTTCATTTGGCTTAGTGAAATCAAGCCTATGGACGCTCCAGCCGCTTCTTTGGTTAATCCCTTTATGAAATATCCGGGTTAGGCAAGTGACGCTGCCACCGCTCCTCCCGTTTCAAACCATTCGATGTTGGGCGTTCGATGTTCGATGTTCGATGTTTCCATTTTCCATTCTCCATCTCCCATCTCCCTACCCCTCCGCCCTTATCTTCCAATAAACCCTTCCCAATTCCCAAAACGCCTTAAATATCACCTTCGTCTTCGGCCCGGCCTTTCCGGCGGCGCGCGGATAATGATGCACTCCCACCTGTGTCATCGTGAAACCGCGGCGTTTTGCCCGCGCCAAAATCTCGCTGTTGAGCAACGTCCCTTTGCTCTCCATTTTTATCTCATCAAAAATTTTCCGCTTATACAATTTGAACGCGCAATTCATGTCCCGGATTTTCAGTCCGAACAACGTGCAAATCAGCCACGTCCACAGGTAAGCGTATAATCTCCGGCGCGCGTTCTCTTTCCGGTTGAGCCGGTACGGAGTGACAATGTCATACTCCTTCATCAGCGGCAGCAGGGGCGGAAGTTCGTTCAAATCAAACTGGCAATCGCCGTCAGTATAAAAAACCAGTGTCTTGGTCGCTGCCCTAAATCCGGATTGCAGGGCCGCGCCGTAGCCCGATTTGGCCTTATGATGCACGACCTTCACCCGTGCGTCCCTGGCAGCGATCGCATCCACAATTTGCGGTGTCTGGTCCGTGCTCCCGTCATCCACAAGGATGATCTCATAATCCAACCCCATCTTGCCCAGGACTTCGCGCGCCGACTCATAAACACGGCGCACGTTTTCCTGTTCATTGTGGAACGGGAAAAAGACACTAATGGAATCCTGCGCGCTTTGGGTCGTGTTTTGAGTCACGGTTCAGCCCATAGAATGCCTGGAATTTCTCGGTTTTCAAGCTCTTAGATGGTAGGGACGGCGCTCTTCGCAAGTGGCGCTGCCACCGCCGTCCGCTCCGCTTAATAGCGGCGCAATCGGGCGTGGTTGGACGTTCCCCCGCGAAAATTCCGCCCGGCTTTCCCTGAGCCTTTAGCGCCAACGGGTGCGGTTCAGACCAGCCTGGGGCAACGCCCCAGGAACGCATCGCCAATCGGACCTAAGGGCTGAAAGCCCGCTTCATCGATCCACGGCCGAACCCATGGTACAATTTAATTCCCAGTTTATGGGCCGCGCCGTTGGCGCTTATTCCCCCGGCCCATCCAACCTCGGGCGTTGCCCGAGGCTGGTATGATCTGGGCCGTTGGCCCACCAATCCACCGATTCAACAATCCATTAATCCATTTCAGCTTTTTCCTTTCCCGCCGCACTTTTTGCAGTCAATGTTTGCCGCGTAAAATGAAATTGTCCGCTTTCCACAGCATGGTGGAACACGGCGCTCTTCGCAAGTGGCGCTGCCACCGCCGTGTAGCGCCGCGTGCAGCGGCGCAAGGAGTGTGGTCAACCGTTGTACCGTGTACGTTCGCGTAAAATGAAACTGTCCGCCGCTGAAATCCGCGCAGCCGTCAAAGCCGCCATCGCCGAAGACGCCGGCGCAGGCGACGCCACGACACTCGCGACTGTGCCCGCAAGCCTGACGGCCCGCGCAATCATGCGCGCGCGCCAACCGCTCGTTGTCGCCGGAACCGGATTTGTCGAAGCCGCGCTCCATGTGCTGTCGCGCAAAGTTCAAATTGAAATCCTCCGTCACGACGGCCAAAGCGCCGCCGCAGGTCAATCAATTCTCAGGATGTCCGGCCCGGCCCGCGCGATTTTGACCGCCGAACGCGTCTCGTTAAACTTTATCCAGCGCCTTTCCGGCGTCGCCACATTGACCTCACAATTCGTCCAGGCCGTGAAGGGGACCCGCGCGCGAATCCTGGACACACGCAAAACCACTCCCGGCTGGAGGCGATTCGAAAAATACGCCGTCGCCTGCGGCGGCGGAACGAACCATCGCATCGGCCTCTTCGATATGGTCCTCATCAAGGACAATCACCTCGCCGCACTCCGAAATGAAACGCCAAACGCCATCGCCGCCGCGATTGCCCGCGCCCGTAAAAAATTTCCAAAATTAAAAATCGAAGTCGAAGCAGACACCCTCGAACAAGTGCAACAGGCCCTCGATGCCGGCGCCGAAATGATTTTGCTCGATAACATGAATTTAACTGAATTGAGCCAGGCCGTAGTCATGGCCGAGGGCCGCGCAAAAACCGAAGCCAGCGGCGGCGTGAACCTGAAAACCGTCCGCGCCATCGCCAAAACCGGCGTTGATTTTATTTCAGCAGGCGCCCTCACCCATTCCGCCCCCGCCGTGGACATCGGTTTGGACTTTGAACAATGATCGTCTATGAGGACGCTGATCCAACTGCATGGTGGGACACGGCGCACTGCGCCGTGTAGCGCCGCGTGCAGCGGCGCAACCGGCGGAAAATCTTGAACCATGACCACCGGCGCAAAAATCCTTTCCGCATTGCGCGAAAACGCCACCGGCGTGTCCGGCGCGGAACTCGCCGAACAATTGGGCATCAGCCGCGCCGCCGTATGGTCCCACATCGAAGAATTGCGCCGGCTCGGCTATGACATCCTCGCCGCCCCTCATTCCGGCTACCGCCTCACCGGCGAACCCGACGCCCTCCTCGCCGACGACCTCCTCGCGCGCCTGGGCAAAAGCCGCGTCATCGGACGCGACATCCACGTCTTCGAACAAACCACTTCCACCAACGACGTCGTCGAAAAACTCGCCCGCGACGGCGTCCGCGAAGGCGTCGTCGTCTTTGCCGAATCCCAAACGCGCGGACGCGGACGTCTCGGGCGCAAATGGATTTCGCCCGCGCGCCGCGGCCTGTGGTTCTCGATTTTACTCCGCCCAAACCTGCGTCCGCAGGAGACCACCCAACTCACCGTCGCCTCGGCAACCGCCCTGCGCCGCGCCATTTTTACCCAGACCCGTCTGCGCGTGGAAATCAAATGGCCCAACGACATTTTAATTGGCGGCAAAAAAGTGGCCGGCATTTTGACCGAAATGAGCGCCGAACTCGACCGCGTCCGCCATGTTATCCTCGGCATCGGCATCGACGTCAACCAGGACGCCCAGGAATTCCCCCCGGAACTGCGAAAAACCGCAACCTCGCTCAAAATTGAAAACGGCGAAGGCCTCTCGCGCGCCGCCCTCGCAACCGCCGCCCTGCGCGAACTCGACAGTGACTATTCCCGGATTGCCGCCAGCCGCTTTTCCGATATCGCCGCCGAATGGATGGAACATTGCACCACCATCGGCAAAGACGTCACCGTCCAAATCGGCGACCGCAAAATCCGCGGCCGCGCCGAATCCCTCGACGACGACGGCGCGCTCATCCTCCGCAGCGAACACGGCCGCCTGCAACGAATCACGGGCGGCGATGTAACCGTGGAAAAATAAGAGAACGTGAGAACGTGGGACCGTGAGAGAGGCCGTTTCATTTTTCTTGTGTGTAGGAAAAGAAACGGAGAAACGGCGAGGAATTTGAGGCGCGAAATGCGATTTTATTGGGTAATTTAGGAATCGAGCAAGACGCAGAGGAAACGGCGACCCCGTAGCGCAGCCGAGAGGGTGCGCTGCGGTGCGCTTCGTGCCAGCGGCACAACCGGACAGTAGCCAGACACGGCGTGTCTGGATTAACCCGAAAAATCCTCCATGTCCCGGCAGGGACGACGGAAGCGTTACCAAACAATCACCATTCCAGGACTTCACGAACGCGGGGACAAACTGTCCCGGCCCCGTCCTGGCGTCCTTTTTCCTTTTTCCTTTTTCCTTTTTCCTTTTCAATTAACCCATGCTGTTACTGTTCGACATCGGCAACACTCACACTCACCTCGGCCTCGCGGATGACGCGCGGGTTTTGAAACAAGCCAACATTCCAACCATCAAATGGTCTGAAGGCGGCGCAACGGCCCTCGTCAAACGATTCGTCGGGCGCGATAACCTGGAAGGGGCGGCTCTGTGCAGCGTCGTGCCCCGCGCGACGCCGCATGTGCGCAAAATGGTCCACAGCGCGTGGCAGTTAAAACCAATGGAACTCACGGCCAAAACCACCCGTGGCGTGGGCATCGATTATCCGAACCCCAAAACCATTGGCGCCGATCGTCTCGCAAACTCCGTGGCGGCATTCAAACAATTCGGCGCCCCGGTCGCAGTCGTCGATTTCGGAACCGCCCTCACCTTTGACGTTGTGGATGAAAAAGGCAATTACGTCGGCGGCATCATCGCGCCCGGCCTTGCGGCCATGACCGATTATTTGCACGAGAAAACGGCGCTGCTCCCGCGCATCAAAATCATCGAACCCAAAAATGTCGTCGGCAAAAGCACCGAAGCGGCAATGCTGTCCGGCGCCGTCTATGGTTACCGCGGCCTGGTGCGCGAATTAATCCATGAATTGAAACGCGAGATGAAGGCCGCGCACCTGCAAGTCGTGGCCACCGGCGGCTATGCCGAACTCATCGCCGCTGGCCTCCCCGAAATTTCCGCCGTCGAGCCTAATCTGACGCTTGAAGGCCTTCGCCTGGTTTGGCTGGCGATGTCGTAAACCCATTCGATGTTGGGCGTTCGATGTTCGATGTTTTGGATTCACTCCCCGAACTTGAAACATCGAACATCGAACATCGAACGCTGAACATCGAATGCTCGTGCTTCTAAACTTCCACTTTAAAATTGCGCCTGGAACTGGCATCCTGTCCGTTCTATGTCAAGCAGCCGCCGTCAATATCCGTTTCATCTGATTGAGCCGAAATGGCAAAACATTTGGGACGAACAGCAGGCTTTTCGCGCCTTCGGCCCCGGCGACGACATCCCGCCCGGCCATCCGTTCGCCCTGCGCCATAAAGTCTCCGGCAAAGTTTCCGCCGCGCAACTGCCGCCCAAATTTTATATCCTCGACATGTTCCCGTACCCGAGCGGTGCCGGCCTGCACGTCGGCCATCCGGAGGGTTACACGGCCACTGACATTTTGGCGCGCTACAAACGCGCCCGCGGTTTCAACGTCCTCCATCCCATGGGCTGGGACGCCTTTGGCCTGCCCGCCGAACAATACGCCGTAAAAACCAGGCGGCACCCGCGCAAAACCACCGAGAAAAACATCGCGACGTTTAAGCGGCAGATTAAGTCCCTCGGCTTCAGCTACGATTGGTCCCGTGAAATCGCCACCACGGATCCGGATTATTTCAAATGGACCCAGTGGATTTTCCTAAAGCTTTACAACAGCTATTTTGACAAGGACAAAAATTCCGCGCGCCCGATTTCGGAACTCATCGCCAATCGCAAATCGCAATTTCCGAGTGAGCCCGAAGCGTCATTGCGCGCGTTCAT
The DNA here is from genome assembly GCA_035503455.1 of Candidatus Sulfotelmatobacter sp. Classification (GTDB taxonomy): domain Bacteria; phylum Verrucomicrobiota; class Verrucomicrobiia; order Limisphaerales; family UBA11358; genus UBA11358. The sequence goes on along the minus strand of DATJTK010000121.1, from coordinate 41,134 downwards.
CGATTTCGAACGTCTCGCTTTCGTCAGCGAAGCTCCCGTCTGGTGGTGCGAAGGACTCGGGACCGTCCTGGCCAATGAGGAAGTCGTGGACGGCAAAAGCGAAGTCGGCGATTTCCCGGTGGTTCGCAAGCCCATGCGCCAATGGATGCTTCGCATCACCGCGTACGCGGAAAAGCTTTTGCAGGACCTCGACACGATCGACTGGACCGATTCGCTCAAGGAAATGCAGCGCAACTGGATTGGCCGCAGCGAAGGCGCAGAAGTGGATTTTCAAATCACCGGGTCGTCGGAAAAAATCCGCGTCTTCACCACGCGCCCGGACACTTTGTTCGGCGCTACGTATATGGTCCTGGCGCCGGAGCATAAGCTTTTAGAAAGTATTGTTCCTGAGGATTGGCCTGACGGAACCCAATTTCACTGGATGGGAAACCAGGACGGATCTGGCTGGAAAGGTCTGCCCGCCCCACTGCCAACTCCGACCCCTCTAACACGAGAGCAAGCAGAACAACGGGCAAAGGAACTCGGTTTGGAGGCGGTTTCGCTCGCAAACTGGAAACCCGAAAAAGAGCTGACAAGCGCGGTTCCCCGCCATTATGCGCGGCACTATCGCATAGTCCCGCTTGAAGTGTCGCCGGACGCAATAACATTGGCCACGGACGCGCCCGGGAACCTCACAACATTCGATGCCATTGGCTTTCTCCTGCGTAAAGAAGTACACATCAAGGTCGCACCAACGGACGACCTTGAGTGGGCTCATCGGATGATTCCGGGGCCTGACGTGACTGGGTTGGTCTGCGGTGAGATCACCGAATTTCGAGGTGATTCGCCACGAGAGGCCGTGGAAAAGTATCAAAAGTATGTCTCTGGCAAATCGGATTTGGAACGCACCGAATTGGCCAGGGAAAAAACCGGCGTTTTCACCGGCGCTTACGCCATCAATCCCGTAAACCAGCAGAAAATTCCGATTTGGATCGCCGACTATGTCCTGGCCAGTTACGGCACCGGCGCAATCATGGCCGTGCCGGCGCACGACACCCGCGATTTTGAATTCGCGCAAAAATTCAATTTGCCCATTGTCCAGGTTGTTCAGCCGCTCGACGCCAAAACCGATTGGCGCGGATTTGTGGGCGACGGCATATCGGTCAATTCGACCGGCCCGGAAGTTTCGCTTAGTGAGTTGCCCACCGCCGACGCAAAAAAGAAAATCATCGCGTGGCTCGAATCAAAAGGCCTCGGAAAACGCACCATCAATTACAAGCTCCGCGATTGGCTTTTTTCCCGACAACGTTATTGGGGCGAACCGTTTCCGATCATTTGGAAGCGGGACGCCGCCGGAAATCAGTATCACGAAGCGTTGCCTGAGAGCGCTTTGCCTGTTTTGCCGCCCGAACTCACGGATTATAAACCCACCGCGACGGGCGAACCGCCTCTCGCTCGCGCCAAAGATTGGGTCAATTTGCCCGACGGTTCGCAACGCGAAACCAACACCATGCCCCAATGGGCGGGCAGTTGCTGGTACTATCTGCGGTATTTGAATGCCAGGCGCGACGAATCGTTTTGTGGAACGCTCGAAGAACATTATTGGATGGGGGCGCCGACAAGCGGTTTGTTACTTTCCGAATCGCAATGGAAAGCAAGGTTATCAGACTTGTTGGCGGCAGCGCGTGAGCCGGGACGCGGCAAGCGTTACATCACTTATGCGGTGGTCGGCGGTGATGAGGCTGCCAGGCTAAAAGAATCTACCGGACTGGATTTGCTGAGTCATCGCCGTTTCATAGACGATCAGGCGATAGCACATATTTTGAATGAGCATGGCGATTTAAAGGTCGAGGCGGCGCGTGGACAATTGGCAGTAACCGCTGAGGACATCGCGCTGATCCCCTCGGTGGTCACCGATCCGGATTCTGTGCGCCATGCCGGCAAAACCCGCCGCCATTTGGACGCGGTGCTTTACGAAAAAAGAATAAACGGCTTTCTCTGCTGTGTCGAAGAAGTCCGCGAAGGTTTCGGATTGCTTGCTGTAAAAACGCTTTATAAAAGAAGAGCGACGGGGGCTCATGCCGCTGCCGGCCTTGACCAAACGTCCGAAACGTTCCGTCGTAGTAACACAAATAGAGCAGAAAATGCCGCTCAAGTCAAATTAACTTCCGGGGTAGATTTATATGTCGGTGGCACCGAACACGCAGTATTACACCTGCTCTACGCCCGCTTCTGGCACAAAGTATTGTACGATCTCGGTTATGTTTCGACACTTGAACCATTTTTCAAGCTCGTCAACCAGGGCATGGTCCTGGGCGAAGACAATCAAAAGATGTCGAAGTCCCGGGGGAACGTCATTCCCGTGGACGTTCCTGTGCGCGAAAACGGCACCGACGCGCTCCGCCTTTATGAGATGTTCATGGGCCCGCTCGAAATGGTCAAACCCTGGAGCACCCGCGGCGTCGAAGGCGTCTATCGTTTCCTCGGCCGCGTCTGGCGATTGTTCGTGGATGAACAGAGCGAAACGGAATTTGAACAGGCTGAAACCACTGCGGACCCGGCTAAACATAGCGAATTGTTGAAGCTGATTCGCCTGGACCCTGCGATTAAGGAAGTCCCCGCGACGGCGGCGCAACTCAAAGCGCTCCACGCCTGCATCAAAAAAGTCACCGAAGACCTCGACGGCCTTCGCTTCAACACCGCCATTTCCGAGCTCATGGTTTTTGTAAAGGAAGCCATGACCTGGGAAACCAAGCCGGCCGCGGTCCTGCGCGACTTTTTGATTTTGCTCCAGCCATTCGCGCCACATCTCGCGGAAGAACTTTGGGAAAAACTCTCGGCTGTTAGCCAACAGCCGTTGGGTAATTTGCCGTATTCGAAGTGGCCGGATTTCGATCCGGCTCTCCTGGTTGAAAATGAAATCGAAATTCCCGTTCAGATAAACGGCAAACTGCGCGATGTCATCAAAGTCCCCGCCGACGCCGATAACGCCGCGATTGAGAAGGCGGCCCTGGCGTCAGAAAAAATCAAGCAATTGCTTGAGGGCAAGACGATCAAGAAAGTGATTGTGGTGCCGAAGAAACTCGTGAATATCGTGGTGGCGTAGAGAGACGGGAGAGGAAGGGACAAATGGGATGCAATAGGGACACGCGGCTGGAAGCCGCGTTAACCGGCAGGCAGGATGCCTGCCCTACAGGCGCGAGCCGCCGGGCAATCGCACGCGCAAAAAGTTTAGCCGTTTCTCGATCGGCAATGCCAACCGGCGCCGAACAATATCCAACTCCGCTCGCCCGCTCTCGGCGGTCCGGAACCGAGAAGTTTCGTGAGAACTCGCTTCGCGAAATCACCGGTGCACTACGACTTCTCGGCTCCAGCCAAAATTGTCTGGAAATGAGGCGATTGCTCCTCACGCGCCACGACGCTGATCTCGATTTTTTTGAACCCGATATTTTCCAGCCAGTGATGCAAATCGCTCTCGGCAAAACCGAGCCAGCGGTCGCCGTACAATTCGCGCGCCTTTTCAAAATTGTGCTGGAGCAAATCCAGAATCATAATCTGCCCGCCCCGGTTCAAAATCCTGTGCGCAGCCGCTATCGCCTCCTGGGGAACTTCCGCATGGTGCAGCGCCTGGCTCAAAACCACAAGGTCCACACTATCCGCATCAATTGGCGGTTTTTGCAAATCTCCGAGCCGGAACTCGAGGTTTTTAAGCCCATTCTTTTTCGCCTTGGCCTTGCCGAACGCCACGATTTTCTCCGAATTATCCACGGCAATGACTTTTTTGCAGCGGCGCGCGAGCAGTTCGCTCAACAAACCTTCGCCCGCGCCCAAATCCGCGACCACCAGCGGCGGCAAGACGCGCAACAACAAATGGCCGAACGCCTGCCACGAACGGCCCGGCCCGTAAACACGGTCAAAGCGGCCCGCAATCTGATTGAAATAAACCTCCGCCTGTTCGCGCCGGCGGTTCAGGACGCGTTTTAGATTGATCTGGTCCCCGGATTGTTCCGGCAATTCCTTCGCGCCGCGAATGGCGACCTGGATAAATTCACCCGCCGTCGCGCTGGCATTTTCATTCAGCTTATAAAACGACCGCTTGCCCTCGCGCCGCGATTGGACAAGGTCGGATTCCTGCAACAGGCCCAGATGAGTCGAGATGCGCGATTGTCCCAGCCGTGTGATTTCCTGGAGCTCGGCCACCGACAATTCATCCCGCTCGAGCAGCGCGACAATCCGCAGCCGCGTCGGGTCGGACAAGGCGCGCAAAGATTTTAGGGTCGCAGACACAGTTCAAAATATCAACGTTCGACCGTAAAAACGATATCGTAATTGTTTCGCTCCTCGAACGGCACCTTTGCTGAAGGCTTAAGCCTTGCCTTGCCGCCGTCGTCCCGCAGGTTGGGCCCAATGCTGTAGATGCAATAGCCGTTCTTCAATTTTTTGTAGCGAAGCGGTTTCCCGTCATAAGGGTCCGCTGGAATGGCCGGCAAAAACATCGGCACCAAATCACTCAACGAATCAGGCAACGACCCCTGATGTCGAAGACGCCAGCGCTCGATCGCAATGGCGGTAATCGTATCACGCAACTCCGCGCGCTCGCTAGCGTCTCTCCTTGGAATCCCGGACATCGTCGGAAGCATCAGCGCTGAAATCATATCCAATCTATTTCTTGCTTCCTCGCCAAGCCGGTCATTTTCTGACTCCATTGCAAAAGAGGCGGGCGGCCCCTGCTGGATCAGGGAAATGTTCGTGGCCATGGCGCCCAAATAAAAATCCCGATCTCGCTCAAATAAGCCAAGGAACCTCCAGCCTGCTCCCGGGTTGCGAGGCAACTCGGTTTGGTCATCTCCCGAGGAGTCTTCGCTGGCAATTTCAATCATTTTCTTAGGGTCATCCTGAGCCAGGCGAAGGAATTCATTATACATGGCGCGCTCGCCAATCAAGCCGGTCAAGAATCGGTTGGTGGCTTCGACCGCGGTGAATTGTGATTCCAGTTGTGAAAGCCGCTCCTCCGACAACGGCGCACGGCCAAGAACTTGCTCAAGGGTGCGACACGATCTGCTCAGTATACCCGCCGAAGTCAATTGTGATATCAGGACCGGTTCATTGTCTAAAGATCGTGACAGATTCAGTTGGGAAAGCACATCGCCCGAAGCGGCCGGCGCGTTGGATGCTTCCAGTTTCAGAACAGCGTCGCACGCGAGAAGCTGCGCGAGGGTTATTAAGCCGGATAGATGCGGTAAATCTGCTGAGGGCCCATCCAAATAGTTAATTGGATAGCGCGATTCAGAGGCATTGGTGACCCGGTTAATGATATCCAAAGCCGCTGCATTTGTCTTGAGAGCCAATTCAAATTGCCCGCGCATTGCGGCCGGTAGCGGCTCGCGAAAATACAGGACGTCGTCTATGCCTGAGATAGCCCGAATTGATACGTCATGAGCGTAAGGACTGAAGTCTGTGCCGTTAAGATGAGCGATCGCATTTGTGTAGATATAGGCCGCGTTTTCATTATCCGGAACTGAAACGGGCCATTTTGACAGACCCTGCCAATCTACGGGCAATCCCGCGGCCTTGATGGCTGCGACTTTGGCGTCAACACTTCGCCCCAACCGCCAGCGCCACACAGAGAACCAAACGATTGTGGTTAAAACGGCAACGCCAGCCACGACCGCAATGGCTACCAGGAAACGGGCGCGGCCATTTGCCTTGCCAGATGGGTTTTTAGGTGGTTCATTCATTTATCGGCCTCAAGGAGACTAAAAAATGTGCTGAAAAATGTGCTGAAAATATTTGACAGCGGCTGAAACTGTTATATCATCAAATCCTGATACGTCAATACGTTTATAGCATGAGCAAAAACTTTATATTCTCTTCGGAGTCCGTGGGCGAGGGCCATCCGGACAAAGTCTGCGACACCATTTCTGATTACGTGCTGGATGCCTGCCTGTCGGAGGACAAACACAGCCGCGTGGCCTGTGAAACCTACGCCAAATCCAACCTCGTGGTCGTCGGCGGCGAAATCACCACCAAGGCTAAATTGGATTTCAATGCCATCGCGCGCGAGGCGATTCGCGACATCGGCTACGTTCACGATGACGATGTGTTTCACGCGGACAAAGTGCTTATTTTAAACGCCATCACCTCGCAATCGCCGGACATCAAGCAGGGTGTTGACGCCCGCGCCGCGGACGGCAAGGAAACCGCCGAACAGGGCGCCGGCGACCAGGGCCTGATGTTTGGCTACGCCTGCAACGAAACGCCCGAACTCATGCCCGCGCCCATCATGTACGCGCATTTGCTCGGACGCGCCCTCACCAAAATCCGCAAGAGCGGCAAAGTCAAATGGCTCCGGCCCGACGCCAAGTCCCAGGTGTCCGTCCGTTACTCAAACGATCAGCCTGTGGAAATCACCAACGTTGTCATTTCCACCCAGCATGCGCACGATGCAAAGCACGAAGACATCAAGGAATTCTGCATCGAAGACGTCATCAAAAAGACCCTTCCCAAAGAGATGCTGACCAAAAACACGAAGTATCTCATCAATCCCACCGGGCGTTTTGTCGTCGGTGGTCCCCAGGGCGATACCGGTTTGACCGGCCGCAAAATCATCGTGGACACCTACGGCGGCATGGGACGGCACGGCGGCGGCGCATTTAGCGGCAAGGACCCCTCCAAAGTGGACCGCAGCGCGGCGTACATGGGACGTTACGTCGCCAAGAACATCGTCGCCGCGGGCATCGCGACCAGCGCGGAAATCCAGTTTGCCTATGCCATCGGCTATCCTGAGCCGGTCAGCGTTTGCGTCAACACGTTCGGCACGGCCGTCAACGGAATTACCGACACCGAAATCGAAAATGCGGTCCGGGAGGTTTTCAGCTTCAAGCCCGCGAACATCATTAAACAACTCAACTTGCTCCGTCCGATTTACGCAAAGACCACCAACTACGGCCACTTTGGCAAAACCGATCCGGACATCAGTTGGGAGAAAACCGACAAGGCCAAAGAATTGAAACGCGCATTGAATTCAAGCGACGTTCCAAATTCAAGGGTTCACGTTCCCGGAAGGTTGGCCGCCACTGCAGCGTAAATCCGTCACTTTTGCCAAATCTCAAAACCGAAAATCAAAATCTTATGCCCAAAATCAAGCTTTCACCCCCGCGCCGCGCCGCCGTTGTAAAAACGAACGGCAACGGCAAAACCAACGACTATTTCGTCAAAGACATTTCGCTGGCCGACCTCGGCCGCCGTGAAATTGAAGTGGCCGAACAGGAAATGCCCGGTCTGATGGCCTGCCGCGAGAAGTACGGCACGCAAAAGCCTCTCAAAGGTGTGCGCGTTTCGGGCTCGCTCCACATGACCATCGAAACCGCGGTGCTCATCGAAACGCTGGTTGAACTCGGCGCATCGGTGCGCTGGGCCAGTTGCAATATTTTTTCGACACAGGACCAGGCCGCGGCTGCCATCGCCAAGAGCGGCGTGCCGGTGTTTGCCTTCAAAGGCGAGGCCCTCGAGGAATACTGGGATTTCACACTCGATATGCTCACCCATCCGGGCAACCTGGGACCGGAACTCATCGTGGACGACGGCGGCGACGCCACGCTGCTCCTGCACAAGGGTTACCAGATGGAGCAGGGCGATGATTGGGTCAACACGCCCAGCGACAATCACGAAGTGTCTGTCGTGAAAAATCTTTTGAAGCGTTGCGCCAAGGAACGTCCGGGTTGGTTCACGAAAATTATCAAGGACTGGAAAGGTGTTTCCGAGGAAACCACCACCGGCGTTCATCGTCTCTATCAAATGCTCGAAGCCGGGAAACTGCTCGTGCCGTCCATCAACGTCAATGACTCGGTCACAAAATCCAAATTCGACAATCTCTACGGCTGCCGCGAATCACTGGCAGACGGCCTCAAACGCGCCCTCGGTGTGATGATTGCCGGCAAGACCGCGTGCGTTTGCGGTTACGGCGACGTGGGCAAGGGCAGCGCGCATTCGCTGCGCGGTTTCGGCGCGCGCGTCATCGTCACCGAAATCGATCCCATCAACGCTCTCCAGGCCGCGATGGAAGGTTTCAAGGTCACGACGATTGAAGACACCCTGGGCGAAGCGGACATTTATGTCACCACCACCGGCAACTGCGACGTCATCACGCTGGAACACATGCTGAAAATGAAGGACCAGGCCATCGTCTGCAACATCGGCCACTTCGACAACGAAATTCAGGTTGACCGGCTCAACACTGCCAAAGGCGTGACCAAAGTGAATATCAAACCGCAAGTCGATCGCTACGATTTGCCGGGCGGGCAAAGCATCTACATGCTCGCTGAAGGCCGGCTCGTCAACCTGGGCTGCGCCGAGGGTCATCCCAGCTTCGTCATGTCCAACTCCTTCACCAATCAGGTGCTCGCGCAACTGGATTTGTGGAAGAACCGGAACACTTACAAGGTCGGCGTCTATCGCCTGTCGAAAAAGCTGGACGAAGAAGTCGCGCGCCTGCACCTCGAAAAAATCGGCGTGAAACTCACGAAACTGTCGAAGAAACAGGCCGATTACATTGGCGTCCCAATCGAAGGACCGTATAAGGCCGAGCACTACCGGTACTAAAGGCATTGCGGGGCCCCTTGCGGGCCCTGTCCGCTTTTAGTTTTGCCACGCTGGCAGTTGTCGTTTATTGTGTCTTTATGAGAAATCAGTTCACGGCAATTATCCAGCGCGGTGAAAAATATCTCATCGCCACGTCCCCGGAAGTCTCTGAAGCCCATGGCCAGGGGTTAACGCGAGAAGAATGTCTGCGAGATTTGGCAGATTCCATCCAGAGTGTTCTTGAGTATCGCCGTGAGGAGGCGATGGCTAATCTGCAGGCCGGTTTCGAACAGGCAGTTGTCGAACTGGCATGAAACGGCGCGAACTGTTGCGCCACCTGGAAGCGCATGGTTGCTTTTGCGCGCGAGACACCGGACCCCACTCGATTTGGAAGAACCGAACAATAACCAGATTCAGCCTGTCCCGCGCCAAGTTGAAATTGATTCCTTTCTGGCTAAGAGGATTTGTCGAAAGCTTTTAATCCCGGACCCGCCTTCAAAATAGGATGGCTACTGAAACATTACATTTCGAAAACGCCCGCGCGGCCCAGCAGTTGTTCAATCATGAGCCGCGGAATCTGCAGGCGATCGAGGCTGAACTGGGCGTCAAGGCCACCGCGCGCGAAGGCTGGATCAAACTCGAAGGTCCCGCCGACGGCGTCGAACGCGCCAAACAACTGTTCGTTTCCCTGGAAAACCTGGTCAAGGCCGGTTCGCCCGTACGGAACCGGGAATTTGCCCATGCCCTGGCCGTCGTCAAACACGAAGGCGCGGAGACCCTGAAAAATCTGGTCAGCGACCGCGTACAGACGCATGAGCGCAAACCCGGCGTCACCGCAAAAACGGTTGGGCAAAAAAAATATCTCGATGCCATCCGCGGGCATGATGTGACGCTGGGAATTGGACCCGCAGGAACCGGCAAAACCTACCTGGCGGTGGCGATGGCGCTCGCGGCGTTGCGCGAAGGCCACGTATCACGCATCATTTTAACCCGCCCGGCAGTCGAGGCAGGCGAGGCGTTGGGATTTTTGCCCGGCGACCTTTACGAAAAAATCACCCCGTATTTGCGACCGCTGCACGATGCCCTGCACGACATGCTCCCGGTTGAGGATATCCAGAAATATACCGAGCGCGGCACGATTGAAATCGCTCCGCTGGCCTACATGCGCGGGCGCACGCTCAACAACGCCTTCATCATTCTTGACGAAGCGCAAAATTCAACGACCGAACAAATGCTGATGTTTCTAACGCGGCTGGGCATCGGCTCCAAGGCCGTTGTCACTGGCGATGAAACGCAAATTGATTTGCCGCCTCACAAAAATTCCGGATTGGTTGAGGCCCACCGCGCGTTGCGGCGCGTCGAAGGGGTGGCGATTATCGAATTTGGAAAGCGCGACGTTGTGCGCCATCCCATGGTGCAGCGAATCATCACTGCCTACGAAGAGCACCGCAGCGCGAAATGAATCTCCGCTCAAAAAAGCGCTTAAACGACAAAGCGCCCAAAATCCCGCCCTCAGTCACTCTGGAGGTTTTAAACCGGCAGCGCGTGCGCAAAATCAATCCCGAGTCCCTGGAAAAAATCGCCGCGGCGACCCTCGACGACTTGAAGATTCAGGGGGCCGAACTGGGAATCGTGCTTGTGGGCGCGAAGGAGATGGCGTCGCTGAATGAATCATTTCTCGGACACGAAGGGCCCACGGATGTGATTACGTTTGATTATTCGGAACCCAAACGCCCTGCCAAAGTCCACGGTGAAATTTTTATTTGTGTGTCGGAAGCGGAGCGCCAAGCACAAGCATTTGGAACGGATTGGCAGTCGGAAGTCATTCGTTACATCATCCACGGCATTTTGCATCTGGCCGGTTACGATGATTTGCAACCGGTTGACTGGAAGAAAATGAAGCGCGAGGAAGAACGGCTAGTGCGAAAATTTTGGCGGCCTTAAAGCATAAAAACAAATCATATTTATGGGCATTGACCTGCGTTGGGAGGATGAGAATGGAGAGCAATTGGCCGAGCTTCCAGACAAGGGCTTCCTTGTTGCGCGGTTTTTACCGCCCGTTGACTCACGGGATTTCCCCTGTTTGAGGTTTGTTGACCCGGCGGGCGACACCACATTTAACCAGGCTCAAATCACGCAACTTGTTTGGGAGCTTGAGAGACTATCAACGCAGAAGTATAAATTTGAGCCGAAAGTCGAGCTTCATTTACGGTCGGTTCTTCAATTCGTTCGCCAGGCGGTGGGGAAGACTCACACGTATATAAAGTTTTACGGAGATTGAAAAGCGGCGGCTTCGACAACAGAATGGCTCCGCCACCTGCTCCTTTTTCCTTTTTCCTTTTTCCTTTTTCCTTAAACTGCCTTTATGGAACAAAAAAGTCTCTTTGCCCGCTGGCGCGGGAGCTTCCTGGCGGGACTCGCTGTCATCCTGCCTGGAGTCTTGACGCTGGCGGCTGTGAAGTGGCTTTTTGGCACGGTGGCAAGCTTCACGGATTTTCTGCTCTTTTTCCTGCCTGCCGGCGTCACTCAGGACGCTACAGGCACGATCCATTGGTATTGGAGCCTTGTGGCCATCGCAATGGCGGCTGTGGCGACCACGCTCATTGGCATTCTCGCCCGCTACTATATCGGCAAACGAATGATCAATTTTGCCGACAGACTGATGCTGCGCGTGCCGGTGCTCAACAAAATTTACGGCACGATCAAACAGGTGGACGAGGCCTTCAGCTCCGGGAAAAAAAGCTCGTTCCAGACGGTCGTGCTCGTGGAATATCCGCGCGAGGGAATTTATTCCGTCGGCTTCATTACCAGTGAACAGGCGGACGAAGTTAACGAGAAGACGAACAAAAAGTGCGTTTGCATTTTCATTCCCACGACACCGATTCCAACCGGCGGCTTTCTCATCATTGTGCCCGAGGAAAAAGTCATCAAGCTGGATATGTCCGTGGCGGATGGATTCAAGTATATCATCAGCATCGGCGCGATTTCGCAGGAGCGTTTGCCCATATCAGGCCTGCCTGTCAAACAACCGGAACAGACGGTGGCGATTCAACGATGATCGAATCCGGGCCCGGCATCATTTTGCGAACGCGGCCGCTTACCGAAACCAGCCTCATTGTCCACTGGCTCGGACCCGATTTCGGCCGGATTGCCACAGCGGCCAAAGGAGCGCGTCGCGCCAAATCTCCATTTTCAGGCAAGCTCGATTTATTTTATGAGGCGGACATTTCCTTCACCCGAAGCCGCAGTAGCGATTTGCACAACCTGCGCGAGGTCAATTTGCGGAAGACCCATGCGGCATTGCGGGAAGATATTGGCAAATTGCGGCAGGCTGCCGACGCCGCGGCGCTGATTGTCCAGGCGACTGAGCCGGAAACCCCGTTGCCCGTCGTGTTTGAGTTGTTTCAGCAATTCCTGGAAACCTTGTGCGCGCACGAACTTTCATCGCAACTGCCTCTGGCCTTTGAACTGAAAATGCTGGTCGAGTTGGGGCTCGGCCCGGACTGGCAGGAGGCAAACCTTTCGCCCGGAACCGGCAAAATTGCCGAAGCTTTTTTGCAAAGAGATTTTCCATCCATCCTGAGCGTGAAACCGGCCGGCAGCCAAATCAGCGAACTCCGCCGATTCCTGCAACGCTTCATTGCATTTCACTTAGACAAGCACAGCCCGAGACACGACTAACGCTTGCAAAAGCCCTATTCATGGGGCGGGACCGCAACGCTATAGCTGCGGAGCAGCGCACGATAGTAGCCCATAGCGCCAGCTATGGGAAAAGATCGTAGAATTTTTACAAGCTCCGGACGGAGCGAACGAAAATCGATGCTTTCCCCAACTCTCTCGCCCCATCCGGGGCTAAACAAATAACCAACCGGTCCCCACGGTTATCACCGTGGGCTACTTTCGCGCGCTGCTCCGCAGCTCAATTTCAACAAACCAGCAATCCAACAATCCATTAATCCACCGATCCGCTAACCCACCAGTTTTACCAACCGCTCCACAGCTTCCGCAATCTTCACCAACTCAATCGCGCCCCCGCGCGGCTTTATTTCCACTTCGCCTTTGGCCAGGGATTTTTCGCCGATGCCCAGGCGAATCGGAAAGCCCACGAGGTCCGCGTCTTTGAACTTCACGCCGGGGCGCTCATCGCGATCGTCCAAAATGACTTCAACCCCGCGCGCCGTAAGTTCCGCGTAAATTTTCTCGGCGAGTTTCATGGTGTCGCTGTTCGCATCCACATTCAGCGGCGTGATACAAACCTGATACGGCGCAACGCTCAGCGGCCAGATAATCCCGTCCTTATCGTTGCACTGCTCGATGACTGCCTGCAACGTGCGCGTCACACCGATGCCGTAGCAACCCATAAAGCACAACTTGCGGTTGCCACCTTCGTCCAGGTACGCCGCATTGAACTTCTCGCTGTATTTGGTCCCGAGTTTGAAGACATGGCCCACTTCAATCGCACGGCGGATTTTCAACGGTTTCCCGCACGTGGCGCACGCTTCACCCACGCGAACGGTCCGCAGGTCCACCCATTGCGAAACCTGTATGTCGCGTTCGATGGAAACGTTCCGCAAATGGAAGCCGTCCTCGTTTGCGCCGGTCGTCATGCCGCCGGCGCCACGCAACCGCTCATCGGCAAAAACCTGGATGTCCGCTTTCTTGCGCGTTGGTGTGACCGCGCCCAGGCTGCCCGGATGGGCGCCCGTGGCTTCGAAGATTTCTTCGGCGGTCGCCGGACGAAAAACTGTGGTCCCGATCTTCCCCGCAAACTTCGCTTCGTTCAACTGGTCGTCGCCGCACATCAGGACGATGACCAGTTTGCCATCAGCCAGGTAAATGAGCGTTTTAATTTGTTGCTCAGCCGCGACGTTATACGGCGGCTTTGCCAGGGCTTCAATCGTTATGACGCCGGGCGTTGCGAATTTTTCGATGGGTTGCGTCGCGGGCGCGCTGGCCGCTTTTGCGGCGGCGCTGGTGGCTTTTTCAATGTTCGCCGCGTAGTTGCACGCTTCGCAATAAACCACTTCGTTCTCGCCCGTCTCGGCGGGGACCATGAACTCGTGCGAATATTTGCCGCCGATCACGCCGGTGTCCGCCTCAACGGGAAACGTTTTCATGCCGCAACGCTCGAAGATGCGGGCGTAGGCGTCGTACATCTTCTTGTAACTGATCTGCGCAGCGGCATCGTCCACGTCGAAGCTGTACGCGTCCTTCATGATGAATTCGCGGGCGCGCATCAGGCCAAAGCGCGGGCGAATTTCATCCCGAAATTTGACGCTGACCTGGTAAAAATTCTTCGGCAACTGCCGATACGACGAAATATCACCGGCGGCGATTCCCGTGATGACTTCCTCCGCGGTTGGGCTCAGTACCCATTCCCGGCTGGCGCTGTCCTTGACTTTAAACAGAACGTCCGCGGCGGTGACGTAGCGTCCGCTTTGCTGCCAGATTTCCGGAGGCTGAAGGGCCGGCATGAGAACTTCGATCGCGCCGGCCCGGTTCATTTCCTCACGAACGATGCGCTCGATTTTGTGCAATGACCGCACACCCAGGGGCAAAAAACTATAAACGCCACCGGCCAGTTTGCGGATGAGGCCGGCCCGCAGCAGGAGTTTATGGGAAAGGATTTCCGCATCAGCCGGGGCTTCGCGGAGAGTCGGAATCAGTGTTTGTGTCCAGCGCATGACAAAGCGTGAAGTATGGAGATTTTCGGTTCAACGTTCAAGTCACGGGATTGGACGAGGAGGATTTTCCAAAACATCGAACATCGAACGCCCAACATCGAACGCCGAATGTTTTGAAACGCGAGCGCCGGGGGCGCTCGCCTGGCGGACGGGCACGTCCGCCCTACCCGGCATTCGATGTTCAGCGTTCGAAGTTCGAAGTTCGATGTTCAAATCCCAAATCCACAACCCGCGCCCTCGGAATCCTTTGAGCCATGATTATGGCGGCGAGATTGACCCATTGCCGGCACTGGTCCAGCACAATGCCATCGGACGTGGCAATGATGTGGTTCGTGCGCGCCAGCAGATGGTCCGGGCTAAAGGTCAGTTCCACTTCCATGTTCCAGCCGGCCTCTTGCGCGGTTTCCAGGATCAACGTTTTCAAACGGCCGCTGTTCGAAACCGGCTGGTCCAGGAGCCAGCGGCACAGGCCCGCGCCCAAAGCCAAAACCGTTTCTCCGACCAATTTCAATGCGGGCATCGTTTCATTGACCTTGCGATAACGCCGATGAATCCCCGCGATGTCCCGAAAGCATCCATCGCGGCCGGGCAGCACGACGCCTCCCGCCAGCGCGCTTTCGAGGACCGTCAGGATATTGTAACCGTCCAGCCACAGTTCCTGCCCGCGCACATCGGCAGACTCCACACGACTCTTTGTCCGGCATTGAACATCCGCAGAGGAGCACGCATAGCGAGCCAGGGCCATGCGCTGGCGACTGCTCAGGTTGTGGCGATTGCCGACCAACTCCAGGGCCGATCTCGCGGCGTAGTGCCGATCCAGCAGCCAGCAAAGGTCTGACGCCGCCGCCCGCAACGCACCCAGTTGGTCCCGTGCGAAGAGACGTTCATCCTGAGGAGCAGCGCCCCGATGTGTCTGCCGACCTGCCATTGCTCAACAATATGCCATGATATTTCATACAATATGGACTGCATTTTGCAAGAGTCACTTTGCCACACTTCGTCCATTGTCCACTAAAAACGCATCATTCTGTGGCACGTCCGATGCGGCTAAACAACTATCCCGGCCGTTGCCCGCAAAGAAAGGTTCAATATGAAAACTAATTTTAAGTCCGTCCTTTCATTGGCGGCAATCGCATTTGCGGTCTCGCTGACGAACGTCGGCACAGCGGCGGTGATCGTGACCCCTCCGAGAGTAGTCGCGCCGCCGATGGTGCCGATGGCGCCGGCGCCGGGATTCCCTGCCACTTACGTTTGGGACGGCAACGAATTTGTTGGGATGATAGGCAATCAATATTACTACCTGGGACCAGGTAACAACTGGGTCATCATGGATCCGGTACGCATGAATCGATTCCGCGGATGGACACGAGCCCATCCAGGCTGGAGGGACCGCCAAATCCGTAATACCCGTTTCCGGAACCGGGGCCCAAATCGACCGCAGCCAGTACGCATGCAGCCGGTAAGACCCAACCAGTTGCCCCCGCCGCCGATGATGAGGTAAACTGACCGTGCGATAGCGCTGATGAACCGCCGCGATATTCTCGACAGCGACTGTCGCGGCCGGGCAGCACGACACCGCCAGTCAGCGCGCTTTCGAAAACGGTTAGAATATTGGTTCGGCGCGAAGAGCCGTTCATCCTGAAGAGCAGCGTCCCGATGTATTTGCCCACCCGCCATTGCTGAACACTATTCCACGACACTTCATACGATTGCAGATGCATTTTGCAATGGTTATGCTTCGCGAAAGTCCAAAAAACAGCTGTTAAGTCCAAAAAACACCTGTTTAATGGCATGCCTCTATGGCATGGCTAATGCATATAGAGAACCGTAACCGTCGCTACCCGCAGAGAAAGGAGTCAATTATGAAACCAAATCTGAAATCCGTCATTTCATTGGCGGCAATTGTATTAGCGGTTTCGCTGACGAACTTCTGCAGAGCAGGAGTTGTTGTGACCTCTCCCCAAATCGTCATCACGCCACCCGCGGTAACGGTGGCCGTTCCTGACAGCTACGTTTGGGATGGCAATGAATATGTCGGAGTAGTAGGCAGTCAATATTACTACCTGGGACCGGGCAACGTCTGGGTCGTCATGGATCCACCCCGCCTCCATCGTTTCCAGACATGGGAACGGGGCCATCCGGATTGGAGATCCCACGCTACGCGTAATGTTCATTACCGGAACATGGACCGAGGCAATCGTCCGCAGCCAATGCATAGCAGTCCGCCGGCAAACCACGACCAAACTCCCGACCGGCATGCAAACCCGGACCAACACGGCCCGGGCCATTAATAATTAGGTACGGCGGGTGGGAGCAGGCAACCAGCCTGTCCAGCGGGGCAATCTGCTCCGCTGGGCCGCCGGGCCAAAAGCACAGCACGTTGGCAAGTGGCGCTGCCTCCAAACATTTGAATTTAAGTTTCGCCCGATTTTCATTTTAATAGGGCATGATTACGCGTTATTCACGACCTGAAATGCGGGGCATTTGGGCGGACGAAAACAGGCTCAATATCTGGCTGCAAATTGAAATTCTCGCAAGCGAGGCGCTTGTGGCCGAGGGCATCGTCCCCGCTGAAGATTTTCAAAAAATTAAGGCCGGCGCAGACAAATGTTTTGCAGACCTAAAATGGCTGGTCGAACGCCAAAAGGAGCTGGAAAAAACACTCAATCACGATGTCATCGGTTTTACGACCGCCGTCGCTGAAAAGATCAACGATAACGCCAGCCGCTGGTTTCATTTCGGCCTGACCAGCAGCGATATAGTGGACACCGCGCTGGCAGTGCAAATGAAGCAAAGCGCGGAAATATTGATCGCCGATGTTCGGCAATTGATGCCCGTCATCGCCGCCCGCGCAAAGGAATATCAATTCACGCCCGCCATCGGCCGCAGCCACGGCATCCATGCCGAGCCGACGACTTTCGGATTGAAACTGGCCCTCATGCACGACGAGTTCAGCCGCGCCCTGGAGCGGCTGGAACGGGCGCGCGACGTTGTGGCCGTCGGAAAGATTTCCGGCGCGGTGGGCACGAGCGCGCATTTATCGCCGCGCGTCGAGGAATTTGTGTGCAAAAAGCTTGGCCTGCGTCCCGCGCCCATCGCCACCCAGGTTGTTCAGCGCGATATTCACGCCGAATTTCAAACCATCCTGGCCATCATCGGCGCGAGCATCGAGCGATGGGCGGTTGAATTCCGCCATTTGCAGCGCACCGAGGTGCTCGAAGCCGAGGAACCGTTTACCAAAGGCCAAAAAGGCTCGAGCGCCATGCCGCATAAGCGCAATCCAATCACGTGGGAGCGTTTGACCGGATTGGCGCGCGTCCTGCGGGGCAACGCCATTGCGGCCCTTGAAAACGTCGCCCTCTGGCACGAACGCGACATTTCGCATTCCTCCGTGGAACGCATCATTTTCCCGGACTCCTGCACATTGCTCGACTACATGTTTTCGCTTCTGGTCAGGATGATGACCGGATTGCAGGTCTATCCCGAAAACATGAAACGCAATCTCGGCCTCAGCCTGGGCATGTGGAATTCGCAAACGGTTTTGCTGGCGCTTATCAAAAAAGGATTGACCCGCGAAGCCGCCTACGAACTGGTCCAGCGCGCCGCGATGAAAACCTGGGAAACCAAACACGCCGGCCGCGATGACGCGGATTTTCTGGAAGTGCTGAAATCCGACCCCGAAGTCGCCAAACATTTCGCTAATGGCGAACTGGAAAAACTATGTTCGCTGGATTTCCATTTCAAGGAAGTTGAAAACCGGTTTAGGAAGTTGGGACTTTAAAGGCCAACGGCCCGATAAATACCAGCCTCGGGCAACGCCCGAGGTGCGGTTGAGCCAGGGCATAAGCGCCAACGGCGCGATCCAATTCCGCTCGGGTTTTTCGGCGGGTTGATAAATCGGGCTTTCAGCCCTTGCGGGTCTTTCGGATTTTTTCCCTGGGGCGATGCCCCAGGCTGGTATGGTACGCACCGTTGGTGCTGTGTGTTCAGGTGCAATCTTGCAGCAAACCGCCGAGCCAGATTATGCCCACCTTACTTGACGCGCCACGGCACGGCCCTCACGGCGCTTCACCTCGTTGGTACCGGCCATCCGTCCTTCCACGCCAACTTCGCGACCGCCAATCGTGAGCGGCCCGCGGTAGCCGCGTCGTAATAGTGGTAACTGAACCAGATCGTATCGTCCTCCTTCAGAATTCCGATATGGCCCGGACCAATGAAACGGCCCGTCGAGACCAAAAATTTTGATCCGCCGCCGTCCTCAAGATTTTTGCCTTTGCGGTCCAGATACGGTCCAGTGACCTTTGTAGCGCGGCCTACGCGGACTTCGTAAGTGCTGTTGGTGCCTTCGCAGCACTGTCCCCAGTCCACAAACAAATAATAATAGTTTTTGTGGCGGGTCAGGCAGGACGCCTCGATGGAATAATTCCAGGCCACCGGATAAACCGCCGGATCCGCCGCGCGCATTCCCGTTTGCGGGTCCAACTCAGTCAAATAGATGCCCTTCCAATAGGAACCAAATGCCAGCCACAATTTTCCGTCGTCGTCCTGCATCACGCTTGGATCAATCGTGTTGTAATCGCCCCCGTTGGTTGAACCAATCACCATGCCGCGGTCGGTCCAATGATAATCCGGCGACGACTGATCCAGCGTCGGGCTGGTCGCCAGGCCAATCGCTGAGACCTGCTGCCCCCAGGTCGAAACCGCGTAATAAAGCAGAAATTTTCCGTTCACGTGGATAATATCCGGCGCCCAAAAAACGCCGTGAAAATCCGGCACCGCCTTGCGCGTCCATGCCGGTGGCTCGACAAAAATGGGCGCAAGCTCGGTCCAATGAATCAAATCCGGCGATGATTTATCGAGAATCCCCTGTCCTGTCCCGAATACGTAATAGTGATTGCTATCCTTAATGATGGTGGAGGGATCATGGATAAACGTCTCGCCTTGCAGCGCCATCGGCTCGAATTTGGCGCGATCATTGTCCGCGGCCACAGCGGTGGAAATAACGCAGACGAAGCACGCGCACAAAAGCAAATGAACGGTCAATTTTGCCATAGTTATTTCAGCCAAAGAGAATGATTCCAACAAAATGACGTAAAAAAAAGGAAGCAAAGTTTCGCACTCAATCCAATTCGCAATGGGGAGCGCACGCGCCCTCGCGTGCGGTTCGACCGCGCCTCGCGGTCGAACGGACGCGCGTCACCGCGCGTTGAACGAGCGCGGTGGCGCGCCCGGGCGGTTGACGAGGCGTCAACCGCCGCACGCGAGGGCGCGTGCGCTCCCCATTCTCACAAATGCCAAACCGCATTCCGCATTCGCCAATCTGCCACTATTGCTCCATACTCTCCTCCCATGCGCGATGAATCATTGAATTTTCTAAAAACCCTCGTCAACACTCCCAGTCCCGTCGGCTACGAAGCCCGGGGACAACGTGTTTGGCTGGATTATGCTTCACAATTCGCTGACACGACTTATTCCGATTCCTACGGCAACTGCGTGGCTGTGCTCAACAAAGGCGGTTCTCCGCGCCTGATGCTCGCGGGTCATGCCGATGAAATTGCCCTGGCGGTCAGTTACATTGACCCCGATGGATTCATTTATGTGCGACGAATGGGCGGCGTCGATGCGGCGATTACGAAGGCCCAGCGCGTGGTCATCCATACCCGCAATGGCCCGGTCAAAGGCGTGGTGGGCAATGTCGCGCCGCACTTGACCAAAAGCGATGAAAATCCCAAACCGCCGAAAATTCACGACCTCTTCATCGACATCGGCGCGCGTAACGCGAAGGAAACGCAAAAATTGGTCCAAATTGGCAATCCGATTACGCTGGTCGACGAATTTGATTTGTTGCAGGGCGACCTGGCGGTCGCGCGCGCGTTTGATAACCGGATTGGCACCTTTGCCGTGGCTGAAACGCTGCGATTGCTGGGCGAATCGAAGGGCAAGCTGAAAGCGGAAGTTTGCGCGGTTTCGAATATTCAGGAAGAGGTCGGTTTGCTGGGGGCGCGGCAGATCGCCTATTCACTCAAACCGGACGTCGCGCTCGTGGTGGACGTGACCCACGCCACAGACTATCCGACCGTGAGCAAGACCCAGCACGGAAACGTCAAAATCGGCGCCGGTCCCACAATCACTCACGGCGGCAGCAATCATCCCGAAGTGGTGTTGCGCATTGAACAGGTTGCAAAAACAAAAAAAATCCCGTTGCAGCATGAGGCCTCGTCGTCCACGAGCGGCACGGACACCGACGCCATCTTCTGGACGCGCGGCGGCATTCCGAGCGCATTAATCAGCCTGCCCAATCGTTACATGCATTCACCGGTAGAAGTCGTAAACCTGAAAGACCTTGAAAAGATTCCGGAACTGATGGCCGCGTTCGCCCTGTCGCTCAAGTCAGGCGAAGAATTTAAGGTCAAAATTTGAAAACCGGATCTTTAGACAGAATGAACAGAATTTACAGAATGATTTCAGGGACAGATTTTGGAGTGTTTTCATTCTGTTAATCCTGTCCATTCTGTCAAAATCCTCTCCTAACAACTCGTCGGTCTGAACAATCAACAGAACACGCAATAAACCTATGAAAACTGAATACGATCTGGCCGGAAAAATAATTGGATTGGCAATGAAAGTTCATTCTGTATTGGGCTTCGGATTTCTGGAATCCGTATATCATAACGCCCTGGCTCATGAGCTAAGGAAGGCAAATATTCCATTCGAATCGAAAAAGCCCATCAATGTCTATTACGACGACGTTCTGGTCGGTGAGTTCGAGGCTGACTTTTTGGTCCAGAGCGAACTGATTGTTGAATTGAAAGCCACTCAGGCCCTGGTGCCAGCCAATGAAGTGCAGACAGTAAATTACCTGACAGCGACGCGGAACGATATAGGCTTGTTGCTGAATTTCGGCGCCGAACGTTTGGAATTTAAGAAGAAATTTCGGCAGTGGAGGCCTAAACCGTTGCAGGACTTTTCATTGTGAGGCTTCGAAGCTGCGGATTTCTAGACAGAATGAACAGAATTTACAGAATAAGAATTCTCGGATTCTTTTTTCTGAACCCATTCTGTGCATTCTGTTCATTCTGTCTAAATCCCTTTTTCTTCGGTGCCGACCTTCAGAACCCGGCGAATTTTTCATTGTGATGCCAAAGGAAGCACAGGTTTTTAGACAGAATGAACAGAATTTACAGAATCAAAATTCTCAGATTCTTTTTCTGAATCCATTCTGTAGATTTTGTTCATTCTGTCTAAATCCCTGCATTTGCATTGTGGGAATCTTCAGGTACGGTTTTCAAACGATGCGACCAGTCAAACGACGCATGAAGCAACTGCCTGCATGGCTCGCTTTAGCAGCCGTTGGAGTTTTACTTATGGTCACGCCGGCCATGGGACAGTTGCTGGGCCAAAATCTTTTCCCCTCGAATAGTCCCTGGAACCAGGACATCAGCGGCGCGCCGGTGGCAACGAATTCGGCGAGCATCATTTCCGCCATTTCCGCCATTGAAAACCCCACGAAGCTTCATCCGGATTGGGGCGACGACAACCCGACAAACGGCACAATGCCTTTGTACGGCATCCCATACAACGTCGTGCACGGCAACAGTACGACGAAGACTAGCGTCGTCATTGACGATTACGCGAGCGAGAGCGACATCGTTCCCGCGCCGATACCGACAAACGCAGTCATCGAAGGCGATTACCAGGACGGACCGAATACAAATGGACCGGGTTATAATACCGGTCAACGCGGCGATTCTCATCTCCTGGTCTGGGACGAGGACAATAATGTCGGGTACGAATTTTACGGAGCCGCGCGGCCAAGTGATACAAATACGATTGATGAGACCCCGCACACCGACGGCAAATGGCATGCGGCCCAGGAAACCGTATGGAATTATAAGACGAACGATTTTCGCCCGCTCGGTTACACCTCAGCCGACGCCGCGGGGCTGTCCATCCTGGCCGGGCTCGCGAGGCCGGACGAAGGACTGCCGGCATCCCAGGGAGGCCAGGGCGCCATCAACCATGCTTTGCGAATGACGTTGCCCGGCACCATCGTCGGCAAACAATACATTTATCCTGCTTCGCATATTGTGTCCGAATCAGGGACTTTACCCATGGGTTCACGGTTTCGCCTGCAAAACAACAGCACCGTGAACGCGCTCATCGCCACCATGGGACCGGAATCACAAATCGTAGCCCATGCGATGCAACATTATGGGCTCATCCTCGCGGACGTCGGCAGCGCGATGTTTGTCACCGGCGCGTCGAGTGCGGTCAATTCCACAAATGGCATCAGCCTGGTCTGGAACATGGATGATATTCTCGATGGACTCGAGCAACTTAAGGCCAGCAACTTCGACCTGGTGACCCTTGCGCCCGCGGTAACCAATCTGAGCCAGAGTTCCGGCGCAGCCGGCACATCCCTGACAATCCAGGGATATAATTTCTCCGGTGCAGCCGGGCATCTGTCCGTATTCTTCGGCACGAATTCCGCGTCCACGCCCAATGTGTTCAGCGACTCCCAAATTTCTGTCGTCGTTCCATCCGGCACAGGCACCGGGACGGTCACTGTCACCGTTCAATCGGGTCTTTATGAGCCGGACACCTATGACAGCCCGGGCGCGAATGTGAACGCGCCTATTTTCGGCTATGGAATATCGGCGACGAATGCGTCGGATGAATTCACGTATGTCGCCGTGCCGAGATTCCTGCGCGTCTTCGCCAGCGGCGGCAACTTCATCGCGAGCGGCACAAACAATGGCAATCCCAGCGGAACATATAACGTGCTGGCGTCAACGAATCTGCTGTTGCCGTTAACAAATTGGACGGTGTTGAGCAGCGGCAGTTTTGGCAGCAATGGAAATTTCTCGTTTACGAACGCGATTGCGTCGACCAACCGGGAGATGTTTTATCTGTTGCGGGTGCCGTAGACATTGCTGGCAGCATGCAATATATGTGTGTGGTCTGGAAAGTGTTTACATCATTTACATCGTTGAAAATCAAACAGTTAAGTGTTTACAAATCATTTACACATTGCTTACCATCGTTTACAAAACATCCCGTTGCATCGTGGAAAGTCATCCGTCCTGCTTCGTGCCCCCTCGCCGCGAACGTAGCGCAGACTTCCCAGTCTGCCGTATCGCAGGTTTCCAACCTGCGTGTTTCGACTGCTGGCGCACCGCGCCGATTAGGAAATCGGCGGCACGGCAGACTGGGAAGTCTGGCTACGGTCTTGTCGCGACGTCAGGACTGCGAAGTTGCCAACCACGCGCGATGTCCGACACAATCAGGTGGATGAGTGTCACCGAGTTGTCGGATAAGTTTTTCATGGAGGCTGCCGGTTGGGAGGCGGTCAAGAATGCGCGCGCCCTGCTGGCGGGCGGCAAGGTCCTTTCCTCGAACTGGACACCGCCGTTGCTCAAGGGCATTGTCCAGGAGGGCAAGGCGTCCTATCGCGCGGGCCTGGTCATCCGTGGGCCGACGGATATGGACAATATCTGTTCCTGCCGCTCCTCGCGTGAGGCAGGCATCATCTGCGCGCACTCGGTCGCGGTGGGTTTGCATCATTTGCAGGGCGCAAAGGCGCAGCCCCGAGGCGGCGACACGGCCACACCACTCCCCGGGCGAATCGGCGGCAAAGCGACGGCCCCGGAACCCGCGCCGCAACCGGGTCCAAAACTCAAGCGCGCCGCCAACGGCGAACCTCTGGAAATCTCGGTCATCCTGCCGCCAACCTTCGCGGCAGGAATCGAACGCGGGAAAGTCATGGTCACGTTCGAAGGCAAATGGAGCCGGGGTCGCGTGCCGCTCAGCGCGCTGCCGATGAACCAGCCCTTTTCATTGTCGCCTGAAGATGCGCGCCTGCTCGACAAGGCCGAGGAACTCGCCCGCAACGAAACGCCCGGCGGCCTGATGCTCAATCCCGGCGAATTGACCCAACTGCTCGATGCGCTCGCCGGTCATCCACGGGTTGCCCTGGGCCGGAATCCGCCGCTCGCCGTGAACGCGACCGCGTGGCGCGTGCCGGTGGAGGCCACGCTCGAAACATCCGGTGAAATCCGGCTTAACCTGCCCGCGAACCTGAAGCCGCCAACGCTGATTGCCGGTGATTCGTTGTGGGCTTTTCGCGGAGATTCACTCGAGCCGGTCGGGCTGCCGATTCAATGGCGCGAGTTGTTTCGCGGGCCGATGAAGCTGCCGCGATCGCGTGTTCCCGTGTTCCTGAGCCAGGAACTTGCGGTGTTGGAAGCGGAAAGCGAAGTGGATGCGAATTTTACCATAGATGAATTCACGCTGGAGCCGCAGTCGCCGCGCTTCATTTTGGCGCTCAACGGCAGCCTGGTCCAGGTGCAGGCGCAGCTCCAATGCGCTTATGGCGCGCGCATCATGACCGTGGGCGTGACGGCGGAAGCGGAGTCGCTCTGGCTGCCGGACCCGAAGAGCACCACGCGTTACTCGACGCGCGACTTCAGCGCGGAGGTCGCGGCGGCGGAGCGGATGCGCCGGGCGGGCTTCAACGGCCCGGACGCGCAGGGGCGCTGGAATTTGCACGGCGAGACTGCCGTCGTGCGTTTCTTCGCGCGCGACTATCCGCGCTGGCAGAAAGAATGGGAAGTTTCATTGGAGGAACGGCTCAAGCACACCACTACCAGGAACTTCGAACGGCTCGAACCGCGCTTTGAAATCCGGCCTTCCGGCGAACGATGGTTCGATGTCGAGATGTCGCTGGCGTCGGCGGAGGGCGAGAAGTTTTCGCCGGCGGACATCCAGCGTCTCATCCTGTCCGGCGGCGGCACGACGCGGCTGAAGAATGGCCGTATCGCGCTGATTGATACGGGCGCGCTGGAGGAATTCACCGAGGTCCTGCGCGACTGCGATCCGCAACAACACGCGAAGGGCTACCGCTTCAGCGACGTGCAGGCGGGCTTCATCGATGCCACGCTGCGACAGCAGCCCGGCTGGCAGGTGACGGCCGCGGCGGGCTGGCGCGAACGCGCCGCGCAACAGAGCGGCCAGGCGAAGCTCACTTGTCCGCCGCTCGGTCCGCTCGAAGAGGTGCTGCGTCCCTACCAGCGGCACGGCGTGGCGTGGCTGCAATTTCTGCGCGAGAACAAGTTCGGAGGCATCCTGGCGGACGAGATGGGCCTTGGCAAAACGCTCCAGACGCTGGCGTTCATTCACTCGCATCATACGAACCGCAAGCTGTCCGGCCCCGTGCTTATCGTCTGCCCGACGTCGCTCGTTTTCAATTGGCTGGCCGAGGCAAAGAAATTCACGCCGGGGCTGAAGGTTGTCGCGCTGCACGGCACAGGCCGGCACGAACGCTTCGAGGACGTTACCGGCAGCGACCTCGTCATTACCAGCTACGCGCTCATCCGGCGCGACGCCGAGCGATATCGCGAACTGGAGTTCGACACGCTGGTGCTCGACGAAGCGCAGCACATCAAGAATCGGCAGACCCAAAATGCCCAGGCCGTGAAAGCCATCCGCACCCGTCATCGGCTCGTGCTCACGGGTACGCCGATGGAGAACTCGGTGCTCGATCTTTGGAGCATTTTCGACTTTTTGATGCCCGGTTACCTGGGCTCGGCGTCAGACTTTCGCGAGCGTTACGAGCAGCCCATCACGCGCGATAAGGACGAGGCCGTGCAGGCGCGGCTCGGGCGGCGGCTGCGGCCCTTCATCCTGCGCCGGCTCAAGACCGAGGTGGCCAGGGACCTGCCCGCGAAGCTCGAACAAGTTTCCTTCTGCGAACTCACGGACGACCAGGCGGAGATTTACAAACAGGTGCTCGCCGTGAGTCGAAAGGAAGTCATGGACGCCGTGGGCGCGCAGGGCGTGGCCAAAAGCAAGATGATCGTCCTCAACGCGCTGCTGCGCCTGCGCCAGATCTGTTGCGACCTGCGGTTGCTCAAGCTGGACGATGCCAAGTTCAATGACGATAGTTCCGGCAAACTGGCAATGTTTGGCGAGTTATTGCAGGAAGCCATCGACGGCGGTCATCGCGTGCTGGTCTTCAGCCAGTTCACGACCATGTTGACGTTGCTGAAGGACAAGCTCACGGCGGAGAACATTGAATTTTGTTACCTCGATGGCGCAACCACCAATCGCGGCGCCGTAGTAGAGAAATTCCAGGCCAATGCGAAGATTCCCGTCTTTCTCATCAGCCTCAAGGCCGGCGGCATCGGTCTCACGCTCACCGGCGCGGACACCGTCGTTCATTTCGATCCGTGGTGGAATCCAGCTGTGGAAGACCAGGCCACAGACCGCGCCCACCGCATCGGCCAGACCCGGGTGGTGACGAGCTACAAACTCATCACGCGCGGCACCGTGGAGGAAAAGATCCTGGCGCTGCAGCAAAAGAAGCGCGCCATCATCAAGGCCACCCTCGGCGGCGAGGAAACGCTGGCGGACAACCTGACGTGGGAGGAAATTCAGGGGCTTTTTGAGTGAGCCTCCCGGAAACATCGAACATCGAACGTCCAACATCGAACGCCGAATGAAAGAGCTTCGCACGCTCCAACGTCATGGCACGATTCGGACGGTTTATGGACAGCCCTCCTTCGATTTTTCGCATGCATTTGGACCATGAACCGTAGCGCAAGTTTCCAAACCTGCGCTACGGTTCATGGCGCTCTTCGCACGTGGCGCTGCCACCGCCGTGAAGCGCCGCGCGCGGCGGCGCAACAAGCGGATTCATGGTCCCTATTCATGATCCATGCTTATACCAGCACAGCCTTATTTTGTTTCAGATATTTTTCGATGGTGGCAATGCTTTTGACAGAATTGGAGACGCGGACGGCGTCTGGCTTGCCCAATTTGTAATGCACCAGCAGTTTGCCGACCATCGTCACTTCGAGAATCGCCTCAGGCATGCGCCAGACTTGTCCGTCAGCCAGGGGTTGTAACGGAGGGCGGCGAGCGGGTCTTTTCTTCCTCATTTCAAAGTTTACACCAGATTGTTGAATATTCCTATCAAAATCGCTTGCGGGAAAGTTCCCCCGAGGATTCAAAAGTTGTTTTTAGATTGCCATGTCGGGTGCCCTACAACATCGGACGGCCAGCCGATTTGGAAATCGGCGATTGGCTCACTCGCTCCCGCTCGTTCGGCCCTTTGGGCCTTGCCTTCGCTTCGCTCCGGCAATCCCTTTCGCGGCTTCCCGAGCCGCTCAAGTCGGCAGGTTTGGAAACCTGCGCTACGCCATCGGGTTCTTTCGTTCGATGTTTCAGGCTCGTATTAGGTTTCAATTCTGGTATAATTTACCTTTATGCCATTTCGCGCACTTGGCCTTGATGCCAGAATTTTGCGGGCCGTCACGGAAGCCGGTTACACGGAGCCGACGCCCATTCAGTCCGCCGCCATCCCGCCTATCATCGCGGGGCAAGACCTCATCGGTATCGCGCAGACCGGCACGGGCAAGACGGCGGCGTTTACGCTGCCTATCCTCACCAGGCTTGCGGCGGCGCAGCCGGGTCAGCGCCGAGGCACAAAGGTCCTGATCATCGCGCCGACGCGCGAGTTGGTGGTGCAAATCGAGGAGAACGTACGGGCTTACGCAAAGCATCTGCCGCTATCGGTGGCCACGGTGTTTGGCGGCGTAGGCGAACAACCGCAAATCCGGGCCTTGCGCGCAGGCACTGACGTGATCATCGCGTGCCCGGGACGGCTGCTGGACTTGATGGGCCAGCGCTGTGCGGATTTCTCGCAGTTGAAATTTCTCGTGCTGGACGAAGCCGACCGGATGCTGGACATGGGTTTTCTTCCGGACATCCGGCGCATCGTGCAACAACTGCCCAAACAGCGGCAGACGCTGATGTTTTCCGCGACATTGTCGAAGGAAATCGAGGCGCTCACGCATGACTTTCAGCGTTCGCCAAAACTCATTCAAATCGGCCGGCGCTCGAACCCGGCCCAAACGGTCACCCAGCTTGTCTATGAAGTGCCCAAGCATTTGAAGACGTCGCTGCTGCTGCATCTGTTGCGAGATCCCCTGATGGAAATGGTGCTGGTATTCTCGCGCATGAAACACGGCGCGGACCGCATCGCGCGGCAACTGGAACAGAAGGGTGTGCGTTGCGCGACGCTGCATTCCAACCGTTCGCAGAACCAGCGGCTGCGCGCGCTGCAAGATTTCAAAGATGGCGCGGTGCGAGTGCTGGTGGCGACGGATATCGCGGCGCGCGGCATTGACGTAGACGGCATTTCGCACGTCGTGAATTACGATTTTCCAATGCATCCGGAGGATTACGTGCACCGCATCGGGCGCACGGGCCGGGCGCATGCGGTGGGCGATGCGATCAGTTTTGTGACGTCCGAAGACCACGGCGAACTGCGCGCGTTGGAACGGTTCATCGGCCGCGGCCTCGTGCGCAAAAAGGCGGAAGGATTCAATTATTCGCAGCCGCCTCAGGCGTTTAATCCCGCGGATGAACCGCGCCGTTTTCAGCACGGGCGCGGGAACGGACAAAACCAAAACCGTCCGCCACGTCCACAAAGTCCACAGCGTCCACAACATTCGGGCCATCCACAGCATCCACAGGGCCCCCAATTTCAGCAGCAGTCGCCGGGTCATGGCGGCCCGCAGCGCCAGCAACATCCGCGCGGTTACGGTGGGCCGCCGCGCCCGCGGCTGGAACGTTCAGGCCGTCGGCGCTGGCGGCGGTGAGGATTTTCCGGCGGCGGGGTCAACGAGCGTCGCGCCTTTGAGCAGGCGGCAGAAATCCTTCTTGCTCGTGTGCAGATGTTTGCCGTCTGAGAACTTGAGATTCGTCGCGGATTTGTAACCGACTTCGAGCCGTTCGAGGTGAACAATGCGGACGTATTCGCCGCCGCATTTCCAAATCTGGCCTTGTTGAAGTTTCACAGGAGGAAAATCCTCTCTCTTGCCGATGAATTCAAGGGAGAGATGAACCTGGCTGTCAGCTCGTTGGTTTTTGTTCCGCTTGAGAATTCAGGCGGGCCGTGAGTTGCTCGACTTGTTTTTCCAGTTCACGAACGCGGTGAATCATGTCCGGAAGTTGCTGGATGGCGATCACCTGCCGCTTGGCCTGCTGGCCGGGTAACGCCGGGATTCCCAAAACTTTTCCGCCGTCCGGAATATCGCGCATGACCCCGGACTTGGCTCCAACCATCGCCTGGTTTCCAAGTTTCAAATGTCCTGCGATCCCCGACTGTGACGCAATGACGACGTAATCGCCCAACCGGGTGCTGCCCGCGAAACCTGACTGGCCCATGACCAGGCAATGACGCCCCATCACAACGTTATGCGCCACGTGCACGAGGTTATCAATTTTTGTGCCCGCCCCAATCACTGTCGACCCCAGCGCTGCGCGGTCAATGGCCGAGTTTGCGCCAATCTCAACATCGTCGTGAATCACGACATTCCCCACTTGCAGCACCTTGCGATGCCGGCCTTCGTCGAAGGTATATCCATAGCCGTCCGACCCAATCACCGTCCCGGCATGAATCGCCACGCGATTCCCGATCATTGTTTTTGAATAAATCACCACGTTGGGAAACAAACAGCAATCTTCCCCAAGATGGGAATCGCGCCCGATATAATTGCCGCCCAGCAAAACCGATCGCGGGCCAATCTGCACACGTGCCCCCACGATACAGTTGGGTCCGATATGCGCTGACGTATCAATTTTAGCCGACGGATCAATCGCTGCGCCGGGATGGATGCCTTGCGGGTGCTGGTCCGGGGGAAAGAAAACCGGCAGCAGCCGTGCTACGGCGATGCGGGCATTGGCTACGCGAATCACCACCTTCTTCGAGGAACTGAAATCACCTGAAACCAGAATGGCTGCGGCTGCGCTTTGCTCTGCCGCCGCGAAATATTCTTCATTGTCCGCAAAGGTGAGATCACCATCGCGGGCATTATCCGCCGTGGCAAATCCGGTTAGCGGCGTAGATCCGTCTCCGGCCACCTGGCCTTTAACGCGTTCGGCAATTTGAGAAGCAGTGAATGACATGGGTCCTTACATAGTGCCGGGAGCGCGAATTTCGAACTCGAACTCGACTGGATGATAAATCCTTTTACCAGACCAACAAGCCAATTCCAAGGGTGCATCTTACTTTTATGCACGTGAACGGGTTGGATAAATGGGGAGCGCACGCGCCCTCGCGTGCGGCGGTTGACGCCTCGTCAACCGCTCGGGCGCGCCACCGTGCTCGTTCAACGCGCGGTGGCGCGCGTCCCGTTCGACCGTGAGGCACGGTCGAACCGCACGCGAAGGCGCGTGCGTTCCCCCACTCACTGCCGGAGGCGGAAGAACTGCTGGCTCGGGCCCGCCGTGTTTGTGTAGGGACCGGTTACGACGGGACCCAATACATCGATGTACGGGCCTGAAACATTCGTGGCGCTTTGAAGGATGAAGTTCCCCTGCCAGTTCAAGATGACATTTCCCCCGACCTGGCTGGCTGTCATCGCGCCCGGCTCAGGCGGTTGCGAAATAAAACGGACCGCGTCCGCATACCATCGCTGGGAACTCAGCCCGCTGAACCACGTGAAGGTGATCACGGGGTTGTTCACGCTTGGGGTAATGGTTCCGACGGTCTCCCATGTATTATTGATGGCGTCCTCGGAACCACTGCTAAACACCGTAGTTGTTACCGGAAATGTAGTGGCTGACACGCCAGTGACGGTGTTACTGACCACGATACTCGGAGTTTCCTCGTATGGACTATCGTTTTTACCCCAACTGACCGAAACGGAATAGGTCGTGCCGGCCAGCAGGGACGGTGTCACAGAAAACCAGGTTGATGTGCCGGCGGTATTGGAGAAACGGCTGCTGCCAGGCGAGGAGCATCCGGGCGCCATGCTTTTGGTGGCGGAAATCGTGCTGGAAAAGCCGCTGCCAAAGGCAAAAGCCGGATTATTGCTGCCGGAGGTGCTGTTGCCAAAACGGCTTTCCACCACGTTTGTGGTTTGGGCTATCACCACACTGATAATGCGCAAGGTTCCGTCCGTCGTTAGGGTGCTCGTGTCCCAATCCAGGCCCGTGCCCGGGGACGCCGGCGAGAGCGAGCTAAAGGCGCCGGAGTAGGCTGAGGCGTCGAACAACTTGAACGTGTTCGTCGCGGAAAACGTTCCGGCTTGATTGCTGAGGACCAACTCTCCGCCGTACGTGAGTTGCGTCATGCCTGCGATTTCACCGGACGCTCCCGTCGCGGCATTGACATCCATGGAAATTGAACCGCCCGATTGCACGGCCAGCGTGTTGCTGACGAACAGCTCCGCGAAACCGGGACCCGGCGAAATTGTGCCGGGCGCGCTTACCGTAATGGGGCCGGCCAATATTCCTGTGCCGGTCAATGTCCCGCCGTCCACCGCGATGGGATTTGACAGGATGCCATTTACCTCCAGCGTTCCGTTGCTGATGGTTGTGGTGCTCGTACAACTGTTCGTGCCGGCCAAGATCACCGTGCCCTGCCACAGGGTCAAGCTGCCTGAGCCGCCCATCGGGCCGTTGACGGTGAGCACACGATTTGGCGCAATGGCCCAGTTCTGGGACGCCCCAAGCACCAGCGCCGAATTGATGGTTGCATTGTTGGAGGCTGACAACATGTCGATACCGCCGGAATTGATGGTAAGAGAATTGCCGGAAATACTAATCGGACCGGTCTCTTGAATGGACAATCCATTCACGGTTGTGTCTTGCCCCAAAATCGTGCTGAAATTTCCGATACTCGGATACGAGAACACAACGTCGCTGGCCGAAGTCGGAACCGTATTAGACACCCAGTTGCCGCTGTCGGTCCAATCGGCTGAACTGGCGCCGGTCCAATAAACTGTGGCGGCCACCGGAGTCAACAACACCGCGCTCATCGGCGGTACGGTGATGGTCAGTTGCCCGTTCGTTGCGGAGAGCACCGACTGCACGCCGCCGGCCCAGGTACCATCGGGATTGATGGTCGCGCCGCCGATCGTGTAGCCATTGGTGCTGGCAAGATTCGTCCCGGTCAACTCGATCATTTGTGCCGCGGTGGCTATCGACCCCAGGTCGATGGACACCTCGACGGAATCATTTGTTTCCTTATTGTCCAACACCGCGCACGTCGCGCCGCTGTCCTCACGCACGCCGTAGGCCGTGAAATTGATGTCCGATCCCAGCGAGACGACGGCGGGCAGGACATTGCCCCGGGGCAGAAGCGAGAACATCTTCATCCCATAAAATACGGGGCGGGCCTCGACGACGTTTGTACCGTTATCAAAAATAGGGGTGTATATGGCCGTATTGCCGCCGCCATGGAAATTGACCCCCTGGCAGCCGTTAATTGCGGAGGTGAACATGAAGTCCAGTGCCCACAGGGCCGTTCCATAAGTGTCGCTCACATTGGCAGACCCGCCACCGTAGTACGAGTTGCATTCGTCCGTGCGATATCCCAGGGGCAGGCCGGCGGCGCTGGCAGCCGTGGCTATCGTGTTCACAGTCCCGGGCAAACTCGTATCGGGCGTTAGAAGAAGAGCCATGGTTGCGTCCGGCGATTCACCATCCCCGCGATAGTAATGTTGCGTCACCATTGAAATGACACCGGCCTCGTCACCGGCAAATGGAACCGTATATCCCGAAGTGTTGTAAGCGGACACTGGACCCGTGAGCGTCCAACCATTTTCCCCATTGGTGACGGCCCAACCGGGAACCGTATTGGTAATCGCGGCAGCCATCGCCTGCCATTGCGAGAGGAAT
This sequence comes from Candidatus Sulfotelmatobacter sp., assembly GCA_035503455.1. Classification (GTDB taxonomy): domain Bacteria; phylum Verrucomicrobiota; class Verrucomicrobiia; order Limisphaerales; family UBA11358; genus UBA11358. The sequence continues at coordinate 8,201 of DATJTK010000121.1, read as the reverse complement.
TGAGCGAAAGTAAAATTGGTGGCGCGAATGCCATTGTTGGCGTATTCATCGGGTTCATTGCCAATCTCGAAGCCGAGCAGGCTTGAGCCCAGGTCATTCGCAGCGTAGGCCGCTTCGGCGGCGCAATTCGTGGGATTATTCACGGACATATTGATGCCGTAGATGACGGACCAATTGGTCGGCAAAGCCTTGATAAAACCAGTGAAGGCATCAACCTGGCTGGGTAAAATCGGGGTCGTATTCGATAGACCGCCCCAGCATGTCGTGTCAACACTGTCGGCGCCGACCCGCAAAACGGCTGGACCAATCTGGCTGAACATCTGAATCATCGAGACGTCATTGGTGAGAAATAAACTACCGGTCAATTCTGACTTATCGTAGCTAAGACCAAGGAACGCGGGGTTCAAAGGCAGTCCCGGGTTGCTCAACGAGAAGCTAACTGTTGCCGGAACCACAGTCCCCATGGCAGTGCTCGCGGCTCCAAAGAAAAGCACAATGGCAGCCCAGCAGACGTTTTTGATGATGTTTTGCACGGGTTTATTCATGTATTACATCCAAAAACGGATGCAAAGCAATTATAGTATGGCCGTCGGATCAATGCAAAGCACTACGGAACCTGCCCTGCTCGAAATCAATCAAATCAAACCGTGAGAATTTTTAAATGACAATACTAATAAGCGGTCGAACGGCATCCGGCGGGACAACAACCGATGCCGAGGTATGACACGTCATGCAGGGAAGATACCGTTGGTCGACTCCGAAACCTTCAAGGAATAACAGGCGTGCTCGGGAAAGCGCAGCCGATTAGCGCGAGTAGAGAAGGGAGTATTCATCAGGAGATATTCCCGCACGTTCGACAAGTCTATAACGGTGAAGTGACCATCGCTTATCACAATTACGGCGAAGCAGCAGTTCGTGGTATAATCGTTTTGATATTATGAATAATACCTGCCCGACGTCGAAAAGTAATCGAACCTGCGTTTCAAACGCATCGAAATCGTTGGAGCATATGCAATCGTCGACAGTCGATCGGAGAAATGCTTCCAAATTCGGTTCGGCGATGCCTTTCCATCTTTGGAACAGCTTTTTCGTTCGCGCCCTGTTACGCCCTTCAACCAGAAGATATGCGAAGCCAGGGTTATAATTCGCATTATATCGAACACGTGACGGCCAATCGTAATCGGAGTAAATCCTAAAAAGCTTCTGGGTGGCCAATGAGGCAAAAAGCGATGCCTCCTTGGCGTCCGTAGCCAGAGCCCTGTCATGCACGAAGCTGTCAAAAAGATGTAACAGCTTTTTCCATGTTGCTTCGTGTGGCCGTCGCGACTTTTTTTTGAACGTATATTCGGATAAGGAAAGCGTCGTGACTGATGTTTGATGAAACTCAAACATCCCGGGGCCTGGGAAATTCGCGGCCGCAGCAATCGATTTAAATATGCCAATGTTTTCTTTGTCCATAAAGAAGACCGGCTCCCCGATCAGACGCAATAAAGCTTGGGCAGCAAAAAAACAATGGTAGTAGATTGTTACAACATTCCACGCATCACTACGAATGCAGTTTTCAACTCCAAATCGGTAAATCTCCAATGCCTGCTCGACACAATGATTCAGCAATCGCTCCACGTCTCTGAGGAAAACCGAGGCAATTTCGACAGGGGCGCATTCGATAGTGATGTCAGTCGTGGAGGCAGTTCGGAGGTTGAAGCCTCCACACTGAATCCAGCCAGCGAATGTTGGGGCGTCGCCGACTGTGTTCTTCATCCCGTCCGGATAAAAACTTAACATCTTCGCCCGTAGATGAAGGAAAATCGGGCCAGTCATACCATATCGTCATGCGCATCGATTTGCCCCGACACAGAATGCTTGAGGGCGGGAAGAATGCTAGCCTTAGTTATCTTGGTCTTGCCGCCGGTAAGCACGCTTGCAAGGTCAATATTGGCCAAGGGCGCCAGAACATCCTCGAGAGATTCCAGCTTATAATTACGGTGCTTCGCATATGAAATGCGGGTAATTTCGTCGAAAAGAGCGCAAAACGCTTCAAAATAGACAGATTTGAAAAGCAGTTCGGTGTCCCTAAGGCGGCGTTCTAGCGCCCGGAAAAAATTTGTCAACAACGTATAGCTCTTTTCCTCCGAAAGTTGCAACATAACGGGCAGTTCAGCGATCTCTTTTACCGCACGATTAAAAGTTACACGCGAGATCTTCCCTCGAACGGATGCTGCGGGACTCAATCGCCCATTAAAGGGTGAGTTGGCGTCCCTATTAAGACGATCGAATAGCCCCCGAAGCCGCGCCTCAGTCGCGCTCTCCTGTTCTGCTACTTGCTTGATATCCAGCAGCAATGCTGCAGGCACTCCTCTTTGGTTCGTATTAATATCTATGAAAAGAGCCGCCTCCTCCTTTCTTGAAAGCCCTTCGTAAATGGCCACTGGCACTCTGTGTTTTTTCTTCGTTTGGCCGTATCCAAACAACCGGTGTTGACCATCAATCACCAAAAAACTTTTTGGTGCTCGCTTAAACTTAATCGTTTTCGTTTTGGAATTGTATTCGAGTTCGGCCTCGGGTTGCGCCGAGAGAACCACATTTGTCGGAATCGATCCTTGGCTGTTATCTAGATATCGGGCGATGTCGGCCGCGCGGGATTCACTTAGGGTTCTCTGAAAACCCGCGATGGAATCCGCGTCCCGCCGGGATACAAAACTAAACGGGAAAACATCTTCAACCGGAAGTGTGGCAAGGTAGAACTTATGTTTGTTTTGGGTCAAGAGCATGGCCGGGTATGACGCTATCTCGGAATCGGTGGGTGGCAACACAAACAGACTCGGCTCTTGAGAGTGGTCTAATCGGGTACGTGCCATAGTGGATCGTGATTGTGCACTGGATCGGGAGCGACGTCAACTTCGGCAGTTTTCAAAATAACTCATCAGAGGACGGGTTGGCTGTTAACGTTTGACCGGTTAATCTGATCGCACCAAAGGCAGCCGATGGCGACCAGAGTATAGACTTTCCTCCTCGACCGGATGGTCGTTGATGGGTAAAGCTTAGGAATGGAAATGAGAGATATCGGTGAGTGCTGGAGTAGTATCAGAGGTTTTCTTGATAATTATTCAACGAAGGACATCAAGGGGATCTTAGGACGTGCAGGCGTGCCCGTCGCACCCGGGACAGGGACACATAAAGGCCCGGTTCTCGACGCTGCCGATTTCTCTGTGGCTGGGCTAGATTTTGAACAGAAAAAACGCTTGGTAATTGGCTGTATCGAGGAAATCGTCCTTTTCGAGAAGACTAAAAACCAAAACTTCGCAAAACTGGGCATCCCGGCGGATAATGCAGCGCTGGCGAGCCTGCAGCGGGTTTTGGCAAGGGTGGGATATGGCATCAGCGGGGAGGACGTATTTCCCCTAACGTTGCAGTTGGACATTGAAACCGCCTCTTTTCCAGAGGATGTTGCCATGGCGATTCAAGAGGCGTTGCGCCGATACCGGGACGGGAGTTTTGCTGGGGCGATAACGGCGGTGACTGGTGCCGTTGACAAGATTACCGAATCCATTTTCTCCCAGAATTCGTTGGGCGACCACAAGGCGGCATCATATCAGGCACGTGTGTCGAAATCATTTTCCACATTCGAAAAGCCGTATTGTGCTCCCTTACTCGCCAAGAATCTGCCCGAACATGAGGTTAAGCTTATTTGGGAGAATCACAAAAAGGCCGTCAGCAACTCAGCCTACGTTTTGGCTGCATTCCGTAGGGAATACTCTGACGTACATGGGCACCAGAATGCGCCGGCGGAATTTGTTCAGAAATCTCTCGACTGCGCTGTCTTTATTCTGCGGTCGTTTAGCGGGGTAAAATAAAAATGGGCACGATCCAAAGTTCCGGGTCGGTTCCTTGTATCGCAATATTTATTGAATCATGAAGGCGGTGGGGACTTAGATACCAGCTATTGCCCGTCAGTAGCAATCCAACCGAAACCTACATTTCCCGAGCACCTTCATTCACGTGTCTTCAAATTTCCAAAAAAATCTTAAAATTAGGTCCGTTCCTGAATTCCTGCTTTCCTCATTCCAGTTTTCACCGCAGAAACGTGGATTTTACGCGCCTTGAATTGAGCATGTAAGGTATCCATATAAGGCAAGGCACATAGCATTGCGTCAAATCCGTCGTAGAATCTCCCGCCTGCTTTGCCGCGGCCGGGATGAGTTGAACCGAAAAATGATCGATTGTCGTCGTCACGGCAACGAACACCAAAAAAACAATAAATAAGACCGGGAATATCCTGCGCCGTTGAAAGAATAATATCAAAAGCAGGATCGCAAAAACCATGATGGTCAAATTCGAAAGAAATTCGAGGATCAGGAGCGGCGCCCATAAACCGTTGTACGCGGCGCCCGACGGATCGGTCAACGTATGCCATGTTTCCGGCGCGTAAACAGACGCGTTGCCTGCAACCGCCATAAATGCGCGGAGCGGGCTAAGGAATAAGCCAATCGCCGGCAATATCAGCCAGCCGCCCAGCCCTGAAAGTTGAACGCCCGATGCATCCAGTGGAGGCGGCATCGGAGCGCCGCGCCAGAAGTGGTGCACGGCCGCCGCGACCACTGCCAAAAGAATCAGGTAAATTCCGCCCAATGCCCCAATGGTCCAATTGAAAGTTGCATTGTTTGGCGTTTTCGCAGGCGTGCTGGAAACGACAGAAACGTCATCAGTTGCCCACGTTAGCGAGTATCCCAGCGCGTCTTTCATCTGATTCAGGGTCTTTACATAGTCGGGCATCGCCGCCGGTGAAACCACGTTGGACAGGGTTTGATATTCATACGTCATCTCGAACGAGTTTTTGCCGATTACCCGGGTCGCATCCAGTTCGGCGGCATCGCATTGAAAATGGTTCGTTTCGCCATCTATGGGCCAGTCTTCGGGCAAAATCACTTTGGTAGTGAGAATAGAGTGGCAGGGATACGTCATTGCCAGGGGCATTGAGCGCAATGTCGTCGCGGGTTCGACAAAAAGGTCGCGAATCGTCTGCGGATAAAAATCACATTCGAAATTTTTCTTGTCGTCCGACAGCGTCCAGAACTGCTGGATCTTGTAGTGCTCGATCGTTTCGAAGGTGTTTTGATCGCGATGATCGACAACTTCCAGCGGCCGTGCAACGGATATGTTCGGATATTCCTTGGCATAGTAATTCAAATAGTTCTTTTGCAGTTCTTCACGCGTTTGATCCGCAAAGGTTTGCCGGAGTTGGTCGGCATCCGACCCGACAGCCAGTGTTTGGACTGTGTATTCGGCGGGCTCTTTTCGCTCGTGCACAACGAATGTTTCCCGGATCGTGGTTTTTGGCCAGCCCGCCTGCTGCTGCGGAATAATGGTCAGGTCCGTTGTATCCGGACGCGCGAGCAGGCCGCAGCCGTAGTCCGGAAAGAACCGATCGTCAATTGCGCCGCCCTGATTGACTGCCGTTGGGTCGAGCCAATAGGTCTTGCCGTTAAGCCGAACCCGGCTGACAACGTGGTCGAAGGCATAAGGCGAAGGCAGCCAGTCCTGGACTGTCCCCATATTTCCGGTGTCAACCATGATCTCGGAGGCGTCGATGCCCATTGCCTGGCAAAGAGTGCAAAAAAGATAGGACTTGTCTTTGCAATCACCAAACCGGCGTTCGAATACCAGCGATGGGTCATTCGGCTGATGCGAATTGGGGCCGACCTCGATGCCCATGTAGCGAATGTCGTTCTGGACAAACTCCAGCGCCGCCGCGAGACGGGCCTCTGGACTTTGATACAATTGCATCCATTGGGAAATCTTTTCCTGCAATTTTGGGTCGATATTTTTGGGATGGGGATACAGATTTGCCGCCCATTGCCCCACTTTTTCCCAACTGGCGAACTCACTGAATTGGACCCACGGATAGGCGTCATACCAGGTTGGCAACAAATCTTCTGCATTGATCGCCGGCAGATTGGCAAATTCCCAAACGTATTCAGTGGTATCTCCATTCTCTTTAACAGCAGGCTTTGCTTCCGTACCGTGATTCTTAATGCCCAAAAAACGGCGGGTCGGCCAAAGCAGGCGAAACCGCTGCTTAGCAACGGGGCTCGACCATCCTAAATAGAAATTGTCTATATATCGCCCGCCAAAAATCGGGTTCGCGCCAATAACCGTGTAGGAGTAGTCGATCCGGTCGCCAATACGCACATCTTCCAGGAAAACTACCGCCGAAACTTCCCCGTTAAAAACGTTCATGTCCAAATCACGCTCCTGCTGGATGACCTTGATTTTTCCCGCATCCAAACGGTTCAAGACATTTGTTCCCCGGTGAATCACAATGTCATGAATAACGAGGCGTTCATAGCTCGGATCGAAATCCATGCTCAGTTGAACGCAATCCTGGACACCGTTGGCGTTGACCGGTTCCTCGACAACGCGATGGTAATGTTCATTCAGCGAAACGTTTACCTGGTCGTCGAGAAGAACATATTGCAGGTTATCGTCCGTTGTATTTGTCGTGGATTCCACATCCGCAGCCAAACTTTGAACATTTACCCATTGCGCCGGCGGTGCAATGGAAAACGAATCCGCCGCGCTGACCGCCCGCGCGCAGGCGATCAGAACAACAAAGCAATGCAGCAGCAAAAGCGCCTTCCAATTCCCCATTACGTGATGTTACCAGACGCCGAAGTCAGAATCCATCGTTTAGCTTTGTTATGAAGGAGAGCGCATCTCAAAATTTGAGCACCATGAACACCGATTTATTAACACCCTGCTTTAGCGGGGTGTTTGGCCAACCGACTGCTCTCTCAACCGCTTCAGCGGTTTTATGGGTGGTAAACCGCTGAAGCGGTTCAAAAGCTTTCGACACATAATCACCCTGCTAAAGCAGGGTGTTAATGAGATGCCCGGGAATCCGCGGAACTTTCAACGTTCCAACAAACTACTGATTCGCCAAATTGGGTGAATCCGGTTTGTATTTTCGCTGCAGATCGCTCGGGAGTTCAGTAAAATCAAGCTTGGTCATTCCCAACCCGCCGCCCCGCATTGTATAGCTGATAACGATTCCGTCCGCATCGACTTGTTCGACATGCGCGTTGTTATAAATATCGCCAGTGACAGTCACGAGTTGATTGCTCGGCTTCACCACCGGTGGCCTGGACACAGGTCTCGCCGGCGCCGGGGTTGGCTTGCGTGTCGCCCGTGCCGCTAACTGTTGTTTCTTGACCGGCGCCGTAACGCTTCGAACGCTGGCAGCGGGAGCTTTTTTGACAGCAACGACCGCAACAGCCGGAGCCGGGCGGGCAGCTTCGGTTTCAGCCATATCCGGAGCCAGGTGGATGGAGACGGTCCCAATCGGAGCGGCAGGAGCTACGCTCGTTGAAGCAACAGCAACCTGGGTCGCAGGAACTTCGTTTGCAGAAACAGCGGCCGGCGTCCCTTGCGTCCCTTCTGTGCCTTGCGTCCTTGCGGAAGAAACTTCATTTGTAGAAGCCGCAACGATTGCAGCTTCTTTTGTCAAAATGTCAGCAGCGGCAGATTGATTCGCCGACGCTTCGTCAACCGGAGCAGCAGCGGTCGAAGCCACCACAGGTGCGGCAGGAGCTGCATTCGTGGAAACTTCGTCGGGCGATGCAGCAATCGTTGAAGCCGCAGTTGTGGAAGCGACGGCAACCTGGGTGGCGGAAGCTTCGTTTGTGGAAACGGCCGGAGTCTCATCCGTTGAGGCGGCGGCAACAGGGGTGGCAGAAACTTCATTTGTGGAAGCAGCAACGGTCGTAGTCTCGTTGGTCGAAATTTCGGCAACGGGAGGTTGATTCGTTGAAACGTCCGCGACCGAAACAGGAGCGGTCGGAACTTCATTAGTGGCAGTTTCAGCAACAACAGGAGTTTCATTCGTGGAAACAGCCACAGCGGCAGCCGCAGGAGCCACATTCATGGAAGCGTCGACAGTCGAAGCGGGAACAGCCAGAGTCTCATTCGTTGAAACGACGGCAACCTGGGTCGAAGAAACTTCATTTGTGGAAGCAGCAACGGTCGTAGTCTCGTTGGTCGAGATTTCGGCAACGGGAGGTTGATTCGTTGAAACGTCCGCGACAGAAACCGGAGCGGCCGGAACTTCATTAGTGACAGCTTCGGCGACAACCGGAGTTTCGTTGGTGGAAACGGCCACAGCGGGAGCCGCAGGAGCTACATTCGTGGAAACGTCGACGGTCGAG
>DATJTK010000120.1:0-92299 GCA_035503455.1 Candidatus Sulfotelmatobacter sp. | reverse complement strand
TTCGAAGTTGTGCGTTCCAGTTCAAGCGCGAGGAGGTCGTATCGCCTTCGATGCGTCAATTATCGTTTGAAAGTCCGACGACGTCCAAATGCGGTGTCGCGCAGACTTGCCACCGCACTCCACGACGGCAAGCGGGGAAGGTGAGGTCTGTTGTTTTCATGCGCGATTTGGAAATCGTCGAATATGTTAAAGAACCGGCCTTCCATTTTGAGGATGAGGATGAGGATGAGAATGATTACCCCTTAGCCCGTGGGTCGATTTGGTTCCCAGACCCGGCAAGAATTTCCCACTGTGGTACTTACCATTTGCGAAAGCGCCGGTTTTATTGGCTTTTTTGTTCTGGCACTGTCGTTGCTTAACGGGTGCCGGACGATTTTGCATGATCGAAGCTCTATTTAGCCAACCCAATTATCTTGCCGCGAAAAAGACATTGGATGCGGTGGTGCTTCGTCAGGAGGCGATAGCGAACAATATCGCCAATTTGGAAACACCAGGTTACAAGCGCGTCGATCTTGCGCCTTCGTTTGAGTCGGAACTGGAACGCGCGTGCGCTTCGGGCGATCCAGCGGACCTGAATTCGCTTAAACCGTCCCTGGCTGTGGATACGACGGCCCCGGCGGCAAGCCTGGACGGCAACACCGTTCATTTGCAAAACGAATTGATGGAGATGAATCAAAATGCGGTAGCGCATTCTTTTGAAACGCAGCTTATCAGTGGCACGCTGGAAAGGCTGCAAATGGCGATTACAGGCAAAGATTAAGAATGAAGATTATTCGAGAACGAGGACCCGGCTTCGCTAATGCTACGCCGGACAGGCGAGAACAACCAGGCGCCGAACGCATCAACGCATCAACGCTCTCGCCGCGTCGTAGCGAAGCGAAGACGGGTCAACGCTTCAACGCGCCATGATCCAAACCCTTGCCGGCGTTCAAAATACGGCTGCCGCATTATCGGCGGAACAAACGCGGCTCGATGTCATTGCCGAAAACATTGCCAATGCCAACACAGTGCATGGCGTGGATGGAAAGCCTTACCAGCGCCAGGTCGTCGTATTTGAATCCGCCTTGCAACAGGCGATGAGCAGCGACGGCAGTGTTTCCATGCCTGCTATCCAGGTTGCGCGCATTGAAAAGGAGGATGATCCGCCGATCAAAGTTTATGACCCGGGCAATCCTGACGCGGACGCAAGCGGCATGGTTTCGATGCCCAACATTAACATCAATGAAGAAATGGCCGACATGATTTCAGCGTCGCGCACTTATGAGGCAAATCTTGCCGTGGTCAAAAATGCCCGCGCGATGGCCATGGAAACGCTTTCTATCGGCAAACACTGATTTTAACCGCAACCAATGACGCCGCCAATCTCAGCGATCACGCCCACAGACGGAGGGATGTCCGTTACTGGCATGGCGACGCCTGAAGCGACGCCGTTGCCCTCAACACGGATTGAAATGCCGGAGGAGCTAGGCGAGCCGCTTTCCACCGCGTCAGTCCAACCGGCATCCGGTTCGTTTGCATCCATGCTCGGCCAGATGGTTTCCGATGTGAATGCGCAGCAGGCAACTTCCGCCCAGGCAGTCAGCGCCCTGCAAAGCGGTCAGAACGTTCCATTGCACCAGGCTGTTATCGCGATGGAGGAAGCCAATGTTTCGTTTCAGCTAATGGTGGAAGTCCGGAACCGGTTGATGGATGCGTACCAGGAAATCATGAGGATGCAGATATAGGGAACTAATCGATGAACCAGAACCTTTCAAAACTGCTGGCTCAATTGCGCGCCATCTGGAGCCAGCTTGGCGCCAGCCAGAAAATGACCGTGCTGGCGGCGACGTTTGTCCTTGTGGGCGGATTGGTTGCGCTCTCGCTTTGGTCCTCGCGGGCCGATTACGCCCTGCTCTATGGCGGATTATCCGATAGTGAAGCTGCGAAAGTCATTTCGGCGCTTGACGACGCAAAAATATCCTACAAAACCGGCAACGGTTCGATCTACGTTCCGTCGGACAAGATTTATACATTGCGGATGGAGTTGGCCGGAAAAGGCATTCCCAGCGGGGACGGTGTGGGGTTTGAAATTTTTGACAAACCAAATTTCGGGATCTCTGATTTTGTGCAGCACGCCAATTATGTCCGCGCCATTGAAGGCGAGCTGGCGCGAACCATCAGCCAGCTTGATGAAGTCGATGCGGCGCGGGTGATGATTGTCCTTCCGGAAAATCGCCTGTTGCTCGATAAGAATACGTACCCCACGGCTTCGGTTTTTGTTCGTGTGCGCAGCAATTCTGAATTGTCGCAACAATCCATCAATTCGATTCGCTTTCTTGTGGCCAACTCGGTGGAGGGATTGAAGCCCAACCATGTGGCCGTAGTGGATAACCTTGGCAACGTCCTGGCGGAAAATACCGACGACGACTCTCTGACAGGGCTGACAGACACACAATTGGCAGCGCGCCGCAATCTGGAACAATATTTGGCCAAAAAAGCGCAGGACATGCTCGAGAAAGTCGTCGGGCCGGGCCAGGCCATTGTCCGTGTATCCGCGGACATTAATTATGATACGATGACGCAAACCCAGGAGAAATATGACCCGGACGGCCAGGTGGTCCGCACGGAAACGAAAAATGAGGAAAACAACGACTCTCAGACGACTTCCACGACTTCCGGCCCGGTCGGAATCACTGCCAACATCAGCACCAACACCACTGCGCAAGCGGCCAACAACCCGGTCAACAACACGCAGAACCACAAAACGACCTCAACGACCGAGTACGAAATCGGCAAAACCACGAGCAATCTTTTCCAGGCCGCGGGCGGAATCAAGCGGCTGACGGCTTCAGTGACTGTTGCGGAGCAAATGGACGGCACAGGCGCGGACCGGAAACCTGTCGCGCGAACGCCGGAGCAATTGGACCAGTTGACCAAGCTTGTGTCGAGCGCGCTGGGCATTGACGCAAGCCGCGGCGATACCCTCTCCCTGGAAGAACTCCCGTTCAATGACGACTATTCCACGGGCATCACGAAAGAGTTGGACCAGCAGCAGCAGCGGGACCTGTGGATTGGCATTGGACGCAATGCGGTCTATCCGGCCATGGGAATTGCGGCTTTGGTGGTCTTGCTTCGAATATTCAAGCGAACACCCGTCCAGGAAATTCCCCTGGGCGTCCCCGTCGGCCGGTTGATGGCCAGGCAAAATGGAAACGGTAATGGAAATGGTCACGGACGCTACGGAGAGGAATATGAACCGCAACCGGGAGTTGTGACTGTGGAAGTTCTGAATCGTTTAATCAAAGAAAACCCCGCGAACATGACACAGGCCATTCGCGATTGGATGAACAAGGGCCGAAGCTCGGAGAATTAAAATGCCAGCGACTACTGAACCCGCGGAAGCCCCGGTGGAAGCCGGCTCGCTCAACAAGACCCAAAAGCTCGCGGCCCTGCTTGTCATGCTGGGCGTCGAAAGCGCGGCGGTGATTTTGAAGCAGTTCCAACCGCGCGAAATTGAAGCCATTTCACGGGAGATGACGCGTTTTAACCTGATTACGCGCGAGCAGCAACAGGAGATCCTGATGGAATTTTCCGACGTGGCCGTGGCTGCCAGCACGTCGGTGTCTGCCGGAGTGGAAGTGACGCGGAACACGCTTGAAAAGGCGCTGGGCAGTTTTAAGGCGAGCGACGTCCTCGGCCGGGTGACGTCCATTCGGACCCCGGTCGGAGCCATGCAGAGTATCGCCGACATGGATCCGCGGCACATTTTCAATTTGTTGCGGGACGAAAGAGTGCAGGCCATCACTTTTATCATCAGCCATCTTTCGCCCGAAAAGGCGGGGCAGGTTTTGAATCTTCTGCGGCCTGAGCAGCGCGACCAGGTGATCGAGCGGCTGGCGACGCTCGCGCCGACGCCGGTGGAAGTGGGCGAGAAAGTTGTGGCTGTTCTGAATGCCAAGCTGGGCGTCAAACAAACCCGCGCGATGGAACAAACCGGTGGCATTACCAGCGTTGCCGATTTGCTCAATGCGATGGATAAAACGGTGAGCAAGGCGTTGCTGACGAACATCGAAGGGCGCAATCCGGAGTTGTCCCAGGCCATTCGCAAAAAGATGTTCACGTTCGAAGACCTGCTGTCGCTGGATCCGCCTTATATCCAGCGCATCATGCGTGAAATTGACATGCGCGACCTGACCATGGCCCTCAAAAAGGCGAGTGAGCCGCTCAAGAGGCTGCTGCTGTCCAACATTTCCCGGCGCGCGGCGGCGTCTGTGCAGGAGGAAATGGCGTTTTTGGGCAGCGTCAAGGCGCGCGATATCGAAGCCGCGCAGTTCAGAATCATTGACGCAGTCCGGAAACTGGAAGCAGAAGGGGAAATTGAAATTGAAGGGTCCAAGTCCACCGAGTCTGAGTATGAAATGGTCTAAATCCATCACAGTCGGGGAGCCGTTCCGCGACGTTCGGTTGCTTGCCAGAACGCCCGCGCTGAACTGGCAGGAACACGTGCGTGAATGCGAAAAGGCCGCTTATGACCAGGGTTGCCGCGAGGGGGAAAAGCGTTCAGCGGAGCAATTATTGCAACAAAGCAATGAAATGGCGGAATTGCAAAACGGGATTGTCCATTCGATGAAGGAAATGTTGCCGAAGATGGCGCACGAAGTGGAATCCGCTTTGATTCAGCTTGCGCTGGAATCGGCAAAAAAAATCGTCGGCGGCATGCCGATTAATGCAAAGACGGTGGAAAAAGTCGTCCGCGAAGCGCTCGAGCAGGTCCAGGACACGGCGGAGATCTCGGTTCAACTTCACCCTGAAGACATTGCTTTGTTGCGGAAACACAAATCGCCGTTGCTCAAAGACTCGCCCGAAACGGGCCCATTGCGGTTCGTCCCATCGGCGGAAGTCACCCGTGGCGGCTGCATCGTGCAGACGCGATTTGGGTTGGTTGACGCGTCGCGGGAGACCAAGCTGGAATTGCTCCGGAAGGCGGTGAATCTATGACGGCGGCGCCTGCCAAGCCGGCAAATCGGCGTTTGAGTCACGCGATTGAGCGGGTCCGCGAAGCGCATGTGACTGAAACGTGCGGACGGGTGGTGCAACTGATTGGATTGGTCGTGGAATCTGAAGGGCCGCTCGCGGCGGTGGGCGAGGTCTGCCATATCCAATCCGGGCGGCATGGCGCGAGCACGCTCGCGGAAGTGGTCGGTTTCCGGAATCACCATTTGCTGCTGATGCCGCTGGGAGAGATCCACGGGATACATCCCGGAAGCGAAGTGATCGCCACGGGCGCGCCGTTGCGGGTCGCGGTCGGCAGCGCGCTCAAGGGCCGGGTCATTGACGGTTTGGGCAATCCCGTTGACGCGCTGGGGCAAATTGCGGCAGAACAAAGCGTTGGTTTGAAATTAAATCCGCCACACCCGCTCAAGCGGCAACGCATCGCGGACGTTTTTCAAACCGGAATCAAAGCCATCGACACTTTTACTCCCTGCGGCCGCGGCCAGCGACTCGGCATTTTTTCCGGGAGCGGGGTGGGTAAATCCACGCTGCTGGGAATGATGGCCTCCCAGGCGGAGGCGGACGTGAATGTCATTGCCCTGATCGGCGAGCGCGGGCGCGAGGTGCGGGAGTTTTTGGAACGGGATTTGGACGAACGCGGGAGGAAAAAGTCCGTCGTGATTGTGGCCACTTCGAATGAACCGGCCTTGAATCGGGTCAAAGGAGCATTCCTGGCAATGGCGGTTGCGGAATATTTCCGGGACAGGGGACAAAATGTTTTGCTGATGATGGACTCGGTCACTCGGTTTGCGATGGCCCAACGCGAGATCGGACTGGCGGTTGGTGAGCCGCCGACCACGCGCGGATATACGCCGTCGGTTTTCTCGCTGCTGCCGCAATTGTTGGAACGCGCCGGGACCAGCGAGCGCGGTTCAATCACCGGATTGTTTACCGTCCTGGTAGAGGCGGACGACATGAACGATCCAATTGCCGATGCGACGCGTTCCATCCTGGACGGTCATATTGTGTTAACGCGGGAACTGGCGACGCAAAACCATTACCCGGCGATTGACGTTTTGGAGAGTGTCAGCCGCCTCACGCGGGACCTGCTGCGGCCCGAACAGTTGAACCTGGCCGTGGCCGCTCGGGAACACCTGGCCGTTTATCGGAAGAACCAGGACTTAATTAACATTGGCGCATATCCGGCCGGGACCAATCCAGCGATCGACCAGGCCATCCGATTGAATGGGCCCCTGAATCGGTTTTTGCGGCAGGCGGTCACGGACGGTTTTTCCGCCACGCAAAGCTGGAAATTGCTCACGACCGCGCTTTCAACGCCGGTCGCCGAAGACGCGACAAACCCGAAAAAATAATAATCCATGAAAACATTTCACTTTCCGCTTGAACCGTTGCGGGTGCTGCGAAAGCAAAAAGAGCGTGAGGCACAGCAACGTTACGCGCGCTCGCTGTCTGCTTGCGATGCGGCGGCGGCGCAGTTGCAAAAGGCGACCACGGATTTGACCTCGGGCAGGGACCTGTTGACGCGGGAATTGAACAGCGGGGTGTCCGCCGCCAAAATGATGAATTTGCGCACATGGTGCATGGCGCTTGAAATCCACCAGCACGAGCGCCGGGCGGCGTTTACCGAAGCACGGCGAATTTCCCAACTTGCTTTCCAGGAAATGGTTTCCGCCAGGCGGGACCGTGAAGGCCTGGACTGCTTCCATGACAAGGCCCGGCGCGCCCACGCGCTGGAAACATTTCGGGCTGAACAAAAAAATTTGGACGAACTGGCCGTGCTCGCCGGCGGCAGTTCATTGCAGTCCGGTATTTCTCAATTTTAACCGAACATGATTCGCATTCTTCAATCCGGCTGGTTCGTTGCCCTGCTTGGGTGCTCCCTGTACCTGGGGACCACCGTGTTTGTGCTAAGGCCGTCAATTTTTGCCGGCGCGCAATTTCTCAAGCCGGACTATTCGGCGGATGACGATCCGTCCTGGAGGTTTCGGAACCCGGAATTTAACCAATGGGTGTCGCAGATCCAAAATGAGAAGTCCCGTCTGGACCTGCGGGAACAACAATTGGATGAATGGCAAAAGCGAATCAACACTGAGCTTCAGGAGATGTCGCTCGTAACACAGACAGTCTGGCAATTGCAGGCGTCTTTCGATAAGGACGTCATCCGATTCAAGTCGCAGGAAACAGATAACGTCAAGCACCAGGCCAAACTCATCGCCGCGATGTCGCCGGACGGCGCGGTGTCCATGTTCGGCCAAATGTCCGACGATGACATAGTCCGCATCCTTTACGTGATGCGACCGGATGACGCCAGTTTGATCCTGGATACATTGAGCAAATCGGGCGAGGCCAAACGCGCTGCGTTATTGACCGAACGTCTGCACCAGGTGCTGCCGGAGGCGGCGCCGGCTAATCCCACCCCCTAAATGTCCACATTCCCTCAGATTTCGCCGACAGCTGGTCGCGATGCGGCGCAGAATGCCGATGGGCCGGCGAATGTTCCGGCACCTGCAGCCGGCATTGCCGCGTTGTTCGCGGACGTCATGGCACAGGCATTGTCACCGGCACCGAAGGAAAATGTTACGACGACGGGCCAATCGGACAGCGAGATCGCGCCGAGGCAGATTCTGGCTGCAAACATTCTGAATGGCAAATCAACCTGGCTGGCCGTCGGAATGCAGAAACGAGGGTCGCAACTGAATGCGCCGCAATCGAGTTCCGCTATCGCAAGGAAACCCGCCGAAAAATCAGACGAAGGTTCCAAAACGAACAAAAATTCGCAGCCGCCGGTCGAGCCGCCGGCGCTTTCTGCCGCCCAGCCGGAGATTCCAATGAATCAAATGGTTGCGATAGCGCTTCCAGCCGTGGATTTGGTTTCCAAATCGATTCCGGTTTCAATTGCATCGGCTCCTACGCAACGGCAGGCAAGGGATGCAGGTTCGGTCGCGAATCCAATTATTCCGGCGCAATCGAAATCTAGTGTTCCGCCTGTTTCGGACACTCCGGAGAATGAAAGTGTTGCGGGCCAACCGTCGGCCGTTACGACAGCAGTCCCGACAACAACCGAGGCGGCTGATTCGGTGGCAAAAAACGCTGAGTCTCTATTGGGTTCGGCTAAGGCTGTGATTCCGGATGCAAAGCCGGACGCCAATAACGGAGTTGATTCCATTTCCGAATCGGATTCAAGTTCTCAACAACCTGCGGCGCAAACGCCGCCTGATTCCAATGGCATATCCATTGCTAAACAGGATATATCGGTGAATCAGGCAGATAAAACGAACAAAATTGCCGGGCAGACTGAGAAAGTTTTGCCGGGCAACAACGTCCTTGCCGCCCATGGAAATTCGCCAGTGGCCGGTTCCATTCACATGGAACAAGTTGCGGCGACTGTCCCGGTTGGCGACCAAGGGTCCTCGAACTCGCCTGCGGCAACCGGCCAGATTCAAGCGATGCCCGTTTCATCGGCCTCCCACACGAGCGGTTTGGAGCGCACGCAGGAAATGATCACGGTGAACGCCGTGCGCTTAAGTGATTCGGGGAATAATGCGATGCAGGTGGTCATTAAGCCGGATGCCGGAACACAATTGTCTTTGGAATTACGCCAGCATGGAACCGATGTCCAGGTGCAGGTTGTTTTGCAGCACGGGGATTTCAACCATTTAAGCCAGCAATGGCCGGACCTTCAGCAGCGTTTGACCCAGCGCGGTATTCATCTGGCGCCGCTCGCTGATAATCCAGGCGGCGCCTACGGCAGCGGTGGCGAATCGTTTCAACAGAAACAGCAACAGCCCGCCGAACCTGCGAGTGAACTTCAGATGGCGAGCCTGTCTGGCCGGCAGGTTGTTCCGACGATTGTTCATGCGCCGTTGATCGCCCGCGTGCCGATGCAACAAGGCTGGGAGACATGGGCGTAACAACTGAAATTATTTTATGTCCGCCACATCCTCTGTAAACACGCAATACAACAACATCGTCAATGCTCCGGCGTCATCCGATTCCATTTCGGGGCCGCAGCAAACATTGACGCAAAACGATTTTCTCCAACTTCTGGTCGCGCAGATGGAAAATCAGGATCCGCTCCAACCGCAGTCGGACACTGAGATGGCATCGCAAATGGCTCAATTCACTTCGTTGACGCAAACCACCGCGATGTCGGCTTCACTTTCCGACATGCAGGCGAACAGCCTGATTGGCACCACGGTCGTCTTGCAGCAGTCCAACTCTCAACAGACCGTGAGCGGCGTAGTGCAGGCTGTTGTGTCGGGAGCGGAATCGTCGGATGGCACGCCCCAAATCGTGGTCAATGGAACCGCTTACGATTTAAGCCAGGTGCTCTCGGTCACGCCAACAACAACGACCTCGAATCAAACATCAAGTTCATCGTCGAATTAAACTATCAACCAAAATCACCAACCAATAACAAACTATGCTTCTATCAATGGATTCAGGCGTTAGCGCCCTCGATCAATTCCAGCAGGACCTGGATGTCATCGGAAACAATATTGCCAACGTGGACACGGTTGGATTCAAATCCGCCAACGTTGAATTCGCCGACGCATTGAGCGAAACCATAGGCTCAAACTCAGCGGGCTCCGAACAGGTTGGCACGGGCGTGATTACCAATTCGATTACCGATTCATTTACGCAGGGTTCGATCACCAGCACCGGCGTGCCGAGCAACCTGGCGATCAACGGCAATGGTTTTTTTCTGGTCAAAGATCCGTCGAGCGGCGAGGAATATGTCACGCGCGACGGGGATTTTACGGTCAATTCGAGCGGTGATCTGGTGACGAGCAATGGAATGTTGGTCCAGGGCTACACCGGTGCCACCGGAAACACCCTTGGCAATATTCAGATTTCCAATGCATACGCTCCGAACGGTGACACGTCTGCCGTCCAGAGCTATACCATCAACGGCGATGGCACAGTCAGCATTCTTCTGGCTGACGGCACGCAATTCACGGGGGGGCAAGTCCTGGTGCAGAATTTTACCGCACCCACGCAACTGATCAGCGTGGGAGACAACCTCTACACCGGAATGACGAATGCCGGGGCATTGGCGGCGCCCGTGGCGCCGGGGACCAGTGGCACGGGGAGCCTGGTTTCCGGTTCACTGGAAATGTCCAACGTGGACCTGGCCAGCCAGCTCACCGACCTCATTACTGCGCAACGCGGCTTCGAGGCAAACGCCCAAACTGTAACCACGAGCAATGAAATTCTCCAGGACCTCGTGAATTTGAAGCACTGATTTCATGCCGGAAGACGACGTCAAAACGGAAGAAAAAGCGGAAAATGCTCCTTCGCCGGCTGTGGCACGTTCCGGAGGGTTCGCGAGCTGGCTCCCGCTCATTGTCACCATCGTGCTGATGCCGGCACTGGCTTTCGGCGTGGCGCAATTTGTCATTCTGCCTCAGCTCCAAAAGGGGCTGGGCATTAAGACGAATGATTCCTCAAGCGGAACCGAACCCCGGAAGGAGTCGGCAAGCTCAAAACAGGAGTCCGTGCCGATGAACAAAATGCTCGTCAACGTGGCCGGCACGATGGGCGCGCGTTACCTGCTGGTCAGCATTTCAGTGGCCGGTACCGGCTCGGATTTCAAAGACAAGATGGCGGAGCGCGACGCGCAACTGCGGGATATGGCGTGCGGAACGCTGGCAACCAAGACGCTGGAAGACCTGGAAAAACCCGGGGCCAGGAATTTGATTCGCAGTGAGCTCATCAGCGGGTTCAACAATATTCTTGGCGATTCCATGGTGCAGGACATTTATTTCACCGAATTCGCGATCCAGTAGGCCATGAACGATGCCGCATCTCCCAACGAGGTGTTTGTACTGACAGCCAAAGGCGCTCGCGAGCGGCGCAAGGCTGAGGAAATCCGCGGCCACGATTTCCGGCAATCGGGATTTCTTGCTCCCAGCGAACTTCGACGTATCCGCCAGAGGCACGAGCAGTTTATCCGCTCGCTCGCGGCGCGGCTGGCCATTTTTCTGCGGCTTGAGTTTAGCCTGCAACTGTCGAAGATCCAAATCGGCGGCTATCAGAATTTTGTCGAGAATTTGCCAGGCCCAACGCATATCACGCTGTTCAAAACAGAGCCGCTGAAAGGCGTGGGTTTGCTGGTTATCCCGCCGCTGCTGGGGTTGACCCTGGTGGACCGTTTGTTGGGCGGCGCGGGACAGACGACTGAGGAGGCGCGGGACCTGAGCGAGATCGAGACGGCGCTCATTGATCAGGTCGCTTCTTTGGTTATCGGCGAATGGTGCAACCATTGGCCTGAAATGCGCGGACTGCAGCCAGCCCTCCTGGGCCATGAAAATAACAGCCGTTATTTGCAGACGGCCGCGCCGGATACGGCAATGCTGATTTTGACTATGAATGGAGGTATCGGCGACCAGTCCGAACCGATTCAAATCGTCTTTCCGTACGCCACCGTTGAACCGCTTGTCCGCTTGCTGTCGCCGTCGCTGCCCGTTGCCGAAACGGCGTCGGCACGCGCGGCCCGGCCGAAATGGAACGCACAATTTAACGACATCCGGGTGCCGGTCGTTGCCGAGTGGCAGGGATTGAAAATGTCCGCCAGTGAAATTTCGCGGCTTAAAGTGGGCGATACACTGGCCCTTGACCCGGCCGTCGCGGAGCAAGTGCATCTGCGCTTGAATCAGGTGCCGAAATTTACAGGGCGGCCGGGGACTTCCGGAGGCAAATGGGCCGTGCAATTAACCACCGTCACCAGCATTACCAGCATTTAACAATCAAAGCATTTCATGAGCGCCACCGCCGAAAACCCGGCAAATCTTAATATTGTTTTGGACGTGCCTGTCAGCCTGACTATCGAGTTGGGCGGTTGCCAGCTGCCGATGCGCGAAATCCTGCAATTGAACGTCGGTTCGGTCGTGCAGCTTGACAAACCGGCGGATGCGCCGGTCGAACTCAGCGTCAATGGCAAACTCATTGCGCGCGGCGAAGTGGTCGTGATCGAAGACCGTTTCGGCGTGAAAATTACCGAGGTCATCGGAAATTCCAATCCGGTGCCGGCCTAAAAATGAAAGATTGCCTGACGACCCGAAAACGATTGCCGGGTGCCGCGTCTTTTTTTAATGCCGCGGTTTTGGTTTGTCCTTTCTTAGTTGAAGCAACGGCGCATGGCCAAACCAATGCTGCTGTTGCGCCGCTGATAGCGCCATCTTTGCCGGACGCCGGGGTTTCCCTATTGCGCGTGGCCGGCGCCCTGGCGCTGGTTATCGGAATTTTTTTGGGCGGCGTCTGGCTGTTCAAAAATTGGCAGCGACTGGCGCTTCAACAGGGTGGTGGTCCAAAATTGAAGGTGCTGGAAACCCGTCCTCTGGGTGGCCGGCACGCGATTTACGTTTTGGGTTATGAACAGCAAAGGTTTTTGATTTCCTCGTCCCCGTCGGGCGTGAACCTGTTGAGCCATTTGCCGGCTGCCGCGGAAAACGATTCATCCGCCGTTTCCAAACCAACGTTTACGCAGGCACTGGCGCAGGCGCTCAAACGACAATGAAACACGCGAAAATCATCGCCTTCCTCGCTTTGCTCGTGTTTTTGTCGCTCACGGCGCCCGCTCAAACAAACAGCGCCGCTGGTTTCGGTCCCGTCTCAATTACCCTGGGCGGCAGCAATGAAGCCCCTGACGTGGATGTCAGCATCAAAATATTGTTCTGCCTGACGCTCCTGACATTGGCGCCTTCGATCCTGTTGCTGATGACCTGTTTTACGCGCATTGTCATCGTTCTTTCGTTTGTGCGCAGCGCGTTGCAATTGCAAGGCACCCCGGCAAATCAAATCATCATCGGATTGTCCCTGTTCATGACGTTTTTCATCATGGCGCCGGTTTGGGACAATATTAATCAGCAGGCAATTGCTCCCTATCGCGCGCATCAAATCACGAGCCAGGAGGCCCTGGACCGCGCCTCAGGCCAAATGCGCGCGTTCATGTTGAAGCAGACCCGCCCCTCCGATGTGGAACTCTTCGTTTCTATGGCAAAAATGCCGCCGACTGCGCCGGATGAATTGCCGCTCCGCGTTGTTACGCCGGCCTTCATCATCAGCGAACTTCGCACCGCGTTTCAAATGGGCTTTCTGATTTATGTGCCGTTCATTTTGATAGATATCGTCGTCGCGACGGTGCTGATGAGCATGGGGATGATGATGATGCCGCCAATGATGGTATCGCTGCCTCTGAAATTGTTGCTGTTCGTGCTGGTGGACGGCTGGGCGCTGGTCGTGCAATCGCTTGTGCGCAGTTTTGGAATGTGAACTTTTATGAACGCTGAATTCGCAATTGAATTGTTGAAAAACATGATTTACCAGGCGCTGACCATTGCCGCGCCCATATTGCTGACGGCCATGGTGATTGGATTGGCCATCAGCCTGTTTCAGGCTGTGACAACCATCCACGAACAAACACTGACCTTCGTTCCCAAAGCCATCGCGGTCATTGGAATTATTTTGCTTTTGATGCCCTGGATTGTGCGTTCACTGGTCGAATTCACGATCAGCGTCATTCAGAAAATGCCGCAGATGGTCCAATAGTCTCCATCTGATAATGCAGGCGGAATTTTACAACTGGATGCTGGTGTTTTTGCGGCTTGGGGCGTTTTTGTTCGTGTTGCCGTTCTTTTCGATGATCAATTTTCCGGTCACCTTGCGTGTGGCCCTCAGTGCGTTTGGGGCGCTGTTGATCGCGCCGATATTGCCGCCTTTTCCGGTGGAGAAACTGGATTTTCTTTCGTTGCTGGGGGTGATGATCGAGGAAATCTCCATCGGTCTCCTGCTCGGCTTTTTTTCGAACATGATCTTCTACGCGGCGGAACTGGCGGGAAACTTCATTTCCACCGAGATGGGCTTAAACATGGCCGCGATATTTGATCCAATGAGCCAGCAATCTTCCCAGCTTGCGGGCACGACTTTGGTTTTCCTTGCCACGGTCATCATGTTGACACTCAATCTGCATCATTGGCTGTTGCTGGGGTTTGAGCAGACGTATACCGTCCTGCCGATCGGAGGCGCGCATCTTAACAATGCGGTGTTTGAAACCGTTGTGGGCCAAACCAGCCGCATTTTCATGGTTGCTCTGCAGGTTTCCGCGCCAGTGATCGCGGTTTCCTTTGTCGTCACGCTCATCTTTTCAGTCTTAAGCCGGGCAGCTCCGGAAATGAATGTATTTTCGGAATTATTCGGATTCAAGATTGTCAGCGGGCTTATTGTCTTTGGCTTTACCCTACAATTGTCCGCCCGATACGTCGTTAACTATTTAGATCGGCTGCCGGAGGACCTGGTGGTTGTGGGCCAAATGCTCGGAGGAAAATAGCCATGCCGGAACAAACGGGTGAAAAGACCGAACAAGCGACGCCGCGCCGGCTTGAAGAGGCCATAAAAAGAGGACAGATTGCGCGCAGCAATGAAGTGCAGACAGTGTTTGTGCTGATGGGCGCTCTTGCGGCGCTGTCCTTTGCCGGCCGCGAGATCTGGCAACAATTTGTCAGCATGACCGTGCTGACACTCAGCCATCTGCACGATACCACAATCACCGCAAATTCCCTGCAGGGTTACGGCGTTTCGGCCGTATTCGTCCTGGCGAAATGCGTGGGACCCATCGTACTGGCGACGGCACTGGCCGGATTGGTCGCCGGCGGGATTCAAAATCGCTTCAATACCGCCACAGAAGCTCTCACTCCCCGTTGGGACCGCATTAATCCCGTGGAAGGGTTTCAACGGCTCTTCTCCGCGCGCATGTTCGTTCCCACCCTCGTGGGCATTGTGAAATTCGTGTTCATTGTGGCCGTGAGCTGGTCCGAAATCCGCCGTATCGTGAATGACCCGATTTTTACCTCTCAGGTCAGCGCCTATCGTCTCGCGCAATTCCTCGGTGAGACAACGCTCGGAATTCTTCTGCGCGTCGGCCTCGGGCTTATTGTCATCGCCGCGGCCGATTATGGCTATCAATTTTGGCGAAACAATCAGGATTTGATGATGACCAAACAGGAATTGAAAGATGAGATGAAGAACTCTGAGGTCAATCAGCAGGTTAAGAAGGCCCGCCGAAAACGGCGAAATGCGTCAAAAGCCAAAGCGCTGGCCGAGGTTCCCAGGGCCGACGTCGTCGTGACCAATCCCACTCATATCGCCGTTGCCCTCCGTTACGACCGCAAGACTATGCGCGCGCCCAAAGTGGTCGCCAAAGGCATTCGATTAAACGCGGATAAAATTCGCGAGATCGCACAGCAGCACCAGGTCCCAATCGTTGAGAACAAACCCCTGGCGCGAGTGTTATTCAAACACGGCCGCATCGGTGGCGAGATTCCTGCTGAACTCTATGCCGCAGTGGCCGAAATCCTGGCATGGGTTTATCGGGTAAACCGCTACCGCTACTACGCTGAACAGAATCAAATCTAAATATCAATGGGCGCACTAAGCGACAGAATCCGCAAATTGCTGCGATACGGCGATTTATGGCTCGTCGTGGCGTTGCTTGGAACCATTCTCCTGCTGATTCTGCCCGTCGCGCCGGTGGTTCTGGATTTGTTGCTGACTTGCAGCATCAGCCTTTCACTGCTGACGTTGCTGGTCATTCTTTACCTCCGGACTCCGGCAGAATTTACCGGGTTTCCCACGCTTCTGCTGTTTATCACGCTGTACCGGCTGGGACTGAATGTCGCCGCCACGCGTCTGATATTATTGAACGGTTACGCGGGCCACATTATCCAGGCGTTTGGCAATTTCGTGGTCCAGGGAAATTATGTGGTGGGCCTGGTGGTCTTTTTAATTTTGGTCCTGATTAATTTTATTGTCATCACCAAGGGGGCGGGGCGTATCGCCGAAGTGGCCGCGCGATTCACCCTGGACGCGCTGCCCGGCAAACAAATGGCAATTGACGCCGAGTTGAATGCCGGGCTTATCAATGAAGCGGAGGCGCGCAGCCGCCGCCGCGCGCTGGAGGAGGAATCGGACTTTTACGGCGCAATGGACGGCGCAAGCAAGTTTGTTCGGGGTGACGCCATTGCGGCCATCCTCATTACGCTCATCAACATCATTGGCGGATTCGCTGTCGGCATTGTGCAAAAAGGCATGACCGTGAGCGAAGCGTTGCAGCATTTTACGATTCTCTCCATCGGCGACGGTTTGGTGTCCCAGGTGCCGGCGCTCATCACCTCGACGGCGGCTGGCATCCTGATTACGCGCGCGACGGCAAAGAACGATTTGGGACGGGAACTTGGCCGGCAAATGTTGCTCTATCCAAAGGCGCTGACGATTCTTTCGGTGATGCTTTGCGTTCTGTCCATTGTTCCGGGCCTGCCAATGTTGCCGTTCCTGACGCTGGCGATTATAACGGGATTGCTCTCCTATTCCATTCACCGGCATGGGACACCTGAATTAGCCGCGCCGGGTTCGGTTCACGCCGGGGCAACCTATGCCAAACCAGGAGAAACTAAAGCAGCCGCAGGACCTGCCGGGGCTGCGGCCAAACCATCCGACAAAATTGAAAGCCTGTTGACGCTGGACACGCTGCAAATCGAGTTGGGCTACGGCCTTGTGACCCTTGCGGATACAAAAAAGGGCGGGGATTTACTCGAACGGGTGACCGGCGTTCGGCGTAATTTTGCGCAGGAAATGGGGGTGCTGATCCCGCCGATCCGCCTGCGGGACAACCTGCAGTTGGGCACAAATGAATACCGCTTTCTACTCAAGGGCAATTCGGTAGCGCAGGGCCAAATCATGCCCGGCCATTGGCTGGCGATGAACGCGACCAACAGCAAGACAACGCTTAAGGGCATTCCGACGGTCGAACCCGTTTTTCAACTTCCTGCCACGTGGGTCACAAACATTGAGCGCAAACCCGCCGAGATAGCCGGTTACACCGTCGTCGACGCGCCATCGGTGCTCGTGACGCACTTGTCGGAGACTGTACGCCGCCGCTGCCATGAAATTCTGACACGGCAGGACGTCCAGGTCCTGCTCGATAACCTTAAGCAAACCAATCCGGCGGTCGTCAATGAACTGATTCCCGCGCAACTGAGCATTGGCCAGGTCCAGCGAATCCTCCAAAATCTCCTGGCCGAAGGCATTTCCATACGCAATCTGGCGGGCATTTTGGAAAAGGTGGGGGATTACGCGGTATCAACGAAAAATCCCGACGAACTTTCGGAATATGCGCGCCGGGCTCTTGGCGCGCAAATTACCAAACCATTTCAGACCGAAGGCGGAGCATTGCGCGCCATCACCATGCACCCCAGGCTCGAACAGCAACTGACCCAGGGCGTGCGGCAATCCCTTTCGGAGGTTGCCCTGGTGATTGACCCCAGGCTCGCTCGGCATGTGATCGAAACTCTATCAAAATTCGTGCAACAGATGATTTCGGCCGGGCAACAGCCGGTCGTCCTGTGCCCGCCGCAATTGCGCCTGGCGTTTCGGCGTTTCTTTGAAAATTCGTTCAGCGACCTGACGGTACTCTCTTACGCGGAGATTCCAGCGCGGGTACAAATTCAGAACGCGGCTGTGATTCCTTCCACCGAATAAGCCATGAGACTTGCCGCCATAGTCGCAGAGAACCCAAACGCCGCGCTCGCCCGCGTCCACGATGAACTCGGCCCGGATGCCGTCATCGTCAAAGTGCGCAAATTGCGGCCGGAAGGAATTTCATGGCTATGGAAGGCCGGCCGAAAGATCGAAGTGACCGCCTGCGTCCCGGACAAACCCCAGGTTGAAAAACCGGCTCCGCCCGGGAGTGAAGCGGGCCGGAATCCTTTGGGACACAGGAGGACCATTGAACCGTGGACGGCAAAGTCATCATCGGCGGGACAATGGCGAAGCATCGCGTGGCTCGAATCAAACGGACTTCTTCCCGCGTTCGCAAGGCAACTCGAGGAAAAAGTTCGAGTGTTATACGGCGCCCGGCCTATGCCGGAGATGCAGGCCGAATGGACGGCGATCACCGACCTGATCATTTGCCATTGGCTCTCGGCGCGCCAGACGGCAACGGGCACGGGCCGCCCGCACGTTTTCATCGGTCCGCCGGGTTCGGGCAAAACCACGGCGATTTGCAAATGGGTCGCGTCGGCGATTGTGTCGGATGACAGCAGCGTCCGCGTGTGGCGGTTGGATGCGGATAGCGCCAACAGTTCGGAGTTATTGGAATTACATTGTGAATTGATGGGTGTGCCCGTCGAGCGCTTTTGGAGCGACTCCGGCGATATATCCGATTTGCAATTCGTGGACTTGCCCGGCGTAGAAATCCGGGATTCGGATGCAATCGCCGCGTTGCGTGAGCATCTGTCCATTCTGCCTCAACCGCGCGTGCACCTGGTGCTCAATGCCGCTTACGAAAGTTCCATCCTGTTCGAACAGTTTCGCGCATTTGAAGCGTTTGCTCCGGAAGACATCATCTTCACGCATCTGGACGAGGAACACCGGCGCGTGAAGCTGTGGAATTTCGTATTAGGCACAAAATGTCCTATCAGCTTTTTAGGCGCCGGGCAAAAAATTCCCGGTGAATTTCGGCGCGCGGAGCCTGCGTTGCTGTTCCCTCAGAAAAAGGCCGATAAACGATGAACTTTTATCAATCCGCCGGCCGCGCAAGCCGCTGGCAACGGGATTGCTAAACACTTGAGAACGAATGAAGTCGTTTATGATTCTGTCCGCCATAGCCGGGTTTCTGATCGGTATCGGTTTCAGTCTGGCGGACAATTGTTCCTGGTCCACCGCTTTTTGGCGCGCCTGCGTTTGCGCGTTGGGTGCGGCGTTGCTGGCGCGCTGGTGGACGAATGTTTGTCTGGAGAATTTGCGCGACGCTTTAAGACAACGCCAATACAAACGATCTGTTCCGGCGCCCAAACCCAGGCCGGCGACTAAAACGTGAGCACCTCTCTTGGCACAACACAAGAAACCGTCGCCGTGGCCGTCAATCCCTCGCCCACGGCCCAGGAGCTTTGGCGCCGCTATCATCAGCGCGGTGATTCGGATGTCGAAAACGCGCTCGTCGAGAAATATTTGTTTCTGGTTTCATCCCTCGCTGCGCGCCTGGCGATGACCCTGCCCGAGCATGCAGACCAGGATGACCTTTACAGTTCGGGACTGGTCGGCTTGTTGCAGGCGCTGCGAAATTATGACCCCGCGTGTGGCGCGTCCTTTGAAACATACGCCCGGACACGCATTCGCGGCGCGATGCTGGACGAATTGCGCCGAATGGACTGGGTGCCGCGCACGGTCCATGAAAAAGCGCGCAAAATTCAAAATGTCATGGCGCAACTCGAGCAACAACTGGGGCAAACGCCCACCGAAGCGCAAATGGCCGCGGCATTGAAATTGTCCCCGGCTGAATATGGCAGGTTGCTGAATGAAATCCGGCCGGCCACGTTTGTTTCATTGGACACGATATCCTCGGAGGACGAGGCGGGCGACTTGTACGAAGTCGTGGCAAACGCCGCGGATGAAACCCCTTCGGACCAGACTTCCCAGATGGAATTGAAGAGGGTCATTCTTAGGCGCCTCAAAGAACTCCCGGAGATGCAGCGCAAGGTGCTGGCGCTCTATTACGGCGAGGATATGCATTTGCGGGAAATAGCGGAAGCGGTCGGCCTGACCGAATCGCGTATCTGTCAAATTCATGCCCAGGCGATTCTTTCCATCCGCGCCTACATTCAACGTCTTGAAGCGGGAGTCGTGAAACAACAGGGAACTCTTAATAGTTCATGATCATTATCGTCGGCATATGCATCGTTGTTGCTTGCGTTTTCGGAGGGTTCATTTTCGGAGGCGGGCATCTGCTCGTATTGATTCATCCCAATGAACTGATCATCATTGGCGGCGGCGCGATTGGCGCGCTGGTCATTATGTCGCCGCGCAAGGTGCTCATGGATATAGTCAGGGGTCTGGTCACGTGCATCAAGGGCGCACCCCACAGTCGCGCCGCCTACGAGGAATTATTTAAACTGCTTTATGAATTGTTTCTGATAGGCCGGCGTAATGGCATGATTGCTCTCGAGGAACACGTCCTGGATCCGGCAAACAGCTCCATTTTCAGGAAATATCCCACCTTCAACAGCAACAAGGAAGCCATAGATTTTCTTTGTGGGAGTTTGCGCCCAATCATCGACGGAAAAATCAAGCCCGACCAACTGCAGTTGCTGCTGGATACGGAAATTGAACAACTCGAAGTCGAATCGCACGCGCCGATTAACGTTCTGGCCAAAACAGCCGATTCCATGCCCGGTTTTGGCATTGTTGCCGCCGTCCTGGGAATCATCATTACGATGGCCTCTATTTCGGGCCCGGTTGAAGTCATCGGCATAGAAGTGGCCGCCGCCCTGGTCGGGACCTTCCTGGGCATTTTGCTTGCCTACGGGTTCTTGAATCCACTGGCAACGAATCTCGAATTCGTTACTGCGGCGGAATTGGAATATATCCGGTGTATCGCGGCGTGCGTTACCGGCTTTGCCGGCGGCATGGCGCCGGTGACTGCGGTCGAGTTGGGACGCCGCGGCCTCAACAGCGATTTGCGGCCGACCGCGGACGAAATGGAAGAAATGTTCAAAACCATTAAGGTTGAAAAATAATTTGTTACGATGAAAAAGGGACACAGAGACCACGGCGTTTGGAAGGTGGCCTACGCGGATTTCACCACCGCCATGATGGCGCTGTTTCTGTGCCTTTGGCTCACGTCGCAGGACCAGAAAATCAAGGATGCAGTCGAGCGGGCGTTTCGCAATCCGTTTTCTTCTGTCACCAAACAATCTGTTGGCATCCTCCCGAGCCAGGGCGGGGATGCGAGCGCGACGTATCAGCAACAGGGCCACTTTCAATCTGTCTCGGCGGTCGAAATGGAAACGATGCGGCATCTAAGTGACGATCTAAGCAAATTGCTCAAACAAGACGAAAATGTCACGTCGGTGAAGATCGACCTTACTCCGGAGGGTGTGGACATCAATATCTTTGACCGTTCGCAGAAACCAATTTTCAACCCAGGCACGTCCACGTTTACGGATTACGGTTCATGGGTGTTCAGCACGCTGGCGTGGGAAATATCGCGTTACACCACATTTCGGATCGAATTGGAAGGACACACCGAATCAAAAGCTGAAAATGGGACCAGTCCCCACGATGGATGGGATTTGTCCACGGACCGCGCCAATGCCGCGCGGCGTGTCCTGGTTGAAAACGGCGTGCTCGACAAACAAATTTCGAAGATATCGGGCTTCGCAGACAGGATGCCGATGACCGGATATTCGCCCGCGGATGAAATTAACCGCCGTGTAACGGTTTTGTTGAAGCTGAAAGAATCGGTAGATGCGCTTTCGAGCACTCCCGACATGGACAGGCCGACTGATTTGCCCAATGAAGCCCCCTCAAACTGACGAATTTGTTCCTTTGGTCGCCGCCGGGCCTTCCGCCGCCAGGCAGGAATTCCAAATCACCGTAATTCCCCAAAACGGACAGCCTCAGCCGTTTCAATCGTTGGAAACAAAGGGTTCTTCTGCTGCTGTATTCAAAAGGAATTGCGAGCCCCAATTGGCCGTGCAACGTGACGGCGGGCGAATCACAAATATTCGCATCGAGTGCAGTTGCGGCCAAACGATAGACATTGCCTGCCTCTATGAAGAACCGGCGAAGCCATAGGAAGCTGCCAACAGTGTGCCCGGCAAATTCTGCTGTCAGTCCCGGAATCTTTTTCCGCCAACGGAAAAAAATGTCGCAAAATACCCAAAAAAGGGCGTGGCATACCTGTTGCTAAACCGCCGCAATTATGGATGTTAGTCTTTATCAAGCCGCTGCCGCGATGCACGCCACCGCGCAATGGCAGGACTTGATCGCCGAAAACCTGACTTCTTCCCAAATTTCGGGTGGTCGCAAGCGTGAAATTTCTTTTTCCGACATCCAGGCCGGCATGAACGCCAGTGCTTCCGGATCGGCCGCCTGTTATATCCCAACGGCCACGACGGTGACAAATTTTCGGCCCGGGGAACTGCACGTCAGCAGCAATCCAATGGATTTTGCATTGGAAGGGCCGGGATTTTTTACGGTCCAATTGCCTGATGGCGAGACGGCCTACACCCGGGGCGGCGAATTTGAGTTGAATTCCCGCGGCCAGCTCGTGACGAATGAAGGCTATATGGTCATGGGCAACGCCGGTCCGTTACAGGCCAACCCCAATAGTGCAGCTCCGATTACGATTTCCGCAACGGGAGAAGTCAGCCAGGGCTCGCAACAGATGGGAAAATTGAAGCTCGTCGAATTTAACAATCCGGGCCTGTTGACAATGATCGGGGCGCAGGATTTTCAATCGGACAACCCCGCGGCGATTTCCATGCCGGCGACTTCGACAAGGGTAAGGCAGGGGTTTCTCGAAGCCGCCAACACTTCGCCAACAACGGAAATGTCCGGAATGGTGACCGCAATGCGAATGTTTGAGGCCAATCAGAAGGTCATGCAGGCGGCCAGTGACCGCTTGAGCCGCACCATTACGGAACTCGGAGGAACGTCTTAGAAATTGGCCTATGCTACGCGCACTTTATTCCGCCGCCGCCGGGATGGAATCCCAGCAGATGAATCTGGATGTCATCTCCAACAATTTGGCGAACGTCAACACGACTGGTTACAAGGAAAGCAAACTTCAATTTCAGGATTTGCTTTACCAGACAACGCGGGCCGCGGGGTCCCAACAGGGCGGTGGAAATCTTTTGCCGGGCAGTCTGCAAATCGGACAGGGCGCCGTTCCGATCGCAACTGAGCGCATATTTACCCAGGGCGATCTTTCCCAAACGGGCGGAAACCTCGATATCGCCATTCAAGGCGCCGGGTTTTTCCAGGTGCAAATGCCCGACGGCACTTTGGCCTACACTCGCGACGGCGCGTTCAAAACCAATGCCGAAGGCCAAATCGTTACCAGTGACGGTTATCCTGTGCAGGGCGGATTCGAGCCTGTCCCTGCCGGCACGACGAATATTACCATTTCCGCCAGCGGCGCCATTACCTATACCACTTCCAGCGGCACCACCAGTTCGCAGATACAGTTGGCTAATTTTAACAATCCCGGCGGATTGCAGGCCATGGGTCAAAATTTATATACCGAAACCGAGGCCTCCGGCACCGCCCAACTCGGGGAACCCACGCAAAACGGTCTGGGTGAATTGCAGCAGGGCTACCTCGAACTCTCAAACGTCAGTGTCGTCCAGGAAATGGTTAACCTTATTCTGGCACAACGCGCTTACGAGGTAAATTCAAAGGCCGTCCAGGCCGCCGACCAAATGATGCAGGACAGCAACAATCTCGAAAGGTAATGAGAAACCCGTTTAACCTTTTTGTCGTCGCATTCCTTTGTCTTGGCGCCGGTCATTGCCTTCAAGCTTCGGAAACGGCCGCACTCCAGCTCGTACCCGTTGCGGAAGTCACGGGAAATGGCGTCTTTCTTCAACAAATCATCAAATCGAGCGCGCCATTACCAGATATCCGGCTGTGCGATTCGCCCGCCCTCGGGGCTGCTCTGGAACTTTCGAGAAATCATATTGACGATCTCCTGGCCGCCGCCGCGCCGGACTTGATGACGACGAATTGGGCCGGCGCCGATACTGTTCGTGTCCTGCGCCGTTCCCGAACTTTAAACGAAGCGGATGCCGTTGCCCTGTTAACCGCCAGGCTGCAATCGGACTATGTGAAGGACCAGGGCGAACTGGAATTGGCATTCACGGAACCCTGGGACGCGCCCGTCGTCCCGGATGAGCCCCTCACCGTAAAAATTCTCGAAGTGCCAACGTCCGGTGTGGCCCCGTTGTTCATTGCCCGATTTCAACTATGCACAGCGACTGAAACAGTGGGCACGTGGGAAGTTTCAGCGCGGGCGCATGTCTGGAAGGATGTTTGGGTGGCGCATACGGATTTGTCGCGCGGCGAATTGGTGGCGGATGCGGATGTGATTCGCGACCGTCGTGATGTCCTGGCGGCGCACGAGCCGCTGGCTGACTTTTTATCCGGCGATACCACGCTCGAACTGGCCGATTCAGTCCCGGCAAACAACATCTTATTTGCGCGCGATCTCCGGCTTAGGACGGTTATTCATCGCGGGCAGATGGCTGACGCGGTGGTCCGGGACGGCGCGTTGAATATCACGATGAAAGTCGAGGCGCTGGAAGACGGCGCGCCCGGGCAGGTGATTCATTTTCGCAACCCGGCTTCCCAGCGCAGTTTGACAGGCAGAGTATTGGACGAACACACAATCCAGGTCTCGTTATGAATAAAAAGTTTTATTTTAAACTTCTCAACATGGCATTTCTCGTCGTTTTGCTGGTTCCCGCCGCAGCCCAATGCCAGTCACTGTGGTGCGACGGCACTTCAAGGTCCATTTTTGCCGATAAACGGGGCCTCAATATCGGCGACATTCTCACCATAGCCATTTCTGAAAGCAGCACGGAAAATAAGAACAACGCGACAACGACCGAACGGAAATCGAGCCTGGCAGCGGCAATCACCGCATTCCTATACCCTGCCGGCGCTACCGGCCTTTTGACCAAGAGCGGCCAACTCCCCGCCATGGCCTATAATTCCGACCACACGCACGCCGGCAGCGGTACCATCAGTGACTCGGAAACAATCGTCGCCCAAATCGCCGTTCGCATTATTGATGTGCTGCCCAACGGAAACCTTGTGCTCGAAGGCAAACGCCAAACCTCGTTCAGCCAGGAAAATCAGACCATCATCCTGCGCGGCGTCGTGCGCCCCGATGACGTCCTGAGCAATAACACGGTCTATAGTTACAACGTCGCCGATGCCACAATAGAAATTATCGGCAAAGGAACGGTATCCGACAGCCAAAACAAAGGCTGGTTCAACCGGATTTGGGACAAAATCAATCCATTCTAATGAATCGACCGCGGCTGATTGAGAATTTAGGACTGGGGCACATGCTCTTGCGTCTTTTGCGTCCGTTGTCTCCCCTGCGGCGGTCCACAGAGAAGCGCTTCCGCCATTCGCCGCTGAGAAGTCGCTGCATGGTCGCAATTGCGGTTTTGCTCCTGCTCACAGTTTCCTTTCCATCCCCGGCCGACGATGTCCGCGTGGGCGATATCACGACAATCGCCGGGGCGCGTGATAATCAATTGAATGGTTTCGGCCTGGTTGTTGGTCTTGCCGGAGATGGCGATAAAGACCCCGTTTACACCCAGCAAACCATCGCAAACATGCTCCAACGTTATGGCATCAATGTGCAATCGCTGGTGACACAAATTTCGGCCAAAAATGTCGCGGTCGTTATCGTGACTGCAGATATTCCGGCGTTTGCGAAGCCGGGAACGCGGATTGACGTTCAAGTATCCTCCATGGGCGATGCAAAGTCGCTTCAGGGCGGTGTTCTATTGCAAACACCATTGCTCGGCGCCGACAACAAAGTTTATGCGGTGGCCCAGGGACCGATTGCCGTCGGCGGGTTCACGGTCGGCAACGGAGGCGGCGGAGGCGCTTCGGTCACCAAGAATTTCCCGACTGTTGGCCAGATTATCGGCGGGGCGATTGTTGAAAAGGAAATCCCGGCCACAATTGTTTATAACAACAATATTGAGCTTTTATTGCGTGAGCCGAATTTCATATCCGCCGCGATCATGGCCGACGCCATCAACGAGGTCTTTACGAATTCCGCGCAGGCATTGGACGCGACGTCTGTGCGGGTCCACATGCCCGACGGCACGCAGAATGATCTTGTCAGCTTTATCGCCCGGCTTGAAGACGTGGAAATGACTCCGGACGTGCCGGCGCGGGTGATCATTAATGAACGCACCGGGACCATCGTGGCGACGGCGAATATTCACATTTCAAGCTGTGCGGTCGCCTGCGGCAATATTACCATCAGCATTTCCTCCACGCCGAGTGTTTCGCAACCCGCCCCGTTCAGCCAGGGCGGGAAGCCCATCGTCACGTCGCAAACAACCACCGAGGTGACTGAAAACAAAACATCCATGGTCGCGCTCCCGGAATTGCCAACAGTGGAGCAGGTCGCAACGGCCCTGAATTCGCTCGGCGTAACGCCGCGGGACATGATGGCCATTTTTCAAGCGATGAAGCAGGCCGGCGCATTGCAGGCAGAACTGGATATACGTTGATATGAATATCCTGCCGATTCAGTCTGCTGACTCCGACGCCAACGTTCCGATCGAGGACCTGGCCGGAAGCAAGAACCTGACGCGGCAGCAGAAAATCCATCAGGCCAGCCAGCAATTTGAAGCCATCATGCTCCAACAAATCCTCTCGGAAATGCAAAAACCAGTTATCACCTCGGAGTTCAGCGACGATTCGACAGCGGCCGGCATTTACCAGGACTATGTTTCAAACGCGCTGGCGCAAAGCATTTCAAAATCCGGCGGATTTGGCTTCGCCAAAATATTTGAGCAACAACTCAGTCCTCAAAGCCATGTGGTCCACACAACGGCGCCCGCATCCGGTTCTGATAATGGGTCCGTGAAAAATGCCGGAACGCCTTCCGCTAAAGTCCATGAATGATTTGCTCCACAACCTCATTGAAGCCCTGCGCGAAGAATTGAAGCAATACGGCGAAATGCTCGCCACGCTGGAACAGCAGCAGCAGTGTGTTGTCCAACGCCAAACCAATGACCTTTTGCAGAACGTGGCGCATGTGAACGCGCAGGCGGGTGTCATTGCGGCTGTCCGTCATGAGCGCGAGCAGCACCGCCTGAACGTCGCCCGGATGTTGAACCTGGATGACAACTCAACGTTCGCCGTCATCATTCCGAAATTGCCCGCCGACTACCGTCCGCTCGTTCAGGCGCTGGTCAGTGAAAACAACGCCTTGCTGGTGCGTATCCAGCAACGTG
The DNA here is from genome assembly GCA_035503455.1 of Candidatus Sulfotelmatobacter sp. Classification (GTDB taxonomy): domain Bacteria; phylum Verrucomicrobiota; class Verrucomicrobiia; order Limisphaerales; family UBA11358; genus UBA11358. The sequence goes on along the minus strand of DATJTK010000120.1, from coordinate 65,480 downwards.
CCCGGCAGAACCATTTGCTGCTCAGTCACGCGGTCGAGCTGTTGCAGCAGTTGATGAATGCCATTTTTCCAGGCGGCGCGCCCAGGACGTATGACAGCGCCGGCCGCATCCCGGTAAACCATTCGCCGCACCGGTCCATCTATGAACAGGTGTGTTAGCGCATTGCGCCGGACAAATTTATGTTAGGTCTATTAGGCATATTAAACATGGCCGGGCAGTCAATGGAGACGCAGATGACCGGCATCTCTGTCACCGGCCAAAATCTTGCCAACGTCAATACCACGGGCTATACGCGGCAAACCGTGGATATTCAAACCAATCCGGACATTATGACCACCATCGGTCCGGAAGGGACCGGCGCGGAAGCAGTGTCCATTCAGCAGGCGGTGGATACATTGCTGAACGGCCAAATTCAGGGGCAACAGAGCGTCAGCAGCTATTGGAACGGACAGCAAAGCGCTTTGGAAAGCGTCCAGGATGAACTCGACGAATTTCTTTCGAGCACAAGCACAAGCGGCAGTTCATCCTCTTCGGACGATACTACAACCAGTTCGGGCCTTTCCACGCTGCTAAACAACGTCTTTAACGATTTTCAAGCCGTCGCCACGTCGCCCACGTCCATCGCCGACCGGCAACAGCTCATTAGCGATGCGCAAAGCCTGGCTTCCGCATTCAACCAAATCCAATCGAGTTTGATCCAGGAAATCACAACGCTCAACACGTCATTGAGCAACGATGTGGATTCGGCCAATCAATTGATTTCGGGCATCGCAAGCTTGAATCAACAAATCTCCGCAGCCGAGTTCGGCGGAGGCAACGCCAATGATTTGTTGGATGAGCAACAGCAGGACCTAAACAACCTGGCCCAATTGACCGACATCACAACGACCGCGGGCGCAGATGGGACCGTAAATGTAAGCGTCAATGGACAAACCTTGGTTTCCGGCAGCCAGGTCGTCAATACACTGCAAACCTACGATCCGACCAATGGCAATGGCAATCTGCTTGTTCAAACATCCTCAGGCACGCCGTTGACGCTGACTGGAGGTTCAATGCAGGGCACCATTGACGCGCGTGACGGTACGCTGTCGACTCTCGCAAGCAGTTTGAATCTCCTCGCGAATTCCATCATAACCCAGGTCAATTCCGTATACACCGCAGGCTACAGCCTGACGGGCTCGACTGGCGCGGATTTTTTCACCGGTACCGGCGCGGACAATATTGCCGTAAATTCCTCCCTGATTAATGATCCTTCGTTGTTTCAGGCATCGGGTTCCGCAACCGCGAGCGGTGATAATACCATCGCCCTGCAACTTGCGGAACTGGCAGATGCGCCACAATCCAATTTGCAGAACGAAACTTTTAGTGATTCGCTTGACCAGACGATCGGAAGTTTTGGCGATTCCCTGCAAACGGCGAACAACCAGGTGAGCAATCAAACGGCTGTGATGAATATGCTTACCAACCAGCAATCCTCCATCAGCGGAGTGAGCCTCGACCAGGAAATGACCAACTTACTGAGTTTTCAGCAGGCGTATGAGGCCTCCGCTGAAGTGGTAACCACTGTTAACCAGATGCTTGGAGACACTTTACAAATGGGTAGCGCCTCCTGACCTTGACTATGCGCGTTTCAACTGATTACTTCGTCAATACAATGATCGGCCAGACCAATGCGCTGTCGGCGCAGTTGGACAATTTGGAAAACGAGGTGACCACGGGGTTGAGCGTGCAGGCGCCTTCTGACAATCCGGACGCCATGGTGACCACCCTCAACGATCTGGCCACCCAATCGGCTGACCAGCAGTACAGCAGCAATATTACGACGCTCCAATCTCAGGCAAACTCCATTTATAGTGTTCTGCAGTCGCTTCAATCGATTGTGAGCCAGGCCCAGTCCATCGCAACCGAGGCGGGCAGCGGCACCGCCAACCAAACGACCTTAAATGACTATGCCAGCCAGGTCAGTTCTCTGATTCAACAGGCCCTTAAACTGGTCAACACCCAGAACCCGGAAACCGGGCAATATCTATTCGGCGGGACCGATACCAGTAACCAGCCCTTTACCGCTGCCACAAATGCCGATGGAAATGTGACCGGCGTTACCTACAGCGGAAACGATTCCACCACCCAGGCGGAAATTGCGCAGGGAGTCACCATTTCGGTGGGTGTTCCGGGCGCAAACACCTCCGGTAGCGGAACGCAAGGCCTGATTACCAATACCAGCACTGGCGCCGATTTGTTTAATCATCTGATCTCGCTTCAAAACGATCTGTTGGCCGGCAATACATCCGCAATTTCCAGCACCGACGCGTCGAATTTGCAGAATGACGAAAACAACATGACCTATCAGGTCGCTTACAACGGGAATGTCCAAACTCAATTAAGCACGGCTTCATCCTTTGCATCCAATCAAAACACCACTCTGAATCAGGGCATCTCCAATGCGTCCGGCGCTGATGCGGTCCAGGTGATGACCCAGTTAAATCAGGTGCAGGATGCGTATGAAGCAGCGTTGGAAGTCACGTCACGGGTGATGGAGGTGTCTCTGGTGGACTTCCTGGTGTAGAAAACATTTTAGGATGAAATGGAACAATACAACTGAAATGGAAACACCGGCTGCGGCTGCGGATAACCGTATCCGATTGCCGGCCGGAATTCTGGGGTTTGAACAAATCAAAGATTACATGCTCCTGGCGAACCCGGCGGAAATGCCATTTGCGTGGCTGCGTCCGGCCGAAGGCGCGTCGCTTGCGTTCGTCGTCATCAATCCGTTCTTCGTGATGCCAGGCTACGCGCCGGACATTCCGGAAACGGACGTCGAGTTCCTGGGCCTCAAGGAACCTAATGACGCGCTTCTGTTCAGCATCGTCACATTGCGCGGTCCAAATCGCGCCACGTTGAATTTAAAGGGACCGCTTGTGGTCAATCGTCACACGCATATTGGCAAGCAGGTGATCATAGCCAATGCCGGCAATTATTCGGTGGAACATCCTTTGCCTGTTGCCGCCGCCGTGTAACATGAGGTTCCATGCTCATTCTTTCCAGAAAGACAGGCGAAAGCATCGTGATCGCCGGCAATATCCGGGTGACAGTCGTGCGCCTCGATGGCGAAACGGTCAAAATTGGCGTGGAGGCGCCGGCATCGGTGCCGGTGCATCGCCAGGAAGTTTACGAAGAAATTCAGCGCAGCAATCAGCAGGCGGCGACGCAGCCTACCGCGGCATTGCCGAAATTATCGCCTCCAAAAACGTAGGAAAGTTCCGCGGCGCCTGGGTCCCATGCGCCCTTTTCGTCCCTTTTGATCCGCTTGTGCTTCGCCGCAAGAAAAGTCGGGAGACTTATCTGTGCGATGGTTGGAATATGGCTCAAAACTTCGCCTCCAAATGACTCTATCCATCCAAAAATCGAAAGTGGATTACGCAAGTTCGACCGGGACAAATGTCCATGCACATGCGTCGTCACCAAAACCGAATCTGCCTGCCAACTCGGATGCTGTTGCGCTGCTCCAATCCGCCGGATTGTGGCTGCCGGGCAAACCGTTGAAATTGCATCTTGGGTGTGGCCGGCAATATTTCGAAGGGTATATCAATATTGATTACCCGCCGGACCAGCACAATATAATGACCGTCCGGGCAGATGCCTTCGCCAATATTACGCAGTTACATTTTGGCGCAGGCAGCGTGGATGAAGTTCGGCTACACCATGTCTTCGAGCACTTTAACCGGGTCACGGCACTGGCAATGCTCATCCGCTGGCACCAGTGGCTCAAATCCGGTGGAAATCTGCGGATTGAAACTCCGGATTTGGCAGGAAGCGCGAGAACCCTTGCCGGGAACTCCTCTTACCAGATCAAAATGGCCGCTGCCCGCCATCTGGCGGGGGATCAAGCGGCCGGGTGGGCTTATCATCTGGACCACTGGTTTCCCGAGCGATATGAACGCACACTTTCGAAACTTGGATTTGACAATATTGAAATCAAGTCGTCCACATGGCCGCATGCGCCATTTGTGGCGAATGTAGAAGTTATTGCCGTCAAAAATCGGTCACTGCCAATCGATCAACTTTTGGACGCCGCTGACGAGTTATTGTGGGACAGCGCCCTTGCCGAGGCGGAGCGGCCGACATTTGAAATTTGGCGAAAACAACTCCGGGCCATTCTCGCTGGCGACGGCCTCGCGAATCCGGGGAACCTCCCGGCGCAAGACGCTGCGACCAACGCTGATGCGGTCTTTGCGGCTTTGAAGTTGAATGCCTCGACTCTTCCTTTGGACGAGATTCAGAATTTCAACCAGCGTTGCCGCGACCGATGGGTGCAGGAAAAAGCCGCAATTGTGGCCCCAGGCCTCCGTGTTCTCGATGTGGGTGCGGGTACCTGTCCTTACCGGCGTTTTTTTTCACACTGCGAATATCGCACCCATGATTTTAAAAAATACGAAGGCATCAAGTTGGGCAACACGAAAGACTATGGCCAAATTGATTACGAATCAGATATCACGAGGATTCCCGTCGCTGATCAATCTTTTGATGTTGTGTTATGCACAGAAGTGCTGGAGCACGTGCCCGAACCAATAGAAGCCGTGCGCGAAATGGCGCGTATTCTTAGGCCTGGCGGGCGATTGTTTCTAACCGCGCCATTGGGATCCGGATTACATCAGTTGCCATTTCATTTTTACGGCGGCTATACCCCCGAATGGTATCGTTACGCAGGACAAAAATTCAGCCTCGAAATAGCGGAAATCTCGCCAAATGGCGGCTATTTTAAGCTGCTGGCGCAGGAATGCGGACGTCTTGCCTGGACTATGCCCGAGCACCGCGGCCTTCATGGTTCGAATGCGGAATTAATTCGGTCGCTTTTTGGCGAGTGGTTGCCGCGGTATTTGTTTGGGCTTGAGGATCAAAAACTCATTGACCAATTTACGGTGGGCTATCATGTCGCGCTGGTCAAAAATGGAAAACCCGAAGCTCCGTCCCACGCGCCCGAACTCGCTTCCAGGGACATTCCAAACAAAGTCGTGGTCAAGCTGCAGGGCGGGCTGGGCAATCAGATGTTTCAATACGCAGCCGGTCTGGCACTGGCCCGAAGAACAAAATCCCAATTGATTCTCGATTTGAGCTTTCTTCTCGACCGCTCGCCGCGGCCTGACTTTACCTACCGCGATTTTGATTTGCCGATTTTCAAATTGGCGCCGGATTGTCACGTCATGCGGAACGGTGCAGCTTATAAAAAAGAACTTCGTTGCGTTGCGGAAAAGCATTTCCATTTTGATCCGGAGATTGAACGACTCGGGGCGAACGTCTATCTGGACGGTTACTGGCAAAGTCCGCGTTACTTTGAAAGCGCGCTCGATGAAGTTCGGCAAAGTTTTGAGTTTGTCAGCGAAATCGGCCCCGAAGCGCGCGCAGTTCTCACCGCCATTCAAAATTGTGAATCGGTCTGCCTGAACGTTCGCCGGGCGGATTTTATTTCTAATCCGCGAACCCGCGCCATTCATGGTCTTTGTGGAGAAGCCTATTTCCAGGCCGCCGTCCGCAGAATCGCCGGCAAAATCAAGTCGCCGCATTTCTTTATATTTTCAGACGATATCGAGTGGTGCCGCAGGGCAAATCTGGTTGGGAATATGCCCTGTACGTTCGTACCGCACAACCTCGCCGGCCCACGATTTGCCACGTACCTCCAACTCATGAAGTCCTGCAAACACTTCATACTGCCGAACAGCACTTTCGGCTGGTGGGCGGCGTTTTTAAATGAATCCCGGAACAAAATTGTCATCGTTCCCAAACCGTGGTTTAGCGATCCCAATATTAATACGGCAGATCTCATCCCCGCAGGCTGGGAAACTTTGGAGAAACAGGACCAGCCGGTCAAGCCGATGGGTCCGGACTCCCTGGTTTCAGTGATAATCCCGTGTTACAACCAGGCACAGTTTCTCGCAGAGGCTGTCGAGAGCGTTATCCATCAAACATTCTCGCATTGGGAAGTGATTGTTGTTAACGACGGCAGCCCTGACAATACCGGGGACGTATTCCAAAACCTCGCAAGACGCTGGCCCGGACACATTTTGCGTTATTTGGAAAAGCCGAATGGCGGACTGGCGGACGCGCGCAATGCCGGGATTGCCATCGCGCGGGGCAAATATATTTTGCCGCTCGATGCCGATGACAAGTTGCACCCGGAGATGCTGTCAAAGACGGTGTCGTTGGTTGAATCGACCCCGGACATCGCCATCGCCTACACGGACCTTGTGCATTTTGGCGCGAGAAACGGTGTGGTGCAGGCCGCTGAATATGACTTCGCCGCAATTTGCGAGAATAACCGCCTTAACTATTGCTCGCTCTATCGCCGTGAAGCGTGGGAGGCCGTGGGCGGTTATCACACCAATATGCTTTGGGGCTACGAAGACTGGGATTTTTGGATTGGTTGTGGCGAACGCGGTTTTAAGGCGAAGCGCATTCCCGTGCCTCTTCTGTTTTACCGTATCAAAGACAGCAGCATGTACACTGCTGCCGTGCAGCATGACAAGGAACTCCGCGCCCAAATCGTTCTGAATCATCCGGGCCTCTACGGGCCAGAAGTGGTGGCCGCTGCAATATCGTTCATTGGCGAGGCAGGATTGACCCCGCCCGCCGGGGCAGCCCGCCGTGTTCAACCGTCCATGCCTGGGAGAAACGGGAAACCAGCAGCCCCCACAGTTTCAGGGCGCGGGACTGTTTTTCCTGAGTCACAATTGGCGCATCACTATTTGGATGGTTTGGAAGGCCTCGAAATTGGAGGCAGCAGCCATAATCCATTTGGCCTGAAGACCAAAAATGTGGATTACACCGCCGACATGACCACCGTCTATAAAGAGGAGGAAATCAAAATGTGCGGTCGCCCGCTTGGTGTGGATATCGTGGCGCCTGGCGATGCCTTGCCTGTGGCTGACGCATCGCAGGATTTTGTTATTTCCTCGCATGTCATTGAACATTTTTTTGATCCGATAAAGGCAATCAAAGAATGGCTGCGCGTGGTCCGTCCGGGCGGCTATATTTTTATTATTGCGCCGCACAAAGAACGCACGTTCGACAAAGAGCGCTCGCGAACGACTCTAGCCGAACTGCTCGACCGTCATTCGGGGAAAATCCCTCCGCCGTCCATCGATACGCACCATCACTATACCGTTTGGACGACGGAGGACTTGCTGGAGTTGTGCCGTCATTTGGATTGGAACGTGGTCGCCAGCCAGGATATGGACGATAAAGTGGGAAACGGCTTCACCGTGGTCATTCAGAAAGCGACGCAGGATGTTTGTCTGGAAAAAAGCGGCGCTTGCCCGGCCGGCGCGGATCCAAAACCGTTGGAAGCAGAACCGCCGCTGATTTCGGTCATCGTGCCCACATTTAACCGTACCGAAATGCTGGTCGAGACCCTGCGCAGCATTTTGAACCAGACATTCAGAAATTTTGAGATCATTGTGGTAAACGATGCCGGGTGCGATGTGGAACCCGCCGTAGCGCAACTGGGCAATCAACCCATTATTTGCCTGCGGCACGAAACCAACCGGGGCGTGCCGGCCGCCCGCAACACCGGTCTTCGCGCGGCCCGGGGCAAGTATGTTGCCTACCTTGACGATGACGACCTTTACTATCCGGAACATTTACAGACCCTGTTGAATTATCTCGAGGCGCATCCCGGGGCGGCCGCCTACACGGACGCCTGTTGTTCGCATCAGGAGTTGGTGAATGGCCAATGGACAGTCGTCCGGCGCGACGTTCCATATTCGCATGACTGGGACAATGACCGGGTCCTGGTTGAGAATTTTGTTCCCACGTTGTGTTTCATGCATGAGAAAGCGTTTCTCGAAAAAGCCGGTTATTTTGATGAGACACTCCGGCGCCACGAAGACTGGGACCTTTGGATCCGCCTTTCGCGGCACTTTCCGTTCGCGCACATTCCGCAGGTGACCTGCGAATTCCTTCGGCGAAATGACGCCTCCTCGATGACCATGCAAAGCCTTGCGCCATTTCTGGAAACGATGAAGCGCATTCACTCGGCATATGCCGGTTTAATATCCAATCGGCCTGATATAGAGGAATGTCAGAAAGCCAAACAGGACGATTTGCAGGAACTGGCGCAAAACCAGTCGAAGACTCCTAAATTTGCCCTCGGCGTTTTGACCATCGATCCCAAAGATACTGCGTGCGCGTATTTGAGGCTCACCGCGCCCCTCCAGCGCCTGCAGGATTGTCATGAAATCATCAGCCTTGCCGTTTGTGACCTGGTAAACGGAAAGCTAAAAATCGATCCGCGTCTTCTGTGCGCGGCCCGCGTTCTGGTGGTGCAACGGGGCATGGCGGCTATTCTGCCTTACCAGACTTTGCGCCAGGCAATACCGAATCCGGCGGTGAAAATCATTTTCGAGCTCGATGACGCGCTCACGCTGATTCCGCGCAACCATCAGGGTTACCAATATTTCAAATCGCTCACGCCCCGCATCGAAGACTATTTGAAAAATGCGGATATGGTCACGGTCTCGACCCCGAAGCTGAAGCAACTTTATTCTTATTTCAACGAAAACATCGGGGTCCTGCCCAATACCGTGGACACCGGGGTGTGGCTCGCGCCGGAACGGAAACGTGCGCGAACGGATAAGCTTTCCATTCTTTTCAGCGGCACCGTCACCCATGAGCATGACCTGGCACTGATTGAGAAAGCGATTGAACGAATCATTCAGGAGTTTCCCGAACGGGTGGAATTCATGTTTTGGGGCAATGCGCCGGCCACGTTGAAGCATTATTCACAAGTCAAAACGGTTTCCAGTTTCGTCCAGAAGTACTCAGACTATGCCCGGCAGCTCAAATCATTGTCCGTGGATTTGGCCCTCGTCCCCTTGGAACTGACTCCCTTTAACCGCGCAAAATCGCCAATCAAATGGCTGGAATATTCAGCCTGCAGAATTCCGGCAATTTTCACGAATATCGAAGCTTACAACCAGATTGTAGAACATGAAAAGACCGGCTGGCTCGTGCCAAACACTACTGAAGCCTGGTATGAGGCAATGAAGACACTCATCCAGGACGACGCATTGCGGCTGAGCATCGCCGCAAATGCCCATCGAAAGGTAATGTCTGGATGCACCTTGCGGCAAAACGCAAAGCTTTGGCTTCAAGTGTACGAAAAAGCCCTGTCGTCTCCACCGCGAAAGGCAATGAACCGTGCGCCACAGGTCTCCGTCATTATTCCGACCTTCAATAATCTTGCCCTGACCCGCAATTGCATCAGCTCCATTTTGAGCGATACGCCGCAAGGCTTTTTTGAGATCGTGGTGGTAGATAACGGTTCCACGGATGGCACGCCGGCCTGGCTCAAGCGCGAGGAAGAAGCGGGTCTTCTGCGAGCTATACTCCAATCGAACAATACCGGATTCGCCAGGGGCTGCAATATCGGAGCGCAGGCCGCGGCCTGTCCGCTTTTGGTTTTTCTTAACAATGACACACAAGTCACTGAAGGCTGGCTCGCGGCGCTCGTTAAAACTGCGCAGCAATCGAAGGCAGGAGCTGTGGGCGCAAAATTGCTCTACGCTGATGGGACCATTCAACATGCCGGAATAGAATTTATCAACGGTATTCCGGACCATCCATACCGCCATGCGTCTGCGGACTTGCCCGCCGCAAACAGACAGCGCGAATTGGATATGGTCACCGGCGCGTGTCTCATGACTCCGCGCGATCTATTTTTGTCTTTAGGCGGTTTCGATGAAATATTCCGTAATGGCGTCGAAGATATTGATTATTGCCTGCGCGTTCGCGCGTCATGCCGCACGGTGGTCTACGAACCGCAGGCTGTGGTCTATCACCTGGAAGGGCAGAGCAGGGGACGATTTGATCACGTTAATGAAAATCTAAAAATCTTTTTTGAGCGTTGGAAAGGTACGTTCGACAAAAACTTTTCATTCATCGTCCCGCCCAGTCCTAAAACGATTCCTTCGGCCCGCAGCTTGTTGGTTGTCGATACGTCCCGGCCTTGCGCAGACAAACCCATTACCGTGTCATGGGAAGGCTCGTTTTTGGATAATGGCAGCCTGTCGCACGTGAACCGTGAATTAGTTGCCTCCTTGCAGAATAGCCCCGGCTTAAAAATCCATCGTGAACCCTGCAGGGCCGACGTCACCGTTCGACACGCATGGCCGCCCAACTGGCGCCGTCCTGCCACGGGCAAACTCGCCGTCATTCAGCCCTGGGAATTCGGCTCGCTGCCGCAGGAATGGGTGACCAGGGCAGGGGATGTGGACGAATTTTGGGTCCCGTCCCGATACGTCCGCGACGTCTATGTCGCGTCCGGAGTTGCTGCGCACAAAGTCGTTGTCGTACCGAATGGCGTGAACGCGGAAAAATTTAATCTGCAAGCCGTGCCAATGAAATTGGCCACGCAAAAGAAATTCAGATTCCTGTTCGTCGGCGGCACCATCGGGCGCAAAGGGCCGGATTTGCTGCTGCAGGCTTACTTGAAACAGTTCACCGGCGCGGACGACGTTTGCCTTGTTATCAAAGATTTCGGCGGCGACAGCGTGTATGCCGGGCAGACGTTCGAATCACAAATTCGGGCCGTGCAATCGGCTGCCGGCGCTCCCGAAATCCTTTACCTCAATGAAGAACTTTCCCCGGATTCGTTGCCGGGGCTTTATGCCGCCTGTGACTGCCTTGTGCTACCATATCGGGGGGAAGGATTCGGTCTTCCTGTCCTCGAAGCCATGGCGTGCGGCTTGCCTGTCATCGTCACCGCGGGCGGCGCGACGGATGACTTTGTCCGCGATGAATTCGCCTGGCGCATATCGGCCTCGCGGAAAGTATTTGGACGCGAGGTCAGCGGCATGAAACTCGCCAACGATGGCTGGCTGCTCGAACCGGATCTGGCCGCGCTCGGCGAAAGCATGCGCCGAGCTTTTACGAATCCCGCTGAATCCCGCGAACGCGGCCAACGCGCCGCAACATACGCGCGCGAACATTGGTCCTGGAAAAAATCCGCTTCCATCGTCGCCGACCGAATCCGCCATTTGGCAGGTCCGCAGAAAAAACAATCCATTTCGCTCACCTCACAAGACGCGACAAAATCCGCAATCGTCGCACCCGTCGCGCACATCGGCCGTCTAAACGAATCGCGCGAATTATTCGGTAACAAAAAACTGGAAGCTGCATGGAATGCAACGCTCGGCGCGATTGCCAAACGCCCCTTTCATCCTGAGGCATTTTTGTTATTGGGAGAAATCGCGGGCGCAGCAGGCGATGGCAGCACGGCCCGGCAATGCGCGCAACACGCGCGCTCCCTGGCGCCCGATTGGAGCCGGGCGAAACAGTTTCTCAATCGGCCGCTCAAAGGCGGAGCCAAGCCGGACTGGATGAAGCTTCCGGATGCAGTTCAAAACTCAAGGACAAGAACAGAAAGCCTGTCCGTCTGTCTCATCGTCAAGAATGAGGAAAGATTTCTCGCGCAATGCCTGAAATCCGTCCGTGATATTGCGCAACAGATCGTCGTCGTGGACACCGGCTCAACGGACCGGACACTTGAGATTGCGAAAGAATTTGGCGCGGAAATTTTTGCACACGAGTGGAGCGACGACTTCTCCGCCGCCCGTAATGCTGCTCTGGAACACGCCACCGGCGATTGGGTACTGATGCTGGATGCGGATGAGGAACTGCCTGCTGCCCAGCATGCCAAATTACTGGCGGACATCAAAAATGCCGGGGTCATGGCGTATCGTTTGCCGCTGGTGAATTCCGGCCGGGAGGCTGAAGGCAAAAGCTTTGTGCCGCGCCTGTTTCGCAATGCGCCTGGCGCGCGCTATGCCGGTCGGATTCACGAACAGGTCTTTCCCAGCCTGTTGCCATTGTGCAAATCGTGGGGCCTAAAGACGGCCATGGGTACGGCCCAAATCCTGCATCATGGTTACAACAAGGAAATGCTGAGCGACAGAAACAAGATCGAGCGCAATTTGAAATTGCTCCGCCGCGCCTGCGAGGAAAGTCCCGGCGACGTGAATTTGGCCATGAACCTTGGACTGGAACTCGTGCGTTCGGAAAACGTGACGGAAGGCCTGGAAAAATATCGTGAAGCCTTTCAGCTCATGTCAGAACTGCCATCCGCCGACCTTGCTCCGGAACTGCGTGAGGTGTTGCTGACGCAATTCACAAGCCACCTGTACAAAGTGCGCCGACATGAGGAGGTCGTGGAGCTCCTAAATTCAACTTTGGCAAAAAGCGGCGGACTTACGGCGTCGTTGCACTTGGCGCTGGGCCTTTCGCAGTTTGAACTAAAAAATTACGCAGAAGCCGCGGAACAAATGAGGCAATGCCTGGCCAAACGGCACTATCCGGCCCTTTCACCCATCAACACAGACATCCTGACCGCAATGCCGAACCATTGCATGGCCCTGGCCCTGGGTAAAATCAACGACGTGAACGGGGCGGAAAAAGCGTTTCAGGCGGCCCTGGCCGAAACCGGTAAGATCGAAAACGTGAAATTGGATTACGCAAAATTTCTAGCCGGCACAAATCGTCCGGTGGAAGCGCTGAAAAAACTGCACGAATGCGTCGCCGCCAATTGCGGCAATGCCGCCTTGTGGCGAGCAGGTGGAGAAATCGCGCTGAGTTGTCCGGACTTTTTAAAATTCGCGGTCGATTGGACCGGCGAAGCCATGCGTTACGTTGGAAACGATCCTGTGATTGTCATGCAACGCGCCGAAACCCTGATGTTGAGTGGCGATACCGCTGCCGCCGCCAATTTGTGGGAGCAAATTTGGAACAAAGCACAGCAGCCACGCGCGCTCGCCGCGTTGATCCTGTGCCAGGCCGTCGACTCGCAAATCACATACGGTCCAGACGACGGCGCGCAGGAAGCGGCCGCAAGCCGCGAGTTTATTTTCTGGTATCAAAGACTCCTTGTCATGCGGGCGAATACCGTCGCCAACGGCATTAATGAACAGTTGGATAAATTGTCCCGCACCTTGCCCACAGCCGCCAAACGGATTGAAATCGCTTTGGCTGGTGTGCAAAAAAAGGAAGAGTTGGTTTCGTAAGGGCCGAAATGCGCGCGCATGCGCGCCAGAGCCGAGAAAGGTCATTTCGCGAACTTCATTGCAGGCCGGGATATCGTTCGAAATCGGCGTGGTAATCCAGGAAAAGTCTCATTCTGCCGCCTCGATGCGGTGTGCGTCCTGAAAGAGTGGGTGGAACTGTTGCAATGGTGTTTGGGAAATACGGATCTACAGCCAGCTCTACGTCCGATATGCCGTTAACGGGTCCGACTGTCGAATTATTCGCCTGTTCCAAATCCAGAATAGCCTGATTCACGGTTTTACCCCAGAAATCAATGGATGAAACAGGGTCATTCGTCTGGTCAAAACGCCAAAGCCAATAGGTGACTTCCAGGACCGGGTTCGTTTGGTAGATTTGTGAGCATTGGACAGCAGTTGAAAGAGGCGGTGCCGACATCGCCGGGCAACACCACACCTGTGGGTTTTGAACGTAATTTGAAAAAGCAAGGCCGGCCCAGCCGCCCCTGGCATCATATGGAGGCCAGGTCGTCCAGGGCATGTATCCCAGCGAAACCTTTAGGTTCCTGTCGTCGGGGAAGCGGTCCTGGTTGTCGGACAGGTACAGCGAAAATGCATCTCCAATTTGCCGGAGGTTGGACAGGCAGGCAGACTGGTATGATTTGGCTTTGGCGCTGGCTAAAACAGGCAGGAGAATCGCGGCAAGAATTGCAATGATGGCGATGACCAGCAGCAATTCAATCAACGTAAACGCTGATGCTTTCTTTTTACGAATTCGCGCCTCCCCGGAAAATCGCTCAAAGGGTTCGACGATGGCTATGACAATGCCGGCCGTCATGTGAAATAAACTGTTAACTCATCTGGCAAAGGCGGTCAATAGGGGAGATTCCCGCCCTGCCTTCCGGAAACATCGAACATCGAACACCCAACATCGAATGAAAAAACCTGACGGGTTTGTGCTATTGCCGCTTAAGTATTTTCGCCGCCGCTTCGTAGTCTTGAGCGGAGGCAGATTCAAAGAATTTTCGCAAAGGAGAACTATTTGGATCGCAACACCGCATCCAGTTCTTCGACGATCGTTTTGAGGAGAACCAGAATGATAGGTTGGGCGTCGATGCTGGTCCGGATCTCTTTACTGCCGGACGTGGCCGATTGCATGAGTGTGCTCGCGAGCATCAGCATCACATTTGGTTGCGGGCTGCTCATCAGCCATGACTCGAACTGTTTTGCATTTCCCGTCCGAAGGCGAATTTCGATTTGGCGAAGATTTGACTCAAATGCTTTTTCCATCGCTTTGTAATTGAGTTCCGGGGCAAGGCAACCAATTGGCACCAAGATAAACCACGTGTGCACCAAAAGGGGAATGACAACGCTGAAGTCGTCATCCGATATCAATTCCAGAGTCAGGTCGTCGGCGTCGTCCAAAAGTGTTGAGCCGCTGGCGGTAAGCTCGTTTTCGGCTGCTTTGAATGTGTCAAATGCTTCGACCGCTTTCTGGTATCGCCGGCAAACTTCTTCGAATGTCAGAGGTTGAGACGGCAGCGGCGGGGCAGGCATTCGGTCAGGGTCCTGTACATCGCGCGCGTCTTCCCAGTCAAAATCCTCGTCTTCGAAATCCGATTCAGGCGGCGGTGGACGCCAGGGAGGCGGATCGAAAATGAGTTCGTTCAGTTCCAGTTCCCTCAACATCCAATTGATATCTTCACTGCGCCCGGACCTTAGATTCTCTTCATCGCGGCTGCGCACGCGCTGCTTCATCAATTGAACGAGCTTTGGACGCAACGCTGGATCCCGCGCTGCTTCGCGTGGAGTACGATGATTGAGAGCGGGGACGGAGTCGCCCAAAAATGCTTTATCGGTCTCGCGGATCCATTGCTGCTCGATTTCCTCCGGCGAGCGGTCGCCCGGCAACGGCTGGCGGACGGAGGATGTGAAAGCGATTTGACCAGGGTTTTCCAACAAGCGGGGCGGGACCAGGGATTCTTCCGCGTGCGGCTCTTTTGCGGCCAGGCGTGCCGCGAGGTCGTCAAGGCGTTCGCCCTGAAAGCGGACGGATTCGCCGAGTCGATCTTCGAATTGCCGGCGCAGGCGGGCCAGTTTTTTAGCGCCGAACGCTTCGAGACGCCAGAGAGACTGCCCAAGCAATACACGCCCCAAAACCGGTTTTGCGCCGGACATTTCGTACTTGTCTGTCACCTGGGATTCGTCGAGCCAGATCCGCGCCTCGGCAAAGCCTTCGTCGCGCTCGGGGGCGGCAAGGTCCTCCGGATTGACCGCGGCAAGTTCGTCCAGCCGGCCGCGGCATTGCGCGAATGGCGCGCGCAGTTCATAAACAGCTTTGCCCCATTTGGCATCCATGGCTGAAAACATTTGCCGGCGGCGCAAGTGGGCGGTCGCAGTGAGCGATTGGTTGAATTCCTCAAAATGTTCCACGAGCCAGCGCCGCATTTCATTTTCTTCGAGCGGTCCACCTAGATGCTTGACAGTTTCCTGAACAATTTCCCTGGCGGGAAATTGGCCGAGGTCGGGGATCTTCAATGCCGCTCCGCTCAGGCGCCAGAAATGCGGCAACGGATAAATCCATGCCAGAATGGTCGAAAATCGGCAGGCGAATGTCACGAAGCTGCGGTCTTGAAATATCATCGGCGCCGGATGCGGCGACAAAAGGTCGATCGCTTCCAAGTGATCATTTTCCAGCACGCGATGGATTTCGAGCAATGCAATTTGCGTCTGCATTTTCCCGCGCCACAGTACGCGTTCATCATTTTTGAGATCGCGCAGGCCGTCTTGCTCCCATCGTTGGGCAAACGTTCGCCCCTGGGTGTCCTTCTCGAAGAAGAAATGCCGAATAAAAAATGCGTGCAACACAGCGTCTCCCTCTCGGTCGGCGTGGTTGATTCCTTTGTACAACGCGTCAAGGTCGGGCGCGGTCGCCCGCATGCGCTCAAACGTCCGTGCGTCTATTTGATCTTCGGTTTCCAATAAACGTGAATAATTGGCGGGATTGAAAGGATTGTGCGCGCAATCAGCGGGACACTTCAAGCGGCTTTGCCGTTGTTCGCCGCAATCTGCCGATGAAATATTCCGGCCCAACGCCGGACAAGCGCGCCATTTGGAAGATTTGCTCATCGTGCTGGAGTTTAATGGTTGGACGTCCCGTCAGGCAAGAGTGAGCGGATTTTAGATGGATGGATTGGATCGTTACCGGCTCAACCGTTTTAGCATTTCCGCCGCAGGGGAATAGCCTTGCGCGGCGGCGGATTCGAGGCATTTTCGCGCGCCGGCGGCATTGCCGAAGACATTATAAAACACCCCGAGATTGTAATTGGCCAGGAATGTGCCGGAACCGAGAACACTTTTGTATTTGCCGGTTTCGCCGAGCGCCAGGCAGCGCTGGAAGCTCTGCTCGATTTTTGGCAATTCGCCAGCGAACTTCGCGGTGTTGCTGCGTATCAGGTTCATGTAAAACAGACCGCGCGCGAGGTGGAAGTCCGGGAAGTCGGCCAACTGTTTTTCTGATTTGGCGATGGCATCAGTTCCGGCGTCAAATTGTCGGAGTGCCGTTGCCGTGTACAGCAGGTCCACGACAA
Source organism: Candidatus Sulfotelmatobacter sp. (assembly GCA_035503455.1). Lineage (GTDB taxonomy): Bacteria > Verrucomicrobiota > Verrucomicrobiia > Limisphaerales > UBA11358 > UBA11358. The sequence continues at coordinate 48,865 of DATJTK010000120.1, read as the reverse complement.
TATTGGGGGCGAATGAATCGGCCGGTGTCATTGTTGCGAAGGCCATTTGCAAACAGCGCCATGCGTCTTCGGTCCGGTCCAGCGACGTGTATTCGATGGCGAGCTGGTACTGGAGATAGGCGTTGGCCGGGTCCTGTTCCAACTGGGCTGACAGCAATTTGATGTTGCGATCGGATTTCTGAGAGTTGAGATAGCCGTCGTGGTATAATTCAGCCCCCAGGTTTTTGCGGGGCAGCGATGAAGCAACCTGTTCGTGAATGCGTCCCTGAAACCGGGCGCCGCGCGGAAACAATCTCGACACAAAACTTTGAGAGCGCAGTACGTTTCCGTTCCTGCGAAAATCGCTGACGATTTTCAAGCGGCCGATGGCCGGCTTACCCTGGATAAATTCGCGAATTTGCTGCCCGAGTTTTTCCCCGGCAAATTCGTCCGCGTCCAGGACGAGAATCCAATTGCCTGTGGTCTGATCGAGCGAGAAATTTCTGGCGGCGGAGAAATCGTCAACCCAACTAAAATGGGAAATCTTTGCATCGAACTGGTTCGCAATTTCAACGGTACCGTCCGTTGAGCCGGTATCGACAATGACAATTTCATCCACGACCGGGGCAATGCTCTTCAGGCAGCGCGCCAGGCAGAGCGCCTCGTTTTTGACGATCATTGCCAGGGATAATTTGGGTCCTGAAACGGACATGTCGTGCGCGTTGAAATATTAAAACGTTAAAATGTTGAAACGGTCTGCCTCGCGTCCTGGTCTCTACTCCGTATCCGGCTAATTTCCGCAGTCGCTCCGCGACAGGCGAGCACGGAAGTCATGACAGCCGCGTCCATGCGGGCGGTATTGCGGAACCGTAGGCGCCCTGGATTCGCCTCAGATTTTGACCGACCTTTTCAAGCTGTTCGCGCCTGGACAATGCGGCTGCCCGGGCGAGTTGGAGTTGTTTTTGATTGGATTCCACCAATTCTTTAAGCTCCAAAATGAGCGCGCGAAGTTCATTTTCCCGGACTGCGCAATCCGCTTTGGAACGGCTCCATTCAGCGCGGACCTGCCGGGTTGCGGATGCTGTAAATGATTGGATATCTTTGATGGCGCTTTGACACTGGAATAGCAAGGGCCAATTTTTTTGGCTGATGGCTTTTTGACATGCCCGGGCGAGCCGACGCCACTCCCGGTAAGCGTCAAACAGGGCGCGTTCGGCGCTCATGCCATCATCAACTCCGCTTTAGGGTCGGCCGCTTCGTTATCGTATTTGCTCAACATCTCGGCCCATGCATTTCGGATTGGCCTTAAATGGGTGATGACCTCATCTACGCCGTCGCGGCGTTTTTGCATATTACTTTTTACCAGGAGATCTTCGAAGTAGCGATACAATCTCCGCAACGTGGCCGCCAGTTCGCCGCCCTGGTCAACGTTTAGTGACTGGTTCAGAAAGCGGATAATATCCACGGCGTGCCGGAGATTGTTGTGGATGGTTTCATTTCGTTCGCGCGGGTCAATATATTCGAAACCTGTCAGGGCCGTATCCAATGCGCGCAGGGCGCGGTCAAAAAGCATCAGGACCAGAAGGCCGCGTGGCGCGGTTTTCGCGGCAATTTGGGTGTAGGACTTGAGCGGATTGAGCGTGTGCATTCGATAGTGCCCTTAGGATGGTTCCCCTGTGATGTTTTGAGACAGGACGTTTGCGACGCGGTCCAAGACTTCGTTCGACGGGTAACCGGGGTCCGACAGCAACGTGGCGGCGCGGCTGACAGCCTCAGGACGGACCGTTGGAGTATCCTTCAACGTTTGTTCTAAGGCCTGTGTATTATCAAATGACATGGCATTGGCCGCCGCTGCCGATTGCGCAGGCTCCCGGCGGACTGGGGTTTGACCCACCGGAGTATTGCCGGTGAGGCCGGCATTAAACTCAACCTCCATAAAATTTTATGTTCAATCAAACAGTGATCACATTCAAACTGCTCACAGGATTATCGGCTAATTCGGCCGGAACTTTAATCCCGCATTTACCTTTCAGGCAACGTTTTAAGCAATTGATCCGCGGAGAACTCGGCGAAATAGCGGGGCGAATGCAAAATATTCCATTGGTCATCCAGCGCGGAACGCGTGGGCGTATTAATGCACCATGCCAGAAAGGAATAAATGTGAAAAACAAGGCTTTGATGGGGCTGCTCCCGTTTCTCGTATCGTTGCGCGGCCTTGGCGATAATGGGGTTGCTGGCGTCGTAAATTTCATCGGCCGCCCATATAATTTGCCCAGTTTTGATGTCCACGAGCTTCAGGCGCCAGCCAACGGCCAGCGGCGGACTGGACCGGAACGTGGTCAGATGACCGAATAATACGGCATCGCAGCCGTAGTATTGTTTGAGGCTGTCAAAAAAATTCGACGGCAACGCCTCCTCCCCGGTCCAACTCAACCGTCCGGTACAATTGCGCAATGTCTCCGGGTCGGTAGCCGCGACTTCAAATCTGCCTGTCTTGATCAATTCAGCCTGCAATACCGGAGTGAGCATCTGACAGCCGTCCGATAAGGAGCAATCAGGCGTGTCACAAGCCAGCGGCAGCATTAGCACGCGTTTGACGTCCAACGGCAGTTCAGATGAAGAAACGAATATATTTTGGGTTGGCGAGCCAAGATCGGCTCGTGGCGGCGGAGGAGGGGTGCGGGAGCCACCTGCAAAGGCGGGCGCACAACCTAATATCAATCCAACTGCGACGAGTTGAGCGGCAAAATATTTCATAAGCGATTAAATGCTGCCGTTTGTGACCTGTTCGGACAGATAAGTCAGCTCCTGGTTGGTTTGCGACTCAGCCTGCTCCATGGCTTCAAATTCGCTCGTCCATTCCGCCTCGTCCGAAGTAATTTTGGTGTTCAGGTTCGTTATTTGCGTGGTGATATTGTCGCTTTGCTGGGTCAAACTGGCTTCATGGCCGGTAATTGTTCCATTTGTGCCTATAGCGCCATTAATAAAATTATTCAGTTGTGTCGCAATGCCGCTCGTCGGGTCGTTAAACAGGGTGTTCACGGCGGAAGGATTGTCGGCCACAGCGCTATCGAGCGTGCTGGTGTCCACGGACAACGTGTTGTTCTGGCCATTTGTATCGATGCCTAAATCCGACAGCATGCTGATTGCGTTTCCAGACAACGATGGCACTGCGGCGGCGACTAAAGAACGCAGGTTCGTGGCCAGTTCACTTGCGGTGTTGTCGGCGGTAAGCGTGCCGGGAGTGACGCTGCCGCTGGACGACGTCGTGACGGCTTCCTGCCCGGTAATGTAGGATTGCAGGCTATTGTAATCAGTGACGAATTGTTGAATGGCCGACGTAAGCCCGCTGGTGTCGCCCGTAACGTTCATGGTCACGGCGCCGGTTTGCTGGGCGGTGACTGTGAGCCCCGTAATGCTGGAACTGGCTGGGGAAATGGTGTTGGATTCGCTGACTAACTGCTGGGTTCCTCCGTTTAGGGTGTAAAGAAGGTTCTGGCCGCTCTGCAACGTTCCGCTTGCAAGGCCGGTTGCCTGCAGAAAATTTCCATTTACGTCCTGGGCAGAAATCCCGACATCACCGGTTGTGTTGTTGGTCAGCACAAAACGGTTGTCAATGGAATCGTAACTGGCCGTGACACCGGCGTTGGAACTGTTGATATCGTTCAGCACGTCCTGAATGCTGTCTGAATTCGCATCATAATTTATGGTCACACCGTTAATGACGAAGGAGCCTTCGCTGTTGGCGGTTCCATTTGTCGTTCCATTCGTGATCGCGGTGGACAAGTCAGCGTTCGTCATCGTCACGCCCAATTGCACGTGCCCGAGCGCCGAACTGCTGGTGACGGAATCGGTCCCATTATTATATAACTGCGCGACCTGGAGGAAATTGCTCGTGTCCGCCGCGCTTCCCAGTTCGACTGCGCTGCCGTCGCCGCTGGCCAATGTGATTTCATCCGTCGTGGAATTATAGCTGGCGGTGACGTTGCCGTTGGTCGCCGTGGAGATGGCGTTGAAAAGGTCCTGCATGGACTCAGTCGTGGAAACCGCCACTTGCTGTCCGTCCACGGTAAAGGCACCGGCTGTGACAGGTGTCGAAAAACCAGCCGTGCCCACCGTGACGTCGCTCAAATCGCCATTTGGAATGAGGCCTTGACTGAGGTTCGCGCCATTCACCTGCGTGGCTCCGTTCAGTTGGGCCGCTGTCGCCAACTGCGAAATATCAAATATGTAAGTGCCCAGAGCTGCGCCCGAGGCGGCTGTTCCGGTCGCTATATCGGAATTGGAGGATTGGACGGAAGCATTTTGATAGAGGTCGGAATTTTGCAGGGCCTGAATGTCTGTTTGGAGCGTGGTCAGGTCATTGGCAATCGTGGAGTAATCCGAGTTTTGGGCGTTAATGCTGCTTTGTTCCTCCTCCCATTGGGTTTCCGGCGCCGCTTCGGCCTCGCCAAGCTCCTGGACGAGGGTTTGCCAGTCCATTCCGGAAGCCACACCGGCTATTGCCAGGTCCGGTGAGGTAGTTGTCGAGGCCAGGTCCCCGGTGGTTGGCAGGGTGCCCGACGATAGAATGTTCGATAACAGTGAGTTGCCTGTAGTGATGGTATTTGACATATATTCTGCGTTTATTCAGTCATCTCTTTTACAGCCAAAGCTCGGACGGCGTTCGCGCGCCGTCCGAGTATGCTCACTAAACTATCTGCTGCTTCAAGCCGGCTGGTGATTAACCAGTAATCAGCTTGAGTGCGAGGTCTGGAATCGTATTGGCCTGTGCCAGCATCGCTGTGCCGGCCTGGACCAGGATATTCGCCTGCGCGTATTGCGTGCTCGCGGTGGCCACATCCACGTCCATGATGGTGCTGTTGGCAGCCGAGAGGTTGTTGTTCAACGTCTGCAATTGATCCTGGTAGTCGGTCAACGTTTCTTCGTTTGTGCCAATGGTGCCGCTGTCCGAAGCCAACTGGGTAATGGCATTGGTCACATCCTCCAGGGCGGTCGCCGCATCAGTGACAACGCTTGCGCTGGTCAGGGTCGTAAACGTCGCGGATGTGAGGTCAACGCCCGTCATCGAGAACGTATCACCGGTGGCGTCAACCGTGATGTTGACGGCAGTGCCATTGAAGAGGCTTACACCGTTGAAGTTCTGCGCCGCCACGCTGTTGACGTAACTTGCCAGGGACGCGAACTCGTTTTGATAGAGCTGGATGTCCGAGCTGGACTTGGTGACGTCCTGCGCTTGAACCGCCAATTCACTCATACGATCCAGTGCCGAGGTGATCGTCTGAATGTAGCCATCCTGCGTCTGGTTGAACGACAGGGCATCGGCAATGTTGTTTGATGCCGCTGTGTTTTCGCCTTCCTGAGCGACGAGGCTCATCGAGACGGCCAGGCCCGCGCTGTCATCCTGGGGCGAAGTCACCTTCGAACCGGAGGACAATTCCGCGAGCGCATTGCTCAACATCGTATTGGACTGCTGCAGGTACTGAGCTGTTGTTTCTGCTGATAGGTTTGTATTTATTACCATTCCACTCATATATAACTCTTTCCGTGAGTCGCCCCGCGAGGGGCATTGTTTTTGCGCAACATCCATGTTGCGGGCAGACCATTTAACGGGTGATCCACCATTGTCCCTGCCGTCTCTTTATGGCGGCCGGCCGCCTGTCTTTCGACATCTCCTTATCGGCATAGGGGGGCGGGACTTGAATCGATTTTTATGGTTTTCGATGTTTTCGGTGGATTGGAATACAGGCATCGTTTACGCCGATGGCAGCGGCAAAGGGGGGAATTGTCCCTTTTGATGATCAAAAAAATGGGTTTTACACACGGTTTTTCCAGCAAAAGTGCGCCGAATCGCGGAAAAAGGCGTCGTTGCCAAAGCCGTTGGCGTAAAAGATGTGCGGAAAATAAGGGTTTTTAAAAGGTTTCCAGCGAATTGTCCCCCCATCAAGCGGGAACGTGGGGACAATTCGACGGTGCAAAGGAAAAAGGAAAAAGTTCATTTGTGGAATATGGGGATTGTGGGCATCGAAACGCGGGGAACGCCGTGTGAGGACACACGGCCTACAGGCGCACACGGATTGTTGCAGGCCGTGTGTCTTCACACGGCGCTTGCGGCTGTTTCAAGATTCATAGGGAATTTCAGTATTTTGACTTTGATACAATACAAATTTCTCAGATGCACGGCGGAGTACAAGAACTACATTTGGAACCCCAAAAAAGTTCAATGCTGGCGCGGGGATTTAGGGACAGAAATTTTTTTATTTCATTTTTTGTCGCCGAAATGGAATACAACCCTCTTTTGTACCGTGCCGATGGAGACGCCTAACGACGGTTTGGGAGCTTCGTTCACCAGATCGCGAGTGCAGGTGTTTTCAAAGGAAACGAAGTGCACGAAAGGGTGAACGAATTTTTGCGCCGTTTAAAATAGAGGGCTTTTATTGGTAAATGTCACAATTTTTTGGTGCACGAAAAAATGCGCTTCCGGGGTGAGAATGAGGTTTTTGTTTTGTGTTCGTTTACCGGTTTGTGAATGGAAATTGGGATTTGTGGCGGTGCGGGTTCGCTACGGATTTTCATCGAAATCGCAACTCCACTCTTTCGGCATTTAATGGGTATCGGGATTTACAGGCGGTTGTTTGGATGACACGGGTTGATCCACACTCGGCGGTATGCAGGGCCCAGGCTGTTGATGTAAGCGGCCTATTTTCTTTCGGATTTGTAATCGTCGTTCAATCCCTTGCCATCGAAAATCAGGTCCATGCATTTTTCGATTCGGGATTCCCGGGTTTTGGATTGTTTGGCTGCCGAGAAATAGAGGAGGTATCCTCTTTGGCGTCCCGGGGTCAATGCCTCGAACGCGGCTTTCAAGGCAGAGTTTTCACTTAATTTATTTTGAAATTCTTCAGGCACTTTGAATTCCGCGGTCTTTTTATAGGTCACTTGCAATCCGGATTTTTCGACCTCAATGGCTTCACGGATATAGGCCTTCAGGATGGACTCCATCCTGGTGATTTCGCGGAGATTGGTGAACCGAATTTGGCGGGCCGCCTGAACGTTTTCGGTTTGTTGGATTAGGATTCCATCGGGATCTTTCATCAAAGCGCCTTTGGTAAACAGAAGCGCGCAGTATTCTTTGAATCCCTGGATCACAACGATGTTTGTTCCCTCAAACGAGTAACAGGGTTTGCCCCACTTTAGTTCTTCGGCGAGTTGCCGGCAGTCAAGAGCAATCGCCCGCAATTTCGTAAATTCCGCCCGCCAATGTTCGGCTTCCTTTAAAAATATGTCAACTTTGGGATTTGGTTTGTTCTGTGCCATGCCGGGCTATTTTAAATTGCGCGCGATTTCCTGCAAGCGGTTATGGGCCATATTTATACCCTGCGCCATCCCCTATTGAGGCGTGCCGGCCACGGCTGCGTTGGCGGTGGCAATTGGATTAATATCCCCGGACGTTGTGATTTTGCAATTGACGAGACGGACGCCCCGGGCGTTGAAGATGCCGAATGGTTTATCAGCGGTGATAGTGACGTTTTCCAGGAGCACATTGGATACGGGCATTTCAGGCAGGCCCCAAATCAAGCCGGCCCGGTTTCCAGGCTTTGTCGTCGCGGTAATGTTGCTAAACGTGATGTTTCGGTAAATCGGTGTGCGTGCAGCAACGGGCGCGGCGGGGTAGGAGGCGGCGACGTCGGGTGTCAGGCCGTTCAGGTTGCGATATTGGCGTTCGTGGGCCATGTAGGCGGCATAGATTAGAATTGGGCAGCCCACGTTGGTCATGTGCAGGTCTTGATAACACAAATCGTGCACAAAGCCGCCACGGTCGCGGTCGCTCTTGATGCGGATCCCGGCGTCAGTGCCGTTAAACGTGCAGTGGGCGACTGTAAGATTTGAAATTCCTCCCGCGGTATGGCTCCCGATGGAAACGCCGTGGCCGAAACCGTACGTGCAATTGGTGATGAGCACGTCTGAAGTGCCGCCGCCGCAGGTGAAGTTATCGTCGCCTACGCTTACGTCGCAATCTTCGATCAGGACGCGATGCCCGGTGACGTCGCAGGCGTCGGTGTTGTGGCTTGGGCAGACAGGGTCTTCCGAAGCCGGGGCGCGGATGGTCAGGCGTCGAACGGTGACGTCCGAACATGTACCGCCTAATGCGATATGGAACATGGGTGAATTGGACAATGTGACGTCCTCGATGAGCAGGCGTTCACAGGATTGGAGGGCAATCATACGCGGACGGAGCGCGCCCTCGACGCGGGCATAGGGCCACCAGGGCGCGCCTTGTCCATCTATGGCGCCGCTGCCGCTGATGGCGACGTCGTGCAGGTGTTGGCCGGTGATGAAACTTTGCGGGTCCTCTGTGCCCCTCGGGTATTTGGCCAATGGGAGCATCCGGAGCAGCGCGCCGGCGTCCAAATGCAGATTAACCTGGCTCGCCAATTGGATGGGGCCGCACAAAAACGTTCCCGCCGGGATGTGCACGATGCCACCACCGGCTGCGCCTGCGGCATTGATGGCCGCTTGAATGGATTCGGTGTTTGTTGCGACGCCATCGCCAATCGCGCCATAATTTTCGACGTTGAACGTTTGATTGGGAATCCGGGGAAGTGCCGGGGGCGTGAAGGATTGGGCGCGAGCGTTTGGGTCAATCGACAGCATGAACAGGGCGAGTGTGGAAATCGCCCAGCCTGGCCATGAACCGAATGTGGTGGAGGACGGCGCGCCTCGCAAGTGGTGCTGCCACCGCCGTTCCCGCCCGCGCAGAGCGGGCGGAACATGCGTGGTACAACGTCTGGCCACACTCCTTGCGCCGCTGCACGCGGCGCTACACGGCGCAGCGCGCCGTGTTCCACCACCACGATTGATCGAAAGCATACGCATTATGAAAATCGGAAATAATCGAAATCCGCATGGCCGCCAGACTGGCGAAGGAGCGGTTTGGTGCTGAAAAGCCCCAATTTTGCGCTGACCCAAATTTCCTTTTGCGCCTGGAAGGTTTGAGGGAGAGTCAACCATTTTTCCTTTTCGGCGAAGCTGAACGAACAATGGCCGCCGGTTTGGGACATCGACCCGCAGCCGGACAGCGTCGGCGTCGGTATTTGCGCCGCTGTACGCGGCGCTACACGGCGCAGCGCGCCGTGTTCCACCACCACGATTGATCGAAAGCATACGCATTATGAAAATCGGAAATAATCGAAATCCGCATGGCCGCCAGGCTGGCGAGGGAGCGGTTTGGTGCTGAAAAGCCCCAATTTTGCGCCGACCCAAATTCCCTTTTGCGCCTGGAAGGTTTGAGGGAGAGTCAGCCATTTTTCCTTTTCGGCGAAGCTGAACGAACAATGGCCGCCGGTTTGGACATCGACCCGCAGCCGGACAGCGTCGGCGTCGGTTTCATAAACGTGTTTTATGTCGGAGTCGAGGCGTAAAATGACGCAGTTCCTGTTTCCAAGACGCAAAAGGCCCAGGGCGGCGTAAGATTTTCCCGTCACCACCAGGCCCGCCGCTTCGCCGGAGCGCAAGGGGCAAAGTTCGAGAAATGTTTCCGCAGAGAAACTTCGGGCAGGAAACTTTTGCAGCAACAGATTTGATTGCTGGTTCAGCCCTGCCTGGGCGGCTTGAGAATAAAGCCGGAGCCAGCCTGGGCGCGCGGCGAGCGAGAGCCAGTCGTCGCGATGATTGGCCTGCCAATGCCATTGGAGGCCCAATTTTTCTTCGTCAAATTCATCGCTGGTTTGGGGAGCGAACGGCGTTTGACCGCGGATTAAAACAGGTTTCTGGTGACGTTGGATGGGTTCGCAATGTTTGCCGGCCAGCGGCCAGCCGTCTTCCCAACGCACAGGTTGCAGATGGAGAATACGTCCGTAAATGCCGGCATCCTGGAAATGGAGAAACCACCAGCCGTCATCCGGAGTGTCCACGAGAGCGCCCTGGTGCGGGCCGTTCACGGGCGTGCGCCCCTGCGCGAGGATAATTTTATCTTCGTAGGGTCCGTAGATATTTTTTGAGCGCAGAGCCACCTGCCATCCAGTTTCCACGCCGCCGGCGGGAGCAAGAATGTAATACCAATTATCTCGTTTCAGGAATTTTGGCCCTTCGATTGTGGGATGTTTTTCCGGTTGATGGTAAACGATTTTTCCAGCGCCCAATAACCTTGAGCCATCCCGGGCCATCGGGCAAACGCGGAGCCTGTGCCGGATGCCCGCGCGCGAGCCGGCGTAGGCGTGGACTAAATAGGCGCGGCCGTCATCGTCCCACAGCGGGCATGGATCGATTAACCCTTTGCCGGCTTTGACGCAACGCGGTTCCGACCATGGCCCGGCGGGCTGGCTTGCGGTGACGAGAAAAATGCCTTCGTCCGGCGTGGGATAGAAAATCCAAAATTTGCCATCATGGAACCGGATGGCCGGCGCCCAAACGCCTTCACCGGGTCGAACTTTTTTGTAGCGCGAGTGCGGAAGATTTTTTAGAGCATGACCGATGACAGTCCAGTTTACGAGGTCCCTTGAGCGCAATATCGGCAGGCCGGGTGTGCAGCTGAAACTGGAGGCGACCAGATAAAAATCGTCATCGACGCGAATGGCGTCGGGGTCGGAATAGTCCGCGTATAAGATGGGGTTGGAATAAGTCCCGTCACCGCAGTCGGCCATCCAGGGCCAGGCGAAATCAGGCGCTTTGCGCGTTCTTTTGCGAACGACTGTTTCAGGGCTGGCAAACGCGGTTCGCATATTCAAATGATTTTCTTTCGACAGGCGCGATTCGCGGCACGCCGATGTGAAACATGGTCCACGCGACAAGGTACGCGCTGCCGCAGACCAGCAGGATGGACTTGTAGGTTCCTTCGCCTTGCAGGACGTGGCCGACCAGATAGAAAAAGCCCATGGACAGAAAGGACGCCAGCATTCCGCCGAACCCGACGACCGACGCGACGGCGTCCCTGGGGAACATGTCACCGACGACGGAATACATTGTGGCGGACCATCCCTGATGCGCGGCGCCTGCCAATCCGAATGTGGCTGCAGCGAGCCATGGGCTGCTGACGTAGGGCGCGCTGATCACGGGCAAAGTACAGAGAGCGCAGATGAAGGTTGCGGTTTTGCGGGCGCGATTTAAGGGCCAGCCGCGGCGCAAAAAAAACGCGCTCAAACTGCCGCCGGCAATGCTGCCCAGGGCCGCGGACAGGGCAATAAAGGCGAGCGGCAGCCCGAAGCTTTTGAGGTCCAGGTGAAACTGTTTGTTGAAGAAGTCCGGCAGCCAGAAGCCATAAAACCACCAGACCGGTCCAAGGATGCAAGTGGTGAAATAAGCCCATGCCTCGCGGTATCGCATTAGCTCCAGCCACGGCATTTTCTCCGCAGCCGTTGGCGAGACGCCTTTGCGAATATGGGCCAGTTCTTCCGCGTTTACCCTGCTGGATTTCTCGGGATCGTTGTAAAAGATAAACCAAAACACGAGCCAAACCAGGTCCAGGCAACCGAGTGTGATAAACGCCGCCCGCCAGCCGCCAAGCCCGGCAACGATGAGCGGCACGAGCAGCGGGGCAAATATCGCGCCGGCGTTTGAACCGGTATTAAAAATGCCGGTGGCGACGGAACGTTCCTTCGGCGGAAACCACTCGGTCACAACGCGAATGGCCGCGGGAAAATTGCCGGACTCGCCTAACCCAAGCGCCAGCCGCACGCCGCAAAAGCCGCCGACTGTCCGTACCGCCGCATGGGCCATGGCCGACAATCCCCAAACCAATACCGATAACCCGTAAGCGGTCTTCACACCCACACGGCTCATGAATGGACCAAAGCCCAACTGGCCGATGGCGTAGGCAAACTGGAAGAAAATGGCCATCATGGCATATTCGGTTTCCGTCCAGCCAAACTTTTGGGACAGGTCCGGCTTAAGCAGGCCAAGCACCTGGCGGTCCATGTAGTTGACCGTGCATACACAAAACAGAAGCGCACAAATCAGCCATCGAAATTTCCCGGCGCGGTTCATTTGAGCAGGTCCAGGTTGGAATGTTTCACGCGCGATACTTTAAGCGCTTCGCCCGTTTGATTTTCGACGCGGACTGATTCAAATGAAATGTTCTCAGCATCTGTTACCGAAACGCCTTTTCGCGAGGTAATCGCCACATTTGTCAATGTAATGTCGCGAATGGGCATCTCGGGCAGTCCTTCCAGAACAATGGCATTTTGCGCGCCGAGGCAAATAACATTTGCAATGTGAATATCCCGGAATTGGGGCGTGCCTTCTGTGACCGGCGGGACGTTGCCTGGCGCGTCGCCGGAGGTTTCATCGAGCGGAGCTTTGCCGCCGTAATACATATTGAAGTTGATGGCGTCGCCGGCAATGTTCTCCATGCGAATATTGGAGATATAGATTTTCTCGACCACACCGCCGCGGCCCCGGGTGCTTTTGAAGCGGAGGCCAACGTCCGTGCCGATAAAGGTGCAATTATCCACGCGAACGTTGCGGACGCCGCCGGACATTTCGCTGCCGATGGTGAATCCGCCGTGCGCGTGATAGACGGTGCAACCTTCAACCAACACGTCCTCGGTGGGCATGCCGATGCGCCGGCCCGCGGCGTCCTGGCCGGACTTCAGGCAGATGCCGTCGTCACCGGCGTCGAACGTGCATCCGCGAATCAGAGCGTGGCGGCAGGATTCAAGATCGAGCGCGTCGCTGTTTTGTGCCGCCGAAGAATTGCGGACCTGAACGTTCAAGATGGAAACATCCTCGCACAGAGCCGGGTTTAGCGTCCAGTTCGGAGGGTTTTGAAACGTGACTCCTTCGAGCAAAACCTTTTTGCAGCCGATGAGCCGCACCATTTTCGGGCGAAGATACTGGTGTGCCGGCTCGTAATCGTCGGGGTTCAACGAGCCGCTTCGGCGTTTTTCCTCTACCAACGTTGCGCCGTTCATGGCGGCTGTGCTGGGCCACCAGGTCTGGCCGGTGTCATCGAGAACGCCGCCGGTTTGGACCAGGATTTTCCAGTCGCTGTCGCTGACCTTGCTCTTTTTGAGCGGGCGCCAGGCGTCGCCGCCGCCGTCAATGATGCCTTCCCCGGTAATGGCGATATTCTCAAGATTTTGGCCGGAGATGGGCGACGTGGAGTCCACTTGCTTTTCGCCTTTCATGTCGATAACGACAAGGGGATAGAGTTTGTAATCACGGGAAAACTGTATGAGAGCGCCGCGTTCCAGGTGGAGTTCGGTATTGTTGCGCAAATGAATTGGTCCCGTCAGCCAGATTCCGGGAGGAACAATGAGCTTGCCGCCGCCCTGATTGGCGAGGGCAGCAAATGCTTGTTCAAAGGCCGCGGTATTGAGCGTGTGTCCATCACCTGAACCGTAGGCGGCAAGATTGACGATGTTTGCCGGAATGACAGGCAGGGGAGGTTCTGCCGCGGCGGGCGTCAATTCTGCGCCCGCGATAAAAGCGAGCAATGCAAAAGTGAAGGCGAATTTCATGGATGCTACGGATAGACGAGGCGCAAAAAGACCGAACCGTTCGCGGGGTTGATGATAATGTTTGTGGAAACGACGTTGCTGGAGGCGGGCCAAGTGACCCAATTGGCGCCCAGGCCGGCGCTCAGGCTATTGGTTTGGATTTGTAATTCCCAGCCCAGGTGGTCCGGGGGCCATGACAATTTCAATTGATTTCCGCTAAGCTGAAAATTCAGATTGGTTGAAGTGAGTGATGGCAATGATGAAGTCACGATGAGGTTTACCTGGCCGCTTGTACTGGTATTAACGGCGTAGTCATAGCCGGGCGGAACGGTCCCCAGGGTTGGCGGGCTTCCGCTCAGGGCGCCTGTGTAGGTGAATAAGGTATAGACGCCGTTCGTAAAACCGTTTCCCGCGTCAATGTTCACCGTGCCGCCCATCGTGAGATTGCCTTTGACCGCGACGGTGGAGGCATTGGTTCCAAGTTGATAGTTGAACGTCCCGGGCGAAGCCATGGCGAGATTGTTGCTCACGATGAATGTGCCGCCGCCCAGCGTGAGCGGGCTATCCGCAATGGCATTGGTGTTTTGCACCGATGCCGGCGCATCGTAAAAGGCGAGTGAATTGCCGACTCCGTTGGTGCTCAGCCCGGCCAACGTGACCAGGCTCGCTCCTTCCTGGCTGTTGCTCACACTCATTTGACCGCCAAAAAATGTATAAGTGGGGACGCCGGACGGCAGGCTGACACCGGAATTAATCAATTGAAGATTGGTTGTGTAATAGAATTGGCAGGTTTTGGCTCCGGAGCCGTTAATGTTGACGCCGTTCAAGGTCACATTTGAAATCAACATTTCCGGCAGGCCCCAAATCATGATGGCGGGATAATTTTTCGCAGTCGTAGCCGTCAAATTGCTGACAACGATGTTGCGCCAGATGGGGGTTGTGGACGTGACCGTCTGAATGGCGTCAGTCGCGGCCATGTAGGGCGTGGCGTCCTCCAACTGCCCTTCGCCGTACTGGTAATAACTATAAAAGAGAATCGGCCACTGCACGTTGGTCATGCTCAAATTTTCGTAGGTCAGGTCCTGCACGAGGCCGCCCCGACCGCGTTCGGATTTCAAGCGCAATCCGTTTTCGGAGCCGCTCCAGGCGCAATGAGTGACCAGCAGGTTGCTGACTCCGGCCGACGTATAACTGCCGATGGACATGCCGTGGCCAGTGCCAAAAAAGCAATTGGTCACAAGGATGTCGTGCATGAATCCGCTGGTGCCTCCTATGGCGATGTGGTCGTCTCCATCACTGATGTAGCTGTTAATGATGACGGCATTCGCGGCGTCAAAGTCGATGCCGTCGGTATTGGGGGTGCCGTCAGGGGTGTTGATGGTGATATTTGTGATGAGGACGTCGTTACAGGGGGAACCGCCTGAACTACCGAATGACATGTGCGTGTTCGGAGGATTTTGAAATGTCACATTGCAGACGACGACGGTGCTGCATCCTGATGGACCGAAAAGGGTGTAAGGGCGCATCAGGCTGCTGTTTGTGTCATAATCGGTCCACCACGGACTCCCCTGGCCGTCAATGGTCCCGAACCCGCTAAGCTCGATGTTTTGATTTTTAGACGCTGTAATGAAATCCGCCGGGCTGTCGCCGCCGGGATAACTTCCGAAAGGCAGCATTTGAAGCATTGCGCCGCTGTCAATTTGAAGATTGACGAAATTGGACATGTTCAGCGGCCCGCACAAATACGAAGCTGCGGCTGCTGGAATCTCGACTGTGCCTCCTCTTAGGCCATTTGTCACGCCGCCTAAAGATGCCGCGTTGATCGCGTTCTGAATCGCGGTGGTATTTGTCGTCACGCCATCGCCCACGGCATTGTACGGCGAAGCGGTTACAACGATGATGTTATTGGTGTTAATCAGGAGTGACCAGGGCGTGCCGGCCATCGTAGGGACGGCGCCGAACACCAACACCACGCCAGCCAGGATTGCCTGGCGCGGGAACCTGAACAAAAACGGAGCCAAGTGCAACATGATACGTCGGAAATACCTTATTCTAAATCACTATTGCGAAATCGTCATTGCGTCTTTGTGCAAAAAAGTGTGAAAAATCTCCACTGGCCTGGTGGAGGATGGCGCGCTACGCCGTCCCCGCCCGCGCAGATGCGGGCGGAACATACGTCGTACGACGGTTGGCCAGACTCCTTGCGCCGCTGCACGCGGCGCTACACGGCGCAGCGCGCCGTGTTCCACCGCCACGGTCCATCGCGCAATCATGGCTGCCGAAAGCGAAAGGCCGAAACTATGCAAGTTCCGGCCTTTTGGTGTGTTCTCAAACATTTCTAATTGTTGGTGCTGCTCAATGTGAAGAACTGCGCAGGCTTGCCGGCGGAATAGACGTTGGTGCCAATGAAGCTGAACACCTCTGTTGCTCCCGAGGCCGTTACCACGTTTGTGGCGACGGCCGTCCATTGGCTGCGCGGCAGTAACAAGTTGGTGGTGCCGAGCAGATAATAGGTTCCATCATTGACGCCGTTTGTGGCTGTGATATTCAAGTTCGCTCCAGAGATGGCGAAACTCGTGATCGTGGGCGGAACGTTTGGAATGACGACGCCTTGCACGACGCTCAAGGTGCCGTTAGTGGGATCGAAAGCCCACGCCAGGCCCGCGCCGGGTGAGCCGATGACATTTGTGAAGTTTCCCATTTCTGTACTTGTGCTGAATACTTTAAATGAATCGCCGATGCTCAACGCGCCGGCGATATTCGTGGCAAATAATGTCCCGCCGTAGGTTATGGAGCTGGCACTCACCTGATCGTACGTGCCGGCAGATTGATTGACCGTCACGTTGTTTGTCGTGCCATTCAAAATTGTCAGTGCACCGCTGATCGTCAGCGTGCCAATCCCCTGGACGCCGGGAACCGTCTGATTGCCAGGTTCAATTCCGGCGCCGGCTTCGATAGTGACAGGCGCGGAAATTGTGCCGACTCCGCCCAGGAAACTATTCGAAACGACCACGACGGCTCCGGGGCCAATTCGACCGTCGACCAATAACGTCCCGCCGCTGTTGGTCGTGGGTCCGGTGTAGGTTTCAGTGTTGCTTAAGACCAGGAAACCGCTGCCTGTCAGGTTAAATCCATAATTCGCACCGCCGTCGCTAATGACACCTGTCATGATCGTCAGCCCGGTATTTGTTACCTCAAGCGTTCGCGAGGTAAACGCATTCGAAACGATATCATCATTGCCCAGCAAAGTAAACGGACCCGTCAGGGTCAGATTTGTCGAACCTCCAACCTCCAGCGACAGATTGTTGGTTCCGCTGGCATATTGAATCGGATTTCCAATGGTGATGGAGTTGCTGTTGGCGAATATTTCCCCGGTACCAGTCAAAGTAGTCGTTGAATCAGGCATCAGAATAATCGGGCCCGTACCCAGGGGTCCTGAGGTTGGGGCGCCCGCCGGTCCCTCGGAGCTGACTCCAAGCCCAATGGCGCCGGTCGCCGGATAGGTCCCGCCTGAATACGTATTCTGGGCGTTGAGATATGTGAGGGTGCCCTTTTGCATAAATGCACCGGGGCCTGAAATGAATCCATTGTAAGTTTGGCTGCCTGAGCCGGAATAAGGCGCAAAAAGGATTACACTGTCGGCGAGGTTTAAATTTGCGTCGTAAACAGTGCTGTCACCATAAGCGCGAATGCGCGTAACGCCACCGGGATTGCTTGAACTGGGCTCAAATGTCAAAGTCTTTCCCGACGTCCCGGAAAGATCGCCAAGGAATACAGCCCCGTACGAACCAGCCGTGTCCAACAGGTTGGTAAAATCATCTGCGACGATGACGTCACCCACAATGCCCGAAGATGCCGACCCGCTCGGGACAATTTCCATCTGGCCGCCTGCTTCACCCAGTACAACCGGGCCAGTTCCCAGGCCAGCATAGGTTTCAAGGTAAACGTACGCATTTACATTGCTGATAAGGGTGCCGCCGCTGTAGGTATTGTTGGCATCGAGAGTCAGGCGGCCAGACCCGACATAATCGAGAGAGCCGGGCCCCGCGATGCTGCCGCTTCCCTGGAAAATATAATAGGTCGCGTCATTGCTCACCGTTATCGAGGAAGCGCTTAGATAATTGTCTGACAAATTTACATAACCGCCTCCACCGTTGTCGTTGAAGACGACGGGATCGCCGTAGTTAAACACAGTTTGATTACTGTGAGGGTCCTGCCAGTTCTCGCCATTGACCGGGTCGTTAATATCCCACGTATCATCAGGATTATTAGGCGCCCAGACTAGGTTGGTCGAAGCAATCTCTATGAGGGCATTGGTGGTTGAGTTGGTATTGAAGCCGCCCGCGCCCGTGACCACGCAATAATAACCGAGCGAGCCGCTGAATTCGTCAGCAGTGCTCGCCGGGGAAATGACGAGTTGGGCGCTGGTTGCTCCCGAGATATTGCCGCCATTAACGAGCTTGGCGCCGTCGCGATACCATTGGTAGTTCACATCGAACCCCTGGGCGCTGATTGTAAATGCGCAGGAGCCATTTGTGGCGACGGCGACAGACCCGGGCTCCGATGTAATCGTTGGCGGATTTGTTACTGCGCTGCTATGACCTGTAACTGTGATTGACGAGATGTCCATCTGCGGGTCTGCGCTTCCATTGTGGTTGAAGGCGCCAATGGCCATGCCGTCAAACGCAGTGGCGAGAATGGTGCTGGTGCTGACGCTATTTGTGAAGACCGGCGTGCTCCCGGCGCCGGCGCCGATGTAAACAGCGTTGCTGATGATCAGATTACCCGAGCCCGCAGGGTCCAGCGTAATTCTCAAGTCCACGGTAGATGCGCTGTTCGTGGGCAGCGTAAAAGTCTGCGATGCGGAGGTCGCCAGTGTCGTTCCCTTTGGATTCGTGTACGTTCCACCACTGACTTCGTTGCCGAGCAATTCCTGGTTGGCGGACGTTGTGCCCGTACCGTTTTGCACCGGGCGAGTGAGAATTTGAGAACCGACGTCGCTGTTGGGCTGGGCGACATAGCCCTGCCACAATTCGCAATTGCCGGTGGCATAGGGAGACCCGGAGGTGGTCGTCAAACCGGCGTTTGCCAATGCTCCTGCAACCGGCGGGTTGATTGTGCCGGGCGCAGCGCCGGAATTATACAAACCAATCCAAATGGGCGATACGTTGCCGTTCAAAAGAGTGTTTTGCGAATTGGTAAAAACGATGGCGAGGTCAACGTAGTCTCCCGGCATAACAAGTTGCACGGCGTTGGTCGTAAACAATGCCTGCGCCTCCCAATATCCTGAACTTGTCGCCGAGGCCAGCTTGCAACTTAATAGCCCCGGTCCAATCGTTGACGTGGTGGCATTTTTGCCCGATCCCAGATCATAGCTCGTGAAAGACGCGGTCGGCGTGCCACCCGGGATGCTTAAACCATCGAGGGTACTGCCATTAAACGTATCTGTGAAAAATGTGTCCTGCGCCCGGCATGCATAGGACGATACGCCCAGCGCAAGCACGAGCGCTATACACTGATTGGATAGGGTGTTTTTCATAATCTCCGTTTGTTATTGGTTAAACGCGTTAACAATTCGTTTTGCCTGCAACTCTAGAAACAACTGTCACAAAAACTATGGTCGATATCCCGCCATGATAATTCTCGCAGCCGGTGTGGGGCTGGTGTACGAGGTCTCACCAGGACCATTGGTAAAGTCAGGCGTGGACCACAAAACCGGGTCGAACGGCAAATTAGAACCGCTCTTGCTATTTCCATTTACCGTTTGAAAACGCACGTGGCCATCCGGAAAAGCAGCATTTAATCCATATGGACTGCCGCGATACTGGTGGTTAATGAGTTGCCAGTTCTTTAGTGAATCAACGGCCAGGGCCAGGTTTTGATTCACGTCGGTCATTTTCATCGGAGCGGGCTCGTCAGCGGTGTTCGGGCTGGTGCCGCCAGGCGGATTTGGAGGGGTAAACGATTGTGTTTCAAAAGTGACCGCAGGAAGAGTCATGGTCCCGCTGGGGCCTGAAACCGATTGCAGGGTCTTGGACTGAGGATAATAATTATAACCACACCGGACAAAGGCATTGCCGTCTCCCTGCGCTTGGGCCTCCGGCGTCATTGCCGGCCAGTTATAACCGGGGGCAGTATAATATGAAAATGCGTATTCACCGGTAAGAACGCTGGGACAGTAAAAAACCTGCGGGTTATTGACGCCCCCATAGAAAAATAATTGTCCGAGACCGAAAGGGCCGACCGAGATTGCAGTGCCGGGAATGGTGGTCGTGCGACATGCCAAACTTGTTTGGTAAAAGTTTTCAGTGGGCCCCGGAAGATTGATTGTCGGCAGGTAATCATTGTTATCCGAAGAGTACACACTGCATCCAATGCCGATTTGCTTGAGATTATTTGCACAAGCGGTGCGCATTGCGGCTTCCTTGGAGGCTGCCAGCACGGGCAACAGTATCGCCGCCAGGATTGCAATAATCGCGATGACGACCAGCAATTCAATAAGCGTAAAACCGAGGCTGGCCCGTGAAGATTTCACCAGGGTACGTGGCGAAACTAAAGTTCGTGCTTGCATGGCTTGATGTTAAGAGTCTACCAGACCCCGCATGGAAAACCATTGCGTCTTTATGTAAAGAAGTATGAAAAAAATGCACTTTTCCGGAGCTTGGAACACCTGCCTGCAGGCAGACTGGCCGTTGGAATCAAGGGGAAAACCGCCGGAAATTTAGTTATTTTACTGTTTTTCGAACCACGCAGAAGTGAACCAAAACTTAGACAAAGAATTGTTTTTGATACTGCTTGGGCGATAGTCCCGTCGCTTTTCGGAACGCGACCCAAAAACTATTCACGCTTTGGTAACCGGACATTTCCGCAATCTCTTCAAGTTTCTTTTTGGATTGCAGGAGAAGTTTTTTGGCGGTTTCAATGCGAACGCGGTGCAGTTCATTGCCCGGCGCGCGTCCGATGTGGTCCAGGAACGCCTTGTGCAGGCCGCTGCGTGACATCGCCGCGACCCGGGCCAGGTCGTCAATGCCAATCGGTCTATGGCGGTTTTCCCAGAGGTAGCGCAGACTGCGCGCGATGCCCGGATGGTTGATTGCCAGCAAATCGCTGCTTTTGCGGGAAACCAACCCAGTTGGCGGTATGCGAATGGGCTCGGCGGGCGGCGCTTTGCCGTGCATCAGTTGATCGAGCAGTTCCGCGCCGCGATAGCCGAGCAGCGCAAAATTTTGGTCCACGCTGGAAATGGGCGTTTGCATGGCGTCAACCGCGGGCAGGGCGTTGTCCACGCCAATGACGCTGACTTCCTCGGGCACCGCCAGACCGCTGGTCTCGCAAACTTCGACGACTTCGAGCGCGTGATCGTCGGTTGCGGCAAATAACGCCAGGGGCTTGGAAGCTCCTTTCAATTGCGCGGCAAGCCAGTTTCGTTTGTCTTTCCACCGCGAATGGCCGGTTGTAAAGGCCGGTGATTGATGCCACCGGATCCAGTCGCAATCGTGTCCGCGGTCCCTCAAAACATTGACAAAGGCCTGGCCGTTTTCTTCAAACGCCCAATTGTCCTGGGCGCTGTAGTACATGAAATGTTCGAAGCCGCGCACCAGGTAATGTTCCGCCACAAGCCTGGCCGCGGCCCGGTGGTCGCACAAGACGCGCGGAAATTGGAGTTCCGAATGGCGATAGCTGAAGTCCACCGTTGGCAATTTTGTTTCAAGCACGAATTTCGTCAAATCCGCTCCCGCGCCCAGCCAGGCCAGGATGCCGTCGCCTTCCCAACCCCAGGGGATGACCTTTTCCTTGGTCACATCGGCGCACAAATGCCATCCGGCTTTTAGAGCGTAGCCGGCAATGCCTTGATGCACTCGTTGTTCGTACCAGCCCAATGCCAGCAGCACACGAGGAAATTTTTTGCGCATTGTCCAAATCTTGGCCTGCGATTGAGGGCAGACAAGCCTTTTCATGGGGCGGTGGATAATTTTCAATCATTATTGGATAATCGGCAAGTTCCCGGTTCGCGACGGGTCTGCTATGATTTGGGGAATCCAAGACAATCCTATGAACTTCAAAACTTCTGCCGTCCTCCTTTCACTCGCCATCACTGTGACGCTGACATTGCCGTCGGCCGCGCAAACGGCGGTTTTGTTTTACGACACATTTCAAAGCGGCGACCTGAGCACATTGAATCCCGCGAATGCCGCGCAGGCCACCCCCACCTCGACGACTACCGCCTACGAGATTGCATCATCCAAGAATGCCACAACCACAACCATTGCCGCCGGCGCGCTCACGCTGTCCACGGCTTCCACATCATCGGGATATACCGAGGCACAGGCCTTGTTCACAACCGCGCCGGTGACGTTGAATACGCCGGGTCAGTACATTGAGATTGAAGTTACCTTTACTGACACGACCAATGTATTCAACGGCTTTGCCAATAATAATGAGCAACTGAACCTGGGATTGTTTAATTCGGGCGGCGGCAGCGCACCCACCAACGGGACGGCCCTATGGAACAGCGGCCTGTCGAGCAGCCTGTCCAGCAATACAAACGGCGCCTGCAAGGGTTGGGTGGGCTACAGCGGAGCATTTGCGTATTCTTCAAATGCCACACTCCAGGCTTCCGCGATCGCATCCCGTCCGGCCCAATCCGGGGTCAACAATTTAAACCAGGGCATCGGATACAATTCAGGATACGCAGGCAGCGCGAACCTGGTCACTTTGAATGGCGTCACCGCCCAACCGCGGCTCGCCACGGGAAGCCAATATACGAGCGACCTGAAGATTTATTACATCAGCTCAACGACGCTGGGGATTACAAATACGCTTTATAATGGCGCCGGCAATACCGGGGCTGTTTTCTCCGCCGGCGGCTGGACAGGACAATTCGGCGCCCAAACCGCAAGTCCGCTCACGATGACATTTGACGGCCTGGATGTCGGAATTCGTCCGACCGGCAGTGTGGCAACGACTTTGCCGATCAATGGCATCACCGTGTCATTGGTTACGCCTGTTGCTCCCTCCATTAGCGGACTGACAAATGAAACGGTAGTCGCCGGCACGAGCCCGGTGCTGGCTCCAGCGATTACCGCCGTGCCTCCAGCCGCGTTTCAGTGGCAGACGAACGGCGTTGATATCTCCGGGGCAACCAATGCCACGCTGGCCCTGAGCGACGTCCAATATGCTCAAAACGGCTACACTTATACCTTGATTGCGACGAATGCGCTGGGTGCGGCCACGAACAGCATGGTACTCACGGTCATTGTCACGCCCTCTATCAGCGGCTTGAACAATCAAGCCGCGCTTGTGGGCGATACGGTGATGATTAGTCCGAATGTTTCCGGTGTCCCGGCGCCCACGCTGCAGTGGCAGGTTAACGGCGTCAATTTGACGGACGGCCCGGATGCGAATGGTTCGATTATTGCCGGCAGCACGACCGCTACACTCGACATAACCAACGCGCAGGTTGCCGACAACGGCGTTTATTCGCTCATCGCCAGCAATAGCGCGGGCATTGTGACAAACAGCATGACGCTGACCGTGGCGTCCGGCAATCAACCGCCGGTTATTACCGGCCCGACGAATACGACCGTCGTCCAGGGCAACAACGCGACATTCGTTGCCTCGGTTACCGGTGTGCCCGTGCCAACGTTGCAATGGCTGGATGAAACTCAGACTCCCATTCCGGACGCGACAAATGCCACATTGACATTGACCGATGTTCAGTATTCCCAGAACGGCTATTCTTATTACATCGTTGCGAGCAATTCCGCCGGAATCGTTACGAACAGCGCGGTCTTGACGGTCATTGTGCCGCCCATGATTTCCATGCAGCCAGCAAACCTCGTCGTCACCAACACACAATCGGCGTCATTTTCAGTCGTTGCCTCCGGTGTCCCGGCTGTGGTTTATCAATGGAGCCAAAATGGAACCCCGATTTCGACGGCCCTCAACAATACGGCAACGAACGCTACGTTCACAATTGCGAGCGCATCTTCCGCCGATACCGGCTCGTATTCATGCTCTATCTCCAACGCCGCAGGTGTGACCAACACGGTTAGCGTCACGTTGACGGTCAATTCCACTATGTCCGTTGCGGCGCTGACACCCAATAACGGCGGAACGAATATTTGTTACGATACACCGCTATACATTACTTTCAGTTCCCAGCCGACCGTGCTGGCCGCGGGAACCATTAAAATCTACAACATTACCAACAGCGCCACGCCAGTGGACACGATTGATTTGAGCCAGAACGTAACTAACAATCCGACGTACGCTGCCAATGTTCAACCCTACAGCATTGGCGGCCAGATATTCACGAATTTTCCGGTAATTATTAGCGGCAGGACGGCGGCGATTTATCCGCATCACGGGCTTCTGACGTCCAACCAGACCTATTGCGTGACCGTTGATGACGGGACATTCGCTGACAGCGCCGGGGCCTGGTTTGCGGGCATCACCGCTACCAATGAATGGACCTTTACCACCAAGCCCACCGGTCCGGCCAATCCGACGAATTTAGTCGTCGCTCAGGACTACAGCGGAGATTTTGCGACGGTGCAGGGAGCGGTTGATTCGGTGCCCGCCAATAACACGACTCCAACGCTCATTACTATTCACAACGGTACCTATACGGAAGTCGTGAACGTCCAATCGAAGAACAACATCACGCTGCGCGGGCAGAGTCGTTCGGACACGACGATTGTCTATGCCAATAACAGCTATGTTTATGGCAACACTCACAACCGCATGACCTTCAGAGTCGCCGCAAATGATATTGCCCTGGACAATTTGACGGTCTCGAATTCCACGCCACAGGATGCGTCGCAGGCTGAAGCGCTCATGCTGGAGAGCGGCGCGGCGCGAATCATCGTCAACAACTGCAACGTGGACAGCACGCAGGACACGATTTTGGCCAACATCAGCACGAGCAAGGGATATTTCAATAGCAGCCTTGTTCAGGGTGACGTGGACTTTATTTGGGGCGGCGGCAATCTGTTTTTCACTAATTGCCAGATTCTATATCTGACACGGCAAAACAGCTCGGCGTCGTACGGTCCAAATCCTTCGCCCAACCCGGCCACGGACATCAGCAGCAACGGATTTTCATTCGTGAACTGCGCGCTGCAAACGTTGGCCAATGGAAGCCCACTTGACGTTGTCGGCCGCACCCGCAGCATTACGAACGGCAACACCGCCCTGATCAATTGTTTTGTCAGCACGAACATTGGTGGATGGAGTTCAGACGCCATCCCGACGAACGATTTCCGCAACTGGTATTACAATTGCACCAATGACTACGGCACGGTGGTGACCCTGAGCAATGGAATTCCCCTTTCGGCCGGCGATCCAAACGTGGCGCTGGCCGGCAGCGCAACGGCGTGGCTCTACGGCTGGCAGCCTGAACTTTCGCCGAATATTCTGACAAATCCCGCCAGCCAGGCAATCGGTTATGGTTCCAACGCTGTCTTCATTGTCGCTGCCACAGGTATTCCCGCCCCGACCTATCAATGGCTTTTTAATGGAACAAATCTTCCGGCGGCGACAAATGCCAGCCTGACCATTGCCGGCGTTACCTTCAATGATGCCGGGAGCTACGCGGTGGTCGTTTCAACACTCGCGGGCAACGTAACCAGCGCGGCGGCTGTGCTGACCGTAATTCCATTGACTGCTCCTGTACAAAGCTCAGCCGCTTATTCCAACGGACAATTTAGTGTCAGCGTCTCCGGCCAGGTTGGCCTGGATTACGAACTGCAGGCCACGACCAACCTCGCGACGGGAACGTGGACAGATGTTCTCGCAACGAATTCACCCCAGGCAATGCCCTTTGTCCTTGTCGATACGAATGCCTCCGGTTCGGCAAAATTCTACCGGATCGTTGCGGGTCCGCCGTCGCCATAACCGACTCTCAGATGGTTCTATGCCAAAGCTTGGCGGGGCAGCTGCTTATATTTCGGTGGCGAAGAGTTCTTTGATCACAATCTGAAACTCGGGCAGAAGTTTTTCGGACAGGATTTCACTTCCAGCCAGGATCCCCTTGAGTTGCAGGCCAAATTCCGTGCTGTGATAAACCTCCACGTTGTCATAGCGAGGGTCCACCATCCACAGGCGCGGGACCCGTATCTGCTCGTAGATATCCTTTTTGATGACGGTGTCCGTTCTATGGTCGTCGCGACTGACGATTTCCACGGCCAGGAAAAGTTTGCCGGTTGCCGTGGTAAGGACGGCGAGGTCGGGACGAATCGCCGTGTCCCGCGTCACCTGCACTTTGGTCCGCGGGGCCAGCAGTTGCGTGGAGGCGACATTCGATATGCTGGCGTTCATGGTGGCGTGCAAACGATCGCAGATCGCTTCGTGGCGGGAATCCGGCGCGGAACGGGGCAATGTTTCACCGCTCAAAGTCTCTTCGTAGGGATGGCTCATTTCAATAGTTTCTCGTTTTGAGTTCCCGTTTCAAGTCTGATTGAGATGTGCTAAGGTTAAACGTATGAAATTGAGCGCCCGAAACGTCCTTAATGGCAAGGTCAAAAGCGTGGAAACCGGCCCAATCAGCAGCGTTGTGACGCTGGACATCGCGCCCGGGGTCGAAATCACCGCGACCATCACCACCGAAAGCGCCCGCGAGCTAAACTTGAAAGTTGGCATGGATGCCTGCGCCATTATAAAAGCCTCAAATGTGATGATTGGCGTGGATTAATATCGTGAGGCCAATAAAACGATAAGCCCGCGCCGGCCAGGAGCCATTTAAATCAAAAACAAGGCTTGCAAAAAACGGGGAGCCTGATATGTTTCGCGTCCTTTTGTAATATTTATGGCAGTCAAAATTCGCATGAAACGGGTCGGCACGAAGAACATGCCGGCATTTCGCATCGTGGTGGCGGACAGCCGCAGCCCGCGCGATGGCAAATTTATCGAGGAGATTGGCACCTACAATCCGCTCAAGAAGGGCGAGAATTTCTCGCTCAAGCTGGATCGCGCCCAATATTGGATTGGCAAAGGCGCCCAACCCAGCGACACAGTGGCCAGTTTCATCAAAAAGGCCGGCAAGGCCGCCGCGGCAGCGCCCGCGGCGTAATGATTTTTATCAATGCAAGAGTTCCTGGAATACGTCATTAAAGGACTCGTGCAAAAGCCCGAAGCCGTGAGCATAACACCGGTCGAGCGGTCGGGTATGACGGTTTTCGAATTGCGACTGGACCCGGCCGATGTTGGAAAGATTATTGGGCGGCAGGGCGTGACCATTAATGCGATCCGCTCGTTGCTTTTGGCGGGCAGCGCCCGCAAGGGCTTGCGGTGCTCCCTCGAAATCGTAGAGGACGCCAAATCGTAATCACCCTCGTCCTCACGGGATTCCGGGACCGGGGACGAAGATGCAGGCATGATGAAAATCGACGTGCTGACTTTGTTTCCGGCCATGTTTGCCGGGCCGCTGGATGAGAGCATCATCAAACGCGCGCGGAAGAAGGGGTTGCTGGACTTAAACGTGCACGACTTGCGCGATTGGACGCATGACCGGCATAGAACCGTGGATGACCGTCCGTTTGGGGGCGGGCCGGGAATGTTGATGAAGCCGGAACCGATCTTTGAAGCGGTAGAGAGTCTGCGGCGCGACGGCGCCAAAGTGATTTTACTTTCGCCCGCCGGCCGAAAATTTGACCAGCGGATTGCTCGGGAGCTGGCGGCGCAGACGGATTTGTTGCTCGTCACCGGCCATTATGAAGGCTTTGACGAGCGCGTGCGGCAGGCGCTGGCGGACGACGAATTGTCCATCGGCGACTACGTTCTGACGAACGGCGCCCTCCCGGCAATGGTCGTGATTGATGCCGTGACCCGGTTATTGCCCGGTGTTTTGGGCGACGATGAAAGTTCGCGCGACGAGTCTTTCAGCCACGGATTGCTGGAATATCCGCAATATACCAGACCGGCTGAATTTCGGGGAATGAAGACGCCGGACGTTTTGATTTCCGGCAATCATGCCCAAATTGAAAAGTGGCGGCGCGAGCAGGCGAAACTGCGGACAAAACAACGACGTCCGGACTTATTAAAGCCGGACAATGCTAATTTATGAACCAGACATTATTGAAAAAAATTGAATCCGAGCAATTTCGGAAGGACAACGCGCAGTTTGGCGTCGGCGACTCGGTAAAGGTGCATACGAAGGTCGTTGAAGGCGACAAGGAACGCATTCAGATTTTTTCGGGCGTTGTGATTGGCAAACGCGGCGCGGGCCTGAATGAAACATTTACCGTGCGGCGCATCAGTTACGGCGAAGGCGTTGAGCGCGTATTTCCGCTGCACTCGCCGCGCGTAGACAAAATCGAAGTCGAACGCCATGGATCTGTGCGCCGGGCCAAGCTGACCTACCTGCGCAAACGCCTGGGCAAGGGCGCAACTTTGGTGCGCGAGAAGGAAGAAAAGGCGGCCCCACAACCCGCCGCCAGGTAAGTGCTCCGACAATCCAATCCTATCGCCGCTCGCGCATAAAGGACCTGAACTTCGTAAACAGGGACGCGCCAACCCGCGCGCCGCTGAGCGCCGCGGAAACCCATGGGACCTTCGAGCGGCTCTCGGTATTCGGCGCTTCATGCTTGTGCCGAAATAGCGCCGCTGCAGCGGCCACGAACGCGGCGGAAGAAGCGATCGAACCGGCAGTGCGGACGTGTTTTTTAATCCGGTCCATTTCTGTCTTGAGCACTTCCCAATCCTTGAGCAATTCAACTCGATTGACGTCGCTCTGGGCGAGGATCTCCTGCTTGCGGAGTTCGAGCGTTTTCAGGTAGCTCTTTTTTCCAAACATTCGCGGTCCTTTTCAATTTGCTCGCGTGACGCGGTAAACGCATCCCAATCGCGAAGCATTCGCATCAGCCTAACATAAAAGAACAGCGCGCCAAGACAATAAAAAACCGTGAGCGCGCAAAGCGCCAGAAGTAAATGACTTTTGCAGGCGCAGGCGATGACTGCTGTCAGTGTTAAGGCCGCCAACACGCCAAACACGGAGATACCGGCCGCGAGGAAGACTATCTCCTGCGCCCGCGCCCGTTCCTGCTGCATTTCCACCATCACCAGTTCGGCGCGATTGTGGCCGATGGCGACGATCTGCCAGAGCAACCTTTTTATCGCGCCCGCCAAATGCGCGCCCGTGTCAGGCGGTGTTTCCATGACGCTGTTCAGGTGCGGCGGGCCAGCAGGGCTCCCATCAGGGCGCCGACACCAAAGGCAACGCCAATCGATTGATAGGGATGGTCCCGAATGACTTCATCGGCAACCTTTGCCTGCTCGACTGCCCGGTCCTGGAGATGGCCCCAGGCTTCCTTGCCGCGTTCCAGCGCGGCCTGAAGCCGTTTCCGTGCTTCCACAACTTTCGTTTCGGCCATGCCCGCGGTGGCGGCCAGTAATTCACGCGCATCGTCCGCCAGACTCGACGCGCTTTCTTCCATGTCGGTCTTTTTCATATGATTGTATTTCGAATTTTTGATCAGCCCCGTTGCTTTAGACATTTCCCGCCTGGATCAGCCGCTCCACAAGCAGCATGATGGCGAGCGCCAGGAGAATATGAATGACTCCTTCCATACCTTCTTTGAAATGAATAAAGCATGTTTATGTTGCTTGCCGGTACAAAACGGCCCAGCCGGACCCCGTCCGCCGCTGCCGAAATTGTTTCCAGGCCCCTTTTGTGAAGCTTGCTTCGTGCCGCGCGTGATTTTACGGGATTGACACGCAATGAGACGGCGCCGCGATGCAAGTTGCAAACCGGCAAAACGGCGCCAGTTGCAGTTTGCAAAAATAAAACTTATGGTCGCGCCACAAGGTCGCTCATTCAATCTAATCCGGGCGCCCAAATCCAACCGGCATACGGGCTGCTAATTATACCGCTGTAAAGGATGACAATAAAGAAAGCCATACGGACAATGTTTTTACTGGCGCCCAATATTCTATGAACCCAAAAAATAATTGGATGAGAAGACGCAGCCCGATCAATACCACGGCCCGGGACATTCCCGTTCGATTTGGTCGTGGCGCCGCCGGCTTTGACATCAAAATCAAAAAGTCCGCCCGTGATCGGATTTTGGGCCTGGAAATGTCATTGGTTCAGGGGCCGTTTGATTTGTATACCCGCGCGCGCGGCATCGCAGGGATGCTGCCGATGCCGTTGCTCAGGAGGCGATCCGAAATGGCTTTGGTCACGCTGCTCGATGCCCGAAGGCTCGAAACAGTTTTGAAAACGACACGAAAAAAACGCTGTTAAGCTGCGTTTTTTTAAACCCCCCCAGGATTTTGGTTATACCGAGGCACGGCATTGTTGCATAGTCCGTCCGTGCGAAATGCAAAACGGATGGAATGGCGGCGAGGGTCAGTTTGGCGATAAAGAGTTGCGACAGAACGAATAAGGTGGCGCCATCAATGGCACGGGACGAGCTAATTAAAGACAAAGGAGGCAGAGGTTTATGAAAATAGGGAAATGGGCAGGGATTATGGCGGGGGTCGTTGGATTGACGATTTCAATTCATGCGCAGACACAGACATACAATGCGCCGGAACAAGCGCAAACGGCGCCGCCACCGGGCAATCACTGGGAACAATATGGGCATCTGTATCACGCCGATGAATTGTCGGTCGACTTGTTTGGCGTCAGTACGCTCCACTCGACTTACTTTAACAATGGCGCGGCGGCTCGGCGCAATTTGCAATTTGGTGGCGGGGCGGGTGTAAACTATTTTTTAACTAGGCATCTTGGCATTGGCGGTGACTTCTTCGCCGTCAACTGGCACCGTAGCTTCGTAGATACAACCACTGGAAACCTGATCTTCCGCTTTCCCCTGGGTTGCGGGCTGGCGCCGTACATTTTCGGCGGAGCCGGCTATCAATTTGAGGGCGTCGACCAAATCGTCGGAGGAGGCGGCGCGGGACTTGAACTTCGGCTGATGCCACACTTCAGCATTTTTGTGGACGCCCGATATCTTGCGGCTGTTAAAACGCGGGACTATGGAGTAGGCCGCGCCGGCGTGCGCCTGAGCTTTTGAAGGAACTTGAAACAATAGAAACGTGAGGAAAGGAAATATGAAAAACAAAACGAAAATTATAAGCATGGCCCTGTGTTTGGGATTATTGGCCACGGGAGCGGTTGGGACATTGACCGGTTGTGCCAGCAGTTCCAACACACGCAGCACGGGCCAGTATATTGATGACAAATCCTTGCAGCACCAGGTCCGCAGCGCATTGAGCAACAATGCCGAATATAGATTCGATCAGGTGAACGTAGACGTGTATCGCGGAACGTGCCAACTGAGCGGATTTGTGGATTCACAGGCCCAAAAGGACAAGGCGGGTGATATCGCCAAAGGCGTCCAGGGTGTGACCTCGGTGGACAACAACATTACGGTGAGGAACCAGTAGTGGTCATGAGAACGATCGTTCTTCTACTCTTGGCTGTGTCGATGCTGTCGGTGTGTGGTTGCGCGAAAAAGACAACCCCGACTGAAGCGCCGGCAGCTACCAACGCCGCGCCGATGTCGCCTGCGACAAACGGCCCGGCGAGTAAGCCCGGAGGGGTTTAAGCGCAAGGGCAACACGGATGCGCGGGGAGGGTTTGATGGAACATGGCGCGTTGCGCCGTGTAGCGCCGCGTGCAGCGGCGCAACAAGTGGATTCTGCCCGCTTTGCGCGGGCGGGACGGCAGTTGCAGTGCGACTTGCGAAAAGAGATCCATGGTCCCTATCATCACGCGACTGCATTGGCCAGCTTTACGCCAGATTTCAGAAGTTTCTTAACGTCTCCAGGCGTCTTGGCTTCCGCGTAAATTCGCAAAATCGGTTCGGTGCCTGAGCCGCGCAGCATCAACCAGGAGGAATCGCGCGCGACGAATTTGACGCCGTCATACGCTTTGACTTCGGCCAGGGGCGAGCGCAAGAGCGCAGCCGGAGGGTTGCTCCGCAGGGATTCCATCAGGGCCGCGCGCTTCTCCAGCGGGAAATGCGTGTCAATTCTGCCGTAACAATGAGGGCCAAATTCCTTTTCCAATTTTGCCACGATGCGTGTGATAGGGGCTTTTTCGATGGCGAGCAGTTCCAGGAGCATAAGGCCGGCGGCGATGCCGTCCCGTTCTGGAATATGCCCGGGAAAGCCGATGCCGCCGCTTTCTTCAGCGCCCAGGAGAACGCCGCCCTTGAGCATTTCGGCGCATATATACTTGAAACCAACGCCCGTTTCCACAAGCGGCAAACCGTATTGCGCGCACATCTTATCAACCATCGAAGTGGTCGTAAGCGCTTTGACAACACGGCCGGTTTGACCGCGATTGAGATGCAGATGCCGAAGCAGGAGGCAAATGATTTTATGTGTGGTCAGGTAATTGCCGCGGCCGTCCATGGCTCCGACGCGATCGGCATCGCCGTCAGTGACCAGGCACACGTCGTGAGGGTGCTTGCGTAAAAATGATTGGGTCGGGCCGTAATTTTGCAGGACCGGCTCGGGATTGATGCCTCCGAACAAAACGTCGTGTTTCGCGTTAAGGGTCGTCACCTGGCACGTCGTGCCGGCAAGAAGCTCTTCGAAGCAGCCCGCGCCGACCCCGAACAAAGCGTCGTGCGCAAAACGCAGCTTCGATTTGGCAATCCGTTTGAAATCCACCAGCTTCTTTACCGCCGCAAAATGCGCAGGGCGAAGGTCTCGAATGGAAACTTTCTCTTCATGAATCGCGTCACCGAGTTTCAGGCGGCGGACGGGATTTTTATCGAGAACCTGTTCAATGGCTTTGCACTCGTCCGGACTGCTTGAGCCCCCGTAATAGGATTTAAGCTTGAAGCCGTTGAAAATGGGCGGGTTGTGGCTGGCGGTAATCATCACGCCGCCGATGGCGTTCAGATGCCGGACGGCGAAGGAAATGGATGGGGTAGGGGATGCATCCGGAGTGAGAACGACCTGAAATCCGTTTCCGACCAGGACTTCCGCCGCGGTTTTGGCAAATGCATCCGAAAGAAATCGGCGGTCATAACCAGCGACAATTTTCAGGTCGCGGCCGAAAATTTTGGATTGCGGATTCTGAGTCTCGGATTTCCAATAGTCCGCCGCCGCCTGTGCGACGCGCGCAACATTGTCGAAAGTGAAGTCTTCGGCGATAACCGCCCGCCAGCCGTCTGTTCCAAATGCAATTTGTGACACGCGCGAAGTGTGGCAAAGATAATCTCAAACGCATACATGAAATCTTTGTCATCTTTCAGTTTTTTCTAGCGTTCAACGGATGAAACTCTTAAATCAATCCCGCCAAAAATGTTATATCAAACTATGAAATCGACGCCGCGTCGTATAACGCGCCCTCCTGTCCGCCCATCAAAAGGGCGCGGAACGGTGACCGCTCATCTTTTGTCCTTTGTGTCCCTCCCGTCCTTTCCGATTCGGAATGGAATGGCCTGCCGATTTGCCTGTTCGCCATGCTCCACCCGTCGCTTCAGCGCTTTCGAATGGCGTAATTGCTCCAATTCCTTTTTTAACGGCAGCCAATACAGCCGGTCTTTTTCTCGTTCCGCGAATTCCTCAGCAAACAATTCGTCTGTCAGTTTTTCGATTTGACCGGTGAGTGCGGACTGGAGCAAAGGGCGTTTTTGCACAAGCTGTCGCGCCAATTTCAGATTGTGTTTTGTGACTTCAACGAGCAATTCCGGCGTTCGAAGTTCTCGAAGCCAAAAACGAATTTGTGGAGTGCCTGGATTTCTCCGATTTCCAAAAAAATTCGCCTCGACGAGACGTCGAATCATTGGCCAATCCTTGTCCCGTTGAGTTTTCTTTGCCAAAACTAAATCCGGCAATGACATTAAATCGCATGTCTCCCCGTTCGGAAGGCCGAGGGTCGTCCGGCGCTTCCAGAGTTTTTCAAAAGAATCCACCCCGCGCATTTTGGACATGACATCCAGGCGGATTCTCGAAGCTTCAGGATGCAGACAGCGAAAATGAATTGCGTGGCCTTTGCGCAGAAATTTTAATTCGAACGGTGGAACCGCAATCGGACCGGCAGACAGGTCCTGGAGTGCTTTGCGGAGGCGCCCAAGATTTTCAGGATTTGGCAGAATGGCGAAATCCGTGTCGCGACTAAACTCGGCTGCGCCGTAGAACACGCACGCCTGTCCGCCCATGAGAAGGGCGCGGACGCGGTGCGCGCGCATCGAAGAAAGGACTTTGCGTATCGGGTTCGGGATCAAGCGATCCTCCAAGCGCCAGATAAGTTTGCCACAATTTTTCACTTTCCAGCCAGCGTTCAACCGGTGTAAGCCGATACCATTCGGCCCATTCCGCGCCGACCAATTCTTCCGCCTGAATCATGTTAAGAAACTAGCACAACAGCCCCAACAATCCAACAATCCATTAATCCCGCCGCAATCCGCTTCAACCCTTCAACGCCTGCACCTTCAGATCCGCCATCGCCGGGTCGTTTGTGTGCACAATATTTCGCATCTTTGTCACGGCAGCTTTCAGGCTCCGTGCCCCAAACAGGCTCGTGCCGGCCACAAAGGTGTCCGCGCCCGCTCGCGCGCACTCGGCCGCGGTCTGGTTGTTGATGCCGCCGTCCACACTAATGCGATACGACAATTTCCTTTCGCGCCGCCAGGCATCCGCCTGCTGTATTTTGGGGAGGGTTTCGTGAATGAATTCCTGGCCGCCGAAACCCGGATTGACTGTCATCACCAGCAATAAATCAATTTTGTCGAGATACGGCTGCACGAGTGATATAGGCGTGGGTGGATTGACCGCGAGCCCCGCTTTTTTACCAAGGTTTTTTATCTTCCAAATGAGTGGTTCAACCTGATGGTCCAATTCCACGTGAATAATCATTTCATCGGCCCCGGCTTTGGCAAACGGTTCGAGCAGGATTTCAGGTTTGCTGCACATTAAATGCACATCAAAGAACAACCGGCTCAAGGGGCGAACAGCTTTGACAACCTGCGGGCCAAACGAAATGTTTGGCACGAAATGACCGTCCATGATGTCCAAATGCAGCCAGTCGGCCCCGGACTTCGAAGCGCGAACGGCGTCCTTGCCAAAGGCGGCGTAATTTCCTGCAAGCAGCGATGGCGCGATAATCATTCGTCATATTAATCGTCGTCCCGCAAACATGAAAACACTTTTTGATCTGCCCAATCCTCCGAAAGTGGTGAAACACGGCGCGCTGCGCTGTGTAGCGCCGCGTGCAGCGGCGCAACTCGCGGGTTCATTGTCCCTGCGCATAATTCGGGAATTATTCAAATGATCCACAAATTCCCCCATTTCAACGTTCTCTCCGCGCCAAAACCCGGCGGGAGACGTTTCAACGATTCAATCTTTTTAACGTTTCAACGTCCCCACAGGGCGTTTTTATGCCAAAAATCGGACTTGCAACCTTGCCCAATATAAATTTACTTAAAGTTAACATTTGAATGCTGTACGAACGCTGGCAGAAGGTGGTCGAGGAGAAACGTAATGAGGTCGCAATGCGAGATTTGGCATCCGGCCAATCATGGACGTTTTCCGAATTGCGCAAAGAAGGCGAGGTGCCGATTCCCGGCGCTCGCGGCATCATTTTTCCGCAAGGCAATTCTCCACAATTTGTGATTGCCGTTTTGAGGGCGTGGCGTGCCGGGACAGTGGTTTGCCCTCTCGAATCGCAGCAACAACCGCCTGACCTCCCGCTGCCGCCAAAACCGTGCTCTCATTTGAAAGTCACGCCGGCCGGAACCGGCGTCGGCCGGGTCGTCGCCTTCACCGGGGAACAGCTCGCCGCCGATGCCGAAAATATCGTCGAGACAATGGGGTTGCGTCCGGATTGGCCCAATCTGGGCGTCATTTCAATGGCGTATTCCTATGGATTTTCGAATCTCGTCCTGCCGCTGCTGTTGCATGGCATTCCCCTGTTTCTGGCGCCATCGCCGCTGCCAGTGGCATTGCGATGCGCCGCCCATGCCCATTGGAACCTCACGGTCGCCGGTGTGCCCGCATTGTGGCATGCCTGGCACAAAGCGGGAGCCATCCTGAGCAACGTGCGCCTGGCCATTTCGGCCGGCGCGCCGCTGCCATTGGCCTTGGAACGGCAGGTCTTCGATGAACACGGTGTCAAAATCCATAATTTCTACGGCTGTACCGAGTGCGGCGGCATCTCTTTTGATGCCGCGCCGGGCCCGCGCACGGATGAATCGTCAGTCGGAAGGCCATTGAAAAATGTGAACGTGGAGATCGGCGGCGATGGATTCCTTCGGGTGCGGAGCCGCGCCGTGGGCGAAACGTATTGGCCGGGAAAGGAAGATGCGCTCGCTCCCGGAATTTTCCGAACAGGCGATCTTGCCGAAATGATCGACGGCCAGGTCCATCTGCGCGGCCGTGCCGATGACCATATCAATGTGGCCGGACGGAAGGTCCTGCCGGCGGTCATCGAAGATGCCTTGCTCGAGCATGAGGCAGTCGATGACTGCCTCGTTTTCGGCGTGCCCAGCGGCAATGCCGACCGCGTGGACCTTATCGTTGCGTGCGTCAACGCAAAACGGGATGGGGTTAAAGAGGAATTGAAACAGTTCCTGTTGCAAAAGCTGCCCGGCTGGCAAGTGCCCCGCGAGTGGTGGTTTGTGGGCTCACTCGAGCGAAACGGTCACGGCAAACTATTGCGCGCAGAATGGCGAAAGTGCTTCCTGGAATCACGCAAACGGTAAACCGGCTGTCCTCGTCCGCGTCATATAGGACCTATACAAACTGAAAGTATATCGCACTACGACATATCCACTCACCCCTGCAAAAAATTCTTGAACATTTTCCCCGCTGGCTGTCTAATATTTTGAAATCGTAAGACGCTTTTCGCTTATAGTCATTTTTATTCGCGTCTGCGCACGCTGACACTAGCTGGCAAATGACATGATTAAAGTTCGGGATTTAGCAAAACATTTTGGACCAAAACGGGCCGTTGATGGGATTTCTTTCGAATTGGAACGCGGCGAGGTTCTCGGCTTTTTAGGGCCGAACGGCGCGGGTAAATCCACTACCATGCGGATGATCACCGGTTTCGTCACGCCCACAAGTGGATCGGTAACGGTGGGTGGATTCGACATGCTGGAAAATCCCATCCCCGCCAAAAAACTCATCGGTTACCTCCCCGAAAATGCCCCGGCGTACACGGACATGACCGTCCACGGTTTTCTGAATTTTGCCGCGGAAATCCGGGGTCTGCGCGGGAATGCCCGGACCCGGGCCGTCCATCGCGCGGCGGAATTATGCTTTTTGGAGCCGGTGCTCTATCAGAGCGTCGATACGCTTTCCAAAGGTTACCGCCATCGCGCCTGTTTCGCGCAATCTATTATTCACGACCCCGATATTCTCATCCTGGACGAACCGACCGACGGCCTCGATCCGAATCAAAAGCATGAAGTACGGCAGTTGATCCGCAAGATGGGCGAAAGCAAAGCCATTATTTTTTCCACTCACATTTTGGAAGAAGTGGATGCCGCCTGCTCTCGCGCCATCATCATCGATCGCGGTAAAATTGTGGCCAACGGCACGCCCGAGGAACTGCGCCGCAAGTCCGAATGGGCCGGGGCGGTGACGTTGCGCGTGAACGGCGTAGCCGCGGAATTGGTGCAGGCAAAACTCCGGGCGTTGCGTTCGGCGAAAAAAACAATCGTCAACGGCGCAGGAGCCCGCGCGACGGTGACCGTTTTTCCGCGCGCAACCGGCGACGGCGATTTGACGCGCGAAGTCATTGCCGCCACGGACGGCTGGCAAGTGGAAGGATTGCGGACAGAGGAAGGCCGTTTGGACGACGTGTTTCGGAACATCACCATGCCTGACACGAAAAATTGACCGGAAATATGAATAGCTTCGGCAACATCAAGACCATCACAAAACGCGAGCTTCAGGCGTATTTTTCGTCGCCGCTCGCTTACGTTTTTATCGTGATTTTTCTCCTGCTCAACGGGGCTTTTACATTCATGTTGGGCGGATTTTTTGAGAGCGGCCAGGCGTCTTTGACAAACTCGTTCTTCTTCTGGCATCCGTGGTTTTATCTATTTTTGGTGCCGGCAGTGGGAATGAGGTTGTGGGCGGACGAACGCCGCGTCGGCACGTTGGAACTGTTGTTGACCATGCCCATCGCGCCGTGGGAAGCCATCGTCGGAAAATTCATCGCCTCATGGCTGTTTCTCGGCCTGGCGCTGGCGCTGACATTTCCGGTTGTGGTGACAGTCAATTACCTGGGCAGCCCGGACAATGGCGTAATTCTCGCCGGGTACGTGGGCAGTTGGCTGATGGCCGGGGCATATCTGGCAGTCAGTTGCATTACGTCGGCTATTACGCGCAGCCAGGTGGTCAGCTTCATCATTTCGGTAGTGGCATGTTTGTTCCTCATCCTGGCCGGAATTCGCCCGGTCGTTAATTTACTTCAAAACCTGAATCCCAACTGGCAATGGCTGGTCGACCTGGTCACGTCTTTGAGCGTGTTGACGCATTTTGAAGGATTCAAAAAGGGAATCCTGGATTCCCGCGATGTCGTTTTCTTCCTGTCGATGATCGGGTTCTGCCTGTTCACGACCAGCGTCATTTTGCGGACACACAGGACCAATTGATTCATTTGATGCAAAAGAAGTCACTTCAAACCATTCTTTATTCCTCGGCAGGTGTCGTGGTGATGTTCGTTCTCGTGGTTGCCGTGAATGTCATTTCCGGCGCGTTTCCCTATCGCGCGGATTTGACGCAGGAAAAAACCTACAGCCTTTCGGCAGGAACCAAAACCGTGCTCAAGAGCCTGGATGGTCCCGTGACCATCCGCTTTTATTGCACCCAGGGCGAATCAGCTCCTGAGACAGTTTTCTTAAAGGATTACGCGCGCGAGGTGGAAGACCTGTTGCACGAATATAAATTTGCAGCCGGCAAAAATATCATCATCCAAAAATTCGATGCCGAGCCGGATTCCGACGCCGAAGACTCAGCTCGAATGGACGGCCTGGAACCGCAGCAGCTTTCCGACGGCGACAATTTTTACTTGGGCCTGAGCATCAGCATGGCGGACCAGCGCGTCGCAATTCCGTTTCTTGATCCGAACCGCGAGAAATCATTGGAATACGACATTACCCGCGCGATTACCGAAGTGCAGGAACCGGACAAAGCCACGATCGGCATCATGAGCGCATTGCCCGTGTTTGGCGAGCAGCCGAACCCGGAAATGCAGATGCAAAACCAGCAAGGCGCCCCGGCGTGGACACTCGTGCAGCAGTTACAGCAGGACTTCAACGTCCAGCAAATCCCAATGGACGCCGACAAGATTGACGACAGCGTCAAAACCCTCCTTGTGATTTATCCCGGCGGCATTTCCGACAAGGCGCAGTATGCCATTGACCAATTCGTTTTGCGCGGCGGCAAATTGATAGCATTCCTCGACCCGCAATCCACTTTAATGGCCCACCAGCAACAAAATCCGATGATGGGCGGGCAAAACACCAGTGCGACCCTCGACAAATTACTAAAGGCCTGGGGTATTCAATTCGACACCAGCAAAGTCGTCGCCGACCTGGACTTTAAGATGGAATTGGATAATGGCAACGGCCAGCCCATCGAAAATCCCGCCTGGCTGGCGTTGACACCGGAGGGCATCAACCAAAACGACATCGTGACCAGCGAAATGGACAGCCTTTGGCTGCCGACCGTCGGCGCGTTTACGGGGCAACCGGCTGCAGGGCTCAAAGAAACTGTCCTGTTGCATAGTTCAAAGGACGCTGAATTGACCGATGCGATGATGGCGGGCATGGGCGCGGACGCCATCATGAACGGTTTTAAGGCGACCGGCGAAAATTACGCTCTTGCCATCCGCCTGACTGGAAAATTCCACACCGCGTTTCCGGACGGCGAGCCGAAGGACGATTCCGACACAAACACGGTCGCAAAGGCCAATGACGATTCGTTGAAAGAATCGAAAGTGGAAACGAGCGTGGTCCTGGTCGGCGACTCGGACATGCTCGCGGATGATTTTTCGGTGCAAAAGACCGACACTCCCGTCGGTGAAATGGTGAATCCTCTCAATGGCAATTTGGATTTTGCGCAAAATCTCGTCGAGCAAATGGCGGGTAACAACAATCTCATCGGCTTGCGCAGCCGGGCCTCGATGAGCCGGCCCTTTACCCGGATCAAACAAATGGAAGCGGCCGCGGAGGCCAGCGGCCAGGCCAAAATCGACGCATTGCAGAAAACCCTCAATGACACGGAGGAAAAGTTGAATGACTTGCAACAGCAGAAGTCTGACAAAGACCAGAAGCTCATCCTCTCTCCGGCGCAGGAGGCCGAAATTGACAACTTCCGGAAACAAGAGGCGGAGACCAACCGCGAGTTGCGCCAGGCCCAAAAGGACTTGCGTCGGGAAGTCGTCTCGCTGGAGATGCGCCTGACCTGGCTGAATATCCTGGCAATGCCCTGCGCCGTGACAGCGGTGGGCATGACCACGGCGTTCATCAAGCGGAAAAAAACTTCAGCAAAATGAATCGGAGACAATTCAATGTTTTGGTGTTCTTTGTCGTGCTTCTGGGCGCGGCGGGTTGGGTCATTTATCAGCGTGGCAACTCGTCATGGCAAAGCGCAGACCAAACCATCGGTGGCAAGCTGCTGCCGAACCTGCCGGTAAACGACATTGCGCAAATCGCCATTGATTCAGGCACGAACCAATTGACTTTGGAAAAACACAATGAAATCTGGAGCGTGCGGGAGCGCGCCGATTACCCGGCCAATTTTTCCCAGATCAGCGATTTATTGGTGAAACTGGCTGAATTGAAAGTGGTGCAACACGAAGAAACCGGTCCGTCAGAACTCCCGCGGTTTAATCTCTCGCCGCCCGGCCCGGGATCTAATTCAGGCGCGCTCCTCGAATTCAAAGATCAAAACGGCAAAACCGTCGCCTCGCTTCTTCTGGGCAAAGACCACATGAACCAGCCTGCCAATGGCCAGGGCTGGCCCGACGGCCGCTACGTGATCGCCAACAGCAATAACGCTGACGTCGTAGTGATTTCCGAACCATTCGACAATGTCACTGCCAATCCCTCCGATTGGCTGGACAAGACCTTTGTCAAAATCTCAAATCCTAAATCCATCGCCGTAACCTTTCCTGAGGCGACCAATTCATGGAAATTAGAGCGCGCTACTGAAACCAATGACTGGCGACTGGCCGGCGCCCGCCCCGGCGAGAAATTGGATTCGTCGAAGATTGACGATGTGACCAGCTCATTCGATTCACTCGCTTTCAATGACGTTTCATCCGGCGCAACCGCGCCAAAAAATGCCACAACCGTGACAGTCGAAACCTTCGACGGGACCAATTACGTGGCGCAACTTTGGCCGTCTGGAGAAGACAACGACTCCATGACCATTTCAATTGACCAGCCTGGGGGCAAGCCGGCCACAGATGATCAATTCGCCCATTGGACCTACGAAATTCCGGGCTATTCCGTTGAATCGCTCCTCAAGCCAAGAACTAATTTGCTGGAATCCAAAACCAAAAATTAGCCCCTTCATCCGTAGGAGCCGAAGCGAGGAGGCTCTGACTAATTTGCGTCCCCTGGGTCCCTTGCGTCCCTTCTGTCCCTTTCTTTTTCATTCAGCGTTCGGCGTTCGATGTTCGATGTTTTCCATCCGCGTTCACCCATGCTTCACCTTCCCACTCGAAGTCATCGCGACCTCCCTCACAAACTCCACCGACACCGGCACCTTCTGACTCGATAGGCGCTTGCGACAAAACGTAAGGACCTCGTCACCCGTCACAGGCGTCCCATTCCGAAGCTGCGCTTCCGCATAAACCGCCTCGCCCCATTGCGGATGCTGCCGTCCAAACACCCGCGAACGCAGGACCGCCGGGTGCGAATCCAAAACCGCGGCAACTTCTTCCGGAAAAACTTTGTGTCCGGCCACATGAATGACTGACGACGTCCGCCCGTCCAGAACAATGAGCCCACTGCTATCCCGATGCGCCAAATCCCCCGTCAAAAACCACCCGTCACGCATGATTTCAGAGCGAAGCCGCGGCGGATTCAAATACCCTGAAAACATCCCCGGCCCCCGCACCGCCAATTGCCCCGTCTCCCCATCCGCGGTAGGGCAGAGCTGCTTCGCCAGTGGCGCTGCCACCTCTGCCATCTCCGTACCTTCCACCTCGCGAGCCTCATCACGCACAATCATCGCCTCAAACGCCGCCACCGGCCGCCCAATCGCCTCCGGATGTTCGGCCGCTTCTTCAATGTTCATAATCGGCAATCCAACCTCGATAATCCCATACCCTTGCGAAACCGGAACCTTGTACCTTGCATGAAAATCGCGCGCCGATTGCGGATTCAATCTGCTCGAAACGGACATCACCCGCTGAAGCGACGGCGGCAGGACGCGCCCGGATGGTGCGCTATTCAGGAGCCGGATATGCATCGGCGTGACGTATAGAAACGTGGCCCGATGTTGCGCGGCGGAATCCAAAATACTTTCTGCGAGATAATCACCGCTCACCAGAACCGTCGCACCGGCTTCGAGGTAAAGAATAATGGAAACGTAGAAATGATAGGCCATCGGCAGGACCCACAAAATCGTGTCTTCATGAGTCAATTTCAGGCCGGAATTGGCTGCGGCGATGCGTTCCAGGATATCCCGATGAGTCATCACAACACCCTTGGCCGCGCCGGTCGTTCCCGAGGTGAATCGAACAAAAGCCGCGTCTGCAATTTGCGGCGCAAGAGCAACCTGCGAATTTTCCAACCTCGTAAAGCGCAGCCCATTCGACAGGGCCTCAGCGTTTGGTGTCCACCCTTTCTTGTCCGCCGTAGCCTTGGCGAAGGCGGGAGGGTGTTCAGTGACCGGTCCCCCGCTCCCATCATCCAAAATCACGCACAAGGGCGCTTTTTCCAGCATATCGGACAATTCATCCGGCTTCATCTGGTGATGAATGGGCATGACCACCGCGCCGCAGCCCAGCGCAGCCAGTCCACCGATAACAAAAGCCCGTCCGTTGCGCGCGCGGATACCCACGCCTTGCCCTTGTTTGAGGCCAAGATGGTCAAGCTGGGCCCGCAACGCCTCAACCTCGCGCCAGAGCGAACGATAATCCATCGCGCCGCCGGCATCAATAATAGCAGTGCGATCAGCAAACTGTTGTGCCGACCGCGCAAGCGTTTCAAATACGTTCATGGTTTTGTAAATCCGTCAATTAAGTGTGAATCAAGAATTTCAACCGCGCAACGCGGTATTTCTGTCCACGATGTCCGACACAGCCACGCTCCGAAGGTGGCTCATGGGGAGCCCTTTCGAAGTTGTTTTGCATGCATTGGGAGCATTCGTGGTTTTCCGGTGAACGAAAAGCAATGCAAAACCCGGCTTTCGTTCACCCCAAACTCGCCCGTCTCAAGTGAAAAATGCTTCAATTTGCCAAATAAAATGGGCTGTTTCAGCTCGTCAGTTAATTCGCTCACACGTTCGTTCACCATTTCAAAACCCACACTCGTGTTTTTGTGAACGAAAACCTCGCAGGAGACGATGCTGTCTTGGCTCACGCTCTCACGCTCTCCGCGCCATCTTCTATCCTCCATCTTCGCCTCCAAAAACCGTGACTTGAACCATTCGACCCTTTTTGAGAAGCTATGACGGTGTTTTTTCTAAAACAAGTGGGGTATCTGGCGAAGTTGCCGCGAAATACCCGAAATATATTGCAAACGTGCCTTTACGGCGTCGCCGCCGGATTGGCCGTTGTCGCCTTTCAATGGCTCATCACGTTGTTCTATGACAACACATTCGTGCCGCTGTCGGCCAAGTCACACTGGACGTTTATATTTGGCAGTTTTGGCGTGATGGTGGGTTCTGCGCTCGCGGCCGGTATTCTCTTAGATTCATTCTGCCCGGAAGCGGCCGGCAGCGGCATTCCCCAGGCCAAGGCGGCGTTTTGGAAGGATTTCGGCGTGATTCCCTGGCGAATCGTTTGGGTCAAGTTTGTAGCGGGTGTTCTGGCCATCGGCGGCGGCGGCAGCCTGGGCCGTGAAGGTCCAAGCGTCCATGTGGCCAGCGGACTGGCTTCGACCATGGCGGGTTGGTTGGGCGAGGCAAAACAGAATCGCAGGCGTGCTACGGCCTCCGGCGCAGCAGTCGGCCTGGCTGCGGCTTTCAACGCCCCTCTGAGCGCGATGGCCTTTGTGTTGGAGGAAATCATTCAGGATCTGAACAGCAACCTTTTGGGCAGCGTCGTGATGGCGGCGGTTATCGGAGCGCTTATTGTCCATGGTTTGATTGGCCGTCAACCCGCCTTTGCCATGCGACCCATCGAAGCACCCACATGGCGGGCGTACGCACTCACGCCGCTGGCTGCGGGTTTGGCAAGCGTGGCGGGCGTGTTTTTCCAGAAACTGACGCTGGATTTGCGGGCGCGACAGCGCCGCTGGAACAAAGTTCCGGGATGGCTCAAACCGGCTATCGGAGCGGCGCTGACATGGGTCATAGGAACGGCGGTCTTTTTCCTGACCGGCCATTTGGGTGTTTTCAGCCTGGGCTACGACGATTTAACTAAGGGCCTCGACAACCAGTTGGCG
Source organism: Candidatus Sulfotelmatobacter sp. (assembly GCA_035503455.1). GTDB lineage: Bacteria > Verrucomicrobiota > Verrucomicrobiia > Limisphaerales > UBA11358 > UBA11358. Next base: position 4,914 of record DATJTK010000120.1, on the reverse strand, counting down.
TGGGAGGGTCACGCGGCCTGGGAACTCGCGGGTCTTCTATTGGTGGCCAAAATCCTGGCCACGATCCTTTCCTACGGATTCGGCGGCTGTGGCGGAATTTTTTCGCCCACACTCTTTTTCGGCGGCATGAGCGGTTTGCTGGTGGCGGGTCTTTTTGGACTCGCGATGCCTATGCCGGGCGACGATTCCATTACACTGGCCGTTGTGGGCATGAGCGCCTGCCTGGGCGCGGTGGTGCGTGCGCCGGTGACGGGCATCCTGATTGTCTTTGAGATGACCCACGAATTCTCTCTGGTGCCTGTCCTGATGATCGGCGCGCTCATCAGCCAGGCCGTCAGCCGCCGGATGTCGCATGCGAATTTTTACGACGCCATTTTGGAACAGGACGGCCACAACCTCGAGAAGCTGCTTCCACCACGCGATTTGCAGAGTTGGCAAATGCTGCCGGTTTCGGCAATCGCCAATTTCCAACCGGTCATTTTGGAGGGCACCGAACCGGTGGAAGTTGAAAAAGCGTTAAAGGAGCACGCATTTGACCGTTTCCCCGTCATGCAAAACGGCACACCCGCCGGTATCGCGGTGAGAACTGAACTGGCCGAAGCGCTCGCCGAAAAACGGCCGCCGAAACTCGCACCGGCGATCCGCTGCGAACCGCGCCAAACCATCCGGGAACTGCAAACGTTGCTTTTGGAATCTCCCTCAGGCATGGTCGTCGTGTGCGACGGCCCGAAACTGCTGGGCACGGTCACCCTCCACGATTTATTGCGGGCGCAGATGAATGCGGCCCAAAACAGTATTTGACGGCAGAGGCCGTCACCTAAACCATAAAGACACTGAAAACATACAAGAAACACGGTCCGTTAATTCGATTGAATACAATGAGTCTGACTTCGCAAAAACGTTCTGAAGATTTTTTAAAGATCAGCAGCCAGTTTAAGCTCGGCGCGCTTGTCACCGAATCATCCCATCCGGTCACGGCCAATTTAAGCGACGTTGCCAAAGACAACACCGCCGCCGCCTTGAAACTGCTTTTCGAAGCCGACGGCGACGTGATTCAAAAATTCCGGGACTTCGTTAAAACCGGAAATGCGGAGAGAATTAGGCAAACAGTGTTGGAATCGTTGAAAAATGGCGGGCGGATTTTTTTCACCGGCTGTGGTTCGACGGGTCGCTTGAGCATTCTGCTGGATTCGGTTTGGCGCGATTTCTGGCGGCGGCAAACGCCCGCAAGCCGCGGCGCCGCGCCTGCGGACTCGGAAAACCGCACGTTCAGCGTGATGGCCGGCGGCGATTTTGCGCTCATCAAATCCGTCGAAGGATTTGAGGATTTCACGGCCTTCGGCAAGCGCCAAATTGCCGACCTGGGTGTCTCCTCCAAAGACGTCGTCTTTGCCATTACCGAAGGCGGCGAAACCTCATTTGTTATCGGGACTGCCTGGCAGGGTGTGGAAGCCAAGGCGAAAGTTTATTTCGTCTATAATAATCCGGACGACATCCTCTGCGAGCACGTCCAGCGAAGTCGCGAAGTGATTGATGAACCGCGCATCGAAAAAATCAATTTAACGACTGGCCCCATGTCGATCACCGGTTCGACGCGAATGCAGGCCACGTCCATCCAGCTCGCTGTCATGCTGACCGTTTTGGAGATGGTCGCGCGGGAATTGATTGGCAGGGGCGATGCCGCCGTTGTGCCCGGACAATTTTTGTCCGCCCTGGAAAACGCGCACACCGCCTTGAATTCGCCGGAGGTGCTCAATGCGCTGGCCGGACTTGTCGCGCTTGAAGAATCCACCTATCGCAGTGGCCACAAAAACAGCTATTTCGCCGATCGGTTCGGTATCGACGTTCTGACGGACACGACCGAACGCTCGCCAACGTACTGCACGCCGCCGTTTCGAAAATTTGACGACAAAAATGCTTCCGAGTCCTGGGCCTATTTGTTCCTGCCGCAGACCGAAACGACTGCGGCCTGGGAACAAATTTTGAAACGCCCGGCGCGTTGCGTCGAATGGGGTGAAGCTGATGTGCGCAAGCTCATTGGCGAAGATGCGTTGGGTCGAACGATGGAAACCATCCGCAAAATCAGCCGCGCCGAATTGATGCGCTTCAAAATTGGCCTGGACGGTCTTCCGTACCGCATTTTGAAAAATGGCGACTGCGCCGTAGCCGTGATGTCGGAGACGGAAAAAGACTCGATCATGCCACCGACTGGATTCTTTCGCGCCCAATTGAATGCCGCCCGAGCCGCGGGCGCGAAAACCAGTTGGATTTATTTTGGAACGTCGCCAATGGACGGTTTGCCTCCCGCCACGAACACAGTGTTCGTTCCAGTGCCCGAAACGGGCTTTCTTTTGGATGGCGTGACCCGCGTGGCGGTCAAGCTGGTGATGAACGCTCTCTCGACCTGCACGATGGTGCGCCTGGGCCGCGTCATGGGGAATACCATGATTTGGCTCGTACCGAGCAACTTAAAGCTGATTGACCGCTCCACCCGCTACATATCCAAACTGACCGGCCTCGATTACGCGCCCGCGAACCAATTGTTGTTCGAAGTGATTGAATATGTCGAGCCGCGGATGAAATCGGACCGCGCTTATCCGCCGGTGGTAGGCGTGTCCGTGTTGCGGACCAAGGAACGGCTGACGAACGAAGAAGCGGAGAAACGCTTGATTGGTTCCTGAACCCGGGTAAATTGCTGCCCCGTGCAGACTGTTGAGCTGCAGGACCATCAATCGAAGCCTGACCGCGTTGCTGGCGGCCGGCTGTTCTACCTGGACTGGCTGAGATTTTTAGTCGTGCTTTCTCTGGCTCCGTTCCATGCAGCATTGAGCTTTACCGGGCAGGGAGTTGCTTACGTGTATGAACCAGCGGTCCGCGATGCGATACTGCACGGAATCCCTTATTCGGGGCCGTATGCCTTCCGCCTCTTTGTCCTTTTTCTGGATAACTTTTTCATGCACCTGCTTTTCTTCATTTCGGGCATCGGCGTCTCGACGGCCCTCCAGAAACGAAGCCCGAGAGCTTTCATTAGTGAGCGAGCGAACCGCCTTCTCCTTCCGACACTGTTTGGAATTCTTATCGTCATGCCTGCTCAGGCATGGTTGAAAGCGCTCAACTTTGGGAGGTTCAGCGGGAACTTCTTTGCATTTTACCCGCTTTTCTTCAATGGCATTCATACTTCAGCTTCCAGCCAGGGGAATTTCGATTGGGGACATTTGTGGTTTCTGGTTTATCTATTTGTATTTTCCGCTCTTGGTTTGCCTCTCTTTATTCGAGCCAAAGAATGGCCGCTGTTTTCAGATGGCCGGCTCAGTTCGTGGTTTTCAATTGGCGGGCGGATTCTTTACCCGGCTTTTTGGATCGGAACGCTTGAGGCTGTTTTTCGGCCTGGATGGCCAGGATTTCAAAACCTGATCAACGACTGGGCCAATTTCACCGTGTATTTTTCCTTTTTTATTTTCGGTTTTGCGGTTGGCCTCGATCGGATGCTTCTTGAGGCAATAGAAAAACGGAAGGCCATGGCGCTTTCATTAGGAATCACATTGTTTTTCGTCCGAATCGAAATGCTCAGAGTGCTTCAGATTTCGGGAGGGTACTCGCTGTTGAATATGGCGGCGCAATTTATTCGCGGACTGGCCGCGTTTTGCCTGGTGCTCGCCGCGATTGGCTTCGGGAAACGGTACTTGAATCGGGGCGGGAAAACCCTGGCCCTGGCGCGCGATGAGTCCTTTCCGCTTTATATTATGCACTACCTGCCGTTGAGTGCCGCGACCCTGCTTCTTATCGGATCGCCGCTTTCGGTTGCAGCGCGCTGGACCATTGCCGTAATCGCCTCCTGGGCAAGTGTCGCGGTTTTCACCGAGATCGCACGAAGGATCCCGCCTTTGAGGTCACTATTTGGCATACGCAAAGAGTGGGCGGACCGCGCCTGAGGCTTTATGCTGAAATGACGCTGCAATTTTCATTCGACCCCGCGCGCGTTCGTTGTTAATTTGCCGAAATTATGTCACCCGACGATATTCTGCTGGAAGCCGAAGATAAAATGATCAAGACCGAGCAAGTCGTGACGAACGAGTTTGCCGGAGTCCGCACGGGCAAGGCATCGCCCACACTCGTTGAAAACGTGATGGTGGAGGTCTACGGCTCGCAGATGCGCATACGCGAACTGGCCGGAATCACGACGCCTGAACCGCGGCAGCTCGTCATAACCCCGTGGGATATCGCCTCGCTTCACCCCATAGAAAAGGCCATCCAAAAATCGAATCTCGGACTCACGCCCTCCGTCCAGGGAAAGATTATCCGCCTCGCGTTTCCTGAACTCAGCCAGGAACGACGCCAGGAATTTGTAAAAATCGTCAAGGGAATGGCTGAAAACGGTCGCGTCGCCATCCGCCACGTCCGCCGCGACGCGCTGGAGCTTTTGAAAAAGGCCAAAACATCCGGTGGGGTGGGTGAAGAGGAAATTGAAGGAGCAGAAAAGGAAATCCAGAAGCTGACCGACCAATATATTGCCAAGATTGACGCGCACGTGACCGCGAAAGAAAAAGAAATTCTCACCGTGTAGCGCAGGTTTCCAAACCTGCTGTATCGCGCTGTATCGCCGATTTCCAAATCGGCAAGCCGTTCCTATGCGGATAATCGCAGGTTCCAGGTTTATCGTCCGTCTTTGGAGCGCGGCTGGGTCGAAGACCAACCGCAGCACGTTCCAATTTGGTGAATGCTGCGGTTGGCGCCTTTTCCCCCACAGCTGCGCTCCGTGTGCCAGCGACCTAGCTAAACACAGCGTCATAAATAATTACACATATTAGAGAATCCCACAGAGTCGTCGCAACGTGGCATTGGGACGGGACCAAACCTTAAATGTCGGTGCGACCGCTGTAATCACCTCATCCAGATTGGCGAAATATTGGTTGT
>DATJTK010000119.1:0-12402 GCA_035503455.1 Candidatus Sulfotelmatobacter sp. | reverse complement strand
TTCCGCACGATGATCGGAACCGGAGCCAACCCGAACGTCGCCGCCGTGGTCGTCATCGGGATTGAACCGGGCTGGACACAACGTATCGTGGACGGCATCGCCAAGACCGGAAAGCCTGTGGCCGGCTTTTCCATTGAGCGCCACGGAGACATTCAGACCATCGCAGACGCCTCCCGGAAGGCCAAAGAGTTTCTGCAATGGGCCAGCGAACTGGAGCGGACGACGTGCAAGTTCAACGAATTGTATATTTCGGTCAAATGCGGCGAGTCGGACACCACGACCGGGCTGTCATCATGCCCGACCGTTGGCAACGTGCTTGACAAAGCGTGCGGGATGGGCGGCACCGCTTCATTCGGCGAAACATCTGAACTCACCGGCGGCGAGCACATTGTCAAAGCCAAGGCGGCGAACGCAAAGGTTGCCGAGCAATTCACGGCCGTCTTCCAGGATTACACCGACATGATCTTTAAGGAAAAAACGGATGATCTTTCGGAGTCGCAGCCCACAAAAGGCAACATCCGCGGCGGTTTGACGACCATCGAAGAAAAAGCTTTGGGCAACATCGAAAAACTGGGGCGCAAGACGAAATTTGTGGGCTGTCTCAAGCCCGCTGAAGCGCCGAAGGGCAAAGGACTCTGGTTCATGGACACGTCATCGGCCGCCGCCGAGGCCGTCACGCTATGGGCGGCTTCGGGCGCGGTGGTCCACTTGTTTCCGACCGGCCAGGGCAACATCATCGGCAATCCGATAGAACCGGTCATCAAGCTGTCCGGCAATCCCCTCACCTGCTCCACCATGAGCGAACACATTGACCTGGACGTTTCGGCTATATTGCGCGGCGACATGACCGTGGACCAGGCGGGCGACAAATTAATTGAGATGATCCTCCGCACTGCCAACGGCCGGCTCACGGACGCCGAAGCTCTCGGACACCGGGAGTTCGTGATGACAAAACTGTACCGGAGCGCGTAACAAAATGGATTATTGGATCAATGGATTGATGGGATTATTGGGTGCCGCGTGTATCCAACCCCATCAATCCGCTAATCCACTAATCCGCTAATCCAATTCCATGTCCGATCGTTTCAATCCTGATCTGGTAAAAACTCTCGCCGCTGCGATAGCCGTCAAAGCGGGTGTACGCAAGGCAGATGCTGCCATATTGGCCGATGCCCTCGTGGATGCTGACATGCACGGGACATCCACCCATGGCATCTCGCGACTGAACATCTACATTCGCCGCATCCAAAAAGGACTGATTAATCCGAAGGCAAAACTCGTGATTGAGCGCCGTCGCGGCTCGGCAATGGCTGTGGACGCAGGCAACGGGCTGGGACAGGTGCAAGCCGTTAAGACACTCGAAAAATTGGTTCCCAGGGCAAAACGAAACGGCGTTGCCGCCGCAACCATTCGTAATTCACAGCATTTTGGCGCGCTTTCCTATTACTGCAATCTGGCGGCAAAACAGGACATGATTCTGTTTGCAACTTCGGGCTGTGAACCGGCGATGTCTCCGGAAGGCGCGTGCCAGGCATTCTTCGGAACAAATCCAATTGCCGCGTCCTTTCCAACCGGCAAAGGATGGCCGGTGAAAATTGATCTGGCCACCTCCATCGTCGCTCGTGGCAACATCATCGCGGCGCAAAAGCGGGGGCAACCCATTCCTTTGGGCTGGGCGCTAACATCCGAGGGCGAACCCACAACCGATGCGGCGGCCGCTTTGGCCGGAACAGTCCTCACCATGGCCGGCCACAAGGGGTATGCGCTGGCGTTGCTGGTGGAAATTTTTTCAAGCGTGCTGTCCGGAGCATCTGTCGGCCCGGCGATTGGCTCCATGTACAAAAACATGGACCGCAAACAGGACGTGGGTCATTTCTTTTTCCTGTTGGATATCAGCGCATTCATGGACGTTGCCGAATTCAAGCTCCGTCTGGACAAAACGATCGACGATATCAAATCCTGCCGCAAACGCCCGGGAGTGAACGATATTCTGGTTCCGGGCGAACGTTCCCATCAAAAAGCCCGGCAAAATCTGGCCGAGGGCATTTCCGTTGACGAAGCGACGCGAAAGGAATTGAAAGCGTTGTGCGAAGAACTCCGAGTTAAATATACCCTGGAGGAATCGGTTAGCCCTCAACCCGCAGTCATAAGATAAACATGATCTTAATTTCCGAAAACATTTCCGGCCGCTGGGTTGATGATCTCAAATCCAAACACGAAGTCGTCATTGACCCGACTTTATGGAAATCGCCCGACAAGATTAAGGCGTTACTCCCGAATTGCCGCGCCTTGATTGTCCGCAATCAAACCAGGGTCAACGCCGATTTGCTTTCGGCCGCGGGAAAATTGGAAGTGATTGGCCGCGCGGGCGCGGGCCTCGATAACATTGAGCTTCCCGCGGCGACGGCACGCGGCATCGTCGTAGCCAGCACGCCGGATCAGAATTCGATTTCCGTGGCGGAATTGACGCTGGCGATGATGCTGGCGCTTGCGCGGAAGGTTTTTTCCGCGAACCAACACGCGCATGCCGGCGGCTGGGAGCGCCAGCGGTTCATGGGCACCGAACTTTACGGGAAGAATTTCGGCGTCATCGGTTTGGGGCGCATTGGTTTCCTGACGGCCACGCGGGCACGCGCGCTGGGCATGAACATTATTGCGCACGATAATTACATCAGTCCGGATGCCGTGGCCGTGGCGGAAACTCGCGCTGAATTGATGGCCCTCGACACCCTGCTCTCCCGCGCGGACTTCGTCTCGTGCCATATTCCCCTGACGCCTGAAACCAGGAATTTTTTCAACTACGAGCGATTTTGCCGGATGAAGCCGACTGCGTTCTTTTTGAATTTGTCACGCGGCGAAGTTGTGGATGAAAAGGGCCTGCTGCAGGCGCTCAAGGAGTCGAAAATCGCCGGCGCCGGGCTGGACGTGCGTGAGCAGGAGCCACCCGCTTCGACGCCTTTTGCCGGGATGGACAATGTCATCCTGACGCCGCATATTGCCGCGTTTACGCGCGAGGCGCAGGAGCGCGTCGTAGCCGCCATCTGCCAGGACGTTGCCGCCGTTCTCTCCGGTGGCGCGGCAAAGAATTTTGTTAACTTTCCGAAACCAAAACGCGTTTAAATAATTAATTCTCAACAAAAATAAAGCACCAAAACTATGAAGTTGTTTATTGACACGGCCGACGTCGCGCAAATCAAAGAAGCCTATTCCTGGGGCATCGTTGACGGCGTCACCACTAATCCCACCCACGTCTCCAAAACCGGACGGAAGCCCGCGGAGGTTTATAAGGAAATCTGCTCCATTGTAAACGGCCCTATCAGCCTGGAAACAATCGGCCTGACTGCCGAGGAAATTTTAGCTGAAGGACGCGAACTGGCAAAAATCCACAAGAACGCCGTCATCAAGGTGGTCAACACGCGTGAAGGCTTGAAAGCGGTCAAACAATTTACTGCGGAAGGCATTAAGACCAACGTGACGGTCACGTTCTCGCCGTTGCAGGCGCTGCTCGCCGCCAAAGTTGGAGCGGGTTATATTAGCCCGTTTGTCGGCCGTCTTGACGCTGTCGGCCACATTGGCATGGACCTGGTCCGCCAAATAAAGACCATCTATGGCCATTACGGTTACAAAACGGAAATCATCGTGGCTGCTGTGCGCCATCCACTGCACGTTCTCGAGGCGGGTCTGGCTGGCGCTGAGATTTGCACGATGAGTTTCGACGTGATGAAGCAACTTTACGATCATCCCCTGACAGACATCGGAATCGAAATGTTTCTGAATGACTGGAAAAAAGTTCCCAAGCAGTAACAATGAAAGTCTACCCGCTTTATCTCAACGGACAATTTATCACGACGCAAAAGACCATTCGCGTGGTCAACCCGTCCACGACCGAAGTCTTCGCGGAGGTTTGCACTGTTGACAGGGCGGCGGTGGCGCAAGCCGTCAAGGACGGCCATACGGCATTTCCCGCGTGGCGCGCCCTGACCGGCAAGGCGCGCGGCGAATTTCTTAAAAAGCTCGCGGACGAACTGGAACGGCGCCGTGATGAATTTGCGCGCGTCATCACCATGGAAAATGGCAAGCCGCTCGCCCAAAGCGAGGGTGAAATGGCAATGTCCGTGGATCATCTCCGCTGGTTTGCGGAAGAAGCGCGGCGCGCCTACGGCCGTATTATTCCCCACCAGACCGACGGCAAACGCAACATGGCGATCAAGACGCCAATGGGCGTTGTGGCCGCCATCAGTCCATGGAATTTTCCCCTGGTCCTGGCATTGCGCAAGATTGCGCCCGCGCTGGCGGCGGGAAATACAGTCATCCTGAAACCGGCGAGCGCAACGCCTGTCTGCGCGGCGATGTTTGCCGAGTGCGTGGATGCCGTAAAACTGCCAAAGGGGGTTTTCCAACTTGTCGCCGGGTCCGCGCGCGAAATCGCGCAGGAGTTTCTGGACAACCCACTCTGCCGCAAGATTACCTTCACGGGCTCAACCGAAGTGGGCAAGTCGCTCATCCAGGGCGCAGCCAACGGCGTCAAACCACTTTCGCTTGAATTGGGCGGTCACGCGCCAGTCCTGGTCTTTGATGATGCGGATGTGGACGCGGCGGTTGAAGGCGCGATGATTACCAAATTCCGGAACACGGGCCAATCATGCATTGCCTCAAACCGCATCTATGTTCAACGCGGCGTTTATGAAAAGTTTGTGACCCAATTCGCCGCCCAGACCCGAGCAATGAAAACCGGCGATGGCCTCGAAGAAGGCGTGCTTGTCGGCCCTCTGATCAACGAGGAAGGTTTGCAGAAGGCTTTGGAACACATTGAAGACGCGGTCAAACGGGGTGCGCGGCTGCTTTGCGGCGGCAAGCGCCTCAATCGTAAAGGCTATTTTCTTGAGCCTACCGTCCTGGCGGATGTGCCGGCCGACGCTCTCTGTATGTCGGAAGAAACGTTCGCGCCTGTCGCGCCGATTTGTCCATTTGATTCGGAATCCGAGGGCATCGAACGCGCCAACAATTCGCCATATGGCCTGAGCGCGTATGCCTTCACCCGGGACCTCAAGCGCGCTTTTCGCCTGATGGAATTGCTTGAAGCGGGAACTATTGGCATCAATGACGGCGTGCCGACCACGAGCCAATGTCCCTTTGGCGGCATGAAGCAAAGCGGTTGGGGACGCGAATTAGGCATCGAAGGCATGGACGCTTTTCTGGAAACCAAACACGTTTCACTCGGACTAGGAATATGAACAACCCACTGAAGGTCGGCGTCTTGTTTCTCGGGCGCCGGCGCCCCGGTTTCGATATGGACTGGGGCAAACAAATGGAAGAACGCGTGCGGCAAATGCTCAAACGTTCAACTTTCTCCATTTTTGAACCGTCCGAAAAAGCCATAGACGACGCCTCACTACGCCGCTGCATGGCCGCCTGCCAGGAGGAAAAAGTTGACGCCATCGTGTTGGTCCAGGCCACAATGGGCGACGGCCGTCTGGCGCCGACACTCGCACAGCTTTGGCCGCATCCGCTGATACTGTGGGCGACGCCGGAGAATCAACAGGGCGACATGATCAGCTCCTGCTCGCTGGTCGGCGTCCATTGCTGGGCGTCGGTCCTGCGGCAAATGGGCCATCCTTTTGAACTCGTTTATGGCGATCCGGATCAGGCGGAAACCCAGCGCCGATTTTCGGAAACAGTCCGCGTTGCGTCCATGGTGCGGCGTTTCAAGACGCTGCGAGTCGGCGTTATCGGCGGGCAAGCGCCCGGTTATTTCGCCATGAGTGCCGATCCGTTTACCATCCATCGCGGCACGGGCGCACAGGTCCAAACCTACAGCCTGATTGAATTTTCCAACGTGGTGAATGAGATTCAGGCTGATGCTGTCAACGCCGACGTGGCGAAGGTCAAAGCTCTGGGATACCCGCATAAGGATACCACCGATGAGGATTTGCCGATGGCATCCCGCCTGTATCTGGCAATGAAGTCCTTTTTCGAAACCGAAAACCTGGACACGCTGACGATTCGCGAATGGCCGGAAATGCCCAACGTCTTTGGGCAATGGCCCTACATGGGTGTCGCGCGCCTGGCGGACGAAGGCCGCGCCATTGGCATCGAGGGTGACGCCGACGGCTCGTTGTGTGCCTGGATTGGAGAAAATCTCGGGCTGGGCCGTTGCTATCTGTCTGACTGGCTGGAGCATGATCAGCACACCATCACGCTCTGGCATGGCGGCGCCGCGCCGATGTCCATGTGCGAACCTGTCGGCACACCAGGTGGTCCGCGCATTGCCCGCCATTTCAACATCAAAAAGCCGGCCTGTATCGAAGCGACAATCCGGGCAGGCATGCCCATCACAGTTTATCGTTTCTGGCGTTGTGATGGAGAATATATTTTTAGCGCGCGCGAAGGCGAGACTGTCAAACCGAAACGACATTTGATGATGACCAACGCGCTGGCGAAAATGAACTGCGACCCACGCGAATGGTTTGAGGAGCTTTGCCACGCCGGCATGCCGCACCACGTCGCGGTCGTTGAAGGACATCACGCCGCATTTTTGAAGCGGCTTGCGAGGGTTATGGGTATGCAGGTTATTTAGATGAAAGCGAATTCCGCCCTCACCCCTGCCCTCTCCCCCGGGGAGAGGGAGAATCGTTTTCGGATTATTTGCGAGGCAAAGGTCGAAACCGGTTCGGGAACCATCACGTAAGCAATGGAAACGAGAACCGCCATAGACATTGGATTGCTTCTTTATGGAGGCCTGATGCTGGCGGTTTCGTCGTATTGGATGTTCAGGGTCAAAAAACCCGCGGATTATCTGGTAGGCGGGCGGAGTCTTCCATTTTGGGTGCTGACCGGAAATATCACCGCCGGCTGCATCGGCACGGGCGTTATTATCGGCGGCTCCGGCCTGGCATATCAACACGGTTGGGCCGGGAGCGCGTATCCGATCGGCCTTGGATTTGGCACGGCCGTGGCAGGGCTGCTCTTCGCGGTGATGCGCCGCTATCAATTCATGACGATCGTGGAGGAAGTGGCATCCTATTACGAGGGCAAACGCGCCGTCATCGAATTTGCCAATCTCACATTGTGGGCGTCCCAGTTCTGCTGGTTGACGGCCCAAATCATTGGCGGGTCGAAAGTGCTGGCCGCGGCGACGGGAATGTCCAGCGAAGTGTGCGTCATCATAACCGGCATTATCATAGCGAGCATCGCTATCCCCGGAGGGTTCAAAAGCGTGGTTTATACGGACTTCGTCCAGGCATTTATTCTAGTTTCAGGATTCATCTGCGTAACTGTGCTGGCGCTTCGTCACGACGGAGGCCTGGCTGGACTGCGGCAGAACGTTCCGTCGTCTTATTTTTCGATGTTTGGCGTGGACTCGTATCCTGAGTTCGGCAAATGGGTTGTGAGCGGGATGGTCTTGACCCTGGTCTTCAGCGTCATCGCTGATCCCGGCCGGCGAATGAGCATGTTTGGGGCGCAATCCGAACGCGGCGCGCGTTGGTCAATGTTTTTTGCCGGACTTATTGTCATTGCGTTCTCCGTGCTCATCGGCATTACGGGCATGTACGCCCATCAATTGAATCCGACATTAAAAGATTCTGACTCAGATAAAGCGCTGCTCTGGCTGGTTATTCATGTTCTTCCCTCGTGGCTGGCAGCTTTTGTCGTTATTGCGGCGGCGTCGGGCATTTTTTCGTGCGCCAACGGCAATGCCATGGCCATCAGCACGTTCTTTGTGAGGCATATTTATCCGCTGGTCACAGGAGGCAAATACCCCCGCCGTCCTCTATTTGCCGCCCGGATTCTGCTGGTATGCGCGTTTGTTCTCTGCACATCGGTCGCACTTCATGCGGGGACCATTGTCAGCTTTGTGACAAAATTTCTGCCCGTAACCATGAGCGGCCTGGCCATCATCATTTTGATGGGCCGTTTTTGGCCGCGCGCCACATGGCAGGGCGCGATGGCCGCGCTCATTATTACCCCCGTTCTTTCATTGACCGCGATGATCTATTTTCCAAAGGCGTTCTGGAACAATGCGGTCATTCTCGCCATTCCCGGGTTCGCGGCCCATTTTATCGTCAGTCTCCTGACGCCAAAGCCCGCGCGCACCTTCGAGGAAGTTGCAAACACTTTGACGCGTGAACGTCAAAATATTGAAGATAAGGCCCTCGGCCTGTCTTCAGAAGAAACATTCAGTCCAAAAATCAGTTCAGAAAAATATGAAGCTTCTTAACGCAAAACAATTGTGTGACATCGCCGCGGCCAAAGGCTTCGGCATTCCGGCCCTCAACAACAATGGCGGCAGCTACGACGTAGGCCGCGCCATTATCGAAGCGGCCGAGGAATTGCAATCGCCGCTCATCATCGCCGAATACGAACCCAACCTCGAATATCGCGGCTACGACTGGGCCGGCACAGTCATCAAATTTCTCGCCGCAAACACGACGATACCCGTGTGCATCGCGCTCGACCACGGCAAAACACCGCAATCCATCATGCGCGCCGTCCGCGCTGGATTTACTCACGTGATGATTGACTACGCCGACAAGCCGCTCGGCGAAAATGTCCGCGGAACGCAGCAAATCATTGACCTGGTACGGCCGCTTGGCATCAGCGTCGAAGCGGAAATCGGTCATATCATCAAAAGCTCGGATGAATCGGAGCAGCGCGCCCCCAAGGTCAGCGTGGCCGAAGCCAAAGAATTTACCTCAAAAGTAAACGTGGACCTGCTCGCCATCGCCAACGGAAGCACGCACGGCATCTTTAAGGAACAGCACGGCCTTGATTTTGGATTGATTGCCAAGGTCCGGAAAGCCGTCAAACCGCCGCTCGTACAGCATGGCACCTGTGGGATTTCCATGTCCGACATTTCCAAGTGTGTCAAAGCGGGGATGACCAAAATCAACTTCGGCGAGGGTCTGCGCATGAACTACATCCGTTATTTCAACGAATTCAGCAATACGCTCAAACATGAGCACCACGTCTGGCGCATAGCCTGCGCGGCCAAAGACAAGCTCAAGGAGGATATTAAGGAAATCATTCGAGCCGTGGGCTCGGACGGGAAAGCGAAGCTCTTTAAATAGCTTCGGAATTCGAAATGCCCAAATGACGGCTGCTGTCATCCCCTGCTTTAATGAGTCCCCGACTATCGGCCGGCTGGTGTCCCAACTGCGTCAGCATTTGGACCCGATTGTCGTGGTGGATGACGGTTCGACGGATGAAACCGCTTTTAAAGCAAGAAACGCCGGCGCAGTAGTCCTGCGCCATGACCGGAACCGGGGCAAAGGCGCGGCGCTCAAAACTGGCCTGTCGCACCTTCACAATCTCGGCTTTGAATGGGCTGTGACTCTCGACGGCGACGGCCAGCACGACCCCGCCGACGTGCCCGCCCTGCTTCAATGCGCTGAACGAACCGGCGCACGGCTCGTGATTGGCAATCGTATGGGAAATGCCGAAGCGATGCCGTGGGTGCGGCGATTTGTGAACCGCTGGATGAGCAAAAGGCTTTCTCAATTCACTGGCCGCGAGCTTCCGGATACGCAATCGGGCTTTCGCCTGATTCATCTTCAAACGTGGGCTAATTTGCGTCTAAGCGCACAACGTTTCGAAGTTGAGTCTGAAATGCTGCTGGCATTTTTAGCCGCCGCATTTCCCGTCAAATTTGTTCTGGTTCGTACGATTCCCGGGTCCCGAAAAAGCCGTATCCGTCCATGCGCTGACTCAGTCCGCTGGTGGCAATGGTGGTGGACGATGAAACATTCGTGCACACATACCACGGATGCCCTAATTCGGGCGCGTCCGTGCACGGATGCGGCAGTAAAAGTGAGGGTGGTTTAGTAAGCATCGCCGGAGCCGGAGAACCATTGTTGGACCCGGCCGTCTGGGCAGAGCCGTAAATTTCTTTCCACTCAACCCACTGCGCTCAAACTCATCTAACAACTGTTCCCGCCGTGCTGATTGACCGTAAGCGTCACGCCAAGCACCTCTATTCGGACGGGTCATAAACGTCATATTCTTTTTGGGCATGATGGATATGATCAAATCAGATGAAGTGGTATTGAAGACGGACACACGCGGGCGCATACAAACTCCGCTGGCCCGGCGAGAGCAATTACTGGATGAGTTTGAGCGGAGCGGGTTGAGTGGAAAGAAGTTTGCGGCTCTGGTGGGCATCAAATATCCGACGCTGGCAACGTGGGCAAGCAAGCGACGGCGATCGCGTGGCAACGCTGCAGTGGTTAGGCGCTCTGAAGATTTGCGTCTGTTGGAAGCGGTGGTGGAAGAAAGCGGCGGGAATAAAAAGGCGCTAGTGCTGGAACTGCCCGGCGGAGCCCGGATGGAAATTAAGGACTCTGAACAGGCGGCGCTGGCGGGGGCATTGCTGAGGACACTGGCCAAGCCATGCTGAGTTTTCCAGGCAGTCTCAAAGTGTACGTAGCTCTGGAGGCGTGCGACATGCGCAAAGGGTTCAATGGCCTGTATGCCGCGGCGGCCGAAAGGTTGGGGGAGGACCCGCGTAGCGGCGCCTTGTTCGTTTTCAGCAATCGGCGGCATACGCGCATCAAAATCTTGTGCTGGGACGGAACGGGATTATGGGTGCTGACCAAGCGGCTGGAGAAGGGAACTTTTTCGTGGCCCAAACAGGTAGAGGCCGGAGTAACCAAGCTCAAGCTGACGCCGCAGGCGCTGGCGATGCTGACCGATGGAGTGGATTTGCGGGGCGCAAAGCTACGTCCATGGTATGAGCGGGAGGACTAAAAACTTTTTTTAGAAAGTTTGAAACTTTTTTCGCGTGAGCGCGTCAGAGAATGCAACCGATGACGCCGCGCGAACAAGACCTCGCCCGCCAGTTGGAAGAATGCCTTGAGGCGTTAAAGCAGAGTCGTCGAGAGAATGAACTGCTGCGGCAGAAAATAGAACTGCTCGTTCGCCGTGTATTTGGTTCGAGCAGCGAGCGGCTGGACAAGGCACAACTGGAGTTGCTCTTGCAGTTGTCAGAAGGAACAACCCCTATTCCAAAGGAAACGCCGGCCGCCGCGGCATCTTCAAAGCGTTCGAGCCGGCCCAACACGCCACGGTTGCCGGAGAACCTTCCAGTGGTCGAAGAAGTCATCGAGCCAGAGCTTGTGAAGCAGAAACCGGAGGAATGGCGTTGCATTGGCCAGGAAGTGAGCGAGCAGTTGGATTATGAGCCCGCGCGTTTTTTGCGACGGCGAACGATTCGTAAAAAATACGTCCACCGCCTTGACCTCAATCGCGCCCCTGTGATCGCGCCCTTGCCTGAACGGTTGCTGGACCGGAGCTTGCCGGCGCCGGGACTACTGGCGCAGGTCCTGGTGGGCAAATACTGCGACCATTTGCCGTTGTATCGGCAGGAACAAATCTTTCTTCAACGACACCGGGTTGATTTGCCTCGGCAGACGCTGGCACGGTGGGTGGAACTGGCATCGGGTTGGCTCAAGCCGATCTATGAGCAAATCCGGACCGGAGTTTTGGCCGGTGGATATGTCCAGGTGGATGAAACGCCGATCGAGTATTTGGAGCCGGGCAATGGCAAGACCAGGCAGGGTTATTTTTGGACGTTCAACCGTCCGGACGGAGAAAGCTTTTTTGATTGGCAGACCAGCCGCGCCGCCGCGTGCCTGGAGAACATCATGCCATTGACCTTTACTGGTGTACTGCAATGCGATGCTTACAGCGCCTATCAATCCTTTGCCAACGGGCGAGGCAAAACCATCGAACTGGCCGGTTGCTGGGCGCATGTGCGCCGGAAGTTCTATGAGGCGCAGGAACAGTCCCCAAAGGTTGCGGGATGGCTCCTGCGCCACATCCAAAACCTCTACTGGGTCGAGGCCAAACTACGGGAAAACCGTTCGGGTCCGAAGTTGCGACAGGCCCTCAGAGCCAGCCAAAGCCACATGATCGTAGACCGTTTCCAGCGGGCGTTGGTTCGGCTCAAGAGCAGCGGACGCTACCTGCCGCAGAGCTTGTTGGGCCAGGCCATTGACTACGCGCTGAGCCAATGGCCGACACTGGAAGTGTTTTTGAAAAACGGGCGGATTGAAATCGACAATAACCTGGTGGAAAATGCCATTCGCCCCACCGCCCTGGGCAAGAAAAACTGGCTGTTCATCGGCGACGCTGATGCCGGCCAACGTAGCGCGATTATTTACACAGTCATCGAAAACTGCAGACGGCGCAAACTTGATCCATTCGGCTACCTCAGAGACGTCCTGACCCGGCTACCCAATATGACCAACTGGCAAATCCCCGAAGTGACTCCGCAAGCCTGGGCAAAAGCACAGCTCCCGCTAAAACGGCAAGCCGCATCATAAACGTCATACATTTCGCAGGTACGACGGTTACGATCTCGCTGCACATGCTCTGTCAAGGAGGTGCTTGGCGTGACGCTTACAT
>DATJTK010000118.1:0-46863 GCA_035503455.1 Candidatus Sulfotelmatobacter sp. | reverse complement strand
GCCAATCCAACGGTGAGGTCTGCCGGGATGTCTGCGTTTGGCCCATCGCCAGAGGATATGCCACAAAACCGTTTCCACCCGCTTGAAGGTCTGCAACGCCACAACGTGGCGATGGTAATTCACCCAGCCACGAATGACCGGATTGAGTTGGCCTATCAAGTGAACCTGACTTGCCCCGCGATGTTGACGCACCAGCTTGCGCACCTTCTCCAAAAAGTTATGCGTGTTCTTTTTGGAAGGTCGAATGATGAGCTTGCCGTCAAATTTGCGGAGGTTTTGTCCGAGGAAGTCGAACCCTTGCTCGATATGCGTGATGCAGGTTTTCTCTGGCGAGAGCTGCAAGCCCCGGTCGCGCAGGAACTGCTCGACCAGTGGTTTGACTTCATTTTCCAACACGGCCTTGTCCGCGCCGGTGATGACGAAGTCATCCGCATACCGAATGAGGTGTATCTTTGGATTGACCGGCACTCCGTTGACACGCTTCACGGGGAAGCGTTGTTGCAGGAGTGTTTGCAGTCCGTCCAAAGTCAGGTTGGCCAGCGTGGGCGAGATAATCCCGCCCTGTGGCGTTCCTGCCTCGGTGGGAAACAGGGTTCGATTTTCCATGAAGCCCGCCTTGAGCCATTTTCTCAGCACCGCTGTATCAGTGGGAATGCGCCGGAGCATCCATTCGTGAGCGATGTGGTCAAAACATCCGCGAATGTCGCCTTCGAGCACCCACTGCGCATGGGCACTGTCGCCGCCTCGCAGCGCGAGGAAGCAATGTCCAATGGCATCTGCCGGACAACGTTCAGGCCGAAAACCGTAGGAGTTGTTATCCGCCGTGGTTTCCGCGACCGGGAGCAACGCCAGCAAATGCAGTGCTTGCATGGCGCGGTCTCGCATCGTCGGAATGCCCAGCGGTCGCAACTTGCCGTTGGCTTTCGGGATGTGGACACGTCGCAACGGTTGCGGGTAATACCCGTGCCGCCGCAGCGTGCCGATGGCTTTGTGTTTGGACGCCGGAGTGCTCCATATCTTTCCGTCCACTCCCGGCGTTCGTTTGCCTTGATTGTCTGTCACTCGTTTCACGGCCAAGGCTTTGCCGGAGAACGAGCAGGTCAACAGCCGTTGCAAGACTTTCACCTTGCCCCAGCGTTTTTCCTGTGTTGCCTTGACGATACGCGCTTGCAATCTTCTGACGTTGCGCTCACAGTGTGGCCAGTCAATCTGGTCCCAGGCTGTGGCGTCGCCGGAGGGCGCACACACGGTTTTATCCGCGTTCATTTGCTATTCCTTCCTGCAAAGATTTTGCCAGTTCTCTCGTCACGAACGACCGATTGGAAGTCTGCCCGTTTGCACGGCGGGACGATGTTGCAGTCCCTATCCGCTCCATTACAGAACGGCATTGGCTTTTTCCAATTTCCCCTGCCTGCCACTCCGACAGCGTTCCTTGCGGACGCGCCTGCCTTCACCGGAAGGCGGAATGTCAGGTTTATCAAGTGTGATTGCAATGACATGAATGAGTTAACCCCTGCTTACCACACCGGCAGCGATGAATATCCGTGTGCTCCATGCGTCCGCTGGAGCAACCCGCTGCGCGCCTTTTGGCCAGAGCCTGTCAGCATCTTTGGCTCTTTGAGTATGACGATGCCCAAAGCAGTTCACTTGTGTTGGGTGTTTCATTCAGCCTGTCCCTCCGACCGCATTGACGCTCGCAGTCGCGGAAACAACCTCGTGGCCATTTCCTCATCTGGACGATGGAGGGATGTTGTCACGGCAGCTTCTGACCAAACCGTTACCAGTTTTGCCAGTGCCGATAGGCTACTGCGAACGGAATCGCAGGTTCGTCTTACGATGTTTTTGTCATATCGAACAATCATTGTAACCACTCTTTTTCACACGTCGGGTAAGGACGCGGTGTTGCCGCCGCGCCCTCCCCTAAGAACCGAACGTGAAAGTTTCCCTTCATTCGGCTCAAGCCAGTTCAAAGCCCCGAATAAGCGGAGCCGGTTCGCGCGGAAATTTTCCGCGCGGCCTTGACGATATGCGCTTGCAGCCTGTTGACCGGACGCGCACACTTGAACCAGTCACGCTGGTTCGCCTGTGGCGCTCTGTCGGAGAAGGCACACATGGCTTGCGCCACGTTCATTTGCATTTTTCTCCTGCACGGGTTCTGCGAATTCTCTCGTCACGAACGACCGATTGGAAGTCTGCCCGTTTGCACGGCGGGACGATGTTGCAGTCCCTATCCGTTCCATTACAGAACGGCATTGGCTTTTTCCAATTTCCCCTGCCCGCCACCCCGTCAGCGTTCCTTGCGGACGCGCCTGCCTTCACCGGAAGGCGGAATGTCGGGTTTATCATGTTTGATTGCAATGACACGAATGAATTAACCCCTGCTTATCACACCGGCAGTGATAGATGTCCGCGTGCTCCATGCGTCCGCTGGAACAGCCCACTGCGCGCCTTTTGGCCAGAGCCTGTCAGCGTCTTTGGCTCTTTGAGTATGACGATGCCCAAAGCAGTTCACTTGTGTTGGGTGTTTCATTCAGCCTGTCCCTCCGACCGCATTGACGCTCGCAGTCGCGGAAACAGCCTCGCGGCCACTTCCTCATCTGGACGATGGAGGGATGTTGTCACGGCAGCTTCTGACCAAACCGTTGCCAGTTTGGCCAGTGCCGATAGGCTACTGCGAACGGAATCGCAGGTTCGTCTTACGACTTTTATTTCATATCGAACAATCATTGTAACCACTTCATTTCGCACGGACGCTATACTCCTTGCGATTGCAAGGGGCAGACGTAACAACAGAAATAACAACAAAAAGTTTATGAACACGACCATCGTATCAGCCGAGGCGAAAACCCGCTTAACAGAAGCAGTCAAGAACTATGCGCCACCCGCGCCGGAAAAATACCGGGCGTTGCAGGAAGTGAAAGAGTGCATCGCCGAACTGCGTAACAGGAAAGCGTCGTATCAAACGATACGGACGATGTTGAAGGACAACGCCGGCATTGAAGTCTCGCACCAGACCATCGCCCGTTACTGCCGTGAAAGGCTGGACGCACCCAGGGCCAGGAAACCGCGCCAGGCAAAGACGCCCGCATCCTCACCACCGGCATCCGGTCAGGGTGAATTGCAACCGCGCTCAATCAT
This sequence comes from Candidatus Sulfotelmatobacter sp., assembly GCA_035503455.1. Lineage (GTDB taxonomy): Bacteria > Verrucomicrobiota > Verrucomicrobiia > Limisphaerales > UBA11358 > UBA11358. The sequence goes on along the minus strand of DATJTK010000118.1, from coordinate 43,725 downwards.
CGGCTCACGGCGACGCCGCGGACCACACATCGCCGATCCGAATACTCTTTAGCGCGAAGCGCAGATGTCGCCCGTCGCGGCGACCTGTGGAGCGACTACAAAGCAAGGCCAGCGATGTTCAATGGCACAGGCCGCGTTAGAATTATCAACGGCAGCCCCGGCGTAACCAAACCGGCCATACTACAAAGCAAAAAAATCCCCGCCGCGACCAACGCGCGTTCCGCTTCGACTCCACGCGCGCTCGTCGCGGACGGACAAAGGAAAACGCAATCGCGTTGGCTTCCGTCTGGCGTTGGCAGCGCCGCTCCCGGCACACGGCTCCGCTCAAGGCCGCTTCGCCGACCGCCTGCCGCTTTCCGCCGCCAACGCCAGACCGAAGCCATGAGGACGGAAAATCCTCGCTCGGAAACCATCAACTGCTCATCGCATAGCCAGCCACACCTTTGTAATTGCGGCGGCCTCGAATACTGGCCAGCGAACGATTCAACCGCTCTGCCAATACCCTATCGGGCATTGTCCCTAATAAAGCATGTTCTTCTGCCGTCCACGAACGTCCCCGGACATTCAATGATGGTCTGCCTAAACGGCGTCGGCGATGCACGACCGAACTAACGCTGACATCGAGCCGATGGGCGACTTCACTGTCCGGCAATTTATCAAATAATTTGTCGTCATTGGCCGTCCACTGATGACGCAACCGCATGAAACTTGGAATCCCTTTATATTGACGACGCCAGGCAGTCGCCTTTTTCGAGCGGTTCAGGCGTTTTGCCAATGCCTCATCCGGCATTGTGCCAAGCAAAGTGTCTTCCACTTTTGTCCAAAACCGCCTTGTGGAATTGGGATTAGGAACACGCAATTTGTGTCGGCGATGTAGCACCGATTGCAACGAACGCTTTAATCGTTGCGCCACTTGAGCGTCCGAATAACGGCCCAATAACCGATCCTCGTGTTGAGTCCAGCGACGATGTTTTGGGTTGCGGGCAGCGCGGATGCCCAAACGTGTCCTGCGAAGTTTGACGCTATTTTCACTACGCCTCAATCGCCGTGCGATGATTTCATCCGATGCAGTTCCTAAAAGCGTGTCCTCAGCTTTCGTCCAGTCTCGCAATATGCCTGCGGAATTGGAAATACCTAATGCCCGGCGCTTGGCTTGAACGGTGTCATAACTCCGTCCGATTTTTCGAGCTACTTGCACATCTGGAAATTTTCCGAGCAATGCCATTTCTTGGGGCGTCCAACGCCCTCGACCGGAGATAATCGAAATGCCCAACCTGCGCCGCCGTTTCGTGGCCATCGCTGGAATGTTCAATTCTCTACGCCTGGCGGCAATTGCTTCCGTGCTTCGCCCGACCCGGCGGCCCAAGACCGAATCCGGCATCCTGCCCAGTAGAGCGATTTCCCATTTTTCCCACGGATTGGAGCGAAGCAAAATTTTGCCTCTGCGAGCTTTGCGGGAATAATCCTGTCTACCGAGCAACCGTCGAATTTCATGCGGCGTCCTGGCAGCGATAAATTTCGCCGTCGCCTTGGCCAATGTCGTTTGAGGAGGATAACCCATACGAAAACGGAGAAACAATGGAGTCAAGTAACGGGAAAGGCATCATTCTTTCGTATTGCCGCCTTTTCGGAGCAGCTTATTAACAGATACTCCCAACGCCTTTGCCAGTTTGAAAATAATTTCACGCCCGGTCAATTTCCCGGAACGCTCCCAATAGGCTAATGTTCTTTGTGGAACGCCTGCTATTTTTGCTAATTCATGCTGAGTCAGGTTCCGTTCTTTGCGGAGATGGTGCAACCATGCTCCATAGGCATCACGGCGCATTTTAGGTTTTCGCCCCATGCGGACATCCTAAAAGCAACCCGAAAAAGATGTTGCTTTTTAGCAATACATTGCTAAACTATGTTTTGTAATATGCAGGCAGCAGTCCAATGTTATTCGCCGAAAATCAAAATCCTTATCGTCGAGGATGAACCATCAGTGGCCATGACAATGAGATTTTTGCTTGGACTTGCGGGCTGTGAGGCGGAAATTGCATCTACAAGAGCCAGGGCGATTCAATTGGCGCAGTCTGGCAGCTTCAGTTTGATAACTCTCGACATAAATTTGCAGGGGGCAAATGGCTATGATATTTGCCGAGAATTAAGGGAAAACTCGCGCTTACGGGATACGCCAATTGTTTTTGTGTCAGGAAATTGCAATTTGGAAGACCAGCAACGAGGCCTTGACGCAGGGGCAGCCGATTATATCACTAAACCGTTTGAAACTTTTGAATTTGCGCCACGATTGCTTTCCCACATCAAATCATTTCGCGCGTCAGATGTCTCTGACGAGATCGCGGACGCGGACACCGAGGGATTTTGCGATTCGACGCAACGCAATCAATGAAATGTGCTCCTCGCCCCGTTCAACCCTTCCGAGATAATTCGGATGCAAGTCCGCCTTTTCCGAAAGTCGCTCCTGCGACCAATGGAGTCGCTTTCGAAATTTGCGGATGGCTGCGCCGAGCACAACGCGATAATCAGATGCTGCCACAGCGTTGCAGCAAACCAGAATCCGCTAAACGTCTCTACACCGCTAAACGGATGATTAATTATTGTTTTGCTTGCACGCGTTCCAGAGTTTTTGCAACAATTACCGGCGCAACACAATTTGTCACTCATTTGTTGCTTGTTTTTGGGCAAGAAAAGATTAAAAACGGAAAAGGAATGAATCAGAAAGCCACCGCCATTAAATCGCAGGTGCGGGCGAATGTTGGACGAGTTTCAAAACCCGCGTGTCAAATCATGCGCCGAAACCCCCAATGCTTTGGCAATTTTTACGAGAGAATCCACAGAGGGCGATTCTTTTCCGCGTTCGATGCGGCTGATGAAAACCGTCGAAAGCCCGGCCTTTTCAGCCAACTTTTCTTGACTGAACTTGGCTCCCTTTCGTTTGGTGCGAATGGTTTCACCCAAAAGACGGCGGTGCTGAGGGTTGACCGGCATGGCCAATCAGGAGACAGAAAACGGGCAAAATCAGCCATGTCGTTAACGACTGATTTGTCTTGCGCTCGTTTTGGTGTAGGCGTAAAAGACATAAAATTTCGCTGGCAAACCAATTGAAAAACATTCTTCAAAAGGTAAAACATGAAAATAACAACTCGGCTAAGACGCGGCTGGCAGTTCCAGTCGCGGATAATTTTCGTTGCACTTTTAATCTCACTGGCGCAGGCCGTCCACGCTGTCATGCCGCCAGAACCGGGAGGTTCATTTCCGACGCCGTTGGATTCCTGGTCTTTTTCTGACCACACGAATTGGACGGACGATAATGGCAACCCGCCAATTTCATTTACCAATATTTCGTGGTGTCAACTTGGTGACGGTTCGTCGCTTATCGTTGAAACGAATATTCCGGCTTGGTTAAACTATGGAATTTATGGGACAAATGGCGCGACGAATGTAGTGCTCAATGGCCCCGGGAGCATTACTTTTTGGTTTGGTCCCGGCTGGACGACAACGAACGGCGGCCCCGGCGATTGGGCGCAACTGATTGACATTGGTCAGTGGACCTCGAATTCTTCCGTTGGCTATTTCGGCCTTTCAACCGACCCATCCGGCTCAAATATCCTCTTTCTGGCGCAGGATGGATCGGGAAATGAATACAGTCTATCTGCGCCGATTTCCTGGACGACCAATTATTTTCACTTCGCCGTGCTAACATACTCCAGCACGAATGTTTCTTTGTATCTGGACGGCCAACTGGCAACCAATGACCTCGGCGGTTTAAGTGTTTGGCCGGACACAAACGTGTTTTCAGGAGGGATTTATTTCGGGTCAGATCAGAGCGGAAATTATTTGGCTAACGGCCTTTTCAATACAGTGGCAACCTACAATTCCGTGTTGGATTCAAATACGGTTCAAGAAATTTACAATTCCGAACTGACTTATTACGAAATCAGCCCTTGGAACATCCCTTACATGGATGCTTTGGGTTCCGCCCCGTCCAGTCCTTCCTACACTCCTACATATGAAGCCGTTACCGGGACTGGCAATTTGTCGTGGGTTGCGAGCGCCTCTAGTTGCGTTGACGGCAGCAGCGCATACGACGTTTGGATTACCAATGTCAGCGCCACAATATCGGGCACTGGCAGCAACAATATGAGCCTGACCTTCACAATTGAAGGGGGCGAGCCTAATGTTCCGTATGATGTATTTGCCAATTCAGTATTGCACTTTGGAACAAACGGCATCCCCTGGGCATGGATGGGACAGGGTTATCAATGCAATACTTATACACTAACGAACCTGCCAAGCACCGACTGTTTCATCATCTTGGGAACGCCGCAAGATTCAAGTGGCAGCGGTCTCACTGATGCTTACGAATGGTTGGTTTTACAAACCAGTCCCTACGGGCCTCAATCTGACAGTTACGGAGTCCCTTATGCGTGGTATGCGCAACACGGACTTACCACATTGACCAACGGCCTTGCTACGGCGGACCCCGACCAAGATGGCATTTTGAACTATCAGGAATATCTCTACGGCACCAATCCGCAAGTCTCGGAAGGCTTTGCGATATGGGTCAGCACTCCAAACGGAACCAGCAGCATTCCCTAAAAATTAAGAGGACAAAATGAATATCAAAACATCCATAGGCATAACGCTGGCAATCTGCTTCGCCGGCTTGGTTCATGTTCAGGCGCAGACTAATTTGATACAGCAAATTTTGCAGATGAAAACGTTTCGGGAAGGCTTGGTTTTAACTGGCACGAATCAGCCAACTGATGCCGAAAACAAAGAACTGCTCGAAGTTTTAACGCATTTGAACGAATCATGGTGGAGGGCCGGGCTGGAACAATTTTTCAGCGATTATCCCAATTCGCCCTGGGCGGTATCTTTGCATTATGACTATGCCTGTTTTTGCCGTCGCACCGGACGAACCACGAAAGCGTTGGAAAACTATGAAGCTGCATGGAATCTCGCGAAAAATGACACCGACCCGGAGGGTCAGCGTTTGAGTGGAACGGTGCTGGCAAACTGGACGGATTTGCTCTCCAGTTTGGGCCGTCTCGAAAAGCTAAAAGAACTTATTGCCATAGGCGACAACTGGTATTTTGTCAATTCGCACGACCGGGATATGTTTCAAGGCGCAAAAGATTCCTATTATTTGATGCGAGATCATCCGGGGATTGCCTACCGTTGCGGCACGTTTGCGCTCAAATCTGTTGGAGAAGAATTGGAGCCGACAAATCGCGCCCTGGAAACTCTAGTCCAAATTCCCTCGCCGACGAACGGGTTCAGCATGGCGAACCTGATGGATATATCCAAAAAATATGGATTGAACTTAGTAGCCGTGCGCCGGACGGCAGGGCAGGACTTGATCGTCCCATCGGTTGTTCACTGGCGACAGAATCACTATGCGGCCATTCTTCAAAAACAGGATGATTTGTATTTGGTGAGCGATCCAACATTTGGAAATCAGAAATGGATGCCTGCCGATGTCATCAATGAAGAGGCCAGTGGTGAGTTTCTTGTCCCCGCGTCATCGCAGCCGGACGGTTGGATAAAATTAGCTCGCAATGAAACGGAGAAAATTCATGGCATGGGTTTGCCAAATAACATCAATGATAACAAAGACAAATGTTGTGTTCGACTCTTCAATGGCACAGTTTCATGCTCGCAATGTGGTGGAATGCCGATTTGGTGGGTCAGTGAACCCTATATCAATTTGTGGCTCCAAGACCAACCATTGGCCTATATGACCTCGCGCGGTCAGCCCTTTGGATACCAAGTCACATTCAAGCAACGTGGTGGATGGGCAAATTCATGGCAGTCAACTGCGACCATGACCGGCCTCACGCCCTGTGGCGGCGATGAATGCAGTTCTTCTTTTTACAATTCGGATGTCACAATCACGCTTCCCAACGGCGGGCAAGTCTATTTTCCAACCACGAATGGAACTGCTTTTAATTATTGCCCGCCAAGATATGATTCGGAGACGCGATTGATGATCCAACCGGTGCTGACGAATTATGTCAGCGAAACCGGAGCCGATGATGGCAGCTATGGGTTGCGTTTGGTTCACGCCGACGGCTCGCAAGACATTTACCAAATTAACCTCGCAACTGCCATTGCTGGCGATTATCCGAACTCAACTGGAAACCTCGTCCGTCATATTGATGCCAATGGCGACACGACATGGTTTCAATATGCTACGTTCAACCAAGCGACAACCGTTTTGGGATTTGTCATTGATCCTGATGGCAGGACCAATTATCTCACATACACTCCATCCGGGTTGCTTACGAACATCACGAATCCCTATGGGCTTACGGCCAAATTCAAATACGATTCTCATGGGAACCTCACAAATATTATTGATGCACAAGGCTTATCGTCCAGTATCACGTATGACACCAATAATTATCCAACCTCGTTAATCACGCCCTATGGCACCACGACGTTTTCCCTTGTGGACAACGGAATTTCATACAGTGGCGGCACATTGGGCAATGCGGGCGGTGATGATAACGGATTGATTGACCGTTCGGCGCTGGTGGTTGACCCAACGGGCGCGACGAACCTATATATGTATCGGTATGATGCGGAAATGGTCATGCCTTCCAGCAGCTTTACCAGCGACGTGCCTACAGGCACACCGTTGGGCACGCTGGATACCGGAGCGGGCGCGAACGCGGGCACAAACAGCGCCGTTTGGTTCCGCAACAGTTTTCATTGGGGGCCGATGCAATACGCGCATCTTTCCACCCAAAATATGACCAATTTCACGCAGAGCGATTACTTGCTGGCACGAATGCAACATTGGCTGCAAGACACCGATGAACTTTATATCACGGGATACGTTTCAGTTGAGCGCGATCCGTCACCGGACGGCGTCAATCCGGGGCCGATGACATTTTTTGATTATCGGGGCAAGACTTACAACGACCAAGCCGGAACATACGCATTGCCATCGGTTAGAGCATGGCAACTACCCGACGGCACAACGTATTACGATTATTTGCTTTTCGATTATTTCGGCAACATCACGAATTGGATTTCGACTTATACACTGCCCACTGGCGGCATTGGGACGCGCACAAATCAGTTCATTTATGCAAACAACACTTACTCTTATTCATTTGGACAATCCTACGGAACCGGCATCACATACCTTTATACGACCTACTACACAGTTCCGGATTTGCTGGCAGAGGTTATCGGCGCTGACGGCAATCCGATCTGGTCTTACGGCGGCTTTGACACAGTTTCGTGGACAAATATTTTCTACGTCGGCGCCGGAGAGGGTGCTGGCGGCACCCCGGTAGGCACAAACGGAACAATGATGACTTCGTCTCGAATATTACCCGACTATGCCACTAACGGCCTTCAACAAGTCGCCACAACTACTTATACTTCGCAGGGCATGTATGTGCCTTATGGTGATTTGCTTCAGGGAACTGTAATTAATGGAGACTTCTACACTAACTACTACTATGGGACTTTAACAGCCTATAGTTATTCCGGCGGCAACAGAGTCACCAGTTTTACATCTGTTGCCGGCTTAACGACGACGAACGTCTATAATACCAACGGATTTTTAGTTCAGACTATAGATGAACAAGTCGGGCGAACCAATTCTTTCGGCTATGAAAATAATGGGCTGATAGGTGCCGTCACGAACGAACTCGGTTTGAATTTGGCCGGAACATGGGACAATTTGCTTCGGCTGACAAGCATTCAATACCCTGACGGCACTTATGTTTCCAATGTTTATTCAAAACTGGACATAACCGCCCAGCGAGACAGGCTCGGCAATTGGAGTTATTATGGATACGACGGCGACCGTCATTTAATTGCCATCACCAATGCCAACAGTGCGGTCACTACATACGATTGGTGCGGATGTGGCGCGCTAACTGCGATAATAGATGCGTTAACAAATGTCACCACTTTTAATTATAATAATCAGGGAAATCTAACCAACATAACTTATCCAGACGGCAGCGAAATAAATTATGCCTACAGCTCGGTGGAATGGCCGACCAACGTTTTTGATGGCGCTGGCCGCTCGATACAACTGGCGTTCGATAATCAGGGGTTAATCACAACCGTCGATGGTGCTTACGGGCAGATATACAATACCACGTATGATATACGCGATAGGCAACTTGCGATTACAGACGCGAATGGCGTCACGGTGACGAATAGTTATGATTTGATTGACGAACTGCTCTCTCAAACAGGCCCTGGTGGAATGAACGACAGGTTTGCCTATGCCGCTAGAGGTTTGATAGCCGCAACCAATAGTGACAATCAACCTACGCAATATGGGCGCGATGTTGCCGGGCGCTTAACTGCCATCACTAACGCGAACAACGAGGTCGTGCGGGTCGCCTATAATCCTTCGGATGAAATCGTTAGCCTTATTGATGGTTTGAACCATACAAATTCCTGGCAATATAACCAATACGGTTGGCTGACAAATAAAGTGGATGGATTGGGGCGAAATGCCTTCCGTTACGCCTATAATCCGAACGGTTGGCTTACAAACCGGTGGACGCCGGAGAAAGGGAATACCTTTTACACATTTGATAACGTCGGCAATCTGAAATCCATAATCTACCCGCAACTCATAATCTCTTATGACTATGATGCCATTAACGAACTGACAAGCATGGTGGATGCGTCAGGCACAAACAGTTTTACTTACGCTTATGGATTGCTCGCAAGTGAGACTGGCCCGTGGCCGACTGACACCGTGAGCTACGGTTATTCACAAGGACTACAAACGGAACTAAATTTGAGCCAGCCCGGTAACTCATGGTCGCAAACATACGACTACGACGGAATGTGGCGCATGACTAATGTTTCCTCTCCGGCAGGAACCTTTGCATACAGTTACAATTTTAAACCGGCGTCTTCCCTCGTTTCCGGGATCACCCTGCCGAACGGTGCTGCCATCGCCAATAGCTACGATGTCCTCGCTCGGTTGACCCAAACTATTTTCTCGAATCATTGGGGCCATGTTCTGGATGGATATACTTATCAGTATGACCCGCTCGGTTTGCGGACAAACGTCCTGCGGAATTTTGGTTTGACCAGTTCCAGTGTCAGCGTCGGTTTTGACAACATCGGTCAGTTGACAAGTTGGACGGCCCAGGAAACGAACGGAGTGGCTCGTCTAAACGAACAGCTTGGCTTTGGTTTCGATGCAGCGCATAACCTGCATACGCGCACCAGTGGTAATCTGACCCAAACTTTCAATGCTGATGCGGAGAATGAATTGACGAGCGTAACCCGCAGCGGAACACTGACCGTGAGCGGCGCGACACCTGCCCCGGCCACAAATATTTTAGTCAACGGACAGGCCGCCCAAACCTATGGTGACTTTACTTTTGCCCGCACGAATATTTCGCTCATCAGCGGCAATAACACTTTTACCAATGTCGCGCAAAATGTTTATGGCGTCACGATAACAAATACGTTCACGATAAATCTGCCGTCGAGCGTAACGCTGAATTATGACAATAATGGCAATTTGACGAACGATGGGACACGCGCGTTTGGCTATGATTCGGAAAACCAATTGACGAATATCACGGTTACTGGGCAATGGCGATCCGATTTTATCTATGACGGCTTGAACCGTCGCAGAATCGTTCGGGATTATGCCTGGAACGGCAGTGGGTGGACAGAGACCAATGAGATACACTATGTTTATGATGGCGATTTGGTGATCCAGGAACGTGACACAAATAACAATGTGCTGGCAACTTTTACTCGCGGTTTGGATTTGAGTGGAGACTTGTGGGATGCGGGCGGAATCGGAGGGCTGCTTGCGCGAACCGACACAAATGGTTCAACTTTCTATCATAGCGATGGCGCAGGAAATGTTACGGCACTGATGGATTCAGAGGAGGACATTGTTGCACGTTATCTTTACAATCCGTTCGGCAAGCTTCTTGGTCAATGGGGTTCGCTGGCTAATGGCAATGATATGCAATTTTCTTCCATGCCACAGCATGATGGGCTTGCATTCTATCGCTTCCGGCCCTATGAGCCGAATTATCAACGGTGGCTGAGCCAAGACCCGATACGGGAAAATGGTGGCATCAACCTGTATCAATTTGCAGCCAATAATCCCTTGTATTGGATAGATCCTCTCGGACTTGACCCGTTAGGACATCACCTAGTCCCCAAATCAATTTGGGATAATCCGCAAACGTCTCAGCGTATTAAGGACATTTGGGACAGCGCTAAAAATAGGCTGGATTCCAAAAATTATGTTAAAAAGAACGGTCCTACCCATAACGGTAAATCTTATGGCCCTAAAAATGGCCCGAAGGTGAGATGTAAAGATTACAGCAAGGCGGTAAATGATGAGCTAGATAAATATCTTGAAGACAAGGGCGCAAAGAGTGTCAATGATTTAACCGACCAAGAAGCACAGGATTTTGCTGACCAGATTAGGAATACAACGGATGGGGACATCGGAGCGTACAACCAAGGGGTAGCCGACGAAATCGCCGCTTCTGATGCTGCTGCCGCAGACGGTGCAGCGGCAGCCGAAACTGCGGAAGCATTAACAACTGCCGTCGAAGTTGATGAAGCTGTTGAAGTAACTGCTGCTGTTGTCAAATGAAAATATATAAAGCCAGCGAAAAGGAAATTAACGAACGACTTGAACTTGATAAAAGAAAAAGTAGCCGTGGCTTTGGTGTTTGTTTTGACTCTCTGGAAGAAGCACCCAATGGCTTCTATAAAACCCAAGACGAAATCAGAAACGGATTACAAAAGGAATTTTGGCTAGCTTTTGATAATGGTGCGGAGCATCTAAGATATAAGCCGTGGGATTCAAAGTTCTTTTACTTTAACACTGATATGTTTGGTTCTGAACGAATGGTAGTTGAAATAAGTAAGGCGATTTTTAGCGACAAGCTAATTGGGCTGATACTCTCGTATTTGGAAAAATGTTCGTCTCGTTATTATGTAATTGCGTCAGTTTATGAAAACCTGGATAAAGGCAGTCAATATCTTGGCAGATTTGTCATTAACCTGAACGAAATTGCCGTTGAAGAATCTCTGGCCGCAATCTGGTCGCAACAGGTAAAATTCATGGAGATTGAAAATTTATTGGGCCAATAAATCGCCCCCGGATGCCCGCGATTAGGAAATGTTTAACAGTGAGGAACGCCTTTGCCGGAGTTGGAAAACTGGGCTGGTATACAAAAATTCGCTTGCAATTCTGCGAACCAATATAATACGTTCGTTGCGAGAATGAACGAAAGCTCTCCTTTTAGTGCGAGTTCTGGCGGACGCTTTGTAATTGTTTTTGGCGTGGGCATGGCGTTTTCCACGGCCGTCACCGTGAACGCCCTTGCCCAATACAATTATACCACTCTAACTGTGCCAGGGGCGGAGGATACTTATGCCGTTGGCGTGTCTGGCAACAACGTCGTAGGATATTACTACAACGGAAGTTTCTATCAGGGCTTCCTCTACAATGGTAGCGGCTATACCACTCTTGACGATCCGGAGGCGGTTGACAATTCCACTTTCGGCGGAACCTATGTATCTGGAATTTCAGGCAACAATATTGTGGGCTATTACTACAATGGAACTACTGACGTTGGCTTTCTTTACAATGGAAGCGGCTTTACAACATTGAATGTTCCTTTTTCGCAATCGTGTGATACCGCTGGCGTTTCTGGCAACGACATTGTGGGAAATTATATAAATGTAGCAACCTACTCTGTCGGAAGCTATCTCTATGATGGAAACAGCTACACCCCATTGAACGTGCCGGGGCAGGTCAGCGGCATCAATGGTAACAATGTCGTCGGGAATTTCGTCGCAAACGACGGATACAATCAAGGCTTTATTTACAATGGCAGCAGCTATACTACCTTGAATGTTCCGGGCGCAGGCAACACAATGGCTTTTGGCATTTCCGGCAATAATGTCGTGGGATATTATGATACTGGGAGCGGAACAACCGACCGGGGTTTTTTATTTGACGGCAGCGGCTACACCACTTTGAACGTGCCGGGCGCAGAAGACACGTATGCCTACGGAATTGATGGCAACAGCGTAGTAGGCCAATATTATAATGGAAATAGCGATGAGAGTTTTTTAGCCACTCCTGTTCCTGAACCTTCAATACTTGCTTTTGGCAGTTTTGCGGTTGGCCTACTAGCAATTTTCCGTTTGGCTGCCGCCAGCAACTTTGAAGTTTCCATACGCAAAAACTAATGTCTTTTGCCATTCTGTTTCCCCAATTGCTTTGACTTGAAGCCGACGATGACTGTGCCTGAATCAATCAAAGCAGCATTTGCCACAGTTCCTTACCCCGGTGATGACAACATTACCCGCTGCACACATGAAGATTGTTTGGAATGCGCCGATATAGCGACGCATTTTCGAGGCGCAAATTGGCGTGACTGCACGCTCGAACAGTTGTGGAAATACCATTCAGCAATCTGTATGTTTACGCCAGAAGCCCTGCATTATTTTCTTCCCGCATATATGCTTCAAAGTTTGGGACATTGGTACGATTTTGATGAAATTGCATTTTCCATTGCATGTCAGCTTTTGCCAGCAAAAGCGGATGCCAGCACAGACGAACAAGAATACCGTACAAAACGTTGGGCAATTTTTAACCGACAGCAACGCGAAGTGATTGCCGAATATTTGCGTGAATTTTCACTTTCCGACTCCCCGCTCATCGGCACAGAAGTTGAGCAAGCCATTTCAAGACTGATGAACCCATAAATAAACCGATAGGACGTTTAAGCCAAACGCTGGACCGTTGGAACAGAATTTCCCCAAGTTTTCGGGTTGGCAGACCTTCTGAGCGCCTCGTTCAAGCGATAAACACTGAACCTCATCACTTTTCCCTTGTTTCAGGGAATTTCAGACTGCTTTTAAGGAGGCATCGCAGGGCTTCGGCGACTGATTTTTGAGCCCGTTTTCAACGTCCCGGTTACATTCAAACGGTCCTTGGCCTTGTCGGTTTGCCTCTGCGCTCTACGGGCCGCGCGGCCCATGCGATTGCCTGCCCCATAGACGACCCCCAGGCAATCGCATTCCCATTTCGCGGCCTTTTGCTTTCTCGCGCTTGCGTTCCGTTTCGGTTGTGCTATTGGTTCTTTTGAGGCAGGACGAAAGCGCCTGTGTCTCCTATCTTGGCTAGGCCGGCGAAAGCCGGTGCGATAATGCCCCTAATCCCATAATGGGTCAGGCAACATTGCCTGTTTTTCCCCTCACTTGAGGCTTACTGGCGAGAGCTGACGCCCGGTTTGCTGTCAGTTTGATGACCCCCACTTCCCTTCGCATGGCTTTGCCACGCTTTGAGAAGGCGGCTTTTGAATCCCGAAAAGTTGTTATGAGATCATAACAACCCGTGAGCGAGAACCGATGTAAAAATGCGCTATGAAATCTAAAAGTAGAAAAAACTGTGAATGCCAGCGGCGGAGGCCAAAGCGAGGGTTGTGGAGATTCCGCCACAACCCAGAGCCGAAATCCTGATAAACAGTAGGAAACTTTGTTTCAATATGAAACACACAGACTGAGAGCGCATGAGAGAATGGGCGGCAAAACATGAAAACGGTATGAACTGTGTTTGCCAGCGGAATGGCATGGAACGGGGGCACACGGCAGGAACTCGCGGTAACTGTCCCGCTACTCAGTGCCTACAAGCCCATTACTCGTTAACGGTGAGGCGGCGCAAGCGGGTAAAATGCTTAGTTGGAAAATGAAACAGCGGAATTTCATCGGGCGGGTGGTGAGCCGACTGCGTAGTCAACTCGGATTAAGTCAGGTTGACTTTGCGGTCGAACTACAGCTTGTGGGCTGGCACGGAGCCAGCCGCGACACCGTTGCCAAGCTTGAAGCGGGCTTGCTGCGTGTTGACCTGGTCCAAATCTGTTACCTCGCCGCCGCGCTGGGCATCCAGCCGACTGATTTTCTTTCAAGAATTGATTGGCGCAGAGCCGTTGAAGAAGTGACGCACGAACTATAAACCAGCAGAGACGTATGGAAACGATCCCCCAAAATGAAAAGCCTGCAATGCAGGTTGCCGCGCCGTCCGCCGAACGGCTGGCGTATTCAATTCAAGAGGCAGCCGATATGCTCGGCGTCAATTACTTCAGCGTTTATCGGCTGATACAGCGAAACAAATTGAAGGTCTGCCGCGCCTTGCGCGGCAAACTGCTCGTGCCACGAAGTGAATTGTTAAAATTGTTGGCAACCGAATAAGACAAATATGAACCACTACCAAAGACCCACCGCGCTTGAGGAAGCGGCCAACGCCGAAGCGACGACCGCTTTTGCCGAGCACATGAACCAATTCAAAGGCGTTTGCGACGTGCTCCGCGACATTCAAAGCAACCTTTCAGCGATAGGAAATAACGCGCTCAAAACTGCTTTGCTTTCACCCGGTCATGTTATCCAAACAGATGACGGTACGGAGTGGCGGCATGACATTGATTTGTCGAAAATCACGTCTATTTGCCATCGGCGCACGGAGGCCGGAATGGAATTTGCCATTGTCGAATGTTTGCCGTTGAAGTCCGGGGAAATGAAAAGCGTTCTGAATGGCGGCCACAATCTCCGGGAAGTGCTCCAATCGTTCATGCACGATCAGCGACAGGTTTTGAATCTTTGGAAAGAAGATGTCAAAGCACAAGTGAGGGAATGTCTTGCCGAAAAATATCCCGGCCAGGACATGGACATCGTGGTCGAATCCTTTGAAATCAAATTGGCGCGCGCCATCTCCGAAACGCGAGCAGTGGTCCAAAACCAAAGTCGCGGCATTCGGATTTGAGCGCTCTTTTTTTGAGCCAAATAATTCTATCTGACTAATAGTCAGGTGCCTTTCGTTCTATACTGCTGTTCTATACTATTCGCCTTTTTTGCAGCCAAACATGGCCAAACAGAATCAAAGCTGGAAGTGAATAAAAGCATTGTGAACATTGAGCGAATCAACGGTTGCAAACCATAGCTAAAAATGGCTAAAAAGTGGGTTTTACAATTTCGAGTCAGGTGCCTTTAACCACTCAGCCACCCTTCCGCGCGCGGAGTCCGTAGTTTACGCCGGCTGACCTGTCGCGGGCAAGGAGCAATTCGCCTTCAACGGGTACCCCGAGGCGGCGGGCTCGAAGACGGCAACCGAAACAAGCGCATCTTTGTGCGCTTTCACGCCTGTCCAAAAGGTGCAACAATTTCCGTTGATATGGGATATGAAATCCGTCTCCAAATTGTCGCCGTCGTGAAATGTTTATGAAGAAATTCTTCCTTGCCGGCCTTTTGCTGGCAACCGGCTTTTGCAACGGATATGCCGAATTGGATTTAATTCCTTTGCCGACAAGGATTGAGCAACAGACCGGACACTTCATGCTGGACTCAAGGACGGTAATCATCGCGGACAGTTTATTTACGAATGAAGCGGCGTTAATCGCAGGAGAATTAGGCCTGACCAACGCAAACAGCGCGGACAAAAATCGGATTTTATTGACCACAGGCCAGGCGGAAGGGCTGGGCGCGGAGGGCTATCGGCTGGAAGTCAATCGCCAGGGCGTGAACATCCATGCGCTTTCCCCGGCGGGGGCGTTTTACGGCTGCCAGACGCTGCGGCAGTTGATTGAGCCCAGGACGAAAGAAATCCCCTGTGTTAAGATCGAGGACACGCCGCGTTATGAATGGCGCGGGTTGATGCTCGATGTCAGCCGTCATTTTTTCGACAAGCCGACGATTCTGCAGTTGCTGGATTGGATGGCGGATTACAAACTCAACCGGTTGCATTTGCATTTGACGGATGATCAGGCGTGGCGCCTGGAAATTAAAAAATATCCCGAATTAACATCGATCGGCGCGCGCGGAAATTATTCGGACGCGAACGCCCCGCCGCAATTTTTCACGGATGATGAAATGCGTGACATTATTGAATACGCAGCGCGGCGGCACATTGTAGTCGTGCCGGAGATAGACATGCCCGGTCACGCGGGCGCCGCCACCCGCACTTTTCCACAGCTCGACGGCGGCGCTCGTACGTTTAATCCCGCACACGAGGAGACGTATGATTTTCTCCAGGATGTATTGACGGAAACGATGGAAATTTTTCCGTCGCCGTGGATTCACCTGGGCGGTGACGAAGTGAATCGAAGCGCCTGGAACCAAAATACGGATGTGCAGAAGAAATTGCGGGCCGGCGGGATGAAGAACACGCAACAGTTGGAGGACTATTTTGTGAACCGCATGGCGGAATTCATCGAGGCTCATGGCCGCACCCCCATGGGCTGGGATGAGATTATCGCGGCCAGGCCGGATGCGAACGCGGTCATTTTTTGGTGGCGGCATGACAAACCGGAAATGCTCGTCCGGGCGCTGGCCGGCGGGCATCGGGTCGTGCTGACGCCGCGTTCACCGTGCTATTTTGATTATCCGCAGGACAAATCCTATCCGGAAATCGGCTGGAAACTATTCAACACGCCCGAGGCGGTTTACCGGGGGCCGGTCATTCCGGCCAATATTCCAGCCACAGAACTCAAACAGATTCTCGGCGTAGAGGCGTGTATTTGGACCGAGCACATCGCAAGCGTGCCGTATCTTGAATTTATGACCATACCCCGCATGGCGGCCCTGGCGGAGATGGCGTGGACGCCGGACCGGCAGCGGAACTTTGCACGGTTTGACCAGCGGCTGCAGCCGTTTCTTGACCAATACCGCCAGCTTGGCATCCATTACTATGATGAAACCGACCCCGCCGGTTCGCTGCATGCGTCCCGGCAATTGCCCGATGCGGCGCAGAACCTGTCATTCTTTAACCATTAATGAGGAAAGTGCACAAACGTGCGCTAGACTGGCCATGCGGTGGCGCGATAGATTATCGGCATGTTCGCGGTTTTTAAAATGAAATTCAGTTAGAATCATACGCCCATGAAAAAAACCCTCGCCTGTCTGTTCAGCATTGCGGCTCTTTTATCCGCCCACGATAGCTTCGCACAAACCCTTTATTGGGACGGAGGCGCCGTGAACATCACGACCAACGGCGACGGCATCAGCCAGGGCGCCGCGGGCAGTTGGGACAACACCACCGAGAACTGGGACCAGGGAAGCGGTCTGCCGCACGTTGCGTGGGTCAGCGGGGGCAACGCTGTGTTTGGCTTGTCGGGCATCGCTTCGGGCGCCGGCATAGTCACTTTCAACGCCGCGATTACGGCCAACGCAATTACGATCGTCACGACAAACTATAATTTTACGGACGGCGGAAACACCGCCAACACTCTCACGGTCAACAGTGTCACCAACAGCGCCCCCGTTGCTTTTACCAACAACATCGTCAATTCCACCGGCTTCACGATGGCCGGCAGCAGCACCTTGACGCTGGTGGCGGCCAGCGCGGGCCTGACCGGCCCGTTGACGATTGATGCGGGCACACTGGCGTTGGGCAACAATACCTTGTCCGGTCCGACCGGCTTTGGGAACGTCACGGTGGCCGGCAACGCCACCTTCGAGCTTAACCCGGGCGCTTCGGAAGACTACGGGCAAACGATTTCCGGCGGGGGCGCCCTATCGATTCATGCCAACAGCTACAGCAGCACCGTCACTTTAGATTCGGAAGCGAACACGTTTACCGGCGATGTCACCATCAACCAGGCGACCCTGTCTGTTTATTCGATCAACGATTCCGGTCCCAGTGATCTGGGCATGGGCACGAACCTGATCATCGGCGCAGGCGGCAGCGCGAGCGAGTTTACTTATACCGGCGGTGGCGACGCCACCACCCGGACAATCACCCTGGGCGGAACTTCTCAAAATACGATTATCAATGCCAATAATCTTTATGGGACTCTTACTTTGCTTGGCCCACTGGCGTTTGGCAGCTCCGGCCAGCACACGCTCGGTCTGTCCGGCTCTTCCACCTACCTCAATATCTTCGGCGGAACGATTCCCGATAACACCAACGCGAATACTATAGTCGCCAAGTCCGGCAACAGCACATGGATGCTCACCGGCACGAACTCCTATTCCGGCGGCACGACTTTAAGCGCCGGCACATTGCTCATTACCAATGATTATGATTTGGGCAATGCCACAGGCGCGATTACTTTCACCGGCAGCGCCACGCTCAAATCGGCCAGCAACAACGTCACGTTGGGCGCCGGCCGCAAGATCAGCCTGAATACTGCCAATGCAAATTTCGGGGTTAACGACGTGAATAACTTCACCATTGCCTCGTTTATTACCGGTACCGGAGCCGTCACCAGAACGTCCTCGAGCTACACGCTGGGAACGGTGCGATTCAGCAATGACACCAATAATTTCACAGGCGGGTTCACCGCGGGTTTTGGCGTGACGGAATTCACTTCGTTGACCGCCCCCGGCACACCCTGTTCGCTGGGCGCCGGCAGCGGGGGAATTACGAATGGCAATTCCACTTCGGACGAGATATTTCGTTACGTGGGAGTAAGCAACAGTGCGACAACCCGGCCTTTGGTTTGGACCGGCTCGACAGGCCCGCTGGCCCTGGACAACACCAACACGGGAACCATTGCCTACATGAGCACAGCAGCGTTGGCAACCGGTTCCGGCAGCAAAACCCTGACCCTGCAGGGCAGCAACGCCGGCACCAATACGCTGGCGCAGGTCATCAACAACGACGGCGGAAACACCTCCCTGGTCAAAACCGGCGCCGGCGAATGGATTTTGACCGCGGTCAATACCTACTCCGGCAGCACCACGGTCAGCGGGGGGACATTGCTGGTCAACGGTTCATTGCCGGCCGGCTCCAGCGTAACGGACTCAGGCGGGATATTAGGCGGCTACGGCACGATTAACGGACCCGTGACGGTGGTGGCGGGCGGAATGCTTGCCGCAGGCGATCCGAACTCACCATCCGTCGGCATGTTGACAATCGCCAACGCCGTGACGAATTCGGGAACCATCTTTATGAAACTCAATGCCTCCGCCAGCACCAATGACGTCATTACGGGCATGAGCACACTGGTGTATGGCGGCACGTTATCGCTCACAAACCTGGCCGGAAGCCTGGCCTTGAACCAGTCATTCAAGCTATTTTCGGCGGCGGGTTATCAGGGCGCGTTCAGTTCCATTGTTCCCGCAACTCCCGGGTCCGGCCTGGCCTGGAATACAAACAATCTCGCCGTGAACGGCACATTGAGCATCGGCGCGGGGGCGGTGGTGTCGGCCCCCGTCATCACGCAATTCAGCATCTCCGGCACGACCATTACGATGATGGGAAACAGCGGTGTGGCGAATGGGCAATTCGTTTTATTGTCGAGCACCAATCTCACCCTGCCGTTGAGCCAATGGACGCCGGTACTGACCAACGAGTTTGATGGAAGCGGGAATTTCAATTTTACCACGAACCTGAATGCCAATGCGGCCCAACAATTCTTTATCCTGTCCGAGTAGTTTGAAAATGAACGTCGACACAAGAACAAAAAAACGAAGCGTTCGAAGCGGTTTTACTTTGATTGAGCTGTTGGTGGTGATTGCCATCATTGCGATTCTGGCGGCCATCCTGTTGCCGGTGCTGGCGAAAGCCAGCCAAAGAGCCAAGGCCACGCAATGCATGAACAACCAAAAACAAATATCCATGGCCGCCATCATGTATGCCAACGACAACAGCGATTATATCGTGCCTTACGACAGCATAGGACCCACAGTCCAGGGGGCTATTTTTCACCCCACGGGACTTAATTCCGCCGATGACGACACCGAATGGCGCGACATGTTGTATGTTAGTTATATTCATAATGCCAATTGTTTCTATTGCACCGGTATTCCGGCCAACACGGAGAAGTGGAATATCGGCATCAATTACGGCCTGGCCGGCCAGACGTTAAAATACAGCATGATCAAGCGTCCGTTGACGGGCACATTTTTGTTTGCCTGCATCGCTGGAATTTCAACTCCCCCCTCGATAGATCCCGATAACTGGACCGATGGCGGCGGCAGTTGGGAACACTTCAACACGCCTGAAAACCCGGACCTTTTTTTGCAGCCTGCCACGCCATGGGCGCCGTTTAACCGCCACGGCAAGCGTTGCAACTGCGGGTGGATGGATGGCCATTGCGAAGCCAAGGCAGTCAGCCAGTTGGGGTTGGTCAATCCTAAGACCGGCGCCACGCTCTCCGCGACTGATCCGAATGCCCAGTGGTCGAGCGGCATTTAGGAAAATTACGGCGATGCAATGCGATAAAATCTCGAAATATTTGCCGCTGCATTGTCGGTGAAATATACAAGGTTCACACCAAATGTCCCACGGCTCAATACCAGCCAGTTCGTCAGCGGCAAAAGCAAATTCGTGCTGGCCAGGACGCGATAGCTCTGCGCGTTCGCGCCGCTGAAGCTAAACGTGAATGAATCGTCACCGCACGACGTGGAAGAATTCAACGCCGGCGCAGTCAGGGCTGAGGGTATTTTGTATATGTGCACCCCCCAGGCGGCAAATGAATCGCTGAAACTCCCGTTGGTCATGCTGACGGAGCGGGACTCGAACGGCAGCGTGACCGATGTCATCGGGCTGGGAATGTTTGAAATGGTCGCGGTAACGGCGTTACTCGTGGAATTGACCGCAATCACATACACATAACCGTTCCATGTCTTTGAAAGCACGTTAATCGATGGGTATTGGAAGCTGGAAGTTTGTTCAGGAGGCGTAAATGACACGGTGTTGGTGGGGCCGGAGGTAACGTTGAATGTGACGTTGGAATTTAGAACGCCGTAGAGGATGGCTTGCCCTATATTTGCCGGCCCGGTGATCTGCGAAGCAGCCAGATTGAGTTCGTTCAAGTTGTTTGTCAGGTTTGAGGGGTCATCATTCAAGGCATGATAACAGGACCAGACGCCAATTCCCTGCGCTCCTGACGCCACGGCCGACCAAAAATCGTGATAGGTTTGAGACGGAGACGGTTCGCTGGGCGAATTGTTGGTGAACTGCGCAATGGACAGGATGGCCATCAACGTCTTTTGACCGCCCGGATAATTGCTTCCGATGGTTTTGCCGGCGAGAGCAACCCCCTGGGCGGCCTGCTGCAGTTTGTAGCGCACCCAGGCGTGCGGCATTCCCAACTCCTCGCAATAACAAGAAACGCCGATGACGTCCACGTAAGGAATAACCGCGGCAAAATTGGTTTCCGCGAAGGAATTCTCGACATATTCGTAGGTTGGACGCTGCCGGGGATCATATAGCCGCGTCCACGCCGTGTAATCTGCCAGGATGTTCGTTTCACTCGAATACCAGGGGAGCATTTCTTCGGGCAAACTCCACCAGGCAAGATTGGTGTTTGAGGCAATGGATTGAACCCAGGATTGGACCTGAGTCTGCGGCCATGCAGTGTAAGGGTCGCTGGCGCCGCTGCAGGGAATGATCGCCGGGCCGTCCACGTTGTTGGACAATAAACCCTCTAAAAAGCCGTTTACATCACTGTTGGTCACCAGACCGTACTCCTGCATAATGTTCCACCCATACTGCTCCAGTGTTGGATAGGTTGAGTCGTCAATTTCGTACATGAACAAGGGGAAGGCAGTCCCTTGCGGATAACAAATGGCCACTTGATTAACAGTCTGTGTCAAGGCGCTGGATTCGCTGGCCATATAGAGCGCGTCTCCGTCATAGGATACAGTGATGACATGATTGCCGATGGACAGGGCGGAGGTGCTAAAGGCCGCCGACCCATTCGTCAATCCGGCGCCAGCCAGTAAATTTGTCGCGTCCATGAAAAAGACGGATTCACCATTGGTTGGCGCGGGGCTGACCGTAGCGGTAAACGTGACCGGCGCCGTGCCGTAGGCCGAGGGATTCATTGACGAGCAGATCGATGTGATCGTGGGAATGCTTGCGGTGGAAGGACTCACAACCAGATAAAGCCCGTCATTTGTGATTTGCAGGGATACCGGCTGGTTGTCGGCGCCATTCAACAATACCGGAGAAGAAGACACAGAACCGTTCACCGAACCGCCGGCGCCCGGAGAGATCAATTCGTAGGTTCCCGGCGGCAGGGTTGCGTTGCCGGAAACTGCCACACTGACGGCATTGTTATTCATAGTCAACGCGCCGCCGGTAATCGTGAGCGTTGGCGTTCCCGGCGTGAAAGCCAACTCCAACGAACCGGCACCCATGCTGACATTGCCGTTAATGGTTCCGGTCGCGCCCGTGCCGCCAAGTGTCTGGTTCGCACCAAGGGAAAAGGCATTGTTCAGACCAGAAACGTCAAACACGGCGCCGCCCGAGATATTGACCGCCGATGAATTGGATATGGAACCGTTCGCGCTCAGGGCAAGTTTACCGGCACTCACCGTTGTGCTGCCAGTGTAAGTATCCGCATTGGTAAAAGTCAGAGTCGCATCCGGACTGTTGTCCACGAGGGCGCCGGAACCGCTGATGACTCCGCCCAGCGTCGCGGTTTTTCCAGCGGCAACTGAAATCGTATCGGTACCACCCACCGTCATCGCATTGGCGAATACCGGCGAATCGCTCCGGTCGATTGCCAGTGTGCCGCCTGAGGCAAAAATGATGCTATTGGTGGCGGCAGGACCTGCATCGCCTGTCGTCCCGCCGCCGCCCAATTGGAGGACCCCGTCGTTGATCGTTGTCGTACCCCGATAGGTATTATTTGCGGCAAAGACCCAGGTACCTGATCCGGCAACCTGCACGCTGACTGTGAAAGGGGAAGATTGGGCAATCGAGCCGTTGAAGGTGTTGGTTCCAGTGGAACTTCCTTCCAAAACGACGGTGAATGGATCAAGGTCTCCCACAGTGGTCCAGCCGCCATTGAACGTGAGGTTCGAATTGTTTGGACTGTTATTGCAAAAAACCGGGCTGCCCGTGGTTCTGGCTTCCCATTGAAAAGGGCGGGCGGTGACGCAACTGTTCGTGCCGGCATAAATCAGCGACCCTTCGTAAGATGTGGCAGTGCTGCCCACGGTGACCGTACCGCTGCCCGCGCCCAGGGAACTGTTCTGGCCGGCATTGGACAGACTGTAAATCACCGCTGTGGCCGAACTGATGCTGACATTGCCGGTGAAACTGTTGTTTGGATTGGACAGAAATAGCATGCCCACCCCGCCGGAACCGGCTACTGTCGACAGTCCCCCGGAGCCGGACAAAACGCCCGTGAAATTCAGCACGTCGCCAGCCGAGCTTTGATAGATGACCGTCGAATTGTTCAACGTGGTGGCAAGGCCCCAGGTATTTGAGCCGGCCGCGCTTTCAATAAAATCATTGGTCGTGCTCACGGCATTGCCCTCGACATTCCAGCCAGCAGTGGTGAAAGTAACCGTATTGAGATTGGCCAGACCCGATATGTCGTTGGTGTTGATTTGGCGCACGGCGCCGGAAAAGGCCAGCCCATCGCCATTGACCGGTTCGCCGCCGCTCCAATTTGCCGGCGTGGTCCAGTTATTATCAGCGCCGCCTCCGTCCCAAACGTTCGTCGTTTGCGCGGACAGCGAAATCAACGGGCACAGCCACAAAAGGGCGGCAAGCATTTTTGAAGGATTCATGCGGATCCACTCTGCAATAAACCGCCGTGCCTGAGGCACGGCCGGATTTACCAAAAACATTCTATAGTTATAATATATCCCGTGGACGGGTCGTCCAGCGCACAAACATGCGCTGGACAGTGTCTTCAGACCGTTGCTATTGTTTGTCAAGCAAGTCTGGTATTCCTATGCGCCTGACAATGATTTGTCTTGTGGTTTTGGCATTTGTGACGGATGCCGCGCGCGCCGATAATTTCACGAATCAAAACGCGGCGTCATCGGTCACCATCGCCCTGGACACAAAAAACCCGGGCGCCGTCATCCCGCCGGATTTCAGCGGTTTGAGTTTTGAAATGTCGCAACTCCTGCCGGACGAAAACGGCAACCATTATTTCAGCCCGAAAAACAAGCCGCTGGTCAGGCTGTTCAAAACGCTGGGAATCAAAAGCCTTCGCGCAGGCGGCAACACCGCGGACAAACCCACCGTGAAAATTCCGGACGAAGCGGACATTGACAGCTTGTTTGCCTTCGCCAGGGCGGCGGGCGTGAAGGTCATATACACCGTGCGGTTGAGACAGGGCGATCCACAGGCGGACGCAGCCATTGCGAAATATATCCTGGACCATTACAAGTCCCGACTGACCTGCATTGCCATCGGGAACGAGCCGAATTTTTATTTCAAGGACTATTCGGCGTACCGTAATGGGTGGAAACAATTCATGGAAACGATCTCGACGGCTTCGCCGGATGTTCGGTTCTGCGGACCCGGCGCGGGACCGACCGCCTGGTTGCGCGGTTTTACAACGAACTTTGGGGATTCCGGCCGGTTGGTGTTTATTGCCGCCCATGTTTATTTTGCCGGCGATGGACACAACGTGCCCGACCCGGCCAAAGCGCGCGATAAAATCCTGTCCGCGGAATTTTTGAAATTATATGAGAACTATTGGAGGGCGTTTGTTCCAACGGTGCTGTCACATGGCCTGCCTTATCGCCTGGAGGAAGCGAACAATTTCT
Organism: Candidatus Sulfotelmatobacter sp.; assembly: GCA_035503455.1. GTDB lineage: Bacteria > Verrucomicrobiota > Verrucomicrobiia > Limisphaerales > UBA11358 > UBA11358. The sequence goes on along the minus strand of DATJTK010000118.1, from coordinate 19,218 downwards.
ACAACGGCGGCGCCAGGGATGTCAGCGACACGTATGCCGCGGCCTTGTGGGGCCTGGATTTCATGCACTGGTGGGCTGCGCATGATGCGGCGGGAATCAATTTTCATACCGGCGACAACGTGGCGGCGGGCCAGCAAATCACACCATGCAGATACGCCGCTTATCTGTCGGTCTCGAATGGTTATGCAGCCCAACCGCTGGGTTATGGGATCAAAGCGTTCAGCCTCGGGGGCCGCGGACGTATCGTGCCTGCGACCATCACCGGAAATGACGGCCTCAACCTGACGGCATACGGGGCGCAGGACGGCAAAGATCTGAGCCTCACCATCATCAATAAGGAACATGGTGACGGCGCCCGTGACATAGACGCGATTATCGCGCCGGCCACGAAATTTGCAGCCGGCCGGATGATGCTCCTGACCGCGCCCAATGGCGATGTTTCCGTCAAAACGGGCGAGACGCTGGGTGGCGCGCCCATCGGGTTTGACGGCAGTTGGAACGGCGAATGGATGCCGCTGGCTGCGCCCAAAGACGGCAGGTTCATCATAAATATTCCCGCCGCGGCCGCCGCCATTGTCAAGTTGAGGTGAAATGGTTCATGGAGCCAACACCGGCCTTCCACCTGCTGGTCGCGTTTGAAAAACTTTAACACTAATAGATTGGTTATCCCGAAAAACCCGGGTTGTCGTCGAATCTCGCTTGAGTTCCACGCAGCTTGTGACCAATATTGAATTATGCTTGGTGGCTCCCGCCCATTGCTGGCCACTGCGAGTTTGGTCCTGGCCTGTGCTTCCTCTCTGGCAAATGCAGACGGCCTGCCGGTTGATTCATCCGGACCATTTCTGGTCCGCTCATGGCAGACCGAAAATGGCCTGCCTGACAACATGGTTTTGGCCATCGCGCAAACCCGCGACGGTTATCTCTGGCTGGGCACCGGCCAGGGATTGGTCCGATTTGACGGTGTGAGTTGCCGGCTATTCGGCTTGCAGGACGGTTTGCATGGCCTGGAAATCTCGGCGCTCCTGGAAGACAGCCGTGGTGTGCTTTGGATTGGCACGGTCGGCGGCGGTCTGAGCAGTTATTCTCACGGAACGATTAAAACGTTCACGACGGCAGACGGATTGAACGGGGAAGCGGTGAACGCTTTGCTGGAGGACACCAGCGGCGGCATCTGGATTGGCACCACCGCAGGCTTGTATCGATGGAAAGACGGACGGTTCAGTCCGATGGCTCAGGAGCTGGGCTCTATCTATGTTCATGCGCTGGCCAAAGACCAGCAAGGCGCGGTCTGGGTATCCACGTTGCACAACGGGTTGCTATGCTTTAAAAATGGGAAATTTACGACCGTGACCGGGCCGCCGGGGGCAAGGACCATCGGCGCGTATTGCCTGCTGGTCGATAATAAGGGCCGGTTGTGGGCGGGTTCGCAAAATGGGGTGGTTCTTTGCCGTGAAAATGGAAAGTGGACCAAATACAACAGTGAAGACGGGTTGCCCGGCGTCTATATCAATGCCCTGGCAGAGACGGCCGACGGGACGATCTGGTGCGGGACACTGGACGAGGGATTGTATTATCTCAAGGATGGAAAGTTCGGCGCGTTGAAGATGCAGGACGGGTTGTCCGATGACGCGATTTGCTGGCTCTATGTGGACAGGCAGGAGAACTTGTGGGTGGGCACCCGGTCCGGCGGCCTGGATCGCCTGAGCCAGAGGAAACTCTTTGTCTGCCATATTGTGGAGAATTCATCCGAGCGGCTGCCCATCTCCCTGGCGCAAACTACCAACGGAGATATATGGGTGGGCGCCGCCGGCCGGGGAATTTACTATTGGAGCCACGGACAACTGGAACAGTTGTTGCGCACCAACCCCGCAGCGGGTCATTTATTTGTGGGTGCATTGCTCGCTGCCAGGGACGGCAGCTTGTGGTGGGGCGCCGGCCCGGCCTTATTTCAATGGAAAGACGGCGCATGGCTTTCGGTTTATGACCAGGAACCATGGCTGCGCGGCGATCGTGTGCTGTCTTTGTGTGAAGACCGCGACGGCGGCATGTGGGTTGGAACGTACAATGGGCAACTGCAACTGTTGAAAGATGGCCGGTTTCTGCCCGTCCACGGTATGCCCGGAAGAAAGCCCGTGGTCGCTCTGGCCCAGGATCCGGATGGGAGTTTGTGGATCGGTTCGATGGGCGGCGGCCTGCTCCGGTTGCAAAATGGCCGGCTTTCAATTTTTACCGTCACCAATGGATTGCGAAGCGATTTGATCCGAGTCTTGCATCTCGACCATTCCGGAACGTTGTGGATTGGGACAGATGGAGGCGGGTTGGCGCGGTGGGCGGGCGGGCGGATTACCAGTTTCACATCGCGCCAGGGTTTGATGGACGACACGGTTTTGCAAATCCTGGAGGACGATGCAGGCAACCTGTGGCTGGGCTCCAACCGGGGAATTTGCCGTGTCAGCAAGCGGTCGCTGGACGATCTGGCGGCGGGCAAATCCACGTTCGTGCATCCGCTGGTTTTTGGGAATTCAGACGGGATGGTTTCCGAACAATGCGAATGGTATTTTGGGTCCGGTTTGAGGACGTCGACCGGTCAATTGCTCTTTTGCACCGCGAAAGGCATCGTCGTCATCGACCCCTGGCAACAGACGAATACGGCCGTCCCCCCCTCTGTTCTAATCGAGGACGTCCTGGTAGACGGTCAATCCAGAAAGGATTTGTTTTCCACCTGGAATGAGGCGGCTGACGCAAAAAGTCCCGTCATCCCCGCGGGCCGGCACACTTTTGAATTTCACTATACCGGCTTGAATTTTCGGGCCCCGGAAAAAATCCAGTTCCGGTATCGTCTCGCGGGACTGGATTCGGGTTGGGTCGAGGCAGGCGCCATGCGCGTGGCGCGTTACCCTTATCTGCCGCCGGGCCGATACGACTTTGAGGTGACCGCGTGTAACAGCGATGGACGCTGGAATAAAAACGCCGTTACGACGGCATTTGTCGTGTTGCCGCATTTTTGGGAGACGCCATGGTTTCTGGCGCTTTTGTTTCTCACATTTCTGGGGGCGGCGGGCGGAGGCATCCGCTATATCGAACGCCGGCGTTTTTATGCGCGGCTGAAACGTCTGGAACTGGAACGCGTCACGGAATGCGAACGCGCGCGCATTGCCCGCGACCTGCACGACGAACTGGGCGCCAGCCTTGCGCGCATCTCCATGCTGAGCGACCTGAGCCAGTCGCGCGACAATTCCCTGGAACAATTGAAAACGCGGGTGGAAAAAATTTCAAACTTCTCCATCCGGACCGCGCGCTCGCTGGATGAAATCGTCTGGGCGGTAAATCCGCGCAACGACTCGCTCCGCAGCCTGCTGGAGTATCTCACTCAATTTGCGCGCGAGTTGTTCGAGGACACTAATGTTCGTTGCCGATTTTACCTGCCCGAAAATCTGCCCCGTTCGCTTCTGCTGCCGGAAATGCGTCACAATATTTTTCTGACGGTGAAGGAAGCGCTGACGAACGCCCTCAAGCACGCCGGCGCGACGGAGATTTCCCTCCGGGCGCAAGTTGTCGGGACGCGAATTGAAATTATCGTGCAGGATAACGGGGCGGGCCTGGACCCGTCCCTGCTCGGAGCCGCCACGGCCCGCAGCGGGCTTGGCAACATGCGCCAGCGAATCGAAAGCCTGGGCGGACAGTTCTCGGTCCAGGCCACAGCAGGCCATGGCACGGCGCTCATCATCTCGCTCCAATATCCTGTGGAGTCATCTGAGCCGCCGAAAAATTAAATTGAGATATAATGCGTTCGGCGCACAATCATGCGCTTGCAGCAAGCCGTTTCGCCTGCGAGATTTATTATGAAAAGTCCGCCGGGAAAATTGATGAACAAAGCTATCAAAGTTGCGATTGTCGAGGATGACGAATACATCCGCAACAGCCTGTCCGAACTGGTCAACGGCGACGCGAATCTCGATTTGGCGGGGGCTTACGAAGACGGGACAGCGGCGCTGGCGGGCATTCGGAAGTCGAAGCCGGACGTGGTCATGATGGACATTCAACTCCCGGATGTAAACGGCGTGGAATGTGTCCGCGAATTGAAGGCGGCGCTGCCGGATGTGAATTTTCTGATGCTCACGGCTTATGAAGACAGCGACAAACTCTTTGAGTCCCTAAAGGCGGGCGCGAGCGGTTACCTGCTCAAGCGCACATCCTCCACGCGGCTGTTACAGGCGATTCGCGAATTGAACGATGGCGGCTCACCGATGACCCCGCAGATCGCCAGGCGCGTGGTAGGATATTTTTCCGGTTCGCGTGAGAATTCCAATTCCGAACTTGTCCAACTCACCGCGGGCCAAAAAAAATTTCTCGACGAACTTGCGCAGGGTTACAGCTACAAGGAAATAGCTGACCACCTGGGGATCAGCATGGACGGCGTTCGCAGTTACATCCGCAAGATCTACGAGAAATTGCACGTTCATTCCAGGACGGAAGCGGTCGTAAAATACTTGCACCACTAGGTCGTGTCTCAGAAATAGCTATACAATCGCGGCAATGCTTTAGCGTAACGTGTAAAGTATCGCCAATCATACGCGCTGCCCGGTACGAACGAAAATCCAATTCCAATGGCCACGCTAACGGCCACGGCAATGGCGATTCCAACGGCCGTGCCAATGTTCATTCATTTTGTAAACGATGTGCAATGATCTGTAAATGATCTGTAAACACTTAAGACGTTGATTTGCAACCATGTAAACGATGTAAACCTTTTTCAGCCGCTATCTGCGACTTCACATCATCGTTCAACCTCACGCGGGAACATTTCACCGATTTGATTTCTCACACTGTTCGGTGAATAGTGTTGTGTCCAAGTTAGACGCACCAACGAAAGCTGCATAGACCGGTCTTGCGAGTGGCCGGTTTACGCAAAGATGGAGAGGCCCGCTTGAGTACCGGGCCTCTCTTTTTTTGGCTGATCCAGGATTGGTGAATTCGGTTCGGGATACAGCTTTTCTTCCCTCGCGGTCTTCGCACACGAGTTCACTTGTTATGGCGCCTGCGCTGCGTTTAGCGGGCGACAGCCTTGGATGTTGGTTGAACAGCCGCTGCTTTGAGAATTTCAGACACGATTTGGTCGGACAAATCTCCGCTTGTGGGAAAAATCATTTGCAGGTGACCCTGGGCATTGATGATTAAAGTGCGGAAATTATGATTGATGGAGCCGCCGTTCGCCTCGTATTCGACGCCCGCAGCGCGGGCCAGTTCGGCGATCTTATCCGGCGGCCCCGTAAAAAAGCTCCAGTGGGCTGGATCGTAATGATAACTGTTGCCGTAATTTCGCAGTATTTCGGGCGTGTCAAATTCCGGGTCAAACGAGACCGATATAAAATACCAATTCGTTGGGGCATTCCTCATTGCGCCGAGCTTTTGTGATGCTTCCTGGAAATTTTTCGAGAGTCGCGGGCAAAAATCCGGCAGTGGGCAGCGAGTGTAGAAAAAAGTGATGGCCAGGGCCTGCCCGCGCAAATCGTTAAAGCTCACTGCCTGCCCCAACTCATTAGTGAATTTGTAGTCGAGCAAAGGGCTTCGAGGCCTGGCGGCGGGAGGCGGATTTGCGGGCTTCGGCTCAACGGGCTCCGGGTCTTTGTCCAATGGAACCGTCCCGATTTTTGAAAAATGGTCCGCCCAACTGTTATCCGGGTTCACATGCAGTTGAAATGCGACTTTGTCGCCGCGTTTCAACCCGGCCACGGCATCGGGATTCTTTAGCGGGAAAGGCATGTCCATGGCGTCCATGTAATTGGATATGACCTCGTTCCGGATCATAACTTCGTCCTCCCCTGGATTGATTTTGAGAATGACCCCGCGTGCCGCATAAGTGCGCGGGACGGCTGCAGTTCCGGTCTGAGCCCAAAGGTTTGTCGCCGCAGCAAGTAACAGGACGGCGGCGAAAAAAAGAGCGGGTGTTGAAGCGTTGACCCGTCTTCGCATCGCTTCGCCGCGGCACGAGCGTTGAAGCGTTGAAGCATTCCGCACTAACGCCGCCCACGAAAACTCATTTATGGCACTCATGTTCACTCATGGTACTTCGCTCACGGGTTTGGCAGCAGGCCCACGCGATAGAAGTTGAAACTGTTGGTGGCATTGGCATCCAGGAAAATGCTGGGATTGCTTGCTGCTGTGTTCGTGTTCAGCGTTGTCCAGGTCATCAGGTTCGTTGACCGCTGGACCACATAATTCAAACCGATGTTGGCCGGGTAACTGAATTGGAACCCCGTGCCCGATTTTAAAAAGTCGGACAACACCATCGTCACCGGCGTCACCACGCTGATGGCAATGGTATTGGTTGCGGATAAATCGTTATTATCCAGCGCAATGGCCGTGAGCGTATAATTTCCGGCGGCCAGGTTGCCGGCAAGCGCCGAGAATGGAGCGGTGGCGGCATTTGCCAAAACAACGGAGTTCACCAGGAATTGCACGTTGGTCACGTCGCCGCTTCCGTTGGTCACCGCCGCCTCAATGCTCACATTGGCAGGCGCGGCAAAGACTTCGCCTGAAAGGGGATTGGTGAAACCAATGCCGGGAGGCAGCAGGCTGGCGCTGGCCACGATGACCTCGCCAGTCATGCCCTCGGTGTGATGCAATGTGCAGTAATAGGAAAAGGTGCCGGAAGACGTGAATGTATTGGTGAACAGATGCCCCACCCCGCTGACCAACGTAGAGTCCCATGACCCGGAAGGCACGCCGTTATCATCGCCGGGTACGCCATTGGTACCGCTGGTCGTGGAATGCTCAGTGGTGTTAGCCCATTGCCAGATTACTGAATCGCCGGTGTTAATGAGCACATTTGTGGGTGAAAACCGTAGTCCGCCGTTAAATCCCACAATCACATTGGTCGTTGCCCCAACCGCGGGTTGCAGTGAAATGAGAAATGCCGCAGTCGCGGCCGCCGTAAAAGTTTTAATGGTCGTTTTCATAGTCGGTAAATTTTCCTGTCCGTACGAATGAGAGGCGGCACGCTTCATTTTGTTCCCAACAAATCCGGGAACATTCCGCCCGGCCGCCGCTCATAGATTTGTGCCGCGTAAGTTCTCAGAAACTCAACGTCTTCCGCCTCCGACAGGCGCTTCCGCTCCGGGATCGATTCAACGTCTCAACCTTTTGACGTTTCAACGAATTCCTGTCGGCCTTTCGATATGCGCAGCATTTTTTCTGATTTCATGCGCCACCACCTCGCCTACTGTTGTGGCTCCGCTTGAAATCCCGGGCGCGCACTACGTCGGCAACCGCGCATGCGCGGATTGCCACGCCGGGATTGTCCGCGAATTCCCCGCCAGTCCGCATGCGCGGTTGCATATCGAAGGCGCGGCCACGACGGGACAGGGCGGATGCGAGTCCTGCCATGGTCCGGGCAGCGAACATATTCGGACCGGCGGCGCGACCGGACTCATCATCAATCCTGGAAAAAATCCCGCTTCCTGTTTCCAATGTCATCTGGACGTGCAGGCCGAATTCAATTTGCCGCAGCATCATCCGGTCATCGAAGGCTATATGAACTGCGTGGATTGCCACGACCCGCACGGCGGAGACATCTTCAAACCGGAGGGCGGCCTGGCAATGGCACGGCAAAATGAAAGTTGCGCGAGCTGTCACCAGGCGCAAACGCGGCCTTTCGTCTTTGAACACGAGGCGTTGCGCGAAGGCTGCACGATTTGTCACAACCCGCACGGTTCCATTAATGAAAAGTTGCTGGTGGACAACGACCCCAACCTTTGCCTCCGTTGCCATTCCCAGGCGCAGGGACCAAACGTTCCAGCCGGCCACATTTTCATCGGCAACACGGACCATACCCAGCTTCTGCAGATGGGGACATGTTGGACGTCCGGCTGCCATACTGCCGTGCACGGCTCGAATGTGGACCCGCGCCTGCGTTATTGATGGCCACAAATCCATTAATCCATTAATCCACTAATCCATAAATCCATTAATCCAGGAAAGGCGGCTGCAATCGCCTTCGTGCTCGCCTTCGCCCAAGTTTGCGACGTGGCGCTCGCCTCTGACACCCCGCAACCGTTGCCGCCGCCAGCCAATGTGAAAATCGTTTTTGACCGCGACATACGGCCCATTTTCGAAGATTCGTGCCTGCGTTGCCATGTGCCGCCAAAACCGAAAAGCCATTTTCGCCTTGATGATCGCGAACAAGCGCTCGCCGGGGGCGATAACAACACAAATGACATTGTCCCCGGTGACAGCCGTGAAAGCCTGTTGATCTCCTACGTGGCCGGACAGGTGCCCGACATGCAAATGCCTCCGCCCGGCCGCGGCAATCCGCTGTCACAGCAGCAAGTCAGTCTATTGCGCGCATGGATTGACCAGGGCGCAAATTGGTCAACGACAAATCATCCACCGCCGCCGGCTCTGTTTCTCGCGCCAATGATTCAGGGATTTAACGTGCATGGCAATCAGGCGAAATTCCGGGAGATCCAGGAAACCCACGAAGGGGTTTCCGGCGGTGTGCAGAATTTTTCTTATGAGCAAACCACACCTGATGAAACCATTTCACTGATCGCCCGGGCAATTGTGCCCGATAATAATTACGACGTTCGGCTCGCGCTGCAAGAGGCCGGTGGCGGCTTCATTCACGCCGGGTTTGACCAATGGCGAAAGTATTACGCGACGGATGGCGGCTATGATCCCGCGGTCTTGCCGCCGGGATTCAATTTCAATAACGATTTGTACGTGGACAATGGCCGCGCCTGGGCCGATTTCGGGTTTGATTTTCCGCACGGGACGGAAATCGTCCTGGGCTACGAATACCAGTATCAAAAGGGAAACGAGGCCGCGCTGGATTGGGGCTCCGCAAACGGCGTGAACATTTTTCCGGCGACTCAATCGCTGGACGAGCAAACGCACACCCTCAAATTCGATTTGACCCAAACTTTTGATAGTTGGCGCCTGGAAAACAACGCGCGTCTTGCGTTTTATACCCAGAATAACCAGGACCAGGAATCAGTCATCATCGCCCCCGGCGCAACTCCGGGCGAATTTATCAATACGGGAGACACTTACCATCAAACACAGGGCATGGATACCCTTACTTTGGCGGGGCAGTTTTGGGACTGGTGGCTGATCAACGGCGGATTTTATTATTCGCGCCTGAGCGGCGACGATTTTTTCAATCAAACAACGCTTGTTCCCTCGTTCAGTTTCACCAGCCAATTGAGCAGCCAGCAAATCACTCTGAGCCGCGAGTCGGACATTTTCAGCTTTGCCAATTTAATCACACCATTCGACGGCGCGACAATTTCGCTCGCCACGCAAAACGAATGGACGCGGGAATCGGGATTCAGCGAAAGCATTCCCGATTTGGAACTTTATCAGCCGAGCGGCGCCGCCCTGGCGGATTCCAGCCTGAGCGAATTCAAGGCGTCGCAGAGCGCCAATGTGCGTTACACGAAAATTCCATTTACGGTCATTTCCAGTGACGCGCAATTCAGTGAAGATAATTACGGAATTGACCAGGACGAGGACCCCAATGAACTGCAGCGCCAAACCGTCGCGAACAATCTTCGTTATGACCTGAAAACCGGGTTTAGCACGTCGCCCTGGCCGGCGACTGACTTAACGATGCAGTACGAGAGGCAATCCAGTCACACAAGTTACGATAACCTGGAGGACGTGTGGCTGGGCATTCCAGGACCGGCCAATGGATACCCGGCGTTCATCCTGGCACGCACCATCACCAGCGACCAATTTGAAACGAAATTGGTCTTGCGCCCGTTGCTATGGCTGAAGACCACTCTCACCTATCAGCTTACGGAAACGGATTATTCATCAGAGACCGATCCATTCCTGACGCCGTTCATTTCGCCGGGCGGTTTCATTGCCGACGGCCATTACGACCTGCAAACTTACGGAATCAGCGCGACCGCGACGCCGTTTCGCCGGCTTTATTTTCTCGGCGCGTTCACTTTCAGCCACTCGCGCCTCGAGACCGCGGACAATGGTGATCCATCCATCGTCCCCTACGAAGGAAATATCATTACGGCCAGCGCAACGGCCACCTGGATCTTAAGCCCAAAGGCCAGCCTCCAGTTCTCGTATTATTTTTCCGGCGCCGATTATGCGCAAAACAACAGCGCAGCCGGAGTTCCCGCCGGATTGAATTATCAGCGCAATGACCTCATTGCCGGTCTGACTCGAAAATTGACGAAAAATTTGACCGGCACGCTGCGTTACGAATTCTCCCAATATACGGAACCCTCCAGCGGCAACATAAACAACTTCACCGCCAACGGCGTCATGGCGATGCTAACCTGGCGCTGGCCGTGACGCTTCAACGCTTCAACGCATGAATTATTCAGTTGCCAGAAACAGCAAATCGGCCAATGATAATTCCCAAAGGGACTGCGGAAATATCACAATCACTGGAACATTTGTGACAGCAATTGCTCTTAAATGTGGTGACACTGAAAATGACCTATGGCCAGGGGCCTGGAATTTGAGAATGTGGTGGCCCATCATTACGGGCCGCTGTATCAATTCGCATTTAGCCTTACCCGCAATGAAGCGGAGGCTTGTGATTTGACACAGCAGACATTCTATATCTGGGCCGCCAAAGGCCATCAGTTGCGCGATGTCTCAAAAGTGAAAACGTGGCTTTTTACCACCCTGCACCGCGAATTTTTAGGTTCGCGCCGCAGGCAAACCCGGTTCCCCCACGTCGAATTGGACGACACGACGGGCGATTTGCCCGCAGTCCCGCCCGCGAGCGTCAACCAACTGGATTCGGGACATTTGCTCGAGGCGCTCGGACAATTGGACGAGGTGTACCGGGCGGCGGTAGTGCTGTTTTATATTGAAGACTATTCGTACAATGAAATCGCCCAGGTCCTGGATATTCCGCTGGGCACAGTCAAATCACGCCTGACTCGCGGCCTGCAACGGCTGCATCAATTGCTGACCAACGTTCCGCCACAACCATGAATCGCGGCGAAGCCAAACAAATATTAATCATCTACCGTCCGGGTACATCGGACGCAGACGACCCCGAAATCGCTGAAGCGCTTGCTCTGGTGCGCCGTGATCCGGAATTGTCGCGCTGGTTTGATGAGCATTGCGCGCTGCAAACCGCCTTGCGCGATAAATTCCGCCAAATCGCTCCGCCCGCTGCGTTGAAGGAGCAGATTATCTCCGAGCACACCGCTCGAACGAAGGCTTCGCAGCGCGAAAGAGTCGTGGGTGTGACAGCAGTGGCGGCAATTCTCGTGGCGCTGGCTCTGGTCGCGTTTCACTGGTGGCCGCAGAAAAGCGAACAACCGTATCCGAGACCCAACACGCTGGCCAACTATCATAGGGAGATGGTGACTATTGCTCTGAACTCATACGCTATGACGGCGATGACAAATTTGGACCAGGTCCATTCCTGGCTCGCCCAAAACAAGGCGCCCTCGGACTACGTCCTCCCTGCCGGTTTGAAGAAAGTAGCCGTGACGGGTTGCGCTGTCGAACCCTTCAGGAGCGCGACAGCCTCACTGATTTGTTTCCGGAAGGGTAACACCTTGCCGCCGGGACAGGCGGGCGATCTTTGGTTGTTTGTGATTGATCAAACGGCGGTGCAGGACGCTCCCGCGACAGCATCGCCGCAATTTACCCCGGTCAACGGCTTGATGACCGCGACCTGGACGCAGAATGGCAAACTCTACCTTCTCGCAACAAAAGGCGACGAGCAAGCGATCCAAAAGTTTTTATGATTCGAGTGCGGATTTCAGTTTTTATGAGCGTTCAATTCCAGTGTCGGTGCGTCATGTTACCTCGCCAATTCGCTCATAGTCGCCGGATGCGGATTCGGTCTTTCAGCCCAGCGTTTACGGGTCGGCTATGTCGCAGCCCTAAAAGAACCGCCGCCATTCGTCATGAATAGATGATAGCGCGGCGATTCGTGGCTTGGAATTGCCATGCGGCAGGACATTGTTTTTTCCTTTACTTCCCCTTCCCCAATTCCCTTGCGTCCACATGGCAAACCGCTATCGTCACGCTGAAACAGGCAACCCGATGAACCCAATCCGAGTCAAAAGTCCGCTGTGGCTTTTCTTCGTGCCGCCGCTGCTCTCCTTTATTCTTGATTCACTGGCCAAGCCCTCAGGCCCATTCGCATTTTGGATTGAGATTTCGATATTTTGTTTGTTTAGCCTGGTTTGTGGATTTGCCCTTGCATTTAGAAATTTTAAGACCTTCGCCCAACGTCTCTGGGGAGGTTTTGCATTCTCAGCGAGCGGCTTGTATCTGATATCCTGCGTCATTTTTACGGGTTGTTTCCTTTTCCCTCCTTACAGCTCGCATTTGAGTGCTGCTCAACGACGGCAAGATGCGCAAGCGGAAGAGCTCCGCCGGCGCGAATGGGTGGCGAGTCAGATTTCTCCACGAGACACGCAGGCCGACTCTTCAATGCTCGATCTTTCTCCATATTACGATGAATTGCTTCCTGGATGGATATTTAAGGGAAGTTCGTATACAAAGTTTGAAAAGCCGGGAACGCATACCTGGGATGGAATCAAATTTGATGCGCGTGGAATGATCAGGACGACCTGGCCCCGCCAAACCATCAGTATCCCCGTCGGTGTAAAGTGCTCAAGCATCGCCTTCCTCCTTGGCGCGTATTGGGACCCTCGCGTGGTATCCCGATTTGTCATCCATTACCAAAACGGCGCAACCGAAACCGTTCCCATTCTTTACGGAACCGATGTTTCGAGCAGTCAATTTGAAAATGGGTTCGTCCCCACCAATGCCGTCGTTTGGGAAGAGCTAACTTCGGCTGCCGGGCCGTCTCAACCTTTATTCGGATTTTTTATAAAAAAGTGGCGCAATCCGTTTCCCGGCGAAACCACGACTTCCATTGATTATGTGCAGCAATCCTCTTCCGACTTCCTCGTCGCAATAACAATCCAACCAACCAAACAGACAGGCAAATGAATTGAACGCCCGCCTCATTTAATCCATCAATCCATTTATCCACTAACCCGCCCGGCGAAGCATTGCGAAGCCGGGTCCACTTATCCAATATCTGCTCTCATCCGGATATGTTGATTAGAAGAAATTTCACTTTTCTTTAAAATATCTCTTGACGGTAACTGGAACTTTGTGGTATTCGTCTATTCGTTCGATGAAAACCTGTTTAAATATATCAACCGTAAGTTGGCCGACGATGCCGGTCGCAGAAGCGACACGTCATAGCTGGCACAACCAGGGCTATATGTTTAGCCTCGGTCTGTCCACCCCTGTCATTGGGAATAATCCCGGAGGCAATTTGGATACGACTGGTGTAAGCAGGTAACGAATCGAAATACGACTTTTTAAAACCCTGCTTACCCGAATGTAAGCAGGGTTTTTGTTTTCCTGCGTAACATCGAGTGTGACACAAACTAAGATGACCGACTGTGAACAAGAAAAAAGAGACATCTAGATGATGTCAGGCAGTAACAAGTTAAAAAAGGCGCAAGAGAGCCATTGCTCTCAAGCGGTGAAGTCTATTCATAGACTGCCGGAAACGGCGCCGAGACGATTTTACCTGAATTTACAATTTAAGGGCTTCGGAGGAGGTGTGCCCATAAACACCGAAACAGCCGCCGTGAATCCGCGGGTTGGTATCGAAAGATAGCAAGAGGTGTTTGCTCTTTTTTCTACACGCAGGAGACGATGTCACGAGTCTCTGACGTCAGACCTGGTTTTAGTCAGAGATTCCTGACGTCGTCTCCTGCTCAATTTATTTTCGATGGGCGGTTTGTTGTGGATTATCGCACCATAACCAAATGAAACCATTCGCGGATGTAGCTCAACCGCGACAGAGCGCCCGGACGCAAGTCCGGGAGGCGCGGGTTCGAGGCCTGCCATCTTAGTTTCTAAGCCACAGCAGTTTTTGTCTATCGAATGTTCGACGGGCCGTTGAGTTTGGGTTATCTGGTGAGTCCGAAAGGACAAGCGGGTTCGAACCCCGCACCGGCTGGTGGGCCGGTTTCCCATCTCGCCCTTTGCCCGTCACTTAATTTAAGCCCATCTGCGTAATCTGCGGATCCCCATCAGAAATCAGAAATCACTTTGAATCGGTCCGCAGCGAATCCGGCGTTTCGCCGGAATCGTTCTGCATTTGGCCGGTTCAATCGCGGTTCGAATCCGCAACTGACTCCAAATCAGTTCCCAATAGGAATAGACAACGAGCCTGGAGCTGCGGACCCGCGCGCAAGCGCAGCCTGAACGCGGCTTTGCGAAATTCGTGCGAACGATTTTCCCGCCGCCGGACGGCGGTCTGCCGCTCCGGGCTAATCAAAACAGAAGAGAAAGGAAAACCATGATCGACCAAATCCTGCTTATATCTATAACTCTGATCATTGTCGCGGGCGCAATTGCCCTGCCCTGCGTCATGAAATTCCGTCACGTGTTCATCGTGCCGGAAGGCTGGACGGGACTGCTGTATCATCACGGCCTGTATGTCCGGCGCAACAACACCGGTCGCCACGTCATTTGGGGGCACGGCTGGACAATGAATCTCATTGATCTGCGCCGGGCCTCGTTGCTCGTGGCCGGACAGGACGTGCTGACGGCTGACAGCGTGGGCCTCAAATTCAGCCTGCTCGTCGCCTACCAGGTGACCGAGCCGGTTAAATCCGCGCACGAAACACAGAACTGGTTGAGCGAGCTTTACAATATGACACAACTCGCACTGCGGGCCGTCATTAACGGCATGGCCGTGGAGGCGTTGCTCAATCAGAAGCTGGAAATTGGCGCGCAGCTTCTCGCGCGGGTGAAGGCGGATGCCGAGAAATTGGGAATCAACGTTCTGGCTGTGGAAGTGAAGGACGTGATGTTTCCTCCGGACCTGAAACGCGCTTTCGCAGAAGTGCTGAAAGCGAAACAGGAAGGCCAGGCGGCGCTGGAACGCGCGCGCGGCGAAACTGCCGCGTTGCGAAGTCTGGCAAATGCCGCTCGCGTTCTTGAGGGCAGTCCGGCGCTGATGAACCTCCGATTGATGCAATCGCTTGCGACCGCTCAAAATGGGGGAAGCACGCTGGTGCTCGGCATGCCCGGCGGCTTCGTGCCGCTGAAAAACGGCGGGGCATCGGGCCCATCCGAAGTCAAAGATAACCGCAACGCCGAGGGTGAGCAGGGTTAGAGCGTAGCGCAGGTTTCCAAACCTGCTGTATCGCCGATTTCTAAATCGGCTGACCGTGCGGGGTTGTCCCGACGGACAAAAGACGTTGACGCAAAATGCATCTTTTTGAAATTCGGCGGTGCGTGACGTCGTACGATCAGCGGGTTTGGAAACCCGCGATACGGCAGGTTTGGAAACCTGCGCTACGCTTTCGTTTGGGGATGATGCAAACTATCAGGCATGGAACTAATCCTATTCATTGGCTTGCAGGCCACGGGCAAGTCGAGTTTCTATCGCCATACATTTTTCCGCACCCACGTGCGCGTAAACCTGGACATGCTCCGCACACGGCACCGCGAAAAGCTGCTCGTGGACGCATGCATCGCCAGCAAAACAAAATTTATCGTGGACAACACAAATCTTACGCGCGATGACCGCGCGCGATACATTAGCCCGGCAAAAGCCGCGGGATTCCGAGTCATCGGCTACTTTTTTGAATCTCAGCCTGCCGATGCGCTTCGTCGCAACGCCGCCAGGCCAAAAGGCGAACGCGTTCCGGATATAGCAATCCGCAGTGCCAGCAACAAATTGCAAATCCCGTCCCTGAGCGAGGGATTCGACGAATTGTATTCCGTTCGACTCGTTGGGGAAAATCAATTTAGCATATCGAACTGCAAACTATGACCGTGAACTGTCCCGGCAGGGACAACCGGAAATAGCCCACCGTTTCAACGGTGGGTTTCACGTCCCCAAAATCCCTCAAGTCCCGAAGGGACGACAGAAATCCTGGTTTGCAATAAATAGAGAGCTTTGTATATATAGCGATCTCAAGACCGGATCAGAAACCTGTGTGTCGCCAAAGATCTGCGCAAATTTGCACATGCCATTTTTCATATATAACCTAATCGGCCTGCAGGTCGCCCTGTTAATCGCTGTGGTCGCGGCATGGTATTCGATGGACATGCGCTCCATTCTAAAATGGAAGCAACGCAAGGCTCAACTGACTCTCGAAGGCCGATGGTACGAGTTGGAAAAGCACTTCGAAAACGTTGCAAAAACATGGCGGCCATTCGTGTGGTTCCATTACCGATATCGTTTCCCGGGAAATTTTACGGTGCAATACGCTTTGTTTCTCCACAGCCAGGGCCGACTTGAAGAGGCCCTTGCCAAAGTAAATCTTGCAATTCAGCAAGCGAACGGGCCGCAGCCAATCTTTTGGTTTCGTCGGCCAAGTGACAATCTCACGACTCGCTGTGGAGCTCTCAGGACGCGTGTATTGGTCCTCACCGGTCTGGGCCGCTATAGCGAAGCGCGGGAATCTGCCGATCAATTAAAAAAGTTGACCGGAAAGCCAGAAGCAACATTGGCCCTTTTGGAATATTATTGTGGTCGCCTGGATGAGGCGCTGGTTGAGGCTGAGACAGTACCGCGTGAAGATGGACAATACGATACGGCGCGAGGCGTCGTTGCGCTCGCTTACACTACGAGAGGTGAATTTCATCGGGCCATTGAAGCGCTTTCGGAGGAGCCCGGTGATATTACGAAATTCTACACGGAGGCGGGATTGAAAACAATGAGGGCGAGCCCTGACGGCATCAAACTGCTCGAACTACGGCAAAAAAAGCTGGATGGCGTCGTCCAACCTGCGAGATTTCTCCGTTTAGCAGAAGCTTATTTGGGAATGGACGATTTCAAAAACGCTGATCTTGTGTTGGATCAGGCGGAGATGTCGCTCGGTGCAAACCTGGCGATTCAAGGATCGTACTGCCGATTCCGGGCTTGCAGTCTCGCGGGTCAGGGGAAAGGCTCGGAAGTCGAAAGTTACATCGAACGCCTGGGGACGATAGCCAAGCAGCGGTTCGCGCGATCCTTCGTCTACGATACGCACTTTGCGACGGGCCGAGCCTATTTCTACCTTGGACGGTTCACCGATGCGCTGACTAAACTTTCAGCAGCCGAACAATCCGCCCTGCATCCAATTGAAAAACATGCCACAGCCTATTGGATTGCCCGCACCTACGAGGCCGCCGGTGAACGGGACAAAACCATCCCGTATTATCGGGCGGTTGCCTCGGAATCGATCCCGAGTTGGATGCGCAAAAAGGCAGCCGAAGCGCTGGCACAATAGAACGGCTTGCAAATGGTCACGCTTCCCATCACGGCAATCGCCAGAAACGAAAATCATGGCCGTGACTAATATTGGAAACATCCTGGGCTTTCGACCGTCCCTATCGGGACTCGGCACTTTGAGGGTCGCCGACCCACCGTTAAAACGGTGGGCTATTTCCAATTGTCCCTGCCGGCACAAAATTCAGCCAATTTCCCAAGTGAATCCGGTCCGCCGGCAGAAGCCTCGCACGGCTGAAGTAATGGCCGGGCATCGGATTCAGTGCGCTTGGGAATCTCCGTCCCGACGCGAATACCGGTGACGACCAGGACATTCACAGGCCTGGTCGCGGCGGTTCAACTCCGCCTTCGCGTCGGTACTTTCGAATTTTCCACACCTCCGAGCGCGAAGTAGCTCGAGCGGCCTCTGTAATGCGACAGAGGAGATCTAGTTGGTGAAAGAGACCAACCGGAGGTGTGCGACTTTACTGCGGGAAACTCGACCAAAGGACAGAGATGAGCCTCATAAACTCATTCAGGTGGGTGTGACTCCCACTCCCGCTACCAGTCTTCGCTCCGAGCGCTGCGAAGGAACGAAGACTGCCGCGCCGTAGCTCGCCGGAGGCGGGCCAAACGCACAGATAAAACAATGAGGAAAGCAGGAATACATGAAGCATCCAAAATTCCTCACTTCCTGCCCTCCTCATTCGCCTACGTCAGGATTGTGGTGTAACAGCAGCATCTCCGCCTGTGAAGCGGACGGTCCGGGCGCGAATCCCGGCTTCCTGACCATTTTTGAAAGGAGCACATTATGAACCACAAAATCCCATTTACACTAATTGCAATCGTTACCCGGACAATCACACCGCCAACGCTTATCTTCCGCCGCATCTTCCGCGTGCCAAAGAGTTGCGCGGACCTCGTGTGCCGTCGCGGTCTCTTTGGAGATAGTTAATCGATGTGAGCGGGCGGAGCCGCTTGCCAGTGGCGCTGCCACCTCCGCCCGCGCTTTTGAAACATCCAATATTGAGAGATTAAACAAAACCAAAATTAAGAAAGTTATGAAAAAGAAGTCCAAAAAAGGACTTCGTGGTTTCCAACTGAAAGTTCTGGGTTACGGCAATTGGTATTACATCAATCGGATTGCCGACCTCGAAAAGGCGCTGGCTAAACGGCCGCGCCGATTCCAGATCGACCTGATTGGTGATGGTGAAATTCCGGCGGATTGGGCCCTGTTGATTCGTTCCATTCTGATTCAACGCACGCCTCACACGCAACTCATCACCAATGCCCGGTCCAGCCTCCAGGGCGGTTCCGTGCTCGTCTGGTTGTTGGGTGATCGCCGGATGATTCGCGATGACGCAAGAATCTTCTTCCGTCGCGTGGAGACGCCGGAGCCCGACGACGCGGCCGAAACCGAAACCTGGAAAACGGGCGAGCTGAAATACGCAGACTCGTTTTTCGAAACGGATCCCGAGGATGTCGACTATGTTAAAGTGCTGCAGCTAATCAATGAGTACCTTCCAGTGAAGGAACTTGCGGGCCAGGTCGTCAACCTGCCCATGCTGCGGGAGTTTAGCCTGGTGGACAGCGAGGAGTTTGACCGATTCCTCGCCGCCGCCTTTGGGAAGCCCCGGAAACAAAGGGAAAATTCGACAATGGAGTCAGAGTGCAAGCGCATTCGCCGCGATGCCAAGGCCTCCAGGTCCGAATAATCGACCCAAAAACCACGAAAGTCCAAACGGGCCGGAGCAAAAAGCTCCGGCCCGTGTTCTCCCCGGAATTTCGATTTTCAACTGGCTTGGAATTGTACTTTTTGTTTGGGAAAATGAATGAATGAAGGCTTTAACCTCAAAAATGCGCCTCGCGCGCAGAGTTTTGATGAATTGCCAATATAAGCGCAGTTTTTGCAGTCAGGTTACTTACGAAATCGTTCATTTTGACTTTGCCCGGTTCGGCAAGTGCAGTTTTTGGATTTTTGCAGC
>DATJTK010000117.1:0-29930 GCA_035503455.1 Candidatus Sulfotelmatobacter sp. | reverse complement strand
TATCGATTACACCGCGTCAGAAACAAATGCCGGGACCGTCAATCAGCCGGACCTCTATCCAGCCATCTCGCGAGATGTCTTGATAACTACGACACCTACGGAAGAATCGATTTTGAAGACGGACGTGATAGGGCGCGTGCGAACGCCCTCGTCGCTCCGGGAGCAGTTACTGGATGAGTTTGAAAAGAGCGGCTTGAGCGGGCAGGAGTTTGCCAAGCTGGTCGGTGTCAAATATTTGACGTTTGCCACGTGGGCACAGAGGCGGCGGCGGGCGCGAGGAACAATGCGACATTCCACGATAACGATAATGTAGCTTTTTGTAGCTTTTCGTGTTGCCGAAATGTTGCCGACTAAGCCGCTGGCATTCAACGATGTAGCCGATGTAGTCGATTTTCAGAGCAATCATCAAACCATAACCATAGAGAATCACCACACCCATCGTCGCCACGGAATGTCCTTCAATCTCCCCGTTGCGGCCTTCGCGGCCTTTGCGTGAGAATTATTCATTTCCGAAAATCACGGGTGCGGTTGTTAATCCTGTCCATCCTGTCTAAGTCTGCAAATCCCCTTCCGAAATTAAGTCACCCCTTAATTTCGCCTCATTCATATTGAGCTTTTTTCCCGAAAAACCGCTCGTCGTTCGTTAAGCAGAATCTTCAAATTTCCAAACAAAAGCGCATCCTTTTACCCCCCCTTAATATTCAAATTAAGCATTTCGTTTACCCAAGTTAAGCCCGCAAAACCATAGCACACCCATTTTTACTTAATTTGGGCTATGGGTGACGGGGAATCGCTTGCCGCGCCGTAGCCAGACGAAGGCGGGTCCTCGTCCTCGAAATGGCGTTCGAGGTTCGATGTTCGATGTTTCCGGGTGAGTACGCTCCGACTAATTTTTCATTTTTAATTTTTCATTTTTATCGGAGACTTTTCTCATGTCCGTTCCAATCATTACGGTCGCGCAAATGCGCGAATGGGAAAAAGCGACGTGGGCCTCCAGCCAGACGGAAGCGGAGGTCATCCGGCGCGTCGGAAAACGCATCGCCAAGCGCGCGCGCAAATTGACCGGCTCCGGCGACTCGATCCTCATCCTGGCCGGCAAAGGAAATAACGGCAACGACGCCAAAGCCGCCGGCGAATTCATCGACGATCGCCAGGTCGAAATTTTCAACGTCGCCTCGCCCGAAACCGACATCACGCTGCTCCATGAACTGCTCCATCGAAAAGTTGCGCTCATCATCGACGGCCTTTTCGGAATCGGCCTGAATCGTCCGCTCGATGAACACTGGCAAAAGCTGATTTCAGTGGTGAATGCATCCAGGGTCCCGGTCCTGGCCGTGGACGCACCGTCCGGCCTTAATTGCGATACCGGCCTTCCGGAAGGCGCGGCGATTGAAGCGGCGCTGACCCTGACAGTGGGCGCGCCAAAAAAGGGAATGCTGGCGCAATCGGCGTGGCCTTATGTGGGACGGCTTGAGGTGACGGAAGACGTCGGCCTGGTCCCCTGCCCTCTGTCCTCCGAGATGAATTGGATCCAGGCAAACGATTTTGAACAGTTTCCGCCGCGCCGCGCCGAGGCCGGACACAAAGGGTTGTACGGGCACCTGGCAATTCTGGCCGGCAGCATGGGCTATCATGGCGCGTCCGTCCTGGCCTCACGGGCGGCCCAGCGCGCCCAACCGGGACTAATCACTTTGTACACCCAGGAACCGGTTTATCACGTCGTAGCCTCACAATTGCAGGCGGTCATGGCCGGCATTTTCGCGCCGGAAATGAAATTCCCCGAATCGACAACCGCGATTTTAATGGGGCCGGGCATGCACGGGCCCGGAGTCGCCGATGCCATGAAAAAAACGGTCCAGCGAATTTGGCGCGACTGGCCTGCGCCCGTTGTCGTGGACGCCAGCGCGCTGGATTTGCTCGCCGCGGGCGTTTTGCCCAAGGGGCCGCGTGTGATTACACCGCATCCGGGCGAGGCGGCGCGAATGCTCAATTCCACGTCAAGACAGGTGCAGGCGGACCGCCTGCACGCGCTGCGCGAACTGTCGAAACGGTTTGGCAATTGTTGGGTGGTCCTGAAAGGCAACCAAACGCTCGTCGGAACCAAAGAGGGCGATGTGTATGTGAATTCTTCCGGGAACCCTTACATGGCCCAGGGCGGCAGCGGCGACGTCCTGAGCGGTTATATCGGCGGTCTGCTGGCCCAACCCGTGTTGCAATCCGACATCGCCAAAATCCTTCGGTTTGCCGTCTGGCAGCACGGAGCCACGGCTGATGCTTTGCAGGAAAAGAATAAAATCTGGGTGGTTGAAGATTTGGCAGCCCAATTAGGAAATGAGGGATAAGAAAATTCCAGACTCCTTGAACCAATTCATTTAGCCACAGATGGACACAGATGAAACACGAATAAAGAGCTGAGAATGTTCGTCAGCTTCGCCAAATCACGAAAAATGGTCGTTTCAAAGATCTGTGTTTCATCTGTGCACATCTGTGGCTCAAAATCCGAACCATGCCGGAACACCCTCAACGAATTGGATTTATGGAATTTGCTTTCGCGGCACTGCCGCATATGTTATTAGAAGTTTTGTGCGAAAAATAATTTTGTTCATCCTTGGTTTATGGCTTTGCGGCCTGGCAACCGCGGCCAGGGCGGATACCGGTACATATCAACTCAATGACGGCACGTCTATAACGGGCGATGTCATCTCCTTTAACGACGACGGCATCATTTTCCGGATTGGTGAAGACAAATACACCGACCGTGTCCTGTGGACAAAGTTTTCGCAGGATGCATTGAAATTGCTGGCCAAAAACCCAAAACTCAGGGATTACGCCGAGCCGTTTATCGAGACACCGCCGCCGCCCCGCCCGGATATGGACATACGGGTGCATCCGGTGTCGCGCCTGGACCTGCCGGCCAAACAATCCGTCATCGGCGCGCTGTTTTCATCATTTGTCGGGATACTGATCCTGCTCCTGATTTATGCCGCAAACGTCTATGCGGGGTTTGAAATCGCGATTTTTCGCGCCCAGCCCATTGGACTGGTTGTGGGCATTGCCGCAATATTGCCGATTATCGGTCCAATCATTTTTCTCTCCATGCCGACCAAAGTGGAGGGTGCCCAGGAGGACATGCAGATGCAGCCCGGAGCCGCAGCCGCAGCCGCGCCCCATCCTGCGGTGGGACAAGGACACGCGGCGCCCGCCGCAGGCCAGTCGGCGCCGGCTGATACTCAGGATGCGCCCGGATCGAGCGAGACGGTCCAGGCAGCCCCGGCGGGATGGCATGCCGCGGCGTCGCTTCCGGAGACACAGGTTTTTCAGAGGGGCCAGTTCACGTTTAATCGCCGCTTCTTTGAGACGAAGTTTTCCGGCTTTTTTGGCCTGACGCGGCATGGCGCGAACAAGGACATGTTATTGATCATTAAAACGCCCCGAGCCCAGTACGTGGCGGAGCGCGTCTCGCGCATCTCCGCCAATGAAGCGCATTTTGAAGTGATCGTCGGGGCGGCCCGCCAGGAAGTCGCGGTGCCGTTTGGGGAAATTCAAGAGGTACAACTAAAGCACAAAGACGCCTGAGCGCTTTCGGTTTAGTCCGCGCGTTCAAGCCAAATCTCAAATGGAAACCGTAACCCAAATGAAATACCGCACCATTTTAATGTTTGGGGCGCCCGGTTCGGGCAAAGGGACGCACGGAAAGATTCTCGGCTCAATCCCGGGATTTTATCATTGCGCCTGCGGTGATGTTTTCAGGGACCTCCGGCCGGACACCGAACTGGGAAAAATCTTCATCGAATATTCCAGCCGCGGAAAACTCGTCCCGGACGAGCCAACAGTCGCCCTGTGGCGCAAAACCATCGACGCCAGCACGCATTCGGGACGATTTCATCCTGCCACGGACACCCTGGTTCTTGACGGCATCCCCCGGGACCTCGAGCAGGCCAAAATACTCAAGGACACGCTCGACGTTGTGGCGGTCTTTTATCTTTTTTCCGCGGACAAGAAAAACCTTGTCGCCCGGCTGCAACGTCGGGCCCTTAAGGACAACCGCCTGGATGATGCGAACCTGGATGTCATCAAGCAACGCCTTAAAACTTACGAAAAAGACACCAAGCCGGTGCTGGACTTTTACGGCAAATCGCTCGTCCATTCCATCAATACGGATGGACCGCCCGTGGAGGTATTTTTGAAAATCCTCAAGCAAGTGACCGATTTGATAAACTGAGCGGCGCGGAGGCCGCTTCCACTGATGGATTTTTGAGCGCAGCGGAATTCACTCGCGCGCGTTCACCGGCAATCGTCAATGAACATCATCTTCATGGGCACGGCGGAATTGTCGTACGCCAGCCTGGAAAGGCTGGCAGCCGATCCGCGATTCAACATTGCCGCGGTTGTGACCCAACCGGACAAACCCAGGGGCCGCGAACTCCACTTACAGCAACCGCCGGTAAAAGTCCTTGCGCAACAATTGGGCCTGCCTGTTCTTCAACCACCCAGGGCGCGGGATGAAGCCTTCATTTCCGAATTGCGAGCGATCATGCCCGAGTTAATTGTGGTCGCGGCCTACGGTCACATTCTGCCGCAGGCGATTCTGGACCTGCCCCGATATGGCTGCCTGAACGTTCATACTTCATTGTTGCCCAGATATCGCGGAGCCGCGCCAATTCAATGGGCCATTGCCGAGGGCGAAACTCAAACCGGGGCAACCATTATGAAGATGGACGCCGGCATGGATACGGGCCCGATTTTGGCCCAAATGCCAACACCCATTTTGCCGGAAGACGATTCGGCCAGCCTTCACAACCGGCTGGCAAAACTCGGCGCGGAACTGTTGCTCAAAACCATCCCCGATTATGTCAGCGGCCGCCTCCAGCCAGGGCCCCAACCGGAAGGCGCCACTTACGCCCCTAAAATCAAAAAGGAAGACGGCCACATCAATTGGAACCTTGCCGCCCAATCGATTTTCAACCGGATGCGCGCGTTCAAACCCTGGCCGGGAGCCTTCACTTTCTTAAAACACGATTCGAAGTCCCTTTTATTGAAAATCTGGCAGGCGGACGTCGTCGATAACAAGGGGCCTGCGGGCCAGATTTTATCGGCCGGCGAAAATGGGATTGTCATCGGTTGCGGGGACAGAGCGCTTCGGGTCACGGAATTGCAACTGGAAGGAGGCCGCCGAATGCGGGCGCGCGAGTTCCTGACAGGGCATTCATTGAAAGTGGGCGAAAGCTTAAAATAGCGTGCTGGGGAACCAAACAGAGCAGCACGCTATACCCAAAAATGTGCAACGCTGTAGGCCCGGTGTCCTCACCGGACGCTTCTTCGAGCTAAAACTCCGAAAATCATTGACTCCTTCAGCACTCTTATTCTTTTTAAAATGGTTGACGCCTCCCTTGGTTTGCGCGTTGATATTGAAGACGAAGCCTTGGCCTGGACCTTACCCAGCATGGTGAACGCGCTTACAGCGAGTAAGGTCAAAGCTGAAATTTAAAATTATGAAAAAAATCGAAGCCATCATCAAACCGTTCAAACTCCAGGAAGTCAAAGACGCCCTGAGCGAAATTGGAATCCACGGCATGACCGTCTCCGAAGTCAAAGGTTTCGGACGCCAGAAAGGCCACACTGAAATCTATCGCGGCAGCGAGTACACGGTTGATTTCCTGCCCAAGGTCAAAATTGAAACCGTGATTCCTGATAACATGCTAAAACAGGCCACCGAAACCATCATTAAGGCCGCGAAGACCGGCAAGATCGGTGACGGCAAAATATTTGTCTCTTCAATCGCCGAAGCCCACCGCATCCGCACCGGCGAAAAGGATGAAAACGCCGTTTAGCGGGTTTTAATAAGTCCCTAAGAATAGCCAGTCAGGGAAGACTAACGACATTACGGGAAAATCTAATCGACACGGATGCTCACACCCGGCAGCGACATGCATTCGATGACATCTTCCAAACCAAGAACCTTTTTCTCCGCGTACTGTCCGTTTTTCGGACGACGATACACCTCGACTTGCTGTGCGGGGCCGAGAACGATCCAATATTCTTTCACACCGGCTTCGGCATAAAGCGAGGCATTTTCCCGGTCCAATTCCGGACTCGAAACGGCAACTTCGATGACCAATTCCGCCGTGTGCGGGTGGGCTTTTACAAAATCCGTGTCGGTTCCCCGCACCACTGAAATATCCGGTTCAGGCTCCGAATCGGTATCCTTGAACGTGAGCGGCTCTTCCTTCCAGGCAGAAAAGCCCTTCGGCAACCGGGCCGAGATTAGCTTGTAAAGCAACGATGAGATCGTTCGATGAAGGGGTGACTTGGAAATTTTTTCAATGACGATCCCTCGAATTAATTCTGCCCGCCGGCCTCGCTCATTGAACTCGTCCAGGCGATGATATTCCTCGACGGTCAGGGGAGAAATCCGCCGCCGCACTTCCGGAATTTCAAGGATGTCAGCCATCACGGGCTAATTTAAGCGTGTTTTAATAGTTCGTCGAGTTCGAAGCATAGCGTCGAACAGGGCGCAAGCGGAGCGTCTGGAAACTTTTTCCTTTTTCCTTTTTAATTCTTCATTTCTCCCTGTGCCAAACATCCCCTTCCCCAAAACTAAACCACCGGCTCGTCGTAACCTTCTGCTGCGTAAAAAACTGAACCCCTTCCCTGCCTTGCATGTGGAGGTCCCCGAAGAATGAATCATTCCAGCCATTAAATGGAAACCATGCCATCGACGCCGGCACCCCGATATTGATGCCCACCATGCCGCAATTGATCCGATGCTTAAACTCGCGCGCCGCCTTGCCCGAGCGTGTAAATATCGAAGCGCCGTTGCCGTACCTGGATTGATTCGCCAGTTCAATCGCCGCGTTTAAATCCTCCATCCGGATTACATTGAGCACCGGCCCGAAAATTTCCTCGCGCGCGACAGTCATTCCGTTGTGCACCTGGTCAAGAATCGTCGCTCCCACATAAAATCCATTCGGCGCTTCGGATACTTTCACGCCCCGGCCGTCGGCCGCGACCTTTGCGCCCTCCTTCACCCCGGCTTCAATCAACTCCAAAACACGGTCCCGATGCTGGCGCGTGATAAGCGCGCCCATATCGGGTTGGACTTCGCGATCGGTCGGACCCACCTTGATTTTGCGCGTGGCCTCAACCAGCGTGGGCAAAACCGTTTTCTCCGCCGCGCCGACCACCACCGCCGTTGAGCCCGCCATGCAACGTTCGCCCGCGCATCCAAAGGCCGCCTCAATCACCCCGCGAGCCGAATTCTCCACGTCCGCATCCGGCATCAACAAAACAAAATTCTTCGCGCCGCCGCCGCATTGCACCCGCTTGCCATGCTTTATCCCGGTTTCATAAACATACCTGGCAATCGGCGTGGACCCGACAAATGAAACTGCCTTGACCTTCGGGTGCGTCAACAACCCGTCCACCACTTCACGCCCGCCGTGGACAATATTAAACACTCCTTTTGGCAAACCAGCTTTCTCAAGCAGCTTCACAATTTTGATGGCCGTGAGCGGTACCTTTTCGCTCGGCTTGAGCACAAACGTGTTCCCGCACGCCAGTGCCACCGGATACATCCAAAGTGGAACCATCGCCGGAAAATTAAACGGTGTGATTCCCACGCAAACGCCCAGCGGCTGGCGAATCGCCTCGCAATCAATGCCTCGAGCAATATTCTCCAACACCTCGCCCATGAGCAGCGACGGAACGCCGCACGCAAATTCCACAACTTCCATGCCCCGTTTCACATCTCCACGCGATTCGGCCAGCGTCTTGCCATGCTCGCGCGTGTTGCAGCGCACGATGTCCTCGAAATTTTCTTCGAGTAACATCTTGAACCGAAACAGCACACGCGCCCGTTCCACCGGCGGTGTCTCCATCCAGCCCGGAAATGCCGCAGCAGCCGCCTCAACCGCCGCATTCACATCGGCGATTCCCCCAGACGGACATTCCGCGATCACTTCGCCAATGGAGGGGTTAAAAACCGGCGTGCCCGGCAGTTTCGAGTCAATCCATTCGCCGTTAATGAAAAAAGGACAAGGTTCAAGAATCATAAACCCTCAGTTTGCCCTTTCGTGCGCTAAAATCCAAAATGAATAAATTCCAAATCCTTTGACCAGATAGTTCGAAGTCATTTCCGGACTCGTTCCAAACCAAACCCCGATGCTTTTGCCAAAATTCTTTCGCCGCGGCGTTCACAGGGCCAGTTTCCCAATTCTCAAATCAAAAATCAAAATCCCGTTCATCGCGATAATGCTTCCGATTGCCTTACAAACTCCTCCCCGCTCCATTCCCCGTCACTCTTCACAACTTTCGCGGCCTTTTGCGCGGCTTTCCGTTCGCTCTGCCGCTTCACCAAATCCGCGTGGGTCGTAAAATAATCCAGGCTCTTCCCTTTGAAATTGCCGATTGTTTCAAACTTGTGCTTTTCCATAAATGCCAGCAACTGTTCGCACATCGGTTTGACGAGTTCATAACCGAACTTCATGACTCCCGTGCAGACCTGCACTGTGTCGGCGCCCAGCAAAATAAATTCAGCGGCGTCATTTCCAGTCTCAATACCGCCGATAGCCGAAAGCGAACGGCCCGGAAATTCCTTCCGAATCATCTGCGCCACTTCCATCACCATGCGCAACGCGATTGGCTTCACCGCCCTGCACGAATATCCGCCCGGCGTCGTGTATCCCTCGACTGACGGCTCCGGCCGTAGCGTTTCCAAATTCACGCCCATGACGCTGCGAATGGTATTGATGGCGCTGATGCCCGTCGCGCTGGCCTTGAGCGCCGCGCGGCTCGGGTCCTCGATATGCGTGACATTCGGCGTCATCTTCGCCCAAACCGGTTTCCTCGCCGCGCCCATAACCCAGCCGACCACCTCTTCGAGAATTTCCGGGTTCTCACCCATCGCCGCGCCCATCTTTCGCTCCGGCAATCCGTGCGGACAGGAAAAATTCAACTCGAAACCATCGACACCGCACGCCTCGCACCGCTCCACAATCTCAACCCACGCCTCCTTGCGATATTCCTCCATAATGGACGCAATGAGCGCGCGATCCGGGAACATGTCCTTGCACTTCTTGAATTCGTCCTCCCAGATCTTGAACGGCCTGTCGCTGATCAATTCGATGTTTTCCCAGCCAACAATTTCCTTGCCGTCGGTCGAATGCAGTTTGGCGTAACGCGGTGTCACGTTCACCACTTTCGACGCGTCCAGGCTGACCGTTTTTGCGATCACCGCGCCCCAACCTTCCCGAAACGCCTTAACTATCACGTTCAGGTTTGTCCCCGGCGGGCCTGAAGCGATAATAAACGGGTTCGGCAATTTCAAACCATCAACGGTAGTCTCTAAAGTCGGCATAAATCGATATTGCAATTTCTTAAATCAACATTTACCCCTAAAACATCCTATACCCGGTCTGCGCCCGCAATACAACTATTTAGAATCCATTATCTGCCCCCAAGCCTTGGAGATCTCTCCGGCGATGGACACCGGAATTCGGATATTCGGTAGTGTCTTAAATCGGCTTGGTGTACACGCTTTAGCGTGCTCCGGAGCAGCTTGGAAACCGGACGGCGAACCCGGAACACCCTAAAGGGTGGACACCAAACCGAATCAGGCCACTGCCGGACATTTAGCCATATTGCCAATCCACTGCCATTGCAATAACTTTTTTAAAATGAGTCCACTCAACCCATCCCGCACGATCGCCGAACTCAAAGAACTCCGCGCCCTCACCGCCGATGAAAACGGCGCACAACGCGTCGCCTTCACCAAAACATGGCTCACCGCGCGCCACTGGCTCCGCGAAAAACTTAAGGACCTTCCACTCGAAATCCACAATGACGCCGCCGGAAACACCTGGTTCACCCTGCCCGGTCAGTCCAACAAATGCCTGCTCATCGGCGGCCACATGGATTCCGTGCCCAATGGCGGCTGGCTCGACGGCTCCCTGAACGTTCTTGTCGGGGTCGAGATTTTGCGCCGGGTCAACACCCAATACAACGGCAGGCCCCCGGTAACCATCCGTCTCGTTGATTGGGCTGACGAAGAAGGCGCGCGATTCGGCAAAAGCCTGTTCGGCTCCTCCGCCTGTTCCGGCAACCTGAACCTGGATGAAGCGCGAAATCTGAAGGACAAGGACGGCATCCGCCTGCCTGACGCCCTGCGAGACGCGGGCATCGATTTCGAACGGGTCAAGGAAAGCGGCGCCGAGTTGCGCAACGCCGCCGCCTATCTCGAACTCCACATCGAGCAAGGCCCGGTGCTATTAGACCTCGGTTTGCCGCTCGCCGCCGTGCTGGGCACGTTCGGAGTGGAACGCCACGCGATTACTTTTCACGGCCAGGCCGCCCATTCCGGCAGCACACCGATGAACCGCCGCAAAGACGCTTTCCTGGCAGCCGGGCGGATGGCCCAGGAAATCTATCGGATCGCCGAGCGCAGCGGCAACGGAGTCTGTACCATCGGTTCCTGCCTCACAAAACCTGGAATCGTCACCAGCGTAGTTGAAGACTGCCGCATCACCCTCGACCAGCGCCATCTTGACCCCGCAGCCCTCGCTAAAATGCTGGCCGCAGCCCGCGATGCCAGTGAACAATTCGCGCGCGAAGGCGGACTGACCGTTTCCTGGGAACGCCTCTGGCATATCGCCCCGCGCCCGTTTCACAGCGAACTGATCGCGCTCTGCGACGAAGCCATTCGCGAAACGTGCGGCAAAACCCATCGGATGCCCAGCGGCCCGCTCCATGACGCCGCCGAAGTCGCCGCCGGCGTGCCCACGGTCATGATGTTCGTCCAAAGCCTGCACGGCATCAGCCATAATAAGATCGAAGATACCAAAGAAGAACACCTCGAACTCGCTGTAACCGCATTTGATAATCTCGCCGAAAAGGTGATCCATTGGATAAAGTGAAAAATGGCGTAACTTGATGCCGGAGGTCGATGCATCGTGAAATGGTTAGTGATCTGTTTGCTGGCGATCAGCAGCGCCTTTCTGGCGGGCGGTTGTGCGTCATCCAACGTGAATCCAGCCGTTGCGCGTCCTAACACAGGTTACGTCGATTTTTATGTCACTATCACGAACGACTTGTTTTGGGACGTCACTGATATGGCTTCAAACAGAAAAGTCTTTTCTAAATTCAGGCCGCTTGGAGAGCCGATTCTGCGACTGGCGTTCACGCCGGGACAATATCAATTCCAGGTCACCTTCCTGAACCGCGTCATTGCCGCCCCGGGCACGGTGAACGTGGACGCCCGCGACGGCATGGTCACGCCCGTATTGGTGACGTTACCGCCAGTAGGCCCTGCGGCCGTTCACAGCAGATCAACCTATTTTGGACTTCGTGGCCGGACTTCCAGAGTCAGCCGGACTGAGACGGTTAATTATAATATAACCGCCGAGCCGCAGCCGCCGTTGCCGTATCGACCCAAAGAGCAGATGCCATACTTTATACCCCCAAGCTAATAGCTTCACCGGCTGTACTTTCGGAAAATTCCAGGTACGAGTATCCAGAGAAGCTCCGAACCTTGAAACTCCAATTCGAAGCCTTCGGCCGGCTAGCGGAAAAGGCAATTCATTGGATTATCAATCACGCCAAGACAGCTCGCGACGAATCCAGTTAGGATCTCGCCGCAAATCAAGAACAGCGACAACCTGCGTTTCAGTTTTTGTCTCCCGATAGTAAATGCCGAATGGGAACCGTTCGGCCAGCATGCGATAAAGCCCAAAATGCCGCGAATGGATTCCGTGATAAAGTGCAAGGCTTTCGATATCTGCTAACAGCGAATCAACACAGTAATCGCCGATGCCCACCTCTTGTTCGTCGTAAAAATCCCTCGCCTCTTCAATATCTGTGGCGGCTTCAGCGAGAACAACAACCTTTCTCATGCCCTTCTGGCAAGCCGCTTTTTCAATTGGGAAAGGGTCAAGAATTCACCTTTACCGGCCGCAATCCTAGCGAGCCGCCTTTTAAGAATCGTACGATGCCAGTGCGGCGATTCCAGTTTTTCCGGCTGCGCAGCCATCGAACGCCAGAGTAGCTCCATGGTCTTCAGGCGTTCTGCAAAGCTCATTCGTTCAATTTCCGAAGCTTCGATCATGCTTTAAAAATAGGGCATCCAACCGCGTGCATCAAGGGGCAATAGTTCACGCTTGCTCAATGGCTTTTCCTATATTCCGACAGCCACGCCGGCCCCGGCCCATGCCCGCGTATCGATGTATCTTCCCTCCGCTCCAGTCGAATGGTCCGTGCCAGCGCCCATTCCATGCCGTTCCAAAAACCAATTCTGTCAAGCACGGGATTCAGCACATTTGTCATCGTGCAGTAATGGCTGTTTTTCGGGTCCGTGTGATGACGCGCATGGTGTCGGGCCGTTTGCAATAGCCACACGTCCTGAAAAAACGAAATCAGCCATCCATTTTCCTTGCGCGTCCGGTGCGCCCATTTATGGAACTCATTGGCGTTCGCGCTTAAAATCGCGAACAGCCACACTTCCCAGGTCAGCGAACCGGCAAACCACACGCCAATCACAAGAATCCCCGACAAAATTGCCAGGTCCCGTGACGTCTGCCACCAGTTATGCCGCGTCATATAGCGCGGATAATGATGATGCACGATGTTTGGCCGTGCCACGATACTCCCGATCAGGAACGTGTCCTCCCGTACATAAGCGTCCTCAAGCCAATGCACGAGCCCGCCGACAAAGTCCGCGGCAAGAACAGTTGCGGCAAGTTTTGCAAGAATGAGAAGAGCGGTTTTCATTGGATTCCTTTGGTGTAACGGTTGAGGTTTGTTCGTTCGCCGCCGGCAACGTGGACAAATCCAGTTGAGCCTGCGCGGTTGCTGTTGTTGCAAATTCCGTTTGCATGAAGTCCTTTTAACTCACCTTGCCCTGGAGGCGTTAATTGATAAAACTATGCCGGACATTGACCGGCTCGATGAACGTTCATCATCTCGAACTTTTTTATTACGTCGCCCGTCACGGCGGCATCATGCCTGCCGTGCGCAATATCCCCTACGGCATCCAACAACCCGCCGTCAGCTCGCAGATCGCCCAACTTGAGGAATATCTCGGCGCAACGCTTTTCCACCGCCGCCCCTTCGCGCTCACCGCCGAAGGCGAAACGCTCTTTCAATTTATCCAGCCGTTCTTTGCCAATCTCGACAAAATCGCCGCCGACCTTCAGGGCGGCCAAACGCGGCACATTCGCATCGGCGCTTCCACCATTGTCCTGCGCGATCATCTGCCCGAGGTTTTCCACACGGTCCGAAAAAAGTTTCCCGGCCTGAAATTGTCCCTGCGCGAAGGCTATCCCGTGCAACTCGAGCAAATGCTCGAACAGGACCAGGTGGACCTTGTGTTCACCGTTATCGAGAAAAAGGCCGCCGCCGGGATCCATTCACTCATCCTGCTGGAATTGTCCCTGGTCCTCCTAGTACAAAAGGACAGCGCTATCCGCTCCGCAGAAGAATTGTGGCGGCGCGACAAAATTGAAGAGCCCCTGATATGCCTCCCCGCGGCAGAAAGCATTTGCAGAAAATTCCAGGATGAACTGCAAAAACGCGGCGTGGACTGGTTTCCGGCCATCGAGGCCAGTTCCGCGGATTTAATCGAAGCCTACGTCGCCAGCGGCCTGGGGATTGGTGTATCCATTGCCATTCCCCGCAGGAGTCCCTCGCCCGGCGTCCGCGCCCTGCCCCTCAGCGGCTTTCCTCCGCTGGTCATCGGCGCCCTTTGGCGCGGGCAAAAAACTCCGTTGATGGAAATATTCCTCAGCGAAGCCCAAAAGCGGGCCAAAAAACTCTGGCCGTTATAACCGGAAATTCTCTATTTCCTTGCGGCCGCGTTCTCCTCTCTCAAAACCACTTCCCGGCCCTTCCAACTCGGCACCCCTATTTTGTTAAATCTGCCCAACCGATAACGCCACGAGACTCCGTAGAATGGGTTTTGGGTCGGCCAAAATGAAATGAGGTCCACGCCAATCTCCTTTGCCATTTCAATGGCGCGCTGAATCGTTTTGGGAGAATCGTTCCAGTTAAACAAAAGATATTTCCATTCCAGAATCGGCATTTTCAACCCCCGCGCGTCCCGGTAAGCCACCATTTGCTTCATCGCGTCGTAAGCCTTCTCAAAACTTCCGTTCTTCATGTACTTGCCGCACATCTCGTCGCTGATGCCGTGGACGGAGAATTGAATGTCGCTCAAATTCAGCGCCGCTTCACGCTTGGCGTCCGTGTTCAACAAAATGCCGTTGGACGAAACGCGGATATAGGCGTTTGGATTCCTGGACCGCAATAAAGGCAGTTCACGGCAAATTCCCGGCGAGAGAAACGGTTCGCCCAGGTTCAAATAAAAAATCCGCTGCATCCCCAGCCGCGCGGCGATATCGGCCATCTGCCCCAATTCCTCCAGCGGCATCACCTTCTTTGTCCGGATATTCGCCGCCCCTTCGCGCGCGCACCCGATGCAATCCACATTGCAAATCACGGTATTTTCCAGGAGCATTCCACGATAAGGCAGGCGCGGTTTTGGCGGCGTTTCACCGCGTTTGAGCGCGCGCAATTCGCAGCGCGCACAGGTGGGAATTGGAATCCTTCCCCGGGCCAATTCATCCCGAAATCTCTGCGCTGCCTCCCCGAAAAAAATTTCTTCAAAGGAATTCTTTCTCAAATCACCAATATGCCCGCTGCCGTCGTAATCCTGGCAATTGCAGGACACGGTCAAATCAGAATTGATGGTGATATTGTACTCCGATTCGCCCTGGAGGACTGAACAAACGTACTTTTGCCCGGTGAGTTTGGCTCGAATTTCAAGCCAGCGCGATGTCATCCAGCGAAGGACCTTGCTCACGCGCCAGTTCAGGCGCGTCTTCGGGTCACGTATCGATCGGGATGTGGGCGAAATCGCCATGGAATCAGAATGGCACAGCGCTCGCCGAATTCCAAGCACCAACCTCGAAATTGCAACGGGTTGGATTTTTGGATTCATGGATAAATGGGCGGGACCCGTGGTTCGCACACATTTTTTGGGCATAGGGAATTCAACGGGGAAACGAAGGCGGAAATGGGCTTTTTATTGGGAAATTTACGATTTTGAGGAAACGGCAAGGGAGAATCGGGATTGGTGGATTGGCGGATTCCTGGATTGGTGGGAGCAGAGCCGCGCACGTGAGCGAGTGTGAGTGGGAAAAGAACGTGAGAGCGTGAGATTTGGAAAACATCGAACATCGAACCACCGCAGGGAGAACGTGAGCAGCGGTCTCAGGAACACGCACCGAGACGGTGCTTGAACCGGCAGGCGAGACGCCTACCCTACGGCCGTTGCACATTTTTTGTCTATAGCTGATGCAACAAGAAACGAACGCCGTTTTAGATTCAAAAGAGCGTTTTTGTTGGCGAATTTGAAAAAATACGTGCGGGTGGATGGGAACGAAGAGGCGCGGCGCACAAAGCCCGTTAGGGCTGGAAATATTTGTAGAAAACGTACGCCCCAACACACATCAATCATCGATCTCCGTCCGGAGCTTGGGATTCTTTTTCGATTCTATTCTACAAATATTTCGCGCCTATGGTGCTTGTGCCGGAGAAGCATGATTCCCTGTGACCCAAAAGAGGCTTTGTTTAGTAAAAAATGGTGTGCGTGAAATGGACGAATAAACGGGTATAAATGAAATACTAAACGAACGCGCTTGCGTGGTAAACAAACGGCGCTTTATTCGCGAATTTGAAGATTTTTTCTAAACGAACGGTTTCGGCTTTTTTCGGCGAAAAAGCGATTTCGGTTAGTGATTGTTTAGGGTTTTTTAAACGAATCTGGCAACAGGAAATCCGACCGATACGATTCGGCATGCAGTTAGGGCCATTGGCTAATTTTGGTTGGAATGATTTACTGGCACCGCAATTGGTAGTGCGCCAAACCTCATATGGTCGATAGAACGCGTAGCCTTATGGACTCTGCCGTCCGCTCCAAAAATGACATCCAAGCAGGCTATATCCGCACCATCCCCGATATTTCTTCCGAAAGACCATGTTTCCATTACTGTTCCGTCGCGTAGTCGAAACGTTCCGGTCGGAGGCAAAATCGCATAAACCTGCGAGTATGTCATGCCTGGCTTGATCATGGCATATTTCTGATACATAGCATGAACTTCAGGGTGGAAAGTTCGACATCCCAGGCAATAAATGCTTACTGCAAGCAAGAAGACAAATATAAAACGAGGCATAGCATGATGAAACGACACTACAACACACGAAAGCGGCGATAGTGGTGGTATAATGGTAGTAGTGGCAGTTGGGCTGGAGGTTCCTAATTTTTTATTTGGTGGATAGTGGCGCGGCGGAAGGGTTGGCGGCTTTTAGATAGACGGCCAGGGAAACAATTTGCGCATCCGTTAATGGCCCGGCTTGCGAAGCGGCGAACGCCGGCATGAGAGTGCCGGGCTTTCCGGAAGCAATCCAGGTGCGCCAAAATTCCATATTCGTCGGCATGGTCAAATGATGCAGGTCCGGGATCATCGAGGCGCGGGGGCGGGCTTCCTGGCAGATGGCGCAGGCCGAATCGTAGAGCGCCTTGCCATAACTGCCCTGGACATTTCTTTCATGGCATCCGGCGCAGTCACCCTTGAAAACGGCTTGCCGATCCACTTTTGCCATCGCAATGCCAACGGCGCGCTGCGCATCAGTCATCTGAGTCATTCCATATTGAGTCTCAATGATTCGCGAATGAATGCATTGGGATCGTGAACGCGTCAAGTTTTTTAGTTGATGCTCGGCATTCGAGGTTCAATAGCCAGTCGGTGGAAAGCCTCTTTTCGAATTTTCGCATCATGGGGACCATGTACCCGCTGGTTGCGCCGCTGCACGCGGCGCTACACGGCGCAGCGCGCCGTGTTCCACCGCCATGGTTCACGGACTG
This sequence comes from Candidatus Sulfotelmatobacter sp., assembly GCA_035503455.1. Classification (GTDB taxonomy): domain Bacteria; phylum Verrucomicrobiota; class Verrucomicrobiia; order Limisphaerales; family UBA11358; genus UBA11358. The sequence goes on along the minus strand of DATJTK010000117.1, from coordinate 13,018 downwards.
TCCTCCGTGCTGGTGAGCCGAAAGTTATCGACTCTATCCGTGCCACAGGGCCCGACGGTATTACCATCGGCACTGGCTTCCGATACGTCCACCAGCCGGAACCAGACGGTCGTTGTGACACCCCCATCATTGAGTCCAACAACTTCAATGCGATTGAACAATGAAAAAAATGAGCATCAACCAACCGATCACTTCTTGAAAATGCAACGGTCTTGAACGATAAGAATTCTGGAGGTAAAACTGTTATGACAAACTATAAGTATTTGATCATTGGCGGAGGAATGACCGCGGCGGCTGCCGCTCACGGGATTCGGGAAATTGATTCCCAGGGCACTATCGGGATTATCGGGAAGGAAACGGAAAAACCATACGACAGACCGCCTTTGACCAAAGGGCTCTGGAAAGACAAACCTTTGGACAGCATTTGGCGGCACATTGAAGGGGATCGCATTGATTTCCATTTGGGACACACTGTTGAAGGGATTGAGCCCGGACAGAAACGAGTCGTGGACAACGGGCATAACACCTATGCGTACGACAAATTGCTCCTGGCCACCGGTGGACGGCCCCGCGAACTGCCATTTGGCAACGGGCACATTATTTATTATCGCACTTTGGATGACTATCGCCGGCTTCGAGAACAGGCAGATGATAAAAAAAGCTTTGTGGTCATTGGCAGCGGATTTATTGGCTCTGAAATTGCCGCCGCGCTGGCAATCAATCAAAAGGAAGTGACCATGGTATTTCCCGGAAAGGGCATCGGCGACCGTGTTTTTCCCCACGATCTTTCTCAATTTCTCAACGGATTTTATCGCGAAAAAGGAGTTACAATTTTGCCGGGCGAATCGGCTACGGGATTGGAAGCCAGGGACGCCGAACTGCTTCTGAAAACCAGCGGCGGGCGGGATTTGGTTACGGCGGCCGTCGTGGCCGGGATTGGCATTCAACCCAATGTCGAACTCGCGCAATCGGCCGGTTTAAAAATTGATAACGGCGTTATCGTGGACGAATTCCTGCGGACAACACATCCGGATATTTATGCCGCAGGCGACGTTGCGGATTTCTATAATCCGGCGCTCAAGCAATACGTCCGTGTGGAGCACGAGGACAATGCCAATACGATGGGGACATTGGCCGGCCATAACATGGCTGGAAAGCCGGAGCCTTACCGGCATCTCCCGTTTTTCTATTCCGATTTATTTGAACTTGGGTATGAAGCCGTCGGAGAATTGGATTCCCGATTGGAAACGTTTGCGGATTGGAAAACGCCCTTCCGTGAAGGCGTTGTATATTATTTGCGAGAGGGCCGAGTTCGCGGGGTACTGCTTTGGAATGTCTGGGGACAGGTTGACGCTGCCCGCGCCTTGATCAATGAACCCGGCCCGTTTAAGCCAGATGAATTGAAAGGGCGTCTTCCGGGTTAACCATCATAACCGCAGCCTGTCATTCAGCGACTGTCGCTTGAACCGGCGACGACAGTTCCACAATCAAAGCTGCTCCGATAACCGTTCCACCAATGATTTGTCCCCAATGCAGCGATTCCCCCAACAGAACCATGGCGATGGCCATGCCGGCGACCGGCTGAACAAAGATTGTCAAAGCAGTGAGAGGACAATCAAAACATCGGCCGTCAGCATCGGCAGTCGAAAGTCTGGCCGCCAGACTTCGGCCACCATCGCCGCGCCCGCCATTGCCGCCGCAAACCCGGCCCATCGCCGCGGGCCAACACGCTCCCGCAGGAAAACTGCCGCGCATATCGAGACAATGATTGGATCAAGGGCAATCAACACCGATGCATCCCCTGCCCTGCCCATTTGAACTCCGGCAACCTGCAATCGTGGCGAAAAACCGAAAGCGATGATACCCATCACGATCGCGCCGGCCAAATCCCGTCCCCGCGGCGCCTCGCCGGGAAGCCAATACCAGGACAGAAATAAAATCGCAGCGGCCAGTCCATAGCGAAGCGTTGCCAGATCATTCGCGTCCAGCACAGGCGACAACGTTTTGAACACCGAATAGGTTGAAGCCCAAAAGACGTTCATCAAAACGAGCAGAAACAGATGCAGTGGTCTCATATAAAAAGAATCCCTGCAGAAAGATATTTATTGGCTTCCATAGCTCGTCGTCGAATTATCATCAGATTCCGGTTTCATGACAACCCGCCAATCTTCCTCGCCTGCTGCGGCGTAGCTTCTGAGCGAAGCCGGGTCCTCGTGCTCGAAAATGGGAACCGTGTGTCCGACTTGCGCCGCGTGAGGACACGCTTCGCGTCTTGGAGTGTCCCGACGCGTCGGGACGCGAACACCACTTTCGGACGTCGTTGGACTTTCAAGTGGCGATTGACGTTTCGGAGGGATGGACTTCATCGCACTCGAACCGGAGTACAGACCTTCGAGTGTGGATCCATTCCGTAGCTAGCCCGCAACAGCGTTCGGAAAGCGGTGTCGCGCCGACTTGCCACCGCACTCCAAGACGGCAAGCGCGAGCGTACGGTTCATGGTTCCAATGCATGCAAATGCAATCGAAAGAGGTCTCCAAAAGAACCTCAACCGGTAATTGACACGCCATTTTTGCATCCAAAACGCAGTTTGACAATAATCCATTGCTGGCTCAGATTTTGGGAGGCGCATTTTCGAATGTTATGCCTGTTCAGGAGATACAGCGGCCCGGAGCAAAGCCGTCCCAAACGCTCGGCGCGGGTTTGTTACATCCAAAAGGCAATCACTTGCGGCAACCGGCCGCGGCCCTTTTTCAATCCAAATCTTCGCAACTGCGGGAAATGAATGCGCTCAAACACAGCGTCGCGGAACGCGCGGCTGAATTGGAAAAGGCCAACCTGTTCCTACGCCAGAGGGAGGAAAATCACAAGCGGTCGGAACAACTTCTGCAACGGGCCAACCGCACTCTTCAGGCGATTCGCGATTGTCACGAAGCCATGCTGCGAGCGGAGACCGAGGGTGATTTGCTGACCCAAATCTGCCGCATCATCGTAAAAAGCGGCGGCGAGCGCATGGCGTGGGTTGGATTCGCGGAGCACGATGCCCGCAAGACCGTGCGGCCGGAGGCGGCGGCCGGCCGGCTTAAGGACTATTTATCCAGGGCGCGAATTACCTGGGCCGACACCGAGCGCGGCCGCGGACCGGTGGGAACTGCCATTCGCACTGGCAAAGTCTGCGTCTGTCACAATACCCTAACCGACCCGCAATTTGCGCCATGGCGTGAAGCGGCACGGCGGCAAGGGTACGGTTCAGTGATCGCGCTTCCACTGACGGTGGACGGAAGATGTATTGGCGCGCTGTGCCTTTACGGGACGGAACCGGATATGTTCGACCAGGGCGAGCAACTGCTTCTTGAGGACCTTGCGAATGACCTCGCGTTTGGCATCAGCATGTTGCGTCTGCGGGAAGACCGCGAGCGGTTGGAGGACGAAATTCTAAAATCCATCGAACGCGAGCAGGAGCGCATCGGCCGTGACCTGCACGATGGACTTTGTCAGTTGCTGGTGGGAGCGAAGTTCCGCAGCGTTTATTTGAAACGGCTTGCCAAAGGCCGTTTGCCGGCTGTGGAAAAAGAAGCGCAGTCTTTGGAGAAATTGTTAAACGGCGCCATTGAACAGGCCCGTGAACTGGCGCGAGGATTAAATCCGGTCATGGTCACCCCCGCCGGCCTGACGGCCGCCCTGCAAAAGCTTGCCGCCGATGTTGGCAACCCGCCTTCGCATGGCTCCGGCGCAGACGGGCCGCGTTGTTTCTGCCAATTTCCCAGGCCCGTAAAAATATTTGACCAACACGTTGCCGGCCATTTGTACCGCATTGCGCAGGAGGCGGTGCAGAACGCATTCAAACACGGCCGCGCAAATAATATTTCCATCACGCTTACCCGGCACAATAAGTTGATCCAGATCGTCATCAAAGATGATGGAATCGGAATACCGCGTCATCCCAACGAAACCGGCATGGGGTTGAAGAACATGCGAACGCGGGCCCGGCTGATCGGCGGACAATTGGAAATTCGCCGGCGCAAGCATGGCGGGACGGCCGTGATGTGCGAGTTCCCGCAATGACCAGGACCAAATCATGAGTCGCACAAAGATTAAATCGTCCCCGCCCAAACGCCGGATTTTTCTTGTCGACGATCATCCTGTGACGCGGGATGGCTTGGCCCGCCTCATCAATCATGAAGAAGACCTGGAAGTTTGCGGGACAGCGGGCACGGCAGCCGGCGCGACAGAGGAAGTTGAGCAGCAAAAGCCCGACCTGGTGATTATTGACGTCTCCCTGGGAAAAGGCGCGAGCGGTTTGGAACTGATCAAGGACCTTGCGTCCCGCCATCGGCGGCTGAAAATGCTGGCGCTTTCGACGCATGACGAAGCGTTGTATGCCGAGCGGGCCTTGCGCGCCGGCGCCAAAGGCTACGTCATGAAGCAGGAACCGACCGAGCATGTGATGCAGGCGATCCGCAGGATTTTAAATGGGGAAGTCCATTTAAGCAAAAGGATGAGCGATCGTTTGCTTCATAAGATGACCCAGCCGCATTCCCCGCCTACCATCTCGGACATCGAAGCGCTAAGCGATCGTGAACTTGAGGTTTATCGCCTGCTCGGCCAGGGACGCGGCACACGCCAAATCGCCGCCGAATTGCATTTGAGCATCAGTACAGTCGAGACACACCGCGCCCACATCAAAGAGAAACTGAATCTGATGAGCACGCCGGAACTCCTCCGTCACGCCGTCGAATGGGTTCATAGCCAGGCCTCTTGAGGCGCACGAACCGTAGCGCAGACTTCCAAGTCTGCTGTATCGCCGATTTCTAAATTGGCTAATCGTACTGCGTCGTGCGGCGCCCGGGAGTAGAAAAGCCACGATTTGTCAATCGGCCCACGGATTGGACGGGCGCACGACGCCGCACAATCAGCAGGTTTGGAAACCTGCGATACAGCAGACTTGGAAGTCTGCGCTACGGCATCGTGGAAAACACGATGCGAGAAATGTGGGGCGGCACGATTTCGGGAAAATCCAGATAGTCTATTCTTAATACCATGCAAAGTAGTTTTTCGACAATGATGACCGCGACGACATTCAAGCGCGGCGGAACTGGAAGCGGGGTGGCGCTGTTGCTTGAGTATCGGCCAGCCCACAGGCTCAAAAAGAGCCAGAAGACGAACGACCCCAATAACCAGAAGCCATGTCAAAGACAAGAAACCGCGCAAAAGAATCAAATAACCGAAAAGAATGACTTGTCCGGACTCCGGCCCCCAACCCGATGGGGAATCAATGAATGACCCACTAACATCACCAGATCAATCAATTATTCTGTAAAACTAAAATGACCTCCGCCATCAATCACGACGAAATTGCCCGGCTGGCTTATTTGAACTGGGAAAAGGAAGGGCGCCCTCACGGAGACGATCAGAAATACTGGCTCGAAGCCGAACAACAGATCAAGGCAACCGGACATTTGCTCATCAGCGAACTCAGCCCATCGGCAAATCAATCGCAAGTCGCCACCGAATCCGAGCCCGATAAGAAGCTTAAAAAGCCGCGACGCCAACAGGAACAATCTTTCAGCCGATCCTAAGATCAGCTTGCGGGGCCAGCCGGCGCGGAAAACTTCGACTTCCGCGCCGGCGTTTCCGTAGCGCAGGTTTCCAAACCTGCCGTATCGCGCCGTATCGCCGATTTCCAAATCGGCTGATCGTACGACGTTGTGGGACGCTGGGGTTCAGGAAAGCCGTAATTCGTCCCGTTAACCAGGCAACTTAGGTAGCATTTGTTTTTGAATTGGACGGGCGTGCGACTTCGTACGGTCAGCGGGTTTAGAAACCCGCGATACAGCAGACTTGGAAGTCTGCGCTACGGTTCATGAGAGCGGGTATGAGGTGCGAAAAGGGTCAACATCGGTTACATCGTTCAAAATCAATGAGTTAAGGGTTAACAAACCATTAACAAAGGGTTAACAGACCCTTAACACGGCTTGATGCGCGGGGGCGAAGATGGCACCCAAATCCGCAACACCCGCCGCCGGGTTCGACAACAACCGCGACGCGGTTGCTGCCGGACGCGCAAATTGTATACGGTGAAATTTTCGATGGTTTTCATAGCCGACAAGTTATGATTCCCGCTATCGCGGGGCTTCGCAAAGTGCGGCGGGATCTTTGGCGCTCATTACCCGGGACGGCGCTCGGGGACTCGCTTGCCCCGGGCTATTATATTGTGCCCATTCAGGGCACTCGGTTGGCTGAACGAAACCGATTGGTGTGAGCTTTCAAAACCGTCTCTCGATCCAACACGGCCAATAGCACGTAATAATTGTCGGAGAGGAAACCCTCATAACCGTGGCCAAGACCGTCCCAGGATTTCCAGTCTTTGCTCCTGCCATTATTGCTCCAGCCCTCGAAACCGCCGTTGGCGATGGATTGGAGCAGTGGAAACAGGATGCGATCTCCGTCTTGAATCCGCCCTAAATCATAAAGCGCGGCGAGCGTGAAATACGAAAAACAAGCCGTCGCCCCGCCGTTTTCATAAATTTGAAAGCCGTCCGAATTGTCCGCGTTGGTTCCTCCTCCAACACGAAGGCGCAGGTCAACGTAATCCTTTCGGGCAACCGGGACCAGATTGCCGGGCAATCCCAGGGCAAAATTCGTGTAACCCACCTGATTCATTTTGGCCAGCAGCCGGTCCATAATTTCGTTGGCTTTGTCCTCCGGCACCAATCCATAGTGGATGGCGATTCCGTTGACCCACAGAAAGTAATAATCATGAAGTTGGCCGTCCGCGCTGCGCCATCCGGCCAAAACGCCTGTAGCCGGATCGTAAAACGCATCAAAGTAAGCGGCCTTTAATTTGTCCGCGGCCGCGCGGTAACGCGCCTGGTCATCGGGATGGCCGGACTTTCCGGCGATTTCTTCCATGCCGCGCAAGGCACGATAGGCCAGGGCGTTTGCGTAGGCATCTTCATGTCCGAATCCAATCGTGTCCCACCAATTGGACGGATGGTACCTGGATTTTTCCGGCCAGGAACCAGAGTCTCCGCTCAACCAGTATTGAATGAGACCGTCGCCGCCTTTTGACGTGGCCAGCATCTCATCCGCCCAGGCCCGGAGATGTTCGTAGTTCCCCGCCAGCCAATCCGGGTCGTGGCCGCCATTTGCATAATCTTCCGCGGCGATCAACAACGATGGCAGCGTATCCGACGCGCAGTTTTGATAATCCGTGCCGCCGGCCAATCCATACGCACTGCCGCCGCTCATGATCCGGTCGAGAGTTTGACGAACCATGTCCAATGCCGAAAGCCCATCCGCCAGCGGCGGTGTCTGCGCCGCGATGTCCGCATATTCATAATAGCAAAAGGCGCACGTCGTACTGCAGTCGTTGTTGGCCAACGCACGCGATTCGGGGTTTAACTGTAAAATATTCAGCCAGTCGCGACGGAATCCATCAAATCGCGGCTTCAAAACGATGCCATCGACGGCCGGATGAATTACCACAATTTTCCAGGAATATTTGATGGTTGGATTTTCTTTTGTCGCGCCCGGAAACGTTATTTGAACAATATTCGGGTGGCGATGCACAGCCGGCGCGAGTATCGCATAGCCCACCGATTTGATTCCGCCGGACACGGCTGAAACCTGAAATGCCCCCTGATCGGGGAAATACAAAATGGCCGGAAGCTCAATCGCTCCATTTGTTTCAAATAAGCCCAGCATGGTAATATGGCAGACGCCGTTGCGGGAGGCGAACACCAGCGGCTCCGGCGGGTCGTTCGCCGACCAATGCGATTCGAGCGTGATATCGTTTGGGCCAATGTCAATGGCCCAGCGCGGAGGCTCCGAACGGTCCGCGCCCGGGCCGCGATATTCCACTCGTGAGCCAAGCCGAATCGCCCTTGTTGGCCGCCAAGGCCGCGCCGGGGGTTGCATGGTGACCTGCGTAAAATGTCCCTCACCAAGACTGTCAATGGAGATTTCCTGGAAGCCGGGATAATCCAGAGAAACATTTGCATCGATATAGCTTGTCACGATGTGCGTGGCATGGCCGGCCGGAGGGCGCGTGTTCGCAGCAATGACCGGCATCGCCAACAGGATTAGCGCGAGCCCGGTCAATTTTTTTGAAATGAGCTTCATTTTAATTATCTCTCTATCGACTATCTTCGGAGCGCGGCTGTGTCGGCGACCAGCCGCAGCTCGCCGCAATTTTCGTGAGCGCTGCGGCTGGCGCCCCTTCACCCCCACACAGCCGCGCTCCGCTCCGTATTAGCTTCGTCACAATTGTCGAATCAGCTGTTGAGACACAAATCAAGCCGGTGTAGCACCATTTCATCAGCGTAGATTGAATGACTGAAAAAACAAACCCCGAGGTTATCCATGCACGCCGTCAGCCGCCAAGCTATTCGTGAGATCGTAAGGAGGCCCTAACTACGGCAGGTGGCGCTGCCATTCACGCCATAATCGTTTGGCCTCGCTCACCGTAGAATCTGTCCAAAAAACGGCAAACTCTTTTCCCTCTCCTATGTTGCAGATTTGTTAAGGACTAAGTCGTTGATAATCAACCGTGTAGTCCCGATAGCATCGGGATTGCGGATTTCCAGACCTCATATGCAGATATACTCTCGCGGGAATCATTCTCATCGTCATCCTCATCCTCGATACGCCAGGTGTTGAAAAAGCCGGGGGTGCCGCAAATCAAAATCGCGCTATCGCGCGGCTTCGCAAAGTGCGGCTAGATTTGTCCGCTTTACCAGGGGTGGTCGCGCTCCCAGAGTCGCGCTCGACCCCTGGCTAATATCTTGTGCCCATTCAGGGCACTCAGTTTGCGCTCGCGCAGGAGGCATTGGGACACAACAGCAAGGCGGTGCATCGCGCCTACGCGCGCAAAGCCAAAGTGGAGTTGCCGCCCTTGGGCGAATATGAACGAAAAATTGTTCAATGAACGCCAAAGTGCTGGCACAATTAAAAAGTGGACGCCTTTTATCCGTCCGGCTTCGCAAATTGAGACGGGCCGAATAAACCGTTTGACCGCCCATTCGTATAGTTTTGACCGTGAATAGCCGAAAAAGAAGCCGTGCCATCGCGTTTGCGCAAAAACCCGGACCGGCGCGGGCGGAACAGCGGGTGTTGAATTTCCGCGAACTGGCGCTGCACTATTTGTTTAAATGACAACGCAACGATTATTTTGTTTTGGCCATCGTGGCGCGAGTGGACATGAGCCGGAAAACACTGTTCGATCCGTGCGCAAGGCGTTGGAGCTGGGTGCGGGTGGCATCGAAGTGGACGTGTATTTTGCGGACGGCCAGTTGGTAGTGATCCACGACGACACCTTGAACCGCACGACCAACGGACACGGCCGAGTGATGAAAAAATCTTTCGCTTACCTCCGCTCGCTCGATGCCGGATTGGGCGAACGCATTCCCACGCTGGCGGAAATTTTCGACGCCGTGAACCGGCGCGCCGTCATCAATGTCGAACTCAAAGGCGCGCAAACCGCCGCGCCGGTGGCCGCGCTGATTGGCGAATACGTGAACCGCCGCGGCTGGCATTATGAGGATTTTCTGGTTTCGTCGTTCGACCACGCACGGATTCATGAAGTTAAACAGTTGTGTCCCGAAATCCGCATTGGCGCGTTGTTTTCGAAAACGCCGCGCGGTCTCGCAAAGTTGGCAGAAGTTTTGGGCGCCTGGTCGCTGCACGCCAGCAAACGCTGCGTGACGCCAGGGCTGGTGCTCGATGCGCATCGGCGCGGGTTGAAGGTTTTTGCTTTCACAGTCAATGAGCCGAAGGACATCGCCCGGATGAAAACGCTGGGCGTGGACGGCGTCTTCAGCGATTTTCCGGAAAGAGTATGAGACTGTTTTGCATCTGGACGCAGTTTGTCTTCAATGTTAAATGTAATGACGAAATACTATGTTTGCGCAACAAAGTGAGGAAATGGAGCAATCGAAACAATCCCGCCGTTCGTTTTTGAAAACGGGGACCGGAGCGTTGGGCAGCCTCGCCTTTGCCATTGGGGCCGATCAATTGGAGACTTATGCGGCGGAAAACATCGCCCCGGGGCGTCAGCCCAATCTCGTGGTGTTCCTGGGCGAGGGGGTGCGTTGGGACGAATTCAGTTGCACGGGCAACTCAATCATTCAGACGCCCAACCAGGACCGGATTGCGCGGGAGGGCATTACGTTTCGGAACGCTTTCGCAACCTATGCGCTTTGCGCCCCGTCCCGTGCCAGCATTCTGACAGGACTCTATACCCACACCAATGGGATCGTGGACAACCGGATGAATCAACCCATTCCCCGGGATATTCCGTTAATTTCTGATTTCCTGCGCCAGGCAGGCTACGAGGTGGCATTCCTCGGAAAGTCCCATGTCAAAGGCGGCCTTCGGGATCGGGATTGGGACTATTATTTTGCGTTCAACGGCGCCAGTACCAATTATTATAACCCGGTTATGTGGGAAGGGATTGCCGGCCAATGGTCCGGGCCAAATACTTATGAAGGTTATGTGGATGATCTGGCGACTGACCGCGCGCTGCACTGGCTGGACCAAAAGCGCGAAAAACCGTTCTGCCTGTTTCTGAATTTCTGCGCCCCCCACGCTCCGTTTTACCGTCCCCGCCGGCTGTTGGACCTTTACAATGGGGTGACGATACCAAAGCCGGCCACCTTTGATGATGATTTGAAGCATCCGCCCTACCCCGGCAAGCCCGGCGCCGTGGCCCAGGCCCGCAACAAAATCGGAACAACCATCCTGGGTAGCGACGATCCCAGGACGCTGGAGGAGTTGGTCAAGGACCATTACGCCGGCGTGGTGGACAACGACGAAAACATCGGGCGCGTCCTCCAATGGCTGGAGCGGACCGGTCGATTGGACGAGACGGCCATTATTCTCACTTCCGATCACGGCTTTTTCCTGGGCGAATGGCGTATGTATGACAAGCGGTTCATGCACGAACCCTCCATCCGGGTTCCGCTCATGGTCCGCTATCCTGCAATGGTGAAGGCGGGGGCGGTCTGCGAGCGGATGGCGCTGAACGTGGACATTGCCCCGACCATGCTGGAACTTGCGGGCATTCGCGTGCCCCCGGCCGTGCAGGGGCGCAGCCTTGTGCCCCTTTTGAAAGGCGAGTCGCCCGACGACTGGCGAAAAGATTGGCTCTACGAATACTTCGAGTATCCCGAAAGCCAACATGTGCGTCCGCATCGGGGCGTCCGCACCGAACGTTACAAGTTGATTCACTACCACAAGCTGCCCCAGTTTCCTGATTTGCCCGAGGAATTTGAGCTCTACGATTTGCAGAACGATCCGGGCGAACTTAACAACCTGCACGGCCAGGCCGGTTACGATTCCCTGACGCGCCTCCTGATGGACCGGATCCAGACATTGCGAAAGGAAACCCAAGACCACACGACCGATGCCACTGCCTGAAGAAGTTCCATATTGCGTCAAGCCTTAGCGGCAGAAGGTTCGGCGATGAGAGTTGCGTCCGTTTGCCAGTGTTATCTTGAACGGTTCGCGCAGGAGGCAGTAGGACACAACAGCAAGGCGGTGCATCGCGCCCACGCGAAACGGGCCTTGATGAAAATTCCGTCGCTGGAAGATTACGAGCAGAAAGCGGCAACCATATCACCATAATTCGCCAATCAATTAGCAAATAATGTGGATTGACAGGACTTTAAAATTATATTCTCATTGAATCCGTGGGACGAAAACCGTGAATCTGTTGCCGCTTCTTCTTCTAATGGCATTCCCTGCTATGGTGCAGGCCCAATTCACTTTCACCACCAATACCGACGGTTCGCTCAACATCTCCCAATACACCGGCGCCAATGCAGTCGTGGTTATACCTTCCATTGCCGATGGCTATCCCGTCGTGAGCATCGGCGAGCAGGCATTTGACGATTGCACCAACCTGACCAATGTCACCATTCCTAGCAGCGTCACCAACATCGGGGAGTATGCGTTTCAAGACTGCTCCAACCTGACGTCCGCTTATTTTCAGGGGAATTTCCCATCCGCTGACACAAATGTTTTTTCAGGCGATCCTGTTACCGTCTATTACCTAGCCGGAACAACCAATTGGGGCACAACGTTTGGCAGCGCTCCGACGGTGGAGGAAACGGCAGCGACCCAATTCGATTATAGTACCAATGACGATTCAATTACTATTACGGACTACACCAGCACTAATGACGCCGTGGTTATTCCCGACCTTATCAATGGCTATGCTGTCGTCAGCATCGGGAACGATGCATTCGCAGACTGCACGAACCTGGCCAGTATCACCATTCCGAATAGCGTCACCAACATCGGAAGAGCAGCCTTTTACGATTGCAACAATATGACCAGTGTCATCATTCCATTTAGTGTCATCAACATCGCGAATTTTGCGTTTTCTTATTGTACTAACATGACGAATATTATCATCCCTGACAGTGTCACCAGTATCGGGCAGGGCTCGTTTGAATACTGCAGCAGCCTTGTTAGTGTTGCCGTCCCTAACGGTGTCACCAACTTCGGAAGAGCAGCCTTTTACCATTGTAACAATCTGACCAGTGTCAGTATTTCCAACGGTATCACGAGCATTGGAGGCGGGGCGTTTGATTCTTGCACTAGCCTGGCCAGTGTCGCAATACCCGCCAGTATCACCAACTTTGACGGAGTAGCGTTTTACGAATGCGAAAGCCTGACGAATATCTCGGTGGATGCCGCCAATCCAGCATACAGCAGCTTAAACGGCGTCTTATTCGACAAGGGACAAGACACTCTCATCGAATACCCTGCCGGACTGACGAACATTACTTATGCCATCCCCGCCAGTGTCACCAGCATCGGGGCGTCGGCGTTTGGCGGCTGCGTCAGCCTGGTCAGTGCCAGCATTCCAAAGAGTGTTACTGGCATCGGGGAAGGGGCCTTTGAGAACTGCTTTGATCTGGCCAGTGTCACCATTGCCGCCAGTGCCACCAACATCGGAGATTATGCGTTTGAGAGCTGCTCCAACCTGACTTCCGTTTATTTCCAAGGTAATGC
>DATJTK010000116.1:0-37113 GCA_035503455.1 Candidatus Sulfotelmatobacter sp. | reverse complement strand
CGTGAACCGTCCAATTCGACGGGTGGGACTCTCACCCACGAGCGCAACCACTTTCACGGGCTGCTGCGGCGCCTGTTAACACTGTTCCTGGTAGGGACGCTGCGCTGCGGCGTCCAGCGCCGCGTGCAGCGGCGCAACAAGCGGAATCGGACATCATTCCACGCATGTTCCGCCCGCATCTGCGCGGGCGGGGACATCGCCGCGCGATGTCCCTGCCAAGAACAGTGTTTGGATGCGCCAAACACGTGGAGCTTCGAAAAATCCCGAATGACGAGCGGGAGATTCTTTGATATTTTAAAATTGAATGATCGAAACGCGGCATTTGCGAAAGACCTTTAAAGGCCAGACGGTCCTGGATGACATAAACATCCGGATTGAAAACGGCGCGTCGGTGGCCATCATCGGGCGCAGCGGCGGGGGCAAAAGCGTTTTGCTCAAACATCTCATCGGACTCATGCAGCCCGATTCAGGCGAAATACTCATCGACGGTGAAAACATCGTTGGCATGGACGAGCGCCAATTGCTGCGGGTGCGGCGGCATTTTGGGATGGTGTTTCAGAATGCGGCATTGTTCGATTCCATGACCGTGGCGGAAAACATCGCGTTTGGGCTCCGGCGTCATGAACATTTGACCGAAGGAGAGATCGCCAAAAAGGTCTGCTTTGCGCTCGAGGTGGTGGACCTGCCGGGAACCCAAAACAAACAGCCCGCCGAGCTTTCGGGCGGCATGAGGAAGCGGGTGGGCCTGGCGCGCGCCATTGTGTATGAACCGCGAATTGTTCTTTACGACGAGCCCACCACCGGGCTGGACCCCGTTGTCTCGGACAGCATTGACGAACTCATGTTGGCCGTGCGCGACCGGTTGCACGTGACCACGGTAGTGGTCACGCATGACATGCGCACAGCCCGCCGCCTGGGCCAGCATATTATGATGTTGTATCGCGGGAAGATTCACGCCAACGGGCCGCCGGATGAAATTTTCAATTCGCTCGATCCTATTGTGCGCCAATTTGTAGACGGTGTCGCCGACTCCAGGGAAAGCATGGTAATGCAAAGCGAACTCCCGACTGCGTTTGTGCGAAAAGTGGGATAAAAAGTCTTTCCAGCCGCGGCACAGCGTCCCTATATTGGGGCGAACTCGTCGAAAGCAAGCGCTCAATGGACTGGATCCAATATTTAGCGTCGGCGAACTGGCTTCGGCCGGCTTGCTGCATGGCTGGCGCCTACGCAATAGGCTGCTTCACGACCGGCTACTACCTTGTCCGCATCCGGACGGGCCGGGACATCCGTGAAATCGGGAGCGGCAGCGCGGGGGCGCGCAATGTGGGGCGCATTCTGGGAAAGCCCGGATTTTTCCTCACGGTCATTGGTGACTTTGCAAAAGGAGCTTTGGCTGTGTGGCTGGCGCAGATGTTTGCGCATAATGAAATTTCCGCGGCGCTGGCCGTGGCGGCCGTTGTGGCCGGGCATCTGTGGCCAGTGCAGTTGAAATTTCGCGGCGGCAAAGGCATCACCACCTCCCTGGCGGCGCTTCTCGTATTCGATTACAAGATTGCGCTCACGCTTGCGGCGGTGTTTGCTATTATCTATGTATTTGCCCGAAAGACGCTGTTGCCCGCGATGTTTGCCTTCGTTTGTCTGCCCATCGTATGCTGGTTTTTTATCCCGGACAACTTTACCATTGCTGTGACCACGGGTTTGTCTGCTGCGATTTTATTTGCGCATCGCAGGAATATGGGCGAAGAATTTAACGCGCTAAGATCTGAACCGCCAAAACTATGAATCAGGAACCATTAGTGTTCAAGGTGGCAAGTGAGGACTGGGAAATAGAACAAATTCACCGCCTCAACTATAAAACGTTTGTGGACGAGATTCCGCAGCATCAGCCGTCATCATCCCAAAGGCTGGTGGACAAATTTCACGCGGAAAACACCTATCTCATTTGCCTGCAAAATAAAAAGCTCGTCGGCATGCTGGCCGTGCGCGGCAACCGGCCCTTTTCGCTGGACCAGAAATTGCCGAACCTGGACTCCTACTTGCCGCCCGGGCGCACGATTTGCGAAATCCGGCTGCTGGCGATTGAAAAGAAATTCCGGGGCGCGCAGGTGTTGCAGGGCATCCTGGCGCTGCTCTGGCAGCACGGCGTCGAAAAGAGCTATGATCTGGCCATTATTTCGGGCACAACGCGGCAAACCAAATTGTATCAGCACCTGGGATTTGTGCCATTCGGCCCCATGGTGGGCAGCGGCGACGCCCAATTCCAGCCGATGTACGTTACCCTGGAAACGTTTGAGGTCACGGCCCGGGAATTCCTGCGTTCTTCGCCGGCCCGTTCGTTTCATCCAAATGCGGTAAACTTTTTGCCCGGACCCGTTGCCGTTCGGCGCGAGGTGCGCCGGGCCTTTGAACAGGCCCCGGAATCGCATCGAGGCGACAGCTTCAAGAACGACTTTCAATCCACCAAACAGGCACTTTGCGAACTCACGCGGGCTAAAGGCGTCGAGCTGTTTATGGGTTCGGGCACGCTGGCGAATGATATCATCGCCGCCCAACTGTCGCTTTTGAATGGACGCGGCCTGATTTTGAGCAACGGCGAGTTTGGCGAGCGGCTGATCGATCAGGCAGGCCGGATGGACCTGGATTTTGACACGCTGAAATTTGATTGGGGAGAGGCGATTCACCTCAATGCTGTACGGGACAAATTTGCCGGCCAAAGCCAATCCCCTTATGCCTGGCTTTGGTGCGCCCATTGCGAGACTTCGAGCGGGCTTATGGTGGACCTGGCCGGCCTGAAACAATTGTGCGCTCAAACGCAGACCCGGCTGTGCCTCGATTGCATCAGCACTATCGGCGCAGTGCCGGCGGACCTGAGCGATGTGTTTCTGGCATCGTGCGCGAGCGGCAAAGGCCTGCGCGCGTACCCGGGCCTATCCATGATTTTTTACAATCACGAAATCGTGTCCAATGCCGCGTCGAAGCTGCCACGCTATCTGGATCTTGATTTTTACGCGCAACAGGATGGCATTCCGTTCACTTTTTCATCCAACCTTTTGCATGCGTTGCGGGCCGCCGTGCGGCGCGTCAATTGGGAAAAACGATTTTCAGACATCGAAGATCTCTCCGGGTGGCTGCGCGAGAGGCTGGTTGAAAATGGTTTTCATCTGGTCGGCAATGGCGGCCCTGTCTCGCCGGCCGTCATTACGCTTCAACTGCCGAACGATATCAATTCCGTGAAATTCGGCGGGGCAATGCAGGAAGCGGGATATTTGTTGAGCTTCAATAGCGAATATCTGCGGCGAAAAAACTGGGTCCAGGTTTGCCTGCTGGGCGAATGCGCGAGGGAGAAAGTCGTCGCCCTGGCGAATGCGACCAACCGTGTTTATTCAAAGCTAAATCCGGGCGCTACCCGCTTCGCTCAGGCGCTGGCTTAGGCGGATAATGTGCGCGGTGCGTCGGATATGCGGAATCATCGATCGTGGTACCGTACTTGACGCAATACGCCACACGCATTGGAATATAGAGTTCCCGCCGATGTTCCAGTTGACCCGGTGCACAAAAACCGTTTTACTGGCTGCATGAGATTGTGTCTGTTCGTTAGTCTTTCCATGGCCGCTCTGATTGCTTCAGGCTGTGCCAGTCACCGCGCTTTGGCACAGAAATCTCCGCCGCCGGTCAGCATATCAACGAACGCGCCGGAGCCGATTATCACGCCCGATACTTCGCTCAGCGCTAAAGTGGTCCGGTACAATTCGGTGGGGCGTTTCGTCGTCCTCAGTTTTCCAGTGGGCCAAATGGCGCAGGTGGGCCAGATATTCTTCATCTATCGCGCGGGCATGAAAGTCGGCGAAGTGAAAGTCACCGGCCCGCAACGCGAGAACGACATTGTGGCCGATTTGACGACGGGCGACGCCGAGGCGGGTGACGACGTGCGCGAGCAATAAAAATAGTGGCGCAGGCATCCTTGCCTGTCGGTTTTTGTGAAGACAATCGAACAGGCTGGAACCTGTTCCACCAGTTCCACTAATTTTTTATCTTCAATTCGCTGACTGTTTTGGGCAGCGCGTTTTTTTGGTACGGGGAGTGCAGGTTGAAATAGATCCCGCACATGGGGCGTTCCTCATCGCTCTGGCTCAAAATGACGGTCACAAATTTGTCCAGCGCTATGCCGTGCCGCATGCCCGGGCCGCGATTTTCATAGGCCGCAATCGCTTTCTTGGTCAACGATTGCAGGGACGCCTCAAAATCTTCAGGGGTTTTATCAACACATATGACATATTTGTCATATGCCTTCACCGCCGCCGCAATCTCCCGTTTGAATGTTTCTACTGTCACAATCCAAATATTAGAAATAAGTCCGAAAAAAGAAAATGAAATTTTTGTGACAGTTGGATGAAAGAATTGAGCCGCGCTCCGAAATTTAAAGGTCCACTTGAGCGGAAACATCAATCCGGGCCTTGCGCGGACCAAACAATGCCGTCCCAACCCGGACAATCGTGGCGCCCTCTTCTACCGCAATTTCAAAATCGCCGCTCATGCCCATGCTCAAATGTGGCAAAGGGACGCCAAGCACATTTTCGCACTGCGATTTCAATTCGCGAAGACGCTGAAAATGCGGGCGTGATTTTTCCAACTGCGTCGAAAATGGCGGAATTGTCATCAGCCCTTGAACCGCAATGCGGGGCAGGGAATTCAGTTGTTTCAATTCCGCCAGCAGCCGTTCCGGATTGTAACCGAATTTGCTCGATTCACCGGCCACGTTGACCTCCAGAAGGACGGGCATTTCTTTGGATGCCTGCTCGCAACGTTTCGAAATTTCCTGCGCCAGTCCCAGGCTATCCACGCTTTGAATCATTTCAAACAGTTCCACGGCGTCCCGCGCCTTGTTCGATTGCAAATGACCAATGAAATGCCACCGCGCCCTGCCGGGTGATGAGGGAATTTTCGCTTTCGCTTCCTGCACCTTATTTTCCCCAAAAAAAATCTGCCCGCAACGGACGGCCTCGCCAATGGCCTCCGCCGAATGCGTTTTGGACACGGCCAAAAGCATGACCGATCCGGCATCGCGGCCCGCATGGTCGCACGCGGACTGAATCCGTTGTTGAATTGCGGCAAGATTTTCGGCAAAACTCATGAAGCTATCGTAAATTGCAAAACTTGAATCGTAAATGAACTACTGGCTGGTCAAATCCGAGCCCGGGGCCTACTCGTGGGCGCAGTTTCTAAAAGAAGGCCGGACCGCGTGGACAGGCGTCCGGAATTTCGCGGCCCGGCTGCATTTGCGCGCGATGAAGAAGGGCGACGCGGTTTTCTTTTACCACAGCGGGGACGAAAAATCCGTCGTTGGCCTTGCGCGGGTGGAAAAGGAATTTTATCCCGATCCCACGGCGGATGAAGGCGACTGGTCGTGTGTGGATTTGGTTCCAGTAAAGGGCATGGCGTCGGCGGTGACGCTGGCGCAGATCAAAGCCGATAAAACGCTCCGCGAAATGGCTTTTGTGAAGCAATCGCGCCTGTCCGTTTCTCCCATGACGAAGCCGCAGTTCGAACGGCTGATGGAATTGGCGAAGACGACGATGTAGAAGTAGAATTCCTGCTTTAATACTTTCCAAATTATTAACATCCATTTGGACCAACTTTTGTTCGCGTCCAGTGGTTGGGCATGGTAGTGTGCCTGTGCGAATGGCTGAAACGGCAGATTTTCATAATTCTGATGTTCAAATTGGACAGGAGCAGTTCGGGCGCTTCTATCTTCAGGAAATGCTCAATAGCGGTGGTATGGCCGAAATCTGGCTGGCCGTTGATGGTCGCGGAAAACCATACGCCATTCGCCGCCTGAAAAAGGAATTAAGGTTCAATTTTACCGAACGCCGCCGGTTCCTGCGCGGATGCGAGGTGATGTCGAAATTAAACCAAAGCGACTACATCGTGGGCTACGTCGAGCACGGCAAAATCAGCGGCAACCTGTATGTGGCGATGGACTACGTCGAGGCGGCCAACCTGAAGGAATTGTTCGCCCGCCACGATCCCGTGCTCACTGAAAATGTCGCGCAAATTCTCATCGATATGGCCATCGGGCTGGGTGACGTGCACGAAAGCGGATACATGCACCTGGATTTCAAACCGGAAAACGTCCTGGTAACCCGCAACGCAAACGTGCGGTTGATTGATTTTGACATGGCGCAACCGGTTCCGGAAAAGCCGAAAAAATTTTCAAAAAATCCCGGCACTCCGGGCTACATGGCGCCCGAACAATTGCAGCGGCAGCCGATTGACACGCGCGTGGATATTTTTGCGTACGGCGTTTCGGCCTATGAGCTGCTGACAAATCAAAAACCGTTCCCGGGAGACAATCCGGCGGAAATTCTGGCGCGCCAGATGGATCCCTCAGGTCCGCTGCCATTGTCCGCCCATAATCCGGATCTGCCGCCCGGCCTGGAAAAAGTCGTGCTCAAATGTATCGCGCGCGACCCCGACAAACGGTATCCGTTCATGAGTATTTTGATACACGATTTGCAAAGCGCCCTGTATGTGTAGGCCGGTTATTTAGAACGCTTCTCATCCGCGCAGAGGCTTTCGGGCAACGCGGTCAATTCAGAATGTGTTCCGTTGGGTTGCCAAACGATCCTGCCGTCTTCGAGGACACGAAGAATTTTTCCGTGCAGGGAGCCGCGCAACGTTTTCACACGATCGCCGGGTTTCCAGTCTGCGGTGGCGGACAAAGTATCAACGACGTCAATCATCATCTCCTCATCCAGTACGCCCGTAACAAAGTGGGCAACAGCAGAGGAAGCTTCTTTGCGGCGATGAAATGAGAGATCTGAAAACAGGGCATTCGCCAGGGCGCGTCCGATTTCGGCGAATGTGTTGCCGTTGAAAAACAGAAATGGCGCCCGCCTGTGACAGGACTTTAGGAACCGGAACGTTTCGAGCAGGGTTAGTTCCGATGTGCGGCGGTTTTCCCATTCTTCCGCGACCGCCGCGTGAGTTTCTTTGTTAATGCCTCGCTGCGCACGGCCTCGTTCGCAGAGTCCGCCATTGATCTGGGCGACAGATGGCCAATTCCAGTTTTCGAGAAACTTGGCTCGGCTTTGTAACGGTGCTGGTTGGCTGCGGCTTCTTCGAGAATGTCCGCCGCCGTCAGGTGTTCCAACAGATCCAATCGCAGCTTCATCACTCATATTGTAGTCTTTTGGCCGCCTGAATTCAAGGGGGTCGAAGACAGATTCGCATCCGAACCCTGCGCTTGCAATCTTTCATTGATTCGCCCAATCGCCCAGTGCGCGTGCTCTGAAATCAAAGGCTCGGAATCGTGCGATGCCTTCCCAAGCGCCGGTAACGCGGAAATATCGCCCACGTTTCCCAGGGCCACACAAACATTTCGCAACAGGCCGCGACGTTTGGTCCGCAGGATGGGTGAACGGGCAAAACGGGCTTTAAAACCCTGCTCATCCAGCGACAACAATTCAATCAGGTCCGGCTGGGCCAGATCCGCCCGCTCGTGCGATTTCATTAAATGACCTTCGCGCGCAAATTTATTCCAGGGGCAAACAGCCAGGCAATCGTCACAGCCGTAAATGCGATTTCCGATGGCACGGCGAAATTCCTCAGGAATTGGGCCCTTGAGTTCTATGGTTAGATAAGAAATGCAGCGGCGCGCGTCCAATTGAAACGGCGCCGTAATGGCGGCCGTCGGGCAGGCGGCAATGCAGCGCGCACACTTCCCACAATGATTTACTTCCGGCGCATCCGGCTCCAACTCAAGCGTCGTCAAAATTTCCGCCAGGAAAATCCAGTTGCCATATTTGCGGCTGATTAAATTGGTGTGCTTGCCGATGAAACCGATGCCCGCGCGCTGCGCGAAGTCGCGTTCCAACACCGGGCCCGTATCCACATACCAGAGCGAGCGCGTGTCCGGGCCGCCGGTTTCGCCGACAAATCGGGCCAGCGATTTTAAACGCTCCCTAAGAACATCGTGATAATCATCGAAACGCGCGTAGCGGGCCACAATGCCGGACTTTTTGTTTTGTCCGGCTGTTTCATGAAAATAGCTCGCGGCCACACAAATCGTGCTTCTGGCCTGTTGCAGCACCTTTTGAGGGTCGGCTCTTTTGTCCGCATTCTTTTCGATCCACGCCATTTCGCCGTATTTTTTTTCCGCAATCCAGCGGCGAAATTCCTCTGCGGCGGCGGGCACATCGGCGCGGGTAAATCGGCAATCGTCAAAGCCCAATTCCAGCGCGCGCTGGCGAATCTGCTCTTTCATCGGTGCGGCGATAGAAGAAGAAACTGGTGGATGACCTGCTGGGCCACTTCACGCAACGAACGGCACTCGGTGCTCAAAAGAATGTCGGCCTGCTTGTAAAATGGCTCGCGCACAGCGAGCAGTTCCCGGATTTTCTGTTGCGGGTCTGGATCATGAAGCAGCGGACGGTGAGATTGACTTTTCACCCGTTCCCAGATTTTGGCCGGTGACGCCCAGAGGCATACCACGAGCGCGTGCGCTTTGAGGCTCGCCATGTTTTGAGGGTTGACGGGCAGGCCGCCGCCCGCGGAAATAACCGTGCGGCTTTTACCGGAAAGTTCCTGAACCGTTTTTTCCTCAAGTGCGCGAAACGCAGGCTCGCCATTTGCGGAGAAAATCTCCGGGATGGTCTTCCCTGTGGCCGACTGGATCATTTCATCCGTATCGAGATATTGAAAATGCAACTGTTCCGCCACAAGACGTCCCACCGACGTCTTTCCGGTGCCCATGAAGCCGACAAGGGCGATATTGACAATATGGCGGTTGTTCTGCATGGACTGAGTGTGGAACGAAAAAGGAAAAAGAAAACAGGAAAAACGAGACACATCACCAATTCTGGTGACTTCTAATTCGTTTACTAATCCTCCAGTGCCCCATAGAATCCCGCGAACAGCCTCGTGAACGACTTGAAACAACTTGAAGTCTGGTTCGTGACCGGCAGCCAGCGCCTTTATGGGACTGAAACGCTGAGGCGTGTCGCCAAACATTCCGGGAAAATAGCCGGGGCCCTGAATAATTCTCCGGAAATACCGGTTCAAGTCGCTTTCAAGCCAGTCGTAAAAGCGCCGGAAGAAGTCTCCGCGTTGTTCGACGAAGCGAATCAAGCCCCGCGTTGCATCGGCGTGGTCACGTGGTGCCACACATTTTCGCCTTCAAAAATGTGGATCGCCGGCCTCAAGCGCCTCCGCAAACCGCTCCTGCATTTTCACACACAGCACAATCGCGATATTCCATGGGCGACCATCGACATGGATTTCATGAACCTGAACCAGTCCGCCCACGGCGACCGTGAACTCGGATTCATCATGAGCCGGATGCGGCTGGAAAGAAAAGTCGTGGCGGGATTTTGGCGGGAGCCGGCGGTGCAAAAACAAATCGGCGCGTGGTGCCGGGCCGCGGCCGCGTGGGACGATTGGCAGGGCGCGAAGTTTTGTCGTTTTGGGGACAACATGCGCGACGTGGCGGTGACGGAAGGCGACAAAGTTGCCGCACAAATAAAATTCGGTTACTCGGTCAACGGCTATGGCGTCGGCGACCTCGTAAAGCGTGTCAATGCCGCGACCCGGCCGGAGGTCAACGCGTTGTTGAAGAAATACGAGTCGGCGTATGCCATTGCGCCAAACCTGCGAACAGGGGCTAAACAGAAATCGCTGGAGGAAGCCGCAAAAATCGATATTGGATTGCGGGCGTTTTTGAAGGACGGGGGCTTCAAAGGATTTACCACCACGTTTGAGGATTTGCATGGGCTGGCGCAATTGCCGGGGTTGGCCGTCCAGCGGTTGATGGCCGATGGCTACGGTTTCGGCGCGGAGGGCGACTGGAAAACGTGTGCGCTGGTACGCGCCTTTAAGGTCATGGCCACAGGCCTGAAAGGCGGCGTCTCATTCATGGAGGATTACACCTGTCATTTGGAGCCGGGCAATGCCAAAGTTCTCGGCGCGCACATGCTCGAAATTTGCCCGAGCATCGCCGCGGGCAGGCCGTCATTGGAAGTCCATCCGCTGGCTATTGGCGGAAAGGCTGACCCGGCACGCCTTGTTTTCGACACGCCGCCCGGGCCTGGCGTCAATGCCGCCTTGATGGACATGGGCAACCGATTTCGCCTGCTTGTCAATGAAGTGGAAGTCGTCGCACCGGAAGAACCGCTGCCGAAATTGCCGGTGGCGCGCGCGTTGTGGGCGCCCAGGCCGGATTTTCACACGGCCGTCACCGCCTGGATTTATGCGGGCGGAGCGCATCACACCGTTTTCAGCAAGTCCGTTACAACGGAAATGCTTGAAGACTTCGCCGCCATGGCCGGAATCGAATTCCTGGTCATCGACGGCGATACGACTCTTCGCCATTTCAAACAGGAATTGCGCCTGAACGAAATCTATTACGGTGGTTCCGTTTGCCATTCTTGACACCAATGATAAAATCCCTCGCCAATGTAAAAAAAATCCTGTTCGCTCTCGCGGCATGCTTGCCCGCGCTCGGAGCCCTGGCCCAGACAGCTACCACAAATTTTCTGGTCATTCACACGGATGAAGGGCGGGTAAAAATCAGCCGAAACATTTACGGCCAGTTTTCCGAACATCTCGGCCATTGCATTTACGACGGCATCTGGGTTGGCGAAAACAGCGACATTCCGAATACTCGCGGCATTCGCAATGACACGGTCGAAGCGCTGAAAAAGATTCATGTGCCGGTGATTCGCTGGCCGGGCGGCTGTTTTGCGGACCAATATCATTGGCTCGACGGCGTCGGCCCGCGTGACCAGCGCCCCAGGCGCATCAATGCTGAGTGGGGCGGCGTCATCGAGGACAATCAATTTGGCACGCACGAATTCCTCGATTTTTGCGGTCAGATTGGCGCTTCGCCGTACATCAGCCTGAACGTCGGGAGCGGTACGGTGGAAGAAATGATGAACTGGATTGAATACATGACCGCCGCGACCAATTCATTCTGGAGTGATTTGCGCCGCCGGAACGGCCATCCTGACCCGTGGAAAATCCCGTACGTCGGAGTCGGGAACGAAAGCTGGGGTTGCGGGGGCGAGATGACGCCGGAATTTTACTCGGACAATTTCCGCCGCTACAACGCGTTCATTAAAAATCTGTCGACCAACCGGATTTATCGCATCGCCTCGGGCTCGGACGGAGGCGACACGAATTGGACGGAAGTGCTCATGCGCAACGTCGGCACACGCATGAACGGTCTTTCGCTGCATTACTACACGCTGCCCCTCGGCAATTGGTCGCACAAGGGCTCCGCTACCCAATTTGATGAGGCCGAATGGTTCTCGACGCTCAGAAACGCATCGCGCATGGACGAAATCATCACGCGTCATTCAGCCATCATGGACCGCTATGACCCGCGCCATAAAGTCGGCCTGGTGGTGGACGAATGGGGCGATTGGTATGATGTCGAGCCGGGCGCCAATCCGTCGTTTCTGTTCCAGCAAAACACCCTGCGCGACGCTCTGGTCGCCGGCCTGACGTTGAACATTTTCAATAACCATTGCGCCCGCGTGAAAATGGCCTGCATCGCCCAATTGGCCAATGTGCTGCAATCCATGGTCCTGACCGACGGAAGCAAATTCACCGTCACGCCCACCTACTGGGTCTTTGAAATGTACGTGCCGCATCAGGACGCGACCATGTTGCCGGTCGACGTGCAAAGCGCCGATTACGAATTTAACGACCGAACCATTCCCACACTCAGCGCTTCGGCGTCGCGGGACCGGTCCGGGAACATTTGCGTGACCCTGTGCAATTTGAACCCGAACGAGCCCGCAGCGGTGAGTTGCCGGCTCGATGCCGCCCTGAAAACAATCACCGGGCGCGTACTAACCGCGCCGGAAATGAACGCGCACAATACCTTTGAAAACCCGGATGCCGTTCAGCCCGCCACTTTTATTGATGCGAGCCTGACCGCGGACGGATTTACGGCCACACTACCGCCAAAATCCGTTGTGGCGCTTAAGTTGCAATAATGTTCAACCGCGCATCAAGCCGTGTTAAGGGTCTGTTAACCCTTTGTTAATGGTTTGTTAACCCTTAACTCATTGATTTTGAACGATGTAACCGATGTTGACCCTTTTTCCACCTCATACCCGCTCTCACTCACGGCACTGGCACTTTTCGGCGGGAGCACTGAGGATTTCAGCGACGCGATGGAGCGGTACGCGCCCGGGGCCGGAGATGTGCGCAGGCCGGTCTTCGCAAGTGGCGCTGCCATCGCCCATCCCTGCCAACGAATTTGGAATTGAAAAAGTCTTCCCTTTTATCCATGCTCCATCGAACAAATCCAAAATCAAACTATGGCCATGAAAAAGATCCTATCCGTCATGCTTCCGCTGTGCCTTGCGGCGCTGATTTTCGGTTGTGGTAAAAGTTCGTCAACTCCGCAAACCGGCGCTGGAGCTACCCGCGTCAAACTCGCCTTTGTCAGCAACAATACGGCAAATTTCTGGTCCTTTGCCCGGGCTGGCTGCGATGCGGCGGCAAAGGAGCTGGGAAATGTGGACGTGGATTTCCGACTCCCCACCACTGGCAGCGCCGCCGAGCAAATCCAAATTCTGAATGATCTGACCGCGCGCGGCGTCAATGGCATCGCTGTAAGCGTTTGTGACCCGGACAATGAAACTGCGCTCCTGAACAAAATCGCCGGCCAGGCGTTGTTAATCACCACCGACAGCGACGCGCCCAAAAGCAAGCGCGTGTGCTACATCGGCACCGACAACGTGGCGGCAGGCGTCCAGGCGGGAAACATGATCAAAGAATGCCTGCCCAATGGCGGCAAGATCATGTTGTTCGTGGGACACATTGACGCCCAAAACGCCGTCGAGCGCGCCTCCGGAATCAAAAACGCCCTCCAGGGGTCCAATATCCAAATCATTGACATCCGGACCGATGACACCGACCCGGCGCGGGCGCAGAAAAATGCCGAAGATACGCTGGTAAAGTATCCCGACATTGGCTGCCTCGTCGGGTTGTGGAATTACAACGGCCCGGCGATTCTCAACGCCGTGCGCAACGCGGGAAAAATCGGCCAGGTCAAAATCGTCTGCTTCGATGACGAAGCCGACACGCTCTCCGGCATCGCTTCGGGCGCGATTTATGGCACCGTCGTCCAGAACCCTTTCGAGTTCGGCAAACAATCCGTCACCCTCATGGATAAATATCTGAGCGGCGATACCAACGCCTTTGGCGGCACGACCATTTACATTCCAACGCGCGAGATTAAAAAGGACAACGTAGCCGCGTACCAGGCTGCCCAGGCGAAAATGCTGGGCAAGTAATGTTATGCCCGGCGCGCCACTCCTGGAAATGCGGGGAATCTGCAAGCGTTTTTCCGGGGTTGTGGCCCTGGATAACGTAAGCCTCAGCATCGGGCAGGGCGAAGTCGTCGCACTGTGCGGCGAAAACGGCGCCGGAAAATCAACCTTGATGAAAATCCTTGGCGGGGTCCATCAACCCGACGCGGGGGAAATCCTGGCTGACGGCCGCCCAACAAAAATTCCAAACGTCAGTGACGCCATGCGACTGGGAGTCGCGTTCATCCACCAGGAATTGAACGTCCTGGGCAACCTGGACGTGGCAGGGAATGTTTTCCTCGGACGCGAGCCGCGCAATGCCCTTGGTCTTGTGAATTCGAAGAAAATTCACGCGGACGCCGAACCGTTTGTCCGGCGGCTGGGTCTGGACGTCTCCACGAGGACTCGCCTGGACAAGCTGTCCATCGCGCAACAGCAGATGGTGGAAATCGCCAAGGCGCTGTCGCTCAACGCGCGCCTCATCATCATGGATGAGCCCACCTCCAGCCTGACACTCGCTGAAACCACGCGCTTGCTCGGCCTGGTTTGTGAATTGAGCAACCAGGGCGTAAGCGTCATTTACATTTCGCACCGGCTCGGTGAGATCGAGCAATGCGCCGACCGTGTTGTCGTCCTGCGCGACGGCAAAAACGCCGGCGAATTGGGCCCGGACGAAGCGACGCACGATAAAGTTGTCGGCCTGATGATTGGACGCGAAATCAAAAATTACTACGTTCATTCCGATGCGCCAAAAACTCCGGGCTTTTTCAAAGTCCGCAACATTACGACCCCGCTGTATCCGCGCAAAACCATTTCCTTCGACGCCGCGCGCGGGGAAATCCTGGGCTTTGCGGGCCTGGTCGGCGCAGGCCGGTCGGAAATGGCAAAGGTTATCGCGGGAATGGACCGTTGTCCGGGGAAAGAAATTATTTTGGACGGCAAAGCCATTTCCATTGCCACGCCGCGCGATGCAATCGAGCAGGGTATTTACCTCGTGCCGGAAGACCGCCGCGCCGAAGGCCTCATCGTCGAGATGTCCGTGCGGGAAAATGTCAGCCTGCCTTCCCTCCGCAACTTTTCGCGATTCGGTTTAATTTCGCGCAAACGCGAGCGTGATGCCGCGCAGCGCCAGGTGGATTCGTTGCGGATTAAGACCCCAACCGTAGAGGCGCGCGTCCGGAACTTGAGCGGCGGCAATCAGCAGAAGGTTGTCCTGGGCAAGTGGCTAACGATGGACCCACGCGTGATGATTTTTGACGAGCCCACGCGCGGCATAGACATCGGCGCACGGGCGGAAATTTACCGGTTGATGCGGGACCTGGCGGCGCGGGGCGCGGTCATCCTGGTTATCAGCAGTGACATGGAGGAAATCCTGAATATCAGCGACCGCATTGCCGTGATGCACGAAGGTGAAATTACCGGCGCGCTCGACCGTGCCGATTGCGCCGAACAAAATGTCATGCAACTGGCTGTGGGCAAAAAAATCCCGGCCGCTCAGCCTGCCTTTAAAGAATGAAAAAGGAACTTGGCATTTTTATCCTGCTGGTGATTTTGTGCGCCGTCACCGGCTTCGAAAATCCGCGTTTCTTCTCGCGCGTCAATCTCGTGGACACCGCAAATCTCATCGGATTGTTCGGAATTTTCAGCATCGGCGCGGGCATCGTGATCATCACTTCCGGCATTGATTTGTCTGTCGGTTCGATGATTGCTCTCAACGGAATGCTGTCGGTGATTGCGTTGACGCAATGGCATTTGCCGTGGCCGGTGGCGGTGTTGTTTGCTCTGGCGGTCCCGATGGTCCTGGGACTTGCGCACGGCGTTCTCATAACGAAAATTAAAATGCAGCCGTTCATTGTCACGCTCTGCGGCCTGCTCATCTATCGCGGCGTTGCGCGTTTTATATCGAACGACATGACCAGGGGTTTCGGCGATGCCGAAGGATTTCCGACGCTGCAACAGTGGGCCAGCGGAACCCTGTGGGGCGTGCCGATGCCGTTTGTTTATCTCATCATTATCTCCGTCATCATGTGGCTGGTTCTGCACCGTTCGGTGTACGGGCGGTATTTATTCGCGGTCGGGCGCAACGAGGAATCGGCCCGCTTTTCCGGTGTAAACACGAAACTCGTCGTCGGCAGCGCGTATGTTTTGGCAGGGCTGCTTACGGGCATTTCAGGAATTCTATTTGCCTTTTATACCAACGACGTCTCGCCGTCGACCCAGGGAAATTTTTATGAACTCTACGGCATTGCCGCGGCGGTGCTGGGCGGATGCAGCCTGCGCGGGGGTGAAGGTTCCATCCTGGGCATTCTCATCGGCGTCACGCTGCTGCAGGTGCTGGAAAATCTCGTCAATCTACTGGGCATCCCAAGCTCGCTCAACTTCGCCGTCATGGGCGGCGTCGTGCTGGTGGGCGTGCTGGCCGATGAGTTGATTCAGAACGCGCGGCGGAAAAAGTAACCAGAGGATGGGGGATAGAAGATGGAGTATGGATTCCGGCCCGATTCAACGTTTCAACACTTCAACGTTTCAACGATCTCGAGCGCTTCGCGCGTGCGGGCGGTGATGGTTTTCCAGTCGCGTTTGGCGACGAGGGCAGGTTCGACAAGCCATGAGCCGCCGACTGCCGCAACAATCGGTTCCTGGAGATATTCACGCAGGTTTTCCGCCTTGATTCCGCCCAGGGCGATGAATTTGACTCCCGTGTGAGCGTAGGGAGCGGCCAGCGCCTTGAGCATAGGGACGCCGCCGGCAATGTTGGCGGGAAAGAATTTCAGCAATTTGCAACCCGCGGCCAGCGCATTCTCAACTTCCGAAGGTGTCATCACGCCGGGAATGAATGGCATATTCAACTTTTTCGCCGCGGCAACCACGTCCAAATTCAATCCCGGGGCAACGCCAAATTGCGCCCCGGCCGCGCGCGCCGTGTTCACTTGCTCCGTAGTCAAAAGCGTGCCCGCGCCCAGGATCATTTCAGGCACTTTTTGGGCGATGGCCTGGACAGCTTCCGCGGCGTTGGCCCGGCGGAACGTGACTTCAATGACGTTTAAACCTCCGGCCAATAATGCCTGGGCCAGGAGCACGGCGTCTTCGGCGCCATCCACTTTGACAACTACCGGAACAATTTTCTTATGAGCGGGATCCAAATTCATATGGACAGATTATGGTGAACTTTTAAGCGCGAACCACTCGAAAAATTATTGTGCCTAAATTCCCGGCAATTCAGGTATACTTTAATTTGTGCCGTTGAGCAGCATGCTGTTAAAAATATGTCAGAACAACCTCAACTTCCGCTAACACCCAAAGACGATAGAGACTTGCTTGAGCCATTGCAGAAAATGGCCTTCGAGATGTGTGAGTCGTTCGGTGAGGAGGATTTCAACTTAGCTGTGTTGCGCTTGCCACAACCGTGGCGAGCGCTTTACAGCATCTCTCGCCTTGATGCCGAAGTACAGAACGGAGGGTTCCATCAGTTCTTTTGGAATTCTGAAGGCAAGCTTAACACCGCGGTGGAGCAAGACTTGCGATTTCTTGGAGCAGTTCCGTTTTCAGAAACATTTAAGCGAGCGGTCGATTGCGCAGAGGAACATAAAGTCGTTGAGACCAAGCTACGGTCCACCAACACATGGGTAGAGTTTACTGCAGGTTACAAAACGGTCCCGTGGGAAGATTTCGATCAAGCTTATTGCCGAGAATCGCCGACGCTACTTCAATATGTTGCACGTTATGTCCGAGAACACCCTGCGGACTTTAAAATAAGGCCCCAATAAGGTCACTTTTAGGGGCGATTTTTTTATGAGCGGGGTCAATATCCATACGGGTTGCATTATGATAAGTTTTCGGTCCCAAACCACGGGAAAAGGCAAATTTTTCTTTCAGAACACATGGCACGGGTTGCAGTGAAAACGAAACGCTGATATATCAATGTAAACAAGTCCCATTTAGGGTGCCTTTTTATGAGAATTGTTTTGGTAATTGGCCTTGCAATTTTAAGCGCGAGTTCCGTTTTTGCAGATGACAGGATCTGGCTGGAAAATACAAAAATTGATGGCAAAGCCGTCAAAATGATTTTTGATTCCGGCGCGAGCTCAATTGCCCTGACTAAACAGGCCGTTAAACGCCTTGGGTTGAAGGTTGTTGTCCCTCCTACGAATGGCGTAGGCGATACCGCCAGTTATAGCGCCGAAATTGACGGTCAGCCATTCCGGACGGACTTCAACATTCTGAATATTCCGGCTTTGATACCCGACTTTGACGGTGTAATGGGATGGAGGCCCTTGAGTAGAGGCATTTACCGCATCGATGCGGAGGCGGATACAATCACACCTTTTTCCGGGATCCCGGATGGGATCAAACGGTGGGGGAGGCTATTCATCGACACCAATGCTGAAACGCTGGTCCTCAAAATCCCGGGTCAGCAAGACGGTAAAAATATCATCTCAATTGATACGGGCGACTCTTCGGGAATTTCGCTGACACCTCGAGAATGGAAGCGATGGAAGAAAACTCATCCGCATAATCCCATCACGTTAAGGGCGTATTTGACCCTTGATGGCTGTTATGCCGGCGAAGAATCGTGGGCTGACCAAATCCAAATCGGTCCTCTGACTCTCAATGACGTGCCGGTTATGGAAGAGGGTCCCTCTACCAAAATAGAGTTCGGCAGTGAGCGTGATGTTGTCGGGCTCACGGCCCTGCGTCGCATGGACCTGATGGTGGACGGCATTCACGGTGTTGCTTATATGCGGGCAAAACAAACGCCGCCGCCTCCTTACTCGTACAATCGCCTCGGAGCAGTATTTATTCCCACGGCTACAGATTCAAACGACCTCGTTGGGCAGATCGTGCCCGGAAGTCCGGCCTATAGAGCCGGTATTCGCAACGGCGATATCCTTTTGAAAATTGACGGACGAAGTGTCAGTGGTTGGACAAATGGCTGGAGAGAAAGCAATTCTGACGCTTTTTCGATGCCCGCCGGGACAAGGCTGGACCTGACGTTGCGCCGCCGCCGGAAAATTTTTGAGACGGCGGCGGTTTTGCAGGAAATCCTCCAACCCAGTCACAGAAAATATAATCCATCGGATGATTTTCCGGGGAAATCTGAATTGGATGCTGAAAGCTATTACAGCTCGGCGATGGAGTGTGAAATTCGAGGCGATTCGAATGGCGCACTCACCAATTACGGCAAAGCGATAGAAACCAATCCGGATTTTGGCGATGCTTATAGTCGCCGGGGATACTTGGAGCAATCAAACGACCCGGATGCCGCTCTGGCTGATTATGGCAAGGCCATCGACCTTGGGGCCGGCACAGCGGAGGACTATGGTGATCGCGGGATGGTAGAACAAGGCAAGGGCTATGTAGCTGACGCGCTCGCCGACTACGGTAAGGCGATCGAACTCGAACCTGATTTGGCTGAAGTCTATGCATATCGCGGCTGGTTGGAGCAAAGGACAAATCAGTTTGATGCCGCCGCGATTGCGGATTATGAGAAGGCATTACACCTCAACCCTGAACTGATTTGGATTAAACCGGACCTGGCCCAAATCTACGGTCGTCGTGCCTGTCGGGAGGAACAGGCGGAACGGCTTGATGCCGCACTTGCCGACCTTAATAGGGCGATCGAACTCGAACCTGATTTGGCTGAAGCTTATGCCAATCGCGGTTGGGTGGAGCAAAGGACAAATGAGTTTGATGCCGCGATCGCGGACTACGAAAACGCGCTACGACTCAAACCGGATCTAACCACCGCCAAAACCAATGTGGTTCAAATCTACGGCGATCGTGGTTACCAGGAGCTGGAGGCAAACCAGTTTGACGCCGCGCTTGCTGACTACAATAAGGTCATTGAACTCGAACCCGGTTTCGCTGAAGCCTATTCCTATCGCGGGTTTGTGGAGAAAACGATGGGCAAATTGGACGCGGCTCTCGCTGACGATAACAAGGCCATCCAACTCGATCCAGCCTCAGCCTGGCTCTACGGCAATCGCAGCACACTTGAGGTAATCAAGGGCGACCTGGATCGTGCGGAGGCCGATTGCGCAGAAGCCGCCAGGCTGGATCCCAAAATGGCTGGGAAAGCCGCACAGGCATTTCATGTTTTGGGCGATAGCAGATTTCAGCGCCTCGAATACACCAACGCCCTGACGGATTTCCGCAAGGCCTGCGAACTCAACCCAACGGATGACTATGCTCATTTTGGCGTCTGGCTTTGCAGTTCCTCGCTGGGCAGTTCAGAACGAGCCACTGCGGACCTGAAGGCATATCTGAGCGTTCGTGGCGCAAAAGATCCCGGCGATTGGCCGTCGGAAGTCGGGCAGTTTCTTGTTGGGCAGATAACAGAAGAGGTCCTCGTGAGCGCCGCCGAAAGCGCGGACGACAAAAAGGACAAGGATCAACACTGTGAGGCGTATTATTATGTCGGCGCCAAACGCCTTTTCGCCGGGGACAAGAAAGGAGCCGCCTCGGAATTCAGAAAATGCCTGGCCACCGATGTCCAGAACTTCAACGAGTACCGGTTCGCAAAAGCCGAATTGCAGATGCTCGAAAAGGTTGACGGAGCGGATTAATGGAAGTATCTGCGACAGTGCTGGTTGCAGTGAAAACGAAACGCTGATATACCATTGTAAACAAGTCCCATTTAGTAGGGTGCCATTTTATGCGAATCGTTCTGGCAATTGGCCTTGCAATTTTAAGCGCGAATTCCGTTTTTGCGGACACACGGATCTGGTTGGAAAATCCCCGGATCAATGGCAAACCTGTCGATATGGCTTTTGATTCAGGCGCGCCCACGGCTCTGCTTATCTCAAAGGCCGTGAAGCGGCTCGGTCTGAAGGTGACGGTGCCCCAAACAAAAAATCCAGGCGATACTTCGGTTTATGCGGTTGACTTTCAAGGGCATCAAATTCAAACGGATTTCGCAATATCTGATTTCACGCCCGGTGTAGCACCAGACTTTGACGGTCTCCTGGGATGGGGGCCTTTAAGTTCAAACATTCTTCGAATTGATTCTGCCGCCCTGCAGCTCACATTTCTGTCGAAGGTGCCCGGAGCAGTCCAGGGTTGGACAAAGCTTTTCCTGGATACCAATTCAAGCACGTTGGACCTTGAGATCCCTGGCCAAAACACTATTTCAATCGATACCGGTTCCCCGGATGGGATCGAGTTGCCACGCAGGGAATGGAAGCGATGGAAAGAAACGCATCCGCGAAGTCCTGTTACTTTGGTAGCGCGTTGGGGGATGGGCGGCGTTTACGTGAGTGAAGAGTCCTGGGCTGATGAATACCAAATAGGTCCGCTGATTTTTATCGATGTGCCACTTATGGAAGAATGCCTTTGGGAGGTGAATAACCTCGGCCCCCATCACGATCTTGTTGGGTTAGCCGCACTCAGGCGTCTGGATTTAGTTGTGGACGGATCCCACAACGTTGCTTATTTGCGAATGAGACAAACGCCGCCGCCCTATTACTCTTATAATCGTTTAGGGGCTGTATTCATACCAGAAGCGCGGCATCATAACCACCTGGTTGCCCACGTAGCGCCTGGGAGTCCGGCTTACGAGTCCGGCGTTCGCGATGGTGATATTCTTTTGAGCGCCGACAACCAAATCAGTTCCGATGGCTATTCGTCGCCTGCCGGAACTACGGTCCGCCTGAAACTGCAACGCCATCGGAAAACTATTGAGGCGACGGCCACGTTTCGGGATATCCTGCCGATCAGCCACAGAAGCTATCCATCACAGGATTATTCCATCGGAGACCCGCAGTTTGATGCTGAAACCTATTATGGCCAGGCCATGTTAAAACTAGATCGGGAAGAAACAAATGCCGCGCTGGCAAGTTGCGCGAAGGCCATAGAAATCGATCCGGAATTTGCCCATGCTTACTATTTCCGCGCCTATTTGGAGCATTGCAACCAGAATCTTGATGGTGCGATTTCTGATTACAGCAAGGCAATAAGTCTCGGCATTCGGTCGGCTACCGCCTATGCTGATCGCGGCCTGGCGGAATACAGCAAAGGCCTTGCAGAACACGGCAAAGGCGATCTCACCGCGGCGCTTGCTGATTTTAGCAAGGCCATCGAACTGAAACCGGATTGGGCTGATGTTTACGGCTACCGCGGCGGGATCGAGCAAACAAATGGCGATTTGGCGGGGGCCCGTGCTGATTATTCAAAAGTGATCGCTCTCATGCCGGCCTGGGCGCCCGGCTATTATGGATATCGTGCTCAGGTGGAACAACGGCAAGGCGATTTGGCCGATGCGGAAGCGGACAGCGCGCAAGCCGCCAAATTGGATTCCAGTCTGGCAACAAACTCAGCATCCGAATTTGTTGCTCTAGGTTACCTTCGCTATGAGCGGCAGGAAATTAGCAACGCTTTGTCTGATTTCCGCAAAGCCGGTGAGCTTAACCACGCCGACGGTCAGGCGTTTCTGGGCGTTTGGCTTTGCAACTCACGATTGGGCAAGGTTCAAACGGCAAACACCGAATTACGAAACTGGCTTTCCGGGGGTGCGGCTGAAAACACGAATGACTGGACATGCGAAGTTGCGCGTTTTCTTGCCGGTCAGTTAAGCGAGGCGGATTTTCTCAATGCCGCCAAAGCGGATGGCAAAAAGGACGAAGAGCGATATTGCGAGGCGTATTATTATATCGGAGCCAAACGCCTTATCGCCAGGGATAAGGCAGGAGCCGCTGCGGAGTTCAGAAAATGCCTCGCCACCGGTGTTCAGAACTTCAACGAATACCGATTCGCACAAGCGGAATTGCAGATGCTAAACGCCAGCAATTGAAACAAAAAAGGTCCCGTTTGTCCGTTGAATCGCGACCCTAAATCAGGTATTTTGACACTGTGCCAATGACACTGGATCAAATCATTGAAGAAACCCGCCACTGGCCACCGGAGAAAGTCGGCGAACTGGTCGGGCGGTTAACTGAAGACCTGCATTACAGCGACCCGGAAATCGAGGCCGCCTGGCAGAGCGAGATTGCTCGCCGCATTGATGATATCCAGACCGGCAAGGTAAAAGGCATCCCCCTTGAGGAATCCCTGGCGCGCATCAAAAAAATTGTCGGGCGGTGAAACACGCCATTCATCCCGAGGCGGACGCAGAGTTTGCCCAGGCCGTTCGTTATTATGCGGGCATTGATCCGAAACTGGGTCTAAGGTTTTACAACGAAATCGAAAGGGTAATTACGGCTGCATGCAAGCATCCGGATCGCTTTTTCAGATTCAGCCCGCCTGCCCGCCGTGTGCATGCTCGCAAATTTCCCTATTCAGTTGTGTACCTGGACCAACCCGATCGCGTGTGGATTGTGGCGGTGATGCATGTCAAACGGCGGCCCGGTTATTGGCGGGCTCGACTTTAAACTACCATTGACGCACTTCGAATTTTAGATTAAGTGCGCCCATAAGCCGAAACGCCGCACCTCCCGCTCAAAACCCTGTTGACACGGTCACGCATTAAAACATATGTTTCATACATTCGTTTGAAAACGTCTGTTCGCTCACAGGTCAAAAATGGGGAGGAGCAATCTTCCATTGAAACGAGGCAGCGCATTATTGAAGCGGCGGAAAAGCTGTTTGCCATGCGCGGCATCGAGGGTGTCTCCATCCGCGACATCACCCAGGCCGCCGGCGTGAACCTCGCCGCCATCAATTACCATTTCGGGACCAAATCCGCCCTCGCGGCCGAAGTCTTCAAGCATTGCATTGATCCGCTGAATGTCCGGCGGCTCGAATTGCTGGATGAAGTTGAGAAGAAAAACGACGGCAGGCCGCCGAAACTGGAAGCGGTCCTCGAAGCGATGATCCGGCCCGCCGTCGAGCGCGGCTTTGACAATGACCAGGACAATGAAACATTCCTGCGGCTGATGGGCCGGTGCCTGAGCGAGCCCAACGCGGAAATTGAGCAGCTCGTGCGCGCCCATTTTGACAAGGTCATCCGCCGGTTCGACGCCGCATTTCTGCGCGCATTGCCGGGCCTGAAACCCGAAGAATTGTTCTGGCGATTGAAGTTTATGTGGGGGGCGCTGCATTATTCGCTGCTCACATGCGGCAAACAAAAGCATCTGCCGGTCAAACTGCGCAAAACCCTCGATGCGGAGGGATTGATCCAGCGTTTGGTTACTTTCACGGCCGCCGGTTTGCGCGCCTCGATTTCAGATTGATTTTATGAATCGGCCTTTTTCAAAACCACAACTCAAACAGGCTGGCCTTATCGTAGCAGCCCTGCTTGCCGCAGGGTGCCATCGCGGTTCGCCCGTAAACATGGGCGCGCAGCCATCACCGCAGGTGAACGTCATCACCGTGCAGACGCAACCGCTGCCAATGACAACGCAGCTTCCCGGCCGCGTTGATTCCGAACGCATCGCCAACGTCAACGCCCGCGTGGACGGCGTCGTGTTGCAGCGCGAATTTGAACAGGGCGCCGACGTTACAAACGGCCAGGTGCTTTATCAAATTGATCCCGCTCCATACCAGGCGCAAGTGGACAGCGCCAAAGCAAGCCTGGTCCAGGCCCAGGCCTTGATGGACCGTTACAAGCCGCTCGTGGGCATCAACGCCGTCAGCCGCCAGAACTATGACAATGCGGTGTCCGCCGCTGCCCAGGCCAAAGCGGCTCAGCAAATCGCCGCCATTAACCTGGGCTATTGCTCTGTCACGGCTCCGATTTCGGGCCGCATCGGCCCCGCGCTTGTCACCGAGGGCACGCTGGTCAGCCAGGCCGCCGCCACTTCAATGGCGGTCATTCAACAAATGGACCCGATTTATTTCGACTTCACCGAGGCAAGCGTGGACGTTCTGAAGCTGCGAGAACAATTGCAGTCCGGTCAATTGCAAAGTCCGACCGAACCGAAAGTGACGCTGCAATTGCCTGATGGAACAATGTATCCCCAGGCCGGCAAGCTGTTGTTTCAGGATATTTCCGTGAATCCCAGCAGCGGCATGGTCACCTTGCGCGCGGAATTTCCCAACCCGGACAATGTGCTGTTGCCCGGCATGTTCGCCGTGGCAACGTTGGAGCAAGGCGTCGCGCCCAAAACCATTCTGGTTCCCCAGCGCGCGGTCGTCATTGACCCCACTGGCGCGGCGTCGGTCATGCTGGCGACGGTCAACGCCGCAATGGCCGCGACCAACGCCGAGGAAGCGGCCCACAACGAGTTAGTCGTAATGCAGCCGATAAAATTAGGCGCCGCTGTCGGCACGAATTGGGTCATCGAATCCGGCCTGAAAGACGGGGACCGCGTCATTGTGGACGGGCTCCAAAAAGCGATGCCCGGCTTTACCGTCAACCCCGTGGACATCGGGACGACCAACGAAAACTCCAATGCGCCTGCACCCGGCCATTAATCAGGGAACGATGCCATGCCGAAATTTTTCATAGATCGCCCCGTTTTCGCCTGGGTCATTTCCATATTCATCATGCTGGCCGGGATCATGGCCATCATTCATTTGCCGATAGCCGAGTATCCCAATGTCGCGCCGCCGTCCGTCACCATTACGGCGACCTACCTTGGCGCTTCAGCCGAGACGGTGCAAAACACCGTCACTGAAGTCATCGAGGAGCAAATGAGCGGACTGGACCATTTGCTGTATATGTCCTCGAGCAGCAGCTCCAGCGGCCAATCCCAGGTCAGCCTCTATTTTCAACCGGGCACCGACCCGGATATCGCGCAGGTGGACGTGCAAAACAAGTTGCAACTGGCCATCCCAAGCCTGCCGGCCACGGTGCAGCAGCAGGGCCTGGTCGTCGCAAAATCCACCCGCAACTTCCTGATGTTTTTCACGCTGTCCTCCACTAATGGCAACCTGGATGCCATCGCGCTGGGCAATTACATCCAATCCACGCTCTTCGATCCCGTCAGCCGGGTGAATGGCGTGGGTGAAGCGGACTTGTTCGGTTCACAATATGCCATGCGCATCTGGCTGGACCCTGACAAGCTCAAGGACTATTCCATTTCTCCCGCGACAATCATTAGCGCCGTCGAGGCGCAAAACAGCGAAGTGCCGGTGGGACAACTGGGCATGTTGCCCGCCGTGAATGGACAGGAGATCAATATCACGTTGCAGGGCCAAAGCACCCTCAGGACCACCACCCAATTCGGCAACATCGTGCTGCGCGTGAATCAAAATGGCTCGCGCGTTTATTTGCGCGACGTATCCCGCATTGAATTGGGGGGCCAAACGTACACGTTCGGCGTCCGTGCCAACGGCCGTCCCTGCGCCGCCGTAGGCATCCGCCTTGAGCCAGGCGCAAACGCCCTGGCGACCGCCGACGCAGTCCGCGCCAAGGTGGCGCAACTATCAAGATTTTTCCCTCCGGGCGTCGTCGTGACCTGGCCGTACGATTCCACCGAATTCATCCGCGCTTCAATTAATGAAGTGGTCAAGACGTTGATCGAGGCCATCATCATGGTCTTTCTCATCCTTTATTTCTTCCTGCAAAATCTCCGCACAGCCTTCATTCCGACAATCGTCGTGCCGGTGGCATTGCTCGGTTCGTTCGCCATCATGCAATTGCTGGGATTTTCCATCAACGTGTTAACGATGTTCGGCCTGGTCCTGGCGATTGGCATTCTCGTGGACGACGCGATTGTCGTCACCGAAAACGTCGAACGCATCATGAACGAGGAAGGCCTCTCCCCGCGAGATGCTACCCGCAAAGCAATGGGACAAATCACCGGCGCGCTCATCGCCATTTCGCTGGTGCTTACGGCGGTGTTCATTCCCATGGCGTTCTTCGGAGGGTCCGTCGGCGCCATTTATCGCCAATTTTCGTTGTCGCTGGTCTCGTGCATGGGATTTTCAATCTTCCTGGCCATGTCGCTCACGCCGGCCTTGTGCGCTTCCATGCTCAAGCCGGTCGAGAAAGGGCACCACTTCCATAAGCGCGGATTTTGGGGCTGGTTCAACCGGAATTTCGACGCCACCACGCATCGTTACGAGGGCTGGGTTAGCCATGTCCTGAAACGGTCGCCGATTTATTTGGGATTGTATCTTCTGATCGTGGGCGCCGTAGGCTGGCTGTTTGTGAAGTTGCCGTCATCCTTTCTCCCGGCCGAAGACCAGGGTTACTTTATCAACATGATCCAATTGCCCGTGGGTGCCACGCAGGAGCGCACCGTGAACGTGCTCAAAAAAATGGAGCATTACTATTTCAGCCAGCCACAAGTGCAGGATGTCATTGATGTGGCCGGCTTCAGCTTCGCCGGACAGGGGCAAAATTCGGCGTTGGCCTTCGTTCATTTGAAACCCTGGAGCGAACGTCCCGGACCGGAAAACGCCGTCTCCGCAATTATTGGAAACGCGTTCGTGAATTTGGGCCAAATTCCTGACGCCATCATTTTTCCGCTAAATCCTCCGCCGATTCCCGAGTTGGGCATCGTGGCTGGATTCGATATGGAATTGGAAGACCAGGGCGGCCTCGGCCACGACAAGCTCATGGATGCGCGCAGGCAATTGATCGCCCTGGCGGCGAAAGATCCGAATGTCGCCCAGGTTCAAATGCAGGCCCTCGAAGACACGCCGGAATTGAAGATAGACGTGGACCTGACAAAGGCCTCCGCGATGGGCGTATCCCCGGCCGATTTGAACACGACGCTCACCACCTGCTTCGGCTCGTTTTACATCAATAACTTCATTAACGGCAACCGCGTGCAGCACGTCGTCGCCCAACTGGATGCGCCGTACCGGATGCTTCCCCAGGACCTGGACAAGGTGTATGTGCAGGCCGCGGGCACAAACATGGCGCCACTGTCCGAATTTGTGAAGACGCATTGGATTAATGCGTCGCCGTCGCTGCAAAGCTACAACGGATTTCCAGCCATTGAACTTACGGGCTCGGCCCCGCCCGGCAAGAGTATCGGCCAGGCAATGGACGCCATGGAAAAGCTCGTCCAACAATTGCCCAGAGGCATCGGCTTCGAATGGACGGGCCAATCCTTCGAAGAATTGCTCTCATCCGAACAGGCGCCCGTCCTGCTCTCGCTCTCCATCCTGGTGGTGTTCCTTGCGCTGGCGGCGCTTTATGAAAATTGGTCAATTCCATTGGCGGTCATTCTCGTGATTCCACTGGGCGTGATTGGAGCATTGCTCGGCGCCCGGGCGCGCGAGCTGCCAAACGACGTCTTTTTCAAGGTCGGATTGCTGACCATCATCGGATTGTCCGCAAAGAATGCCATTCTGATTGTCGAGTTCGCCAAGGACATGCAGGCGCAGGGCGTGGGCTTGATTGAAGCCACACTTGCCGGCGCGCGTCTGCGTTTGCGTCCCATTCTGATGACATCGCTGGCATTCATCCTGGGCGTGATGCCGATGGCCGTCAGCACCGGGGCCGGCGCGGCCAGCCGGCACGATATGGGCACCGGCGTCATCGGCGGAATGCTTTCTGCCACCCTCCTGGCCATTTTCCTCGTGCCGGCCTTTTACGTCACCGTCCGCCGGATTTTTAAAGGCAAAATCGCTCCCGCGCACGAATCCCTGATGCCCACGGGCACGCATGACCCCGGCGCAAACCCCAACCCGCCAAAACCATGACGCCTCTTTTTCGTATCAAGGCACTGCGCGAACGCTTCAACGCTTCAACGCTTCAACGCTTCAACGCATCCACTAAGGGATTCGCTGCGTCCGTCCTCGTTATCGCCCTGGCCGGCTGCACGATGATCCCGAAATACAAACAACCGCCCGCGAACGTTTCATCATCCTGGCCAAGCGTGCCTGGCTACGCCAAAATCCAAACCGCCCCGGCGACTGTCCCGGCGGCGGAAATCGGCTGGCGCGATTTCTTCCGTGATCCGAAGCTGCGACAGGTCATCGCGCTGGCCTTGACTAATAATCCCAGTCTGCGCGCCGCGGTCGAGAACATGGTCCAATCCCGCGCGTTGTATCACGTCCAACAGGCAAATTTGGTTCCGACCGTGAACGTCAACGCCGGCGGCTCGCGCCAGCGCACTCCCAACTTTTTTGGAGCCAACGGCACGGCGCTCACCTACAGCGAATATCAGTTAAACCTGGGTGTCGCCTCGTATGAACTGGATTTGTTTGGCCAGGTGCGCAGCCTCACGCGGCAGGCCCTCGAAAATTACTTTGCCACCGTCGAAGCGCGCCGGGCGGCCCAAATCGCGCTGGTGTCACAGGTGGCTTCGGCGTACCTGACTCAGCAGGAAGCCGCCGAGCAATTGGCAATCGCGCGCCAATCATTAGACGCGGCGCGGCAATCCTTCGCCCTGACCAGGCGCAGTTTTGAAGCCGGTGTGGATTCCCAGTTCGACTTAAATACGGCGTCGAGCCAGGTCTCGAGTTCATCCGCGGCCGTAGCCGGCTACGCGCAGCAACTCGCCCAGGCGTCAGACAACCTCACGCTATTGGTGGGCAAACCTCTGCCGCCCGAGTTGCGCCCCTCCCCGCACCTTGACCTGAATCTTTGCCTTGCGGATATCCCGGCCGGCCTGCCCTCTGACCTGCTCGAACAACGTCCCGACATTCTCCAGGCCGAACACCAGCTCAAAGCCGCCAACGCCAATATTGGCGCGGCCCGCGCCGCTTTTTTTCCGACAATTACTCTCACGGGCAATGGAGGTTACGCCAGTGGGTCCCTGCAAACCCTAATTGAGCCTGCCTCAACGGCATGGCTTTTCCAGCCTCAACTCGTTTGGCCGGTGTTTGACCTTGGAACCGCCTATCACCAGCTTCAGGCCGACAAAGCGGCAAAGGAGGCCCAGGCCGCCAATTACCAAAGCACCGTCCAAAACGCATTCAAAGAAGTTGCCGACGCCCTCGCCGTGCGCGAAACCGTGCAATCCCAATTGGCCGACAATGCGGCGCTCGTCAAAGCCGACCAGCAGAGTTACGACCTGACCCAGGCCGGTTTCAAGAGTGGCGTCAACAGCACCCTCGACGTCCTCGTCACCCTGCAAACTCTCAATAGTGCCAGAGAAAACCTCATCCAGGTCCAATACTCCCGCCTGACAAGCCTGATCAATCTCTACCAGGCCCTCGGCGGTGGCTGGAATGAGTACTCACCGCAATCCCAACAAACGGCTGAACAATAATCGTCCTCGTCCTCGTCCTCGAATTTGCGTGTTACGTGGTACGTGTTGCGTCAAGTATGGCCAAAGATCATGGTGTCATACTTGACGCATCACGCACCACGCACCACGTATTAACCTTTTTCCTTTTTCCTTTTTCCTTTTTAATTAAGCGGATGCTTCGGTTAGACCAAGCCCTGGTTGACCGCGGTCTCTGCGAAAGCCGCGAACGCGCCAAGCGCGCGATCCTGGCCGGACAGGTCCGCGTCAACGCCCAGCTCGCCCGGAAACCAAGCGATTCCGTTTCGCCCGCGGATGAAATCGTCCTGGTCGCGGGCGAAAAATTCGTCAGCCGCGGCGGTTATAAACTTGAACACGCCCTGGACGCGTTTCGCCTCGACGTGACCGGACTCCTCGCCATAGACATCGGCGCGTCCACCGGAGGCTTTACCGATTGCCTGTTGCAGCGCGGGGCGCAGCACGTCTTCGCCGTGGACGTCGGCCGCGGCCAGCTTGCCTGGAAATTGCGGACGGACCGGCGCGTCACCGTTATGGAAAAAACCAACGCCCGTTATCTCAAACCGGACCAGTTTCCACGACCGTTCGACCTGGCCGTGATTGATTGCTCGTTTATTTCCCTGCGAAAAATCCTGCCGCCAGCGGTTGCTTTATTGAAAAGCCAAGGCAAAATAGTCGCGCTGGTGAAGCCGCAGTTTGAAGCAGGCAAAGAAGAGGCAGACAAAGGCCGCGGTGTCATCCGCGACGCTTCCATTCATGGCCGGATTTTGGAAGAATTGCGCCAGTTCACTGTGGCGCAAACCAATTTGAACTGGCGGGGCGCCGTGGAATCGCCGCTGGAGGGTCCGGCCGGCAACAAGGAATTTTTGGTCCTGATTGAAAAACTTTGAAAATGGGCGAAATGCGTTTGGTGTCCACGCTTTAGCGTGTCCTATAATTTTGAAAAACGTTGAAAACTAGCAAAATCAAACGGGTCGGCCTCATTGGCAACCCGCAAAAGCCCGAGTGCGACGGCATCCTGCGCAAGGCGGCTCGCCTCATCGAACGCGCCGGACGCAAGGCGTTGACGGGCGGCGATCCCGCCAACCTGGCGCGCGAGGCGGATTTGCTGCTGGTCTGCGGCGGCGATGGCACCATGCTCAAGGCCGCCCGCGACATTGACGGCGCCAAAACGCCGCTGCTGGGCATCAATATCGGCGGGCTCGGCTTCCTCACAGCCGTGTCCTCGAAAGATTTGCCGCGCGCGTTGGAGCACGTTTGGAAAGGTGAATTTAAATACGAAGCGCGCGCCCTTATCGAAGCCAGTGGGCGTTGCAATGGCAAGGAAATCCGCCAGTCCGCGCTCAACGACATCGTCGTCAGCCGCGGCGCGCTCTCCCGGCTTATCAGCCTGGATGTCAGCGTGAATCGTGAGCACATCACCCGCTATCGGTGCGATGGATTGATTATCAGTTCACCTACCGGTTCCACGGCGTATTCGCT
This sequence comes from Candidatus Sulfotelmatobacter sp., assembly GCA_035503455.1. Classification (GTDB taxonomy): domain Bacteria; phylum Verrucomicrobiota; class Verrucomicrobiia; order Limisphaerales; family UBA11358; genus UBA11358. The sequence goes on along the minus strand of DATJTK010000116.1, from coordinate 6,269 downwards.
CGCCGCGGGCGGCGCGGTGGTTTTGCCCACCGCGGAAGTATTCGCCCTGACGCCCATCTGCCCGCACGCGCTCTCGAATCGTTCCATCATTTTGCCGCTGGATTCCACGATTCGCGTCCAGGCGATGAATCCGGCGCCCGCGACCATTTTGAGCGTGGACGGCGAAGTGGTGGCCGAGTTGGATGACGGTGATACGGTGACAGTCCGGCGCTGCAGCAGCGTCGTTCGGCTCGTCCATCTTGCGGACAGTTCATTTTTGGAAACGTTACGCCGCAAACTACAATGGCGCGGCGCTTATTTTTAGAAAGTATGGTTCGATTAAAAGACATAGCCCGGCAGGCGGGCGTTTCGGTAATGACGGTTTCAAAGGCATTGCGCGATGAGCGCGACGTTTCAGCCGCCACCAAGGCGCGGCTGAAAGCGCTGGCCCACCAAATGGGTTACGTGCCGGACTCCAGCGCCCAGGGCTTGCGCACGAAGACCACCCGCATGTTCGGCCTGGTCATTCCTTCCATTACGGACCCCATCTTTGCCCGCATTGTCTTTGCCATCGAAGAACGGGCGCACGAATTGGGCTACGATATTTTGATCGCCCACACCCTCAACCAAAGCGAACGCGAGGAGCAATGCATCCGCCGCCTGCTCTCGAGGCGCGTCGACGGTCTTTTCATTTCGCCCGTCTATCGCTTCGCCGCGGAGGCGCGCATCTATCAGGAAATCCAGGCGCGAAAAACGCCCGTCGTCCTTTTGGGCCCGCCCGCGCCGTTTTGCCGGGGCATTCCCGGAACTGAAGTGGATGAGCTATCAGCCAGCTACAACGTCACTCAGCATTTGCTCAAACTCGGCCACAAGCGAATTGCCTATTTGACCGGTCCGCAGGTCGCCCCCTGGGCGCACGAACGTTTCGAGGGCTACCGGCGCGCCTTGCGCGAAGCCAACCTGGACGTAGACGACCGGCTCGTCTTTCAGGCCGGCGGAACGATCGACGACGGCACGAAGGCCGCCCTGCAAATGCTCAACGAAAGTTGCGGCGCTACGGCCGTGCAGGCCGTGAGCGACCTGGTCGCCATCGGTTGCGCCGCAACGCTCCTGGCCCAGGGATTGAAAATTCCCGAGGATATTTCCGTGGCCGGCTTTGGAAACATATTGTTGACCGAGCACTTCCGCGTTCCTCTTACCACCGTCCGCCAGCCAAAACTGCGCCTCGGTGTGGCCGCCATGGACATGATGATCCAACTCCTCCGCGGCGACCGCGTCCAAACCCGCCGCCTCCCCGCTGAACTCATCGAGCGCGAGAGCACCGCCCCGCCAAAACCTAATTAAAAAGGAAAAAGGAAAAAGGAAAAATTAATGCAGGATTCCTATCGGTAGTACGGCTTGGCAATTCCCATAACACCGTTGCGTTAGCATCATTCCGCATTCTCAGACGCTCGCCTTTATCCTCGGATCAATCCATCGATAGACAATATCCACCACGAAATTGGCCGTCACCACAACCGTTGCGCTGAATAAAACCGTCCCCATAATCATCGGCACATCCATATTGAGCACGCTCTGGACGGCCAGGGTCCCGATGCCCGGAAGCCCAAAAACATTTTCGGTAAACAACACCCCGCCTAAAAGCCCGGCCACATCCATTCCCAGCACCGTCACGACGGGAATCAACGCATTCGGCAGGGCATGGCGGAACAGGACGCTCGCCTCGGGCATACCCTTCGAGCGGGCATTCCGCACAAAAGGACTTTCCAGCACGTCCACCATGTTCGTATGAATCAGCCGGGAATAATAGCCCACGAACAGCAGCGCGAGCGTCGCGCCGGGCAGGAGCAATGAAATAAATCCATTGAAGCCGGCCACGGGAAACCAGCCTAATTTAAAACCCAGCCAGTATTGCAGCATTCGCGCCAGCCAAAAGGCCGGCAGCGAGAGCGAGATCGTGGCGCATACGAGGACTGAGCGGTCAAACCATCTGCCGCGATATTTCGCCGTCAATACGCCCAGCGGCACGGCCATGAGCATCCACATCACAACCGCCGTCGCGGCCAGGGCGGCTGTGACGGGAAAATGTGAAAGAATCGCCTGGGCGACCGGTTGATCCGTGATGTAGGAATGCCCGAGGTCTCCATGCGCTAGTTGATAAAAATAAAAGCCAATACGTTTCCACACGGGATCATTCAGATGATATTGCTGGCGGATTTGCTCAAGGACCGCGTGCGTTGCTTTGGGGCCGGCAATGATCCGCGCAACGTCCCCGGGCACAAGATTGACCAGCAGAAAAATCAGCACCGCCGTGCCCAGCAGCGTAATGCACGACCAGAAAAACCGGATGATGAGTCGCTCAAGCATAATTGTTTTTATTTCTGTGGGCTAAGCCACATCCATTCGTATCGCCACAGCCAGACCGGATGCGGCTGCGTGCCGTGAACGCGCGGATTGTAAAGGAGGGGAAAGACCTCGTGGATCAGCGGCACCCAGGGTGCGTCCTGCATGATGCGGGTTTCCGCCTGTTCGAATAACCGCGTGCGCTCGTCTTTGTTCAAACTGGCTGTAGCTTGGTCCAGCAGCGAATTGACCACAGGGTTGTTGTAAAAGCTCGTGTTATTGCAATCGGTCTCGGTAATATATCGGCCATTGAACAACACGTCCAGAAAGTCGCTGGGATCGGGGTAATCCTGAAACCAGCCCCAGAGCCCGCACGGGATCTGATGCCGCGTCGAGGCTTCATAGTCGAATGCAGTGAAATTGGCCGGGCGCAGAGTGGCGTCAATCCCGGCCTGTTTCAGGTCCTGCTGAATCCCTTCAGCCATACGCTCAAAAACGAGTTGGTCCCCAAGATAGCTTACGGTGGTCCGCAATCCGTTCGTATAGCCGGCCTGGCGCAACAACGCGCGGGCCTTTTCCGGATCATAATCATAGTGCGGCAGACTGTCGTTGGTCCAGGACATGGCAGGCGGCACGATGCCGTGGGCCACAGTGCCGAATCCACCGGCAAGTTTGATGAGGCGTTCCTTGTTGACTGCGTAATTCATCGCCTGGCGGACCAGCGGATTGTCAAAGGGCTTCATCTCCGTGTTCATGAAGATGTAATCCGTGCCCACAGTCGGAACGCCTACGAGCCAGGAACGCCGTTCCGGATCTTGCGCGAACAGAACAGCCTCAGGCGGCCCGGCCCAAACCCGGTCCACTTCGTTCCTTTCCAGCATCATGGTCTCGGTCGAAGTATCAGGGATAATCAGCACCTCGACCGCATCCACATAACCGTCCGGGCCGGTGTAATACGGGTTGCGAACCAGCCGCCAGCGAACGCCGCGCCGCATCTCGGCAAGTTTATAGGGCCCGGAACCCACCAGATCGTATTGGAAATTCTCGCCATCTTTCTGGACGATGTCACGCGGCACGACCGTGGCGAAACTCATCGCCGGCACATAACGAAACGTATACAGCGGTTTGTGAAGCCGGATGATGAAAGTCCGTTTGTCCGGAGCGCTCAATCCGCTGACATGATTCGTTTTGCCCGCGGCAAATTCCGCGGCGCCTTCGATCGGCGTGAAAAAACCTTGTCCGGGAGAATCCGTGGCGGGATTCAGGATGCGTTCGAAAGTAAATACATAATCCTGGGCTTCGACTTCCCGGCCATTGGAAAACTTTACGCCCGGTTTAAGATGAAATGTATAAGTTTTGCCATCAGGCGAAATATTCCAATCGCTCGCCTGGCCGGGCACAAGATTCACTCCATCGTCATACTCCAGAAGGCCGCGAAACAACAGTCTTGTCACCGGAATACTATCCGAATCGTAGGCGATGGCCGGGTCCAGCGATCGAAAATCAGATCGCATAGCCACACGCAATGTCCCGCCCCGCACCGGCTGCCCCTCCGGCTCCGCCGCCCCCGCCGCGAAAACTGCCAGCATCGCAAACAATAATGCAAACGCTACGCGCGAAGGCAGGCCTTTCGATGTTGGGCGTTCGATGTTCGATGTTCGATGTTTCCGACGGTTCATGGGGAGTACCGGCATATTCACCCTTTCTGGTGCGGATTCAGCACCTCCTGCAATCCCTGCCCCAAAAGATTAAACCCAAGCACTGTCACAAGAATCGCCACGCCCGGCGCGATGACAATCAACGGCGCGGGAATAAAATAATCCTGGCCATCCTGGATCATCGAGCCCCACGTCGGCGCCGGTGGCGGCACACCCACGTTCAAATAATCCAGGCCCGCTTCAAGAATAATCGTGTTCGCCGTCATCATCGCCGCCAGGACAATCACCGTCGGCAGGACATTGGGCAATAGATGCAGAAAAATAACGCGCAAGTCCGAGGCGCCCATGGCCCGCGAAGCCTGCACAAATTCGCGTTCCTTGAGGGACAACACCTGCCCGCGAATCACCCGCACCATCCCCGGCCAGCAAACAATTCCAACAATCAAAAATACGCTCACCATGCCGCGTTTAAGTTGGACGTCCAAAAACGGCCAATGCAGCCACGCCGGATGCAAATGAATGATTTTCCCATCCATCAACCCGGCAAACGCAATCGCCAGCAGGATAGACGGAATACTCAGGTTCATGTCCGTGAATCGCATCAGCCCCATATCCAGTTTTCCGCCATAAAATCCGGACAACAAACCCACCGTCAGGCCAATCACCGTGGCCGTCAGCATGGCAGCAACGCCGACCGTGAGCGAGACGCGCGTGCCGTAAATGACCCGCGAAAGGACATCCCGCCCCAGGTTATCCGTGCCCAGCAGATATTGCCAACTCGGTCGCAGCGGCATGCCGTAACTATCCAGCCCATTATTATTTTGAAGAATCGGCTCCTGGAGGATGTGCCAGCGCGTCAGCGGCGGCGCCATCAGCGCCAGCAATATCAGCAGAACCACAATTCCGCCGCCCGTTTGCACCAGGCGATGGCGAAAAAGCAACGCGCCAGTGGTTTGTGAATCTGCACTCGCGGAATCTATTGCGGGAAGGCTATTGTCTACGACCGTTTCAGTCATGAATTACAGCGTCGGCGCCCGAAACAATTAAAAAGGAAAAAGGAATAAGGAAAAAGGAAAAATTCTCAGGAAACTTGCCGGGCAATCGGGCCGCTCGCTACACCGCCGTGACCGGCTCCGTATCACGCGGCTCATCCGGCGTCGCCGGGTCGTCGTTGACCTTGCGGGCCTGTCCGGCGAGTTTGCAGTAATCCTGCTGCATCAGGGTAATTTTCTGAAGATTGTCCTTAATGAATTCCAACTGCGTCAGCAGGCCGCTTTGTTCCATGGACAAATGTTCGGCCAGTTGCGCGATATAGACGGGAAGCTTTTGTCCGCGCGGATCGCGCACCATGAATTCGCCCAGGTTCGCTCCATTCTCACGAATCATCACTCCCACCCGGACAACGTTCGCAATTTTGGATTGTTTTACCTGGTCGGACACCATATCGGCCGACATGTTGACGCTTTTGAGCATGTCACCGACGCTTTGGAGAACTTTGGAGGCGATTTGGGCCATTTCGGCCTGGCGCGACACGGCGCTGAGTTCCCATCGCGCCGATTGCGCTTCGCCCTCGACCCGCTTGCGCTCCTCCATCTCCGCCTGGAGTTGTTCAATGGCGCGCATGAGATAGGATGTTTTCTTTTTCACTTCCGCCTGCAATTCAACGCGCATCCGTTGTTCTTCGCTCTCGACGCGCATCCGCTCCTTCAGCAAACCTTCCAGATGAACCATCCCGATGAGCAGCAGCATTGAAATCAGCGCGTTCATGACGTCCACCTTGACTCCGATCTCCGCGCCGAAGCCGCCTTTCATTACCGATTGCATCAGGTGCAACAACGCCAGAAGCAAAAATGCCCAGAACAACGACCATCCTACCCGTCTGGTACCGAACAACCGATTCAGCCGAAGGGCGTACCCGGCCACAATAAACTGCAACGCGCCCGCCACAAAACCCATAACCGTTGTCAGATTCATAAAATTCTTTTTTAGCCAGTCGTGTCCATTAATTGGGCACTGTCCTAATTCTTGATTATTGCCGCCGCCTCGTAATGAAGCAGTTGTGACGCCAAAAATCTCCTAAAAGATTTTCGCGCATTGAACCCCTGAACCGGGGTAATAGTTCCCTGCGTCAAACCATCGGACGATGATTCTCCCTCTCCCAGCGGGCATAGGCGCTAACTTAATTTCTGTATTGGTCAATTATGTTCACTAATCGGGACATCTGCGGCAGACGGTTGCGGGGTGGTTCCCTTAGCCTGCGCGAGATTTTCGGTCCCTCGTGGATGAGTT